>JAZQPJ010000063.1:0-34619 GCA_045628525.1 Bacteroidales bacterium
TGCAAAGGCAGAGGCGGATGAAGTGTTGTTGCCCAAACCGGCGTTAGTCAGCAAAAAATGAGCAAAATGTTGTTGACATTCGTAATTCGTGGTGCTAATATGACACTCGCGCTAAGAAATACGGCGAACAAACCGCCCTGAACCTCCCCGAACTCATCCTCAACGAAGGCGAGCTCATCGGCCTTGTCGGCAACAATGGTGCTGGCAAGACCACCCTCATGCGTCTCATGCTCGACCTCATCGAGCCCACCACCGGCCAGGTATTCAGCAACGGCCTGCCCGTCAACGAAGACCCTGCCTGGAAGCAATACACAGGCTCGTTCATCGACGACGCTTTCCTCATCGACTTCTACACTCCCGAGGAGTATTTCGAATTCATTGCCGACGTCTATGGCATCGACCGCCAGGATCTGAAGCAGCGCCTCGACGGCTTCAGCGAACTGATGGCCGACGAGGTGCTGGGCAAGAAGAAGTACATCAAGGACTTCTCGATGGGCAATCGCCAGAAGATAGGCATCATCGGTGCCATGCTCATCCGTCCGCGTGTGCTGATCCTCGACGAGCCCTTCAACTACCTCGACCCATCGAGCCAGATCGTCGTGGCACGCCTCATCAGCCAGATGAACCGCGAACTCGGCACCACCGTCATCATCTCCAGCCACAACCTCGCATCGATTGCTGACATAAGCCAGCGCATCCTCCTGCTCGAACGTGGCATCCTGCTCAAGGATCTCCAGAACGATGCAGAAGGAAGCGCCTTCAAGGAGCTTGAGGAATACTTCGCTCACTGATCCGGCCTTACGCACGTGTGAAAAGCATCCGTCTCGACCATCCTGTACCAGCCACTGTGACCATCGAAGGTACATTCCAACTCGCACGATAACCCACGGCAGTATTCAATCAAGAGCACGATCTGTCCCCGGTGGTCTCCTTTAATTCAGTTGACCCTAATTAAAATAATGCGTACGAATTTGCGCTAAAATATCCTTGTATTTTGATTATATTAGAAGAAAATTTGCTTTTTCTGTCATTTTCTTTTATCTTTGCGCACAAATAGCGACCTCGGCAATGATTTAGCACACATACCTGCTATCTTTGCACCATGAAACAGAATCCCGAAATGGCAAAGAACCTTCTTACGAAGTACGTCTGGTTGATCAATCTTTTCGAAGGTGGAAAGAGACTGACGTTAGAAGACATCAATGAAGCATGGCTCAAGAGCTCCTTGAGTGAGGGCGTTCGTATCCCAAAACGAACCTTCTTCAACTGGAGAGCTGTAATTGAGGAAATGTTTGGTGTTGTCATCGAGTGTGAAACCCGAGGAAGAGAATACCGTTACTACATTGACTTGGAAGATGATCAGAAAGGAGATCTCAGACGTTGGCTGATTTCTACTTTCTCTGTATGTAATGCGTTAAGCGATAGTCAACAGATCAAAGACCGAATCATCCTTGAACACATTCCTTCCGGACAAACTTTCTTCACTCCAATTACAGAAGCGATGAAAGGGAATCGTTTCATACATATCTCTTACTATAGTTATTGGAGAGAAGATATAAGAGATCATTATTTGATGCCTCTTTGCGTGAAACTATTTCGTCAGCGATGGTATATGGTAGGTAGAACTTGGCCAGCAAATGAAGATGTTCTGTTCTGCCTTGACCGTATAACTGATTTCCGACTGTCAAGTCACACATTCGAATACCCTAAAGATTTCAGATCTGAAGATTATTTTGACCATTGCTTTGGCATTATTGCAGACAAGGACTGTAAGGTTGAGGACGTAGTACTCAAAGTAAGTGCCAGTCAAGCTAATTATCTGCGTGATCTTCCTATGATGCAAGGTTCCGATCAACAGGAAATTGAACAAAACGAAGATTACTCTATCTTTAAGATTAAAGTCCGACCTACATTCGATTTCCAGCAAGAACTACTATGGAACAGAGAGGAGCTTGAAGTTCTTGAACCTATTTGGCTCCGAAAGGAAATAGCCAGAGTTATTAAAAAAATGTGGAATAAATATAATCTCGAATAGAAATGATAAAGATTGACAATTATTCCGACTACCCATGGAGATTGGAAGATCTAAAAGAGATCTGCAACAAGAATATTGTTGACATCTTGGGTGACTATGAAACATTCGTAGCACTACATGAGAACGAAGGTATCACTAATATTGTTGTCCGATACATCATTGATAAAGACAAGTTCGGATACGCAGAAATGGGTGATTTCTTCTTTGTTGACGATTGCATGTACGTCATTTCAGACGATGATATATTCAAGGATATCTGTAACGACGAAATGCCGTCCATCGCATCTGACTTTTTCGGGACTGGCTGGTATCGATCTGAGAAATACGTCACCAGGGTTGTTTTTGCCGGTGTCAGAACCCCGTTCAAGGACGATTTTGGCGATTGGATTTATACTGGCGATATGGTAAGGGTTGGAGGTGAGATTGTAAGTGGAGTTTGTGCATTTCCTCCTTACACAGATGTAGATACCGAGTTGCCATCACCTGCTCTGTACGGTTTGATGCTTGACAATTGTATGCAACGACTGGATGAGGGCAAAACATTGGAGCGTCTTGGAACTATATTCTTTGGTCTTGACGTTGAAGAGACAGAAATTGATATAGAACAGATTATTGGTGGCGCAGCACAGCATAGTGGATTCAATGAAGATTTCCTGCTTTGTGCTCGATATACCCCATCCTTTGAAAAGGATTTATGGAAATATCAAGGGTTGGAAATGCTCGGTGTAGAATATAATTGGCGAAAATAATTATGTCACAGTATAAAGATTTTAATAAGGCTCAATTGGGAGCTATCGGAGAACACCTGGTAGCCATTGAACTGCTGAAAAAAGGTTGGGATGCTATCCTTGCCAATATGTCTATAAACAATGTAGCATCATACGATATTGTTTGTGTGAATCCTGAAACTGGGAAAACTGCATTAGTGCAAGTGAAAACCAGTATAGGGACTAATATTCCAGTTGGTTTCTCTTTGGAGAATGCAATAACATCTTTCCTCGATACAAAAATTGTAGGGCCTTGGGTGTTTGTTTATATTGACAAAGATGAACACGTTCGCTTTTTTATTCTTTCGAGAACCGAAACAATAAAATTGATCAATGATAGCAATGATTGGTATCGTTATCAATGGAAAGACACTTATCGAAAGAAGCCTGTTAATCCAAAGAATCCTGTTGGAATAACTATTAACTGGCTGGAAGGCAAAGGCGAACCAGACAATGATAAGCATCATGCTTTTGTCAATCCATTAGCTGAAACATCAGAGAACAAATGGAATAAAATTTGGGAATAATAACAATTGACACATATTATACTATGTATGATTTTGCCGCTATAGACTTTGAAACAGCGAATGGAAGCCGAAGCTCTGTATGTAGTGTCGGCATCGTGGTTGTTCGAAATGGCGAGATCGCAGATCGCTACTATAGCTTGATTCGTCCTTATCCAAACTATTACTCCTGGTTTTGCCAGAAAGTTCATGGATTATCAGATAGTGATACGTGTAATGCCAGAACCTTCCCTGAAGTCTGGGCAGAGATTGAGCCACTTATTGAGGGGTTGCCATTGGTAGCACACAATAGTCCGTTCGATTCCAGTTGTCTTAAAGCGGTACATGAAGCATACGACATGGATTATCCAGATTATGACTTCTTCGACACATTGTCCGCATCCAGACGGGTATTTCAGGACATTGAGAATCATCAACTACACACCGTAGCCAAAGTGTGCGGCTACGACCTTACCCAACATCATCATGCTTTAGCCGATGCGGAAGCATGTGCAGTAATAGCAATGAAAATCTTATAAAAATATGGAAGCATCTACTATAAACGGTTTATTTAGGGCCTCAAAGACCTTTATAATTCCAGCCTATCAGCGTGCCTACTCTTGGGGGCATGTTCAAAGAGAACAATTCATCCAAGATCTTCGCGATGTAGCGGATCAGTACTATCTCGGTCATTTCCTTTTCGAAAAAGAAGACGGAAATCGAGATGTGATGTATCTGATTGATGGGCAACAAAGAATGACCACTACAGTCATTTTTTTCAGTTGCTTAAAAAACGCACTTGAACAACGAGAGGATTGTCCTCCAATGATATGTAAGCAAATCGCCCACCAATATCTACGTGATGCTGTGGATGGTCAAGTTTGTTTTGAGACAGTGGATTATGATAACCCATTCTTCACAAAAGAAATCATTGATAGAGAACAGCCTTTTGCCGGAGAAGATGCAATCAATTCTAATTCAAAGCGGAGAATTAGACAGTGTCGTGAATACTTTGACAACGTGTTTCGCTCTGAATCGACTGATACACTTTTGCATTGGATGAAACTTGTAGAAAATGCAAAAGTGACTGAGTATCATGTGTCTGGCAAAGCAGAAGCTGCACAAATCTTTGCATTTCAAAATGACCGTGGCAAGCCATTATCACAATTAGAGGTTCTTAAATCGTTTTTCATGCTCCAGATATATCTAAGAGAGCAGAAAAGCGGAATGCAAAAGAGCTATATAGATAGCTTAAACTATTCTTTTAGAAATATCTATGAGTCAATTGTCAATACAGACATTAGAGAAGATGACATTCTCAGATATTTCTGGATGGCATATCATTCTGAAAAAGGTTATTATACAGAACACCTCGTTGCAGAAGTAGAGTCGTATTTCAAGAAGCATGAAGTCGATGAGTTGATCAAATTTACAGAGCAACTGGCTAGAGCATTTGTCTATGTAGTTGAAGTTGAGAAGGACAGCAAAAATCTTGATTTGATGAATCTGAGACGAATTAGACGAATGGCGCAGGCTTATCCAATTCTTATTAGAAGTAAGATTCTATGCAATGCTAGTGAATCGGTACATAACAGACTCATTAGATTAGTAGAGAATGTAATTTTTAGGTCTGCAATCAGGGGTGGAAGAGCTGCTATCGAATCAAGATTGAACGGATTCTTAGGAGAGCTTCAGGATGACGGATCTATAAATGCTGCAATAGACAGATTTATTGATAGAATGACCTGGGACTATTGGAATGATAATGAAATTAAAATTGCATTGAGGTCTCAGAGCATGTACTATAACAAGAATATGTGCAGATACGTTTTATGGCGATATGAACAGAGTTTGTGTACTGCAAATTACCCGGCAACGCGAATTAGTTGGGACAATATAATGACCGATCAAAGTCTGGAACATATTGCGCCACAGACACCAACCAACAACCAGCCTGTTGCGGCTGGATATGGCATTTATTCTGATATTGAGCATCCTGAGGATGGCATCGAATCAGGAGGATGGCTTAATTGTATAGGAAATATGTTATTGCTGACACAGTCTCAAAATAGTGCAGCAGGTAATCATCCGTTAAGCTACAAGCTAAGCATTTACGAAGGTGAAGATAGCCTTATTCGTCAACAACATGAGATTCGTTCTTTCTGTAAAACAGAGAATGAGCACTTTGTTTGGGACAAAGATTGTATTCTTAATAGAAGAGATCATATTATAGAACAGGCTCTATTCAAAATATGGAATCTAAAAAATATATAAACTAAAACAATTATACAATGGGACTTTTTTCATTTGGATCAGGAAAGACTCTCAGCACGATTCAACAGAGAGGTTCTTTCTATGAGTTGTACGATGCCTCAGGCAAGAAGTACAAAACCGTATCTGTAGCAACCCTCGGATCGATTGTCGGCTATAGTTCTACGTATTTCATCTGCCAGAGAGGTGCTTTCTATGAGTTCTATGACTCAGAAGCTAAGAAATTCAAGACAATCGCAATCGCCACTATAGGTGAGATTGTTTCTGTTACAGGAGATACGTTCGTGTCACGACGCGGAGCGTTCCTTGAGACATACGATAAGAATTGCAAAAAGATTAGCACTCGTCCTGCGAGATAACAATAATTAGCTATGAAGAAGATAAATCCTTGGGTGATAATGGCAATTCTTGCCTTCGCCTTCTGTCTCGTGATGCTCTTGCTTCACCTTTTTACTGGGTTTGACTTGGCTTTCCAAATGGTGGCCGCTTGTCTTGGTGCCGTAATCACAGCGTTGATTACGGCAATGCTGCTTAAAGAACAAAGTAAGCAACAGATCCTTTTGAATGAAAGGGAGGAAGCCAAAGATAAGAATATCAAAATCTATGAAAGTAAGATTGCCGTATATTCAGATTTCGTATCAAAAATGTGGAAAACTATCGAGGATGATATTGTAGAAGAACAGGAACTACGCGACCTTCGGGGTGAAGCATTCCGCAAGTTGGTCTTCTATCTCAACAACAAGAACATTAGTGTCCTTGCTGAGAAAGTAGCTCAAATCAAATTGTATGATCCTAACGACGAAACCGCCGATATTCAAACAATACGTCGTGGTAACATAACCGCTTTTTCAGAAATCACAAAGATTCTGCAAGATGATCTGAAACAAGACGAACAGGACAAAGCAGATGCTTCAAGCATAACAAAATTATGGCTACAGTTTAATCTGGCTCCAATTGAAGACAAGCATAATGTTCCTGCAATTCCTCAGACTCAAGAACCTGTAATCCAGACTCAATCAGAAGAAGTTCATTCTGCTACAGACAATATCATTTCAGAGGTTGAAGTCGAAGATCCAAAGCATCCTCATGTTATCAAGAAACAAACCTGGCATTTCAACGCTTGGGATGCTAATAAGCAAATCAAAGCTTTGGCAGAAGGTCTAAAAGAACTAAGCTTGGTTGAATATGGAGAGGTTTGGCGAACTAATCTTGTAAAACAGGTTAACCTTGGTGATATTGCTTTCCTCTTCCGAACTGGCGGCGCTGGCTATATTGGCGCATATGAAGTAGCAGGATGGAGAGTATTTACGAAAGAGGGTGACACTTGGAAAGAAGTAATTAAGACTGCTGAAGGAAAGCGCGAGATTACTGACCAGACACAGGTCATGGCAGACCTTGCCAAATCTGACATCTATGGTTCTGCGGACGATGGTTGTTCATCTGTAGCTAACCTTATCGTAAATCCAATAGTTCAATGTAAGAATTGGGGTGTTTCATATCCTGGTGGTGTATATCGCAGGACTATCAGTCGTTATGACTCTGGATATGCCTGGACTCTTATGTCTCGTCTTCTTCGAGTTGACGCAGATTATAAAACAGTATTTGATCCGACTCTCTTTGACAAAATCATTGCTGACAATCATGTTGAGCCAGCAATTTATGATGAAGATAAAGGTTGGATCTGAAAAGAAGTTCGACACATTAGTTCGAGGACATACGACTCGCAGCCTCACGACCGGCACCGGTGCCCTTGTACTTGCTCTGCGCAGCATTGAACGTGTAGCGCACTGACACGTCGAGGCGGTTGCTGTTGTAGCGTGTCGATTGTTGCAGTTCGTAGTAGCCGCAGTCCATCACTATGTCATTGCCTGAGCGCTGGAAGATGTCACTCAGCGAGGCTCGCAGGCAGAGCGCGTCGTTCTTGAGCCAGCATTTCTGAGCCACCAGGCTGAGGTTGAACGCCGTATTGGTGAGGTAGTAGTTCTCCGAGTTGCCATGGCTCATGAGGCTCATGTTGGCCTCCAGCTGCCAGCTGTGCTTCAGGCGGAAGGTGTTGTTGCAGTCGAAGAACATGAGTGGCTTGTTGAAGCTGACCTCGCGCTTGCCAGCGGCCTCTCGCGGATCGACCAGCGTCTGCTTCACCCAAGGCTGCTGGAAGCCCACCGTCCAGCTGGGACTATACACACCCCATGTTGGCGAGGCGGTGAGGAAAGAGGCGAAGTTGCGCATCGGTGTCTCGAAGTTGATCCACTTGATGAGCATCACGCCGTCGTTGTCGTAGTTGTAGGTCCATTGCGTCATGGCGTTGTCGCGACGCTCGTAGGCAGCGTAGAGGTTCACCCACTTCCAGCGCACGTTGGCACTGACCTCCTGCATGGTGGCGTTCTTCAGTTTCGAGTCGCCCTGCTGCAGGGAGTACTGGTTGAGGTACTGGATGGCATCGTCGAGCATGTAGTAGCGGGGACGGATGGTCTTGAAACTGTAGCTCACCGCTGTCTGCCAGCTGCCGAACTGGTTCGACCACGAGAGCGAGGGGAACAGGTCGTCGGTGTAGCGCGACATGCTCTTGTCCGCGTGCAGATTATCTGTATAGTCGAAGCCCACGTGCTCGTAGCGCACACCGGCGCTCACGTTGCCGAAGTGGGGTATCTGGGTGGCATATTCCACGAATGCTGCGATGTTGTTCTCCTGCACTTCCGAGTCGGTGGCAGGCAGGTCAATGCCCTCGATCAGATAGGCCGACTTGCGCGTCACAAAGCTCATCTCCGTTCCCACATTCAGCTGTCCCTGTCCTACGGGATAGCTGAGCACAAGCTTGTCGGCCAGCATGCGGCTTGTGGTGCGGGTAGTGGTGGCAATGGGCAGGATATTACCCCGGTTCTGAATCTCCTCGATGTCGCTCGTCTCACGGCTTCTGTTGGTCAGGAAGTCCACGTTGAGGTCTATGCCGAGCTTGCCCACACGGCCATTGTAGTAGGCGTTGCCCTCCCAGTTGAAGGGTTCAGCGGTTTTGTTGCGCTGGGTCGAAACCGAGTGCTCCTCGGTCGAATAGGCGAGGCCATTGAGCACGCCCTCCTGCTTCATGTAGCTCTCGATATCGGCCGTGGTGATACCCTTGAGCCGGTCATGATACTCCACGCGCATGCCCACCGAATGATTGTCGGCCACCTGCCAGTTGAAGCCCAGGTTGTAGTTCATGCCCCTGCCCGTCCAGTCGGTACGGAACTTCGATCGCTGCTCGATGGTGTTGATCTGGCCCTCATCGCCCTTCAGCCATGTCCACTGGTTCGGCTTCGAATCGTTGATCGAAGTCCACTCCCAATAGTTGGCCATACCAAACACATCCAGCGACTTATGGCGGTAACGCAGGTTGAGCGTGGCACTTGGGTCGCTGCTGCCATAGCGCAGGTCCTGATTGTTGGCAGCCGAGAGGTCGTAGCCGAAGCCGTTGCCATCGCGACGCACGGTCTTGATGCGCACCACGGCCGTGACGGTGGCATCGTACTGCGCACCCGGATTGGTGATCACCTCCACCTCCTTGATCTCTTCCGAGCGCAGACGCTTCAGCTCGTCCAGATCGCTCACCTTCCTACCATTTATATAATAGACAGGCTTGCCCTTGCCCAGCACCTCCAGGTCATCGCCTCGCTGCGTCATGCCTGGCACCTTGGCGAGCATCTCCTTCAGCGTGCCCGACTTCTCGAGCACCGAACCGGTGATGGCGGTCACCATCGAGTTGCCCGTCAGCTTGGTCTTGGGCAGCTGGCCCTTCACGGTGATCTCGTTGAGCACCTGCGCATCCTCACGCATGCGAATGGTTATTTGACATTTGTCATCTGTTATCTGTAATTTGTCATCCGTAATCTGTAATTTGCCATCCGTAATCTCAACATATTGTGTTTCGAATCCCACACACGACACCTTGAGCAATCCCTTGTCCTCAGGGCAGACGATGTTGAAACGTCCATCCACATCGCTCGTGGCACCCTGCACGAACGCAGAGTCGGGCAACGACAGCAACACCACGTTGGCAAAGCCCATCGGCTGCCCCTCGGCGTCGAGTATCGTTCCCATCACATCCGGCTGTGAAGCCGCATACATCATTGCAGGGCACATCATGGCCGCTGCCATCAAATTCTTAGCTTGATAAATCATATAGTTTAGGTTTGGTTAATAAGAATAAATCTTATAGTCAGGTTTAGCGTTAAGAATAAACTTACAGCTAGGTTTAGCGTTAAGAATAAACTTATAGCTAGGTTTAGCGATACGCTTGCATAGGCCAGGTTAATAATGCAGTCACCGCAAGTTACTTTCGTACCTTTTGCCCATTAGACGCATCCGCTCATCAAAAAGTTGCAACGCATCGGAATTTTTTTTCATCTACTCGCAGCTTTTTAATTTCGGGTGCAAAGATAGCCCCCTTTTTCGAGCTGTATTTGTAAAAAATGGACATTCCAGATTTTTCACGAGTTTTCCTTTCGAGCGCTCGAAAAGGCCGCCAGCACTTCAGGACAAACCCTTCGAGCGCTCGAAATGTCTGTCCGAGCTCTTGCCCAACGTTTTCGACGGCTCGGAATCCCTGTCAGCATTCCCCGATGGCCTTTCCGAGCGCTCGAAAACCCTGCCACATTTTAAAATAAAGATTTCGAGCACTCGAAAACCCTGGCAACGTTCTGCCCCGGCTTTCCGAGCGCTCGAAAAACTATTTCTGTATCTTCTGGCGAATTTTTCTTTTTACAAGATTCCTTATACCAAGTGGCGGATCAGCTCCTCACGATCGCCTGGCAGCATGTCGATGACAGGGATCTCGATCATGGTGTAGGCACCTGGCTGCTGCTTCATGGCGGCACGGGCTACGTTGACGAGCACCTGGGCGGTGAGGGCAGGGTTGTTGATCTTCATGTTGAACTCGAAGAGCTGGTTGTGGGTCTTGCCGCTCACGCCCTTGCGGGTGAGGTTCACGCCGTGGCCAACATCGTTGAGGGCATCAACGCTCTCGACCTGGAATACGTGGGTCTCGTCGCTGGCGAAGTATGGGTCGGCCTTGATAGCCTTGGTCACCTCAGCGAGGTCAGCGCCCTCCTCAAGCTCTACATAGACCATGCGGCGATGGATGCCCTGTCCTACAGGAATGGTCATTGAGAGTGCATCCTTGACTCCAGCCTTCGAGCGAACGCATACGCTGTGGCCCATCGTACGGCCAGGACCGAAGTTGGTGTACGAGATGCCCTTTGGAGCAAGGCTCTCCATCAGGGTGCGGACGATAGAGTCAGAACCTGGATCCCAGCCTGCCGAGATCACGCTCACGGCATTGTTGGCCTTGGCACACGCATCGAGCGAACGACGGAGGTCAACGATCTGGGTGTGGATGTCGAACGAATCGACGGTGTTGATGCCCAGGGCGAGGCACTGCTTGGCGTACTCCTCGACGCTACGGGTTGGGGTGGCAAGAATGGCAACATCCACATCCTTCAACTCCTTGATGTCCTTCACTACGTCATAGTTGGCCAATTCGGCTGGCTTGTTCTCAGCACCAGCGCGACGCACAATACCTACACACTCAAAATCGGAAGCAGCCTCGAGTGCCTCGAGCGCATACTTGCCGATGTTACCATAACCTACGATGGCAGCGCGAATCTTTGTCATTTCTGTATTATCTTAATTTGTTTTGTCTGTAAATGCGCTGCAAAGATACGGAATATTTGACAAAAGTCCAAACTTTTTCGCAATTTTATGTAATTTTTCAATCAAAAGCGATTGTTTCGCGACAAAAGTGAATGTAAAGTTTTCATATCAGCCCTGCAACAATCGGTATGGTGACGAGCGAAAGCAGCGTGGTCAGGAACGTGCCCTGCGCCATCACCGTCTCATCGACGCCATACTTGAGGCAGAAGATCGTGCCGAACGAGGCCACGGGCATGGCAATGATGAGCGTGTTGATCTGGATGATGTAGGGGTCGAACACATAGCCCGCCACAGGCAGCAGCCAGACGATGGCCTTGAAGCAATAGCACACCACCAGCGGCATCAGCAGCAGGCGGCACACCGAGGTGATCCACACCCTGTACGACCCTGCCATGTGGCGGGCAGGAATCTGCGAGATGCTGTAGCCGATGATGAGCAGCGAGGCGGGCACCGTGACGTTGCCCACCATGGTCAATGGCTGCGCGATCAGACGTGGAGCGTGCCAGGCCAGCGCCACGACGATGATGGAGAGGTAGGTGCCGATCATGGCCGGCGAATAGAGGCGGCTCTTCAGCGTGCCACCCTCGCCCTTGCCTGCTATGAACTGTGCGCCCCAGATGAACACGCTGATCGTATTGGCCACATTGAGCACCGAAGCATAGAACACCGCCTCCGCACCGAACAACGACGCCACCACCGGATACCCGATGAAGCCCACATTGCCAAACGTGAGCATGAAGCTATGCAGGCCACGTTCGGGATCCATACACCCCCACAGCCTCGGCAGCCAGGCAGCTATCGGAAGCAGGATGGCATACGTAGCCGCCCCCACAATCAGCAGCGGCACGATGAGCGAGCGATCGGGCATCCGCTCGCCCATGGTGGATGCCAGGACGAGGCAGGGGCAGGTGAGGTTGACAATGAGGTTCGACAGCCCCTTGCTCACCTGCTGGTTCATGAGACGCGTGCGGCCGCAGATGTAGCCGGCCAGCACCACGAGGAACAGCATGCCCAGCTGTTCCATCAGGATGTTCATATCCATAGTTCTTTGGGATTTTGCGGCTGCAAAGATACGCATTTTTGCCTTAGAGAAGTAGCAAACAGCGCCAAAAACCACAAAGTTTGCCCTTTGGCATGAAAAAAACGTCACTATAGTTGGCAAAAACGAGGGAACCTCGTATATTTGCCCCACATTATAAATAATATTCACAAACCATTTAAAACTTCCATTTATGAAAAGACTGATTCTTACCATGATGGTGCTGTGCATGACCTGCATGTGCGCTTTCGCCGGCCTTGACATCAAGGCTACCCAGGGCGACAAGAAGTTCTTCAAGAAATCAGAGGGCAAGGCCATCGTAGAGATTCTCTGGGATGGTGCCAAGTACGATAACAAGATGGCGCTCGAAGAGAAGTTCGGCGACATGACCGAATATGCCGCAGCTTCGCTCAACGGCTTCACTGAGAGCTTCAATGACGAATGCAAGAAGATCAAGGTCGTTAGCGACAAGAAGGAGGCTGACTACAATTTCACCATCCAGATCACCAACGTTGACCAGTACTTCAAGGTTATGGGCTTCATTCCTGGCAATGCCACCAAGATCTGGGGCACCCTCACCGTCACTGACATCAAGTCGGGCGAGACCCTGCTGGTCGTTGAGATCGACGAGCTCGATGGCGGTGCCAGCCCAAGCCCAACCGAGACCTTCAGTGACAGCTTCGAGGAACTTGCCGAACAGTTGACTAAACTGAAATAACACCCCGCAATGAACAATATGTCTATTCACGCGCTCCATACCGCAGCCCTTTTCATGCTCGCCACATCGCTTCATGCTGGTGGCGAGCATGACTTTATGCACCACATCTATGATTACATCGAGGACACCTCGGTGTTCGAGTTGAACCAGGAGGAAGGCCGTGCCTACTACATCCCCGAGCACAGCCAGCTGCTCAACGGCCAGTGGCACTTCTGCTATGCCGACACACCCCAGGGCATCCCTGAGGACTTCTACCGCACAGATTACCGCGACTCGAAGTGGGCCACCATCGACGTGCCTTCCAACTGGGAGATGCGCGGCTGGGGCGATCCCTTGTTCCGCAACGTGGCTGCCCCCTTCAAGGCCAATCCGCCTTTTACGCCACACGAATACAACCCTACAGGTGCCTATCGCACCACCTTCACCGTGCCCTCGGACTGGAATGGCGAGGAGGTCTTCCTGCGCTTCGAGAAGGTAGCCTCTGCCTCGTTCCTCTGGGTCAATGGCCACGAGGTGGGCTACAACGAGGGTGCGCAGGAGCCTGCCGAATATGACATCACCCCTTATCTGAAGAAGGGCAAGAACTCCCTGGCCATGCTCGTCATCAAGTACAGCGATGGCTACTATCTGGAGGGGCAGGACTACTGGCGTCTGGCCGGCATCTTCGACGATGTCTGGCTCTACGCCACCCCACGCACCCGCCTCTTCGACTGGCACGTCATCACTGACCTAGATGCCGACTATCGCGATGCCGAACTTCGCATCGAGGCCACGGCCAAGCAATATGGCTCTGCCGCCCTCCCCGCCGGCCTTACCCTCCGCGCCCAGCTCTTCGACGACCAGGATCACCTCGTCACCGAGATGGCCGGCAATGGCCTCACCATCACCCAGCAGATTGCCAACCCCAAGAAGTGGACCAGCGAGACCCCCTCGCTCTACCACCTCCACATGCAGCTCTGCGATGCCTCAGGCCAGGTGCTCGACCGCGCCGAGCAGACCGTGGGCTTCAAGGAGACTGAAATCCGTGATAACGTCTTCCTGCTCAATGGCCAGCCCATCAAGGTCAATGCGCAGAACTCGCACATGCAGCACCCTCGCGACGGCCATGCTGTCACCGATGCCCTGATCGAGCAGGACATGACCATCCTCAAGCAGTATGGCTTCAATGCCGTGCGCACCAGCCACTATCCGCCGGTGCCACGCTATCTGGAGTATGCCGCCAAGTATGGCCTCTACATCATCGATGAGGCAGGCGACGAGAGCCACGCCACCGAATACGTCTGCGCCGATCCCCGCTTCACCGAGATGTACAAGGAACGTGTGCGCCGCATGGTGCTGCGCGACCGCAACCAGCCCGCCGTGCTCTTCTGGAGTGCGGGCAACGAGAGTGGCGAGAGCTTCAACATCGCCGAAGTCATCAAGGAGGGCCGCAAGTACGACGACACACGCTCATGGATGTACGGTGGCAATGCCTACAGCCACCCAGCCGAGGAGATCATAGGCCCTCGCTACCCCACCCCATTGGCCCTCGACCTCAAGGTGGGCCATCATCAGGACGGTGACGTGCGCCCTTCGTTCATGGACGAATACATCTCCGTAGCCGGCAATGGTGGCGGCTTCTTCGATGAGATGTGGCAAGCCGTCTATCAATACCCTCGCACCATGGGCGGCGCCGTCTGGGACTTCGTCAGCCCCGGTCTCTATGCCAATGCCCGCGCCCTCACCGACCAGTCATCGCACCACAACCCTGCCCACATCATGGGCAATGCCAAGCTCGTTGAGGTGGGCGCAATCTCTTTCAAGAACTTTGACCACACCACTGCAGAGCCAGCCAAAGGTCGCGCCAAGCACAACCACGTCCTGGACCTCAACGGCCATGACCAGTGGGTCGAAGTCTATCGTTCCCCTGCCCTCGACCTTGAAACAGAAGCCCTCACCATCGGTTTCGACGTCATGCCTCGCGCCCTCAACGCCAGCAGCGGCACCTTCGTCACCAAGGGCTCTTATCAATATGGTGTGCAGCAGTATGGTACCGACAGCCTCCTCTTCTACATCAACACCGACAAGGACATCGATAATCCGCGTGCCCGCAGCCATCGCTACCAGCTCTATGCTCCCCTGCCTGACCAATGGAACAACCAGTGGCACAGCATCCTGGCCCTCTACGATGGCAAGGAGATGCTGCTCCTCATCAATGGCGTCCCTGTCGCTAAGGCTCCTGCTGCCGGCCACCTCATCAACGCCCCCTACCCCGTCAACATCGGCCGCAATGCCGAGATTCATGGCCAGCAGACCGACGTCTATCTCTGTGATGCCCTCATCGACAATGTCTTCATCTATGGCGAGGCCATCTTGAACTTCCCACTCCTCTCGCTCGACTCCGCACTTCTCTCGCTCGACTTCGAGCAGGAAACCCCAGGTCCCGAATACTTCACTTATGGCATCGGTGCCCGCACCTATGGTACCATCTGGCCCGACCGCACCGTGCAGCCTGAGGCCATCCAAATGAAGCACTCTACCCGCCCCGTCGTCATTACCCTGCTCAATGCAGAGAGTGGCACAGCCGAGGTATGGAACCGCAGCGCTTTCCTCCCCACCAGCCATTATGCCACCACATGGACGCTGCTTGAGGATGGCGTTGCCATCGAGCAAGGTGAGCTGACGTTGGATGTCGCTCCCCTCTCGCGCCAGTTTGTCCACATCCCTTACCATAAGCCTGCCATCAAGCCTGGCTGCGACTATCAGCTGCAGTTCAGCACCCGTCTCAAGCAGGCAGAGCGCTGGGCTCCTGCCGGTCACGAAGTTGCAGCTGATCAGGCTGCCTTGCCTTGGCACCAGCTTTCTGAAGCCTCTGACCGCACCATCGGCACCGCTCACCTTGAGCAGAGCGACGATGCCATCCGCGTCAGCGGCGATGGCTTCTGCTACACCTTCACCCCCGACGGTCAGCTCACCGGCATCGAGCAACAGGGCACCCAGCTCCTGACCGAGCCGCTGCAGCTCAACGTATGGCGCGCCCCTGTGGCCTGCGAGGTCGATGACTGGAGCGCCTACAACATCCGCTACTCGCACAACGAGCCCTGGACGGGCCGCCAGATCAGCGCCGAGTGGTGGGGCAATCATCTGGACCGCACCACACGCATGCCCATCTCTTGTGAGGCACGTGAGGTCGATGGCCAGGTCTATCTCGACGTGCGCTGCTTCACGCAGTTCGGCCAGGTCAAGTTCGGAGCCCTCGATGCCTACATCTTCGGCATCCGCTATCAGGGCATGGAGGAGACTTACCGCTACCGCATCAATGGCGATGGCACCCTCTCGCTCCACCACACCATCAAGCCCGAAGGACAGATGCCTTACCTCCTGCCACGCATCGGCCTGACCCTCTCGTTGAACAAGGAGATGCAGCAGGTCGACTGGTATGGCCGCGGCCCCGAGGAGAACTATCCCGACCGCAAGACCGGCTACATGGTGGGCCGCTACCACACCACCGTCGACAACATGTACGAGCCCTACCTCATCCCTCAGGATCATGGCCTGCGCTGCGACCTGCGCTGGCTCACCCTCTCTGACGGAGCTGGCCATGGCCTGCAGTTCTCCATGAGCGAGCTGTTCAACTTCAACGCCTATCCGTTCAGCACCGACCACCTCACCCGTGCCGTCTATCAGTGCCAGCTGCAGCGTGGCGATGCCATCACCCTCAACCTCGACTACGCCACCACCGGCCTCGGCTGCACCGCCAACTACGTGCTGCCAGCCTATCAGGTCAAGCCGCAGATGTACGAGCGCGAGATTACGATTCGTTTAGCCAAGTAAAAACGGATGTACCACGTTTACGTCATCCAATGCTCCGACGGCAGCCTCTACACCGGGGTTGCCAAGGACATTGTGAACCGTCTGCGTGAGCACTACCACCGCCTGCCCCGCTGCGCCAAGTACACCCGCAGCCACCCCATGCAGTCCCTCCGCGGCCTCTGGCAGATGGAGAGCAAGACCCTTGCCTACCAGCTCGAATACTGGATCAAGCGCCTCGACCGCCCCCACAAGGACGCCCTCCTCCTCCATCCCGACCGTGCCAACGACCTCATCCGTTCCAAGCTCTCCAGCACCCCCTGCGAGCCCATCCAATGGGTCGATGCCGCCCAGCAGCACGACATCATGCAATCAGTTATCCAGCACTTATCCACCCCCAAATGTTGACAACTCCCCCAAATATCCTCCATTTTATCAACATTTCCCCGTTCATAACCACCGACAAACCATTTATCCACTGCAATTGTTCATAACTCAGTTCATAACGATCAATGAGGACACACAATTCCTCGTCCACAACTGCTGGCGCTTGATTGTGGATGCACAAACGCCTTACCTCGACCGAGGTAAAGCGTTTGTAGTTTTGCAAAAATTCATCTACGAGCGCAGACGAGGAATTGTCATTTATGCACATCGATCACATCCGTCACGCGCTGCATCTGAGCGGTGGCGTATTGTTCGTAGTCGCTGGCGTATTTGAGCAGCTGGGCGTGGGTGTAGGAGGTTTCGTCGATGATGCTGGCGTCGGATAGGACCTTGAGGCAGCTGGCCAGGGTCTCGTTAGCTTGGGGCTGGAGGTATTCCTGTCCTGCGGCCTTGGCCATTGCTTCATAGAGGCGGGCCAGGGACTGGAGCTTCAGGAATACCTCATCGGGGATCTCCTCCAGGCCCTGGTTGTCATAGACGGTGGAAGCGAGGCCATGCTTGCGCTCTATGCTGGGAAAGTCTTCAAGGTGGATGGCGGTGAGGTCGCACAAGTTCCAGTCCCATACGGATTCGCGGAGACGATCCACATGGATTACCTTGCGTCCCAGATAGGGATTCTTCTGGATGTAGGACTTATGGGGTTCGAGGAGCATTTATGGAAGGGAAGGGTTTTAAGTGTATTAAGGGGAGTGAAAGGGACGAATGTGTCAGAGGTCGAAACTGTTTGAGTCGGTAAGGGCGATATGTTCCTACCCACCAGTGGTAATGTCCCTTTCACTACCCTTTCACTCCTCTTTCACTCCTCTTTCACTACCCTTTAATAATTGAATACAGCCACTCGATTTCCTGCGCCCAGAGGCTCTCGTCGGGAGTCTCGAGGATGATAGGCATGTCGTCGAAGTGAGGGTCGAGGATGAAGCGACGGAAGAAGTCGAGGCCGAGGCATCCCTGGCCGAGGTTTGCATGGCGATCGACATGGCTGCCGACGTCCTTGACGCTGTCGTTGAGGTGGATGGCACGGAGGTAACGGAAGCCGATCTCGCGGTCGAAGGAGGCAAAGGCATCGTCGTAGCCTGCCTGCGTCTTGAGGTCGTAACCGCCGGCGAGGGTGTGGCAGGTGTCGATGCAGACGCCGACGCGCGACTTGTCGTTCACGCCATCGATGATGCGACGGATCTGGCTCCACTCGTAGCCGAGGTTGCTGCCCTGGCCGGCAGTGTTCTCGATCACAGCCACGGCTGTGGTAGTCTGGGCGAGGGCGAGGTTGATGCTCTCGGCGATACGGTCCAGGCACTCCTCAGGGCTGATCTGCTTGAGGTGGCTGCCCGGATGGAAGTTGACCAGGGTGAGGCCGAGCTGTTCGGCACGCTGCATCTCGTCGAGGAAGGCTCGGCGCGACTTCTCGAGGCCACCGCCTGGGGTGGTGTCGGGCGAGCCGAGGTTGATGAGGTAGCTGTCGTGTGGCAGCACATATTTGGGTAAAATACCACTGGCTGCGAGTCGCTCCTTGAAGGTGGCGATGCTCTCTGGGGACAAGGGCTTGCTGACCCACGACTTCTGGTTGCGGGTGAAGAGGGCAAAAGCGCGTGCGCCTATGGATTGGGCAGCGGTGACGGCATTTTCCGGGCCGCCAGCAGCGCTAACGTGGGCTCCGATGTATTTCATTTTGGAAGGGTTTGAAGGGTTTGAGGGGTTGGAGGGGTTGGAAAGGTTTGAAGGGTTTGAGAGGGTGTAAAGTTACAACTCATTTTCGTCCAAAAGGCACTTTCGAACCTTTCAAACTCTTCAAACTTTTCACATTTTTTCCTCTTTTTTGCCGCAAAGATACGCATAAATTTGGATATTCCAATTATTTTCACTATTTTTGCGCGCAAAAAATTTAACAAAGACGTATAAATGAAAAGAATTTTAGCATTTTTCGCACTGTTCTGCTGCCTCACTTCGGTGGTGTTGGCACAGATGGTGAATCCTGTGAAGTGGGAGCACTCGACCAAGCAGGATGGCAACACGTTGGTGATTACCTTCAAGGCTGCCATCGAGGAACATTGGCACCTCTACAACATGAACGTGCCCGAGGGTGGCCCCGAGAAGACCGCGCTCACCTTCGAGAAGCTGGAGGGTGCCAAGCTACAGGGCCCTGCCAAGTTCGTACAAGGCACGCCCATCACTACCTATGACGATGCTTTTGGCATGGATCTGACCTACTACGAGGGCTCGGCCACCATCCAGCAGAAACTGACCCTGACGGGCGGCGACTATGCCGTAGAGGGCTACGTGAGCTTCATGAGCTGCTGCGACGGCATGTGCACCCCTCCTACCAACTACGACTTCGTGCTCAATGGCACCTTCGAGGCACCAAAGGCCAAGGAGGAACCCAAGGCCGAGGAGCCCAAGGTTGAGGAGGCACCTAAGGCCGAAGAGCCTGCTGTTGTAGCAGAGACACCTGAGGCCGAGTCTGAGGCTGCACCAGCTGAGACTCCAGCTGCTGAGATGGCCGAGGGCGACCTCTGGACTCCAGTCATCGACAAGTTGCAGGCATTTGCCGACGGCACCGCTGAGGAGTCGAACGAGACCCACTCGTGGTGGTACATCCTGATTGCAGGCTTCATTGCCGGCATCCTCGCGCTGATCACCCCATGCGTATGGCCAATGATCCCAATGACCGTGAGCTTCTTCCTGAAGCGCTCGAAGAACGACCGCAAGAAGTCGATCACCGACGCTGTGACCTACGGACTCTCGATCGTGGTGATCTATGTGGCTCTGGGTCTGTTCATCACCGTGGCATTCGGTGCATCGGCATTGAACTCGCTGGCCACAAATGCTATCTTCAATATCGTCTTCTTCCTCTTGCTCGTAGTATTCGCGCTGTCATTCTTCGGCGCTTTCGAGTTGACCCTGCCTGAGTCATGGACTACCAAGCTCGACGAGAAGGCCGACAACCTGCAGATGGATGCACGCCGTGCTGCCAAGGCTGGCGACACCAGCTTGAAGGCCAAGATGGCAAGTCTCTTCAGTATCTTCTTCATGGCCTTTACGCTGTGTCTGGTCAGCTTCTCTTGCACCGGCCCTATCATCGGCACCCTGCTTGTGGAGGCTGCAACCTCGGGCTCGATGCTCTATCCATCCATCGGCATGTTCGGCTTCGCTGTGGCATTGGCATTGCCATTCACGCTGTTTGCCATGTTCCCATCGATGCTCAACTCGATGCCTAAGTCGGGTGGCTGGCTCAATATGGTGAAGGTGGTGCTCGGCTTCTGCGAGCTGGCACTGGCGCTGAAGTTCCTCTCGGTAGCCGACCTCGCCTATGGCTGGGGCATCCTCGACCGTGAGGTATTCCTCTCGCTCTGGATCGTGATCTTCCTGTTCCTGGGTCTCTATCTGCTGGGCTTCATCCGTCTGCCACACGACGACGATCCTCAGCCATCCGATCGCGTCAGCGTGACCCGTCTGATGATGGCTCTGGTATCGATCAGCTTCGCCATCTACCTGGTTCCCGGCCTCTGGGGTGCACCTTGCAAGGCTGTTTCGGCCTTTGCGCCACCAATGAACACCCAGGACTTCAGCCTCTACGACGACGAGGTGAAACCCGCATCGCACGACTATGACGAGGCTATGGCCATGGCCAAGCGTACCGGCAAGCCTGTGATGATCGACTTCAGCGGCTTCGGCTGCGTGAACTGCCGCAAGATGGAGGCTTCGGTATGGACCGACCCACAGGTGAAGTCGATCCTCGAGAAGGACTACATCCTCGTAGAGCTCATGGTCGATGACAAGACCCCACTGCCTGGCGGTCCACAAGTCATCGAGGAGAATGGCAAGCAGGTGAAGCTGCGCACCATCGGCGACAAGTGGAGCTACTTGCAGCGCTACAAGTTCGGTGCCAACGCCCAGCCATTCTATGTGCTCGTTGACCAGAACGGCAATCCGCTCACCGGCTCGTACAGCTACAATGAGGACGTGCCTGCATACGTGGAGTTCCTGCAGCGTGGTCTTAAGAACTACAAGTGATATGGAACAGCATCTTCCCGTCAACAACCTTGAGGCCAAGAAGGAGGCCTTCGGTCGCGCCCTCGGCGTGATGCAGACCCTCCGCAAGGATTGCCCCTGGGATGCCAAGCAGACCAACGAGAGCATCCGCCAGAACAGCATCGAAGAGATGTACGAGCTGGCGGAGGCCCTCATCAAGAACGACCCCAAGGAGATCAAGAAGGAGTGCGGCGACGTGCTGGAACAGATCTTCTTCTACGCCATGTTCGGCGAAGAGCAGGGACAGTTCGACATGGCCGACATCTGCAACTCGATGTGCGACAAGCTCGTGTTCCGCCATCCTCATGTGTTCAATCCCGATGGCTCGCTCATCTCGCAGGTGGGCCAGCGCGGCGGCGAGGACGTAAAGAACGCCGACGACGTGTCGAAACTCTGGGAAGTGGTGAAGCAGAAGGAGAAGGACGGCAACAAGACCATCCTCTCGGGCATCCCCGCCGGCCTGCCAGCCCTCATCAAGGCCTATCGTATGCAGGACAAGGCCCGCAACGCCGGCTTCGACTGGGAACAGAAGGAGGACGTCTGGCAGAAGGTACGCGAGGAGATCTCGGAGTTCGAGGCCGAGGTTGGCAACATGGACCGCGACAAGATGGAGGCCGAATTCGGCGACCTGCTCTTCAGCCTCATCAACGCCGCCCGCCTCTACAAGATCAAGCCCGACAACGCCCTGGAGCGCACCAACCTCAAGTTCCAGCGTCGCTTCACCTACGTCGAGACCGAAGCCAAGAAGCAGGGACGCATGCTCAACGACCTCACCCTGGCCGAGATGGATGCGCTGTGGGACGAGGCCAAGAGCAAAGGGCTTTGAGCCACTGATCCCCCGTCACCACGAAGCTTCGACCCATCGAATCATCAAAACTCGAAAACTCGAAAACAACATCAATAACCCCAAAATGAAAAAATTACTGATCATGAGCGCCATTTGCGCTGCAGCTCTTGCCAGCTGCCAGAAGCCAGCCGTAGAGCAGACCTCAGGCCTGAACTACACCAATCTGGACACCACCGCACGACCAGGCGACGACTTTGCTCGTTACGCCACCGGTCACTGGATCGACAACAACCCACAGCCAGCCATGTTCCCACGCTGGGGCAGCTTCACCAAGCTGGCTGACGACAACACCAACCAGCTCGCCGAGCTCATCCAGGGCATCGCTGCCCAGCAGAACGAGAAGGGCTCTGTAGCCCAGAAGATCGGCGACCTCTACAACATGGCCATGGACTCCGTACGCCTCAACGCTGAGGGTGCCGAGCCTCTGAAGCCATACCTCGAGAAACTCCGTGGCCTCCAGACCCGCGAGGAGCTCTTCGCCCTGATGTTCGCCGAGCACGACAACCTCTTCTTCGGCATCTACAACGGTGCTGACGAGAAGGACTCGAAGAACAATGCCCTCCAGATCGGTCAGGGTGGCCTCTCGATGGGCAACCGCGACTACTACCTCAAGGACGAGCCTGCCATCGTGGCTCAGCGTGAGGCATTCAAGGAGCACATCGTCAACCTGCAGCTCCTCTGCGGCACCGACGAGGCTACCGCCAAGAAGAATATGGAGACCCTGATGCGCGTCGAGACCGAGATCGCCAAGGTCAGCAAGAGCATGGAGGAGCTTCGCATCCCTGAGGAGAACTATGACAAGATGTCAGTAGCCGACCTCTCGAAGAAGACTAAGTTCGACTGGGACTGGTGGCTCAAGGGCCAGCAGTACGACCAGACCACCGAGGTCATCGTGGGCCAGATCGTACCTATCACCAAGGGTTGTGAGGTGCTGATGAAGACCCCACTCGAAGACCTGAAGGCCATCTATGAGATCCGTTGGATCAGCTCTGCCAGCGGTTCGTTGAGCGATGCCTTCACCGACGAGAACTTCGCCTACACCCAGAAGGTGACCGGCCAGAAGGAGCAGCAGCCACGTTGGAAGCGTGCCGTGAACCGTGTGGATGGCCTCATGGGCGAGGCTGTAGGTCAGCTCTATGTCGAGAAGTACTTCCCTGCTGAGAGCAAGGAGCGCATGCTTGCCCTCGTGAAGAACCTGCAGACCATCCTCGGCCAGCGCATCGAGGCACAGACCTGGATGAGCGACGAGACCAAGAAGGTGGCCCTCGAGAAGCTCGCAACCTTCTACATCAAGATCGGTTATCCAGACAAGTGGGAGGACATCAGCGGCCTCACCGTCGATCCCGAGCTCTCACTCTACGAGAACCTGCGCAACATCGGCGAGTTCTACTGGCAGCTCGACAAGAAGCTCCACTACAACACACCTGTCGATAAGGACGAGTGGGGCATGACTCCTCAGACCGTCAATGCCTACTACAACCCAACCACCAACGAGATCTGCTTCCCTGCAGGTATCCTCCAGCCACCATTCTTCTCAAAGGATTGGGATGATGCAGTCAACTACGGTGCCATCGGCGTAGTGATCGGCCACGAGATGACCCACGGCTTCGACGACCAGGGCCGTCAGTACGACAAGGATGGCAACCTCCGCCAGTGGTGGTCAGATGCCGACGTTGAGGCATTCAACATTCCAGCCGAGCAGCTCGCACAGTACTTCGACTCACTCTGGGTAATCCCAGGCGAGCTCCACTCAAATGGCCATCAGTGCCTTGGCGAGAACCTCGCTGACCACGGCGGTCTCGAGATCGCCTTCCAGGCCCTGCAGCTCGCTCGCCAGAATGGCAGCCCAACCTCTATGATGGGCGAAGAGAACGGCTTCACCGCCGAGCAGCGCTTCTTCCTCTCATACGCCAACGTATGGGCAGGTGTTTGCTCAGAGGAGCTCCTCCGTCGCTACGCCATCATGGACGTACACTCAGCTGGTCACCTCCGCATCAATGGTGGCGTAGCCCAGTGCAACGCCTGGTACGACGCCTTCAACATCCAGCCAGGCGACACCCTCTACGTCGCTCCAGAGGATCGCGTCAACATCTGGTAATCCCCACTACACATCATACACGACGAGCCCCAAGGTATTGCGCCTTGGGGCTCGTTGTGTATATATAGGAGATTGCCAAAGTCCGGGCATAAGAATCAGTCACGATGGCGGAGGATTGGGGTGCTATTGGGCGTTTTGGCAACAGGAGGTGACAAAGGAGTGGCCGAAGCCGGTTAGTAATGCAATCTTTGTTGGTGCAAAGATAGGGAGAAAATATGATAGAGCCAAATGGTGACAACGTTGTTGGGATGTGGATGCAACGTCTCGAAAGTAACGTTGTCATGAAGGATCAAATATCGTTCCAAAGTATTACATAGTCAAGCATTGCTCCTTATTAACCACTCTATCACGGAACAACTTCATATCTGTGAAGTTTCTGGAGATATTCTGTACGAGTTCCAGATAGTTGTCTGTTCCATCCGCCTTTTTATAATAAAAAGGTTTGATGGATACGCAATTCTCATGTTCAAATACAGTGTTCAATAAGGTGCGATCTGAATTACCACAGGAGTGACCCATGATGAATACCTGGAAAGGACCTGCATTGATAAAGTTCAGCATCTTTCTGTAATGACTGGTTTCAAGGTACTTCACATTCTTAGCATACTTCAATAGCTCATTATCATTCATATCAAGGAGCTCTTTATAATCCTTATCAAGTTCATCTCCATAGCCAAAGATGATTTCTTTCTCTTTTGATAGCTCTCCATGAATATAATTATGAGTTAAGTTTGGAAGATCATATTGCGCAGCGGTATCTGTATAATTAAAATTCAAAAGCATTATTTTTGAAGGATACATTTTTTTTCGATCTTCTTCGTTATATAAATTAGATTCTATTTTATAGCGAGGAATATCTACACTATCAATTGCTTTCTTTTTCCCTTCAAAAGATATGTCACGAATATCCCAGACATTGGCAATAGCATCCAAAAGATCTTTCTTAATATTCTCTGTTTTTTGGGTTCGAAGATACTCAACAAGCTTGTTCTGCAGAAAAGCCAATTGTCTATTTATTTCTCCGAATGTGTATCCACACAGAGGATCAAACATCGCCTTTTTCAGGCATCTGTAATAATCATTTTCAATATCTACCCAACCCTTCGTGTCTATAGAATCAAGCATTGAACTAAACAATGGACAACACTCAAAAGTGAAAACATCAGGGGTCTCTCTTATATTCTTTATTATTTCACTTCCAGAATATTTTCTATTTCCATAGATATCTTTGAAGTTTGAATTAATATATATAAAGTTACTCCAACTTGACAATTCCGAATCCTCCTTAATGGAAATTCGACAGAGGCAATCCTCTGAAACTCTTGTCATATTATCGACAAAGCTAATAACCCTCTGCTCCCAATACCAGTCAATGAAATCCATATAACTGGTTTTGAGACCATGTGCCAAGTCAAAGCCATTACCTATGATAACGAGTCGGTTCATACTATTTTAATATAGAGAAGAGTTCTTCTATCTTTGCTACGATACGATGCTGTTCGGAGAGAGGGGGTAACGCTACAAGTGTATTGTGCAAAGCCTTTGCCGAGAATCCTTGAATACCGATACCTTTTCCTCCGATTAATCCTATTGCTTTATTAAACATTAAAAGATATAGGAAGTATCGAGTGCATAGAGGCGAATAAGCTCTTACCCTATGTATATGGTTTTGAATACAGATGTCGTAATCTTCATTCCAAATAGCAGAACGTCCAATATCACCACCTTCACAAACAAGTAAATCTCCTTTTGTAGCAGTGCACCTAATGAGCTCATCATCTGTGAATAACATTTGACGAACTTCTTTCAAATCAAATCTATCCCAATATAAATTAGAGGTTGTTATATAATCATGATAGTCTCCTTTGGTATCAGCACGATTTAATTGCTTACCATTGGTGTGTGCAAAAATATCTCCAAGATGCACCCACTCCCAGCTCTCCGGAATATCGAAAGGTTTCTCATCATCAGAGATTGGAGTGGTGATGAGATCTTTCTTTTTGAGAGCGCCTGACTTTACGAGGTTCTCTTTTTCTTTATGGATACGCTTGAGGAGTTCTGATGCAGGTTCATCATTAGGATCCTGTGGCACCAGCTTACCCATGATTGCCTGTTGCAGGATACTCTTCTTGAGTTGCTCAGGAAGAGACTCATTCAGTTTGTCAAGTTCTGACTGAGCTTTATCATATTCCTCTACTAATGGCATGAGCTCCTCAATCTTCTCTACGATGCGATGTTGTTCGGAGAGAGGAGGGAGTGGAATTAGTACTTTTAGTATGTTTTCTGATCCAAGATTTCCTTGATTTGCTGTTCCTGTTTCATACTGAAAAACATCTTTGAGAATAGGTTCTGACTTTAACACATGAATCAAATACGATGACAATAAACCTATTACCGGTCGAATAACACCGACTCTTTGATTTATGTAAAAAGTACTATCAATAGACTTTACTCGATATGTATAGAAATAATCTCTTTTTTTTCGAGTTCCTGTCATTGTTAATAAGATATCATTCTCTTTGCTCTTATATTTATCAGTTAAAGCAGCAACAGAAGAACTAATAAAAACAGGAGAAGTTTCTAATTTTAAGAAGTCATTTTTTACATTTCCTAATCTAAGAACCTGATAAAGGGATTTCTCTATAAAATCTGTACTTTTATATGCATATCCACCACAAAACAATGAAATTTCTCCCAATCTACACCACACCCAACTCTCCGGAATCTCAAACGGCTTCTCATCCTCCGCAATAGGCGTAGATTCAAGATCTTTCTTCTTCAGTTTACCGGTTTTCACCAGCTGTTCTTTCTCCTTGCGGATACGCTTCAGCAGTTCGCTGGCAGGTTCATCATGAGGATCCTGCGGTACAAGTTTTCCCTGTATCGCCAGTTGTAGTATAGAGTTTTTGAGTTGTTTACCAGTCATATTTGATAATAATCTTTCAAGAAGGTAGATTTGGGATCGCTTTTTTATTGCTCAGGCGCGATGCTATGCATGAGAGCCTCAAGCCTGGCCTTAAGCTCCTGATTTTCGCGCCTAAGCTGCAAATTCTCAGCCTCAAGTTGCTTCATCCGTGCATCAACATCATTACGGTAGCCAGTTCTTGCCTTATACATACGCTCCTTGATACCGCCTTCTGTAACGAAAGTCTTCTCAAGTTCTTTTAGGTAACTATTGATCATAGCATCTACCTGGAAGCATAGCGTGAGGCAAATATTACAGAACTCTTCCTCATTCCATTTCTTTGAGAAAGGCATATAATCCTCAGGCATATTATGACGCTTAGTGAAATCTTGCATCGGTTGAAATCTTGGATGCCCGCTCTCCCATAGTGTAAGCTGGTGCTTATTGATATGATCGCGATAATCCTCTTTCAACTCACTGACACTACTACGAGCCACATTCAGCAACTTTAGTTCCATCTCAGAAGATGTCTTACCATCCTCAGAACCTTCAATGATATTCTGTTTGCCTGAGCGAGCCGCTTGTACCATCTGGTCAACAGTACGGTCGCCATATTTAGGCAGGAAGCGTTCGCAGAAGACAAAAGTAAGCTGGAACAATGCATCCGTCTTATGATAGAAGCGAAGGTTTCTCCAGTCAGCCGGTTTTCGCAAGACTTGACCTGGAGTATAAGATGGCTCTGGCATATTGTGCAGTTTTTATTGGTTGTTTTTTTATTGGGACTATAGGTGCTATAGAAACTATAGAAACTATAGAGGCTATAGAAGCTGTAAAATCAGATTTCAATCCCCAGCAGTTCCTGTATCTTCCCCAGCGTAGCATCAATCTTTGAATCCAGCGCATTTCTACGCTCGTGATACTGACGGAGCAGTTCATCGGGTGGCAATACCTCTTCCTCATCCTTCGGGAACTTACACTGATCGAAGTTGCAATCCATGTCGAGGAGCTCCTGAGCGGTGAAGACACGGCTCTTCTCTCCTATCTCATCATTGATGATTTCCTTGCGATCCTTCCACCATTCCTGAATCGGATGGGTGTGTTCCAGCTTCATCGGCTTGGTCTTGCTGAAGTGCTTGTAGCCTTCTGGCATGTCCATACGGTAGAACCACGTCTCACGCGTACGGAAGCCTTCCTTGCAGCCATCAGCCACCTCATTGTCGAAGAAGAGAATATTAGTGGCAATCGAAGTATATGGCGAGAAGATAGAACCTGGCAGACGGATGATGGTATGCAGGTTGAACTTACGCAAGAGATTCTCCTTGATGGCTTTCTTTGCTCCATCCGTACCAAAGAGGAAACCATCAGGAATGATCACACCAGCACGGCCACCAGCCTTCAGTCGGTACATGATCAAGGCGATAAAGAGATCGGCCGTCTCGCTCGAACGGTACTGCATCGGGAAGTTGCTCTTAACACTCTCCTCGGTACTACCACCGTATGGCGGATTCATACCGATGACGTCCACCTTATCGCTCTCCTTGAAGTCAGAGACATTCGTGCCTAAAGAGTCACAGTTGCGGATATTCGGCGCCTCAATGTCATGCAGCAAGAGGTTGGTGATGCTAAGCAGGTAAGGCAATGGCTTCCACTCCTGACCGACTACCGCACGCTGCAAGTTCTCCTGATCCTTGGCCGACTTGACATTAGGAGCCATGTGATTCAACGCCGAGGTCAGGAAGCCACCCGTACCACTGGTGAAGTCACCAAAGGTCTCACCAAGCTTTGGATCGAGCATCTGCACGATAAAGTCGGTCAAAGCACGTGGCGTATAGAACTCACCTGCATTGCCAGCCGACTGCAGGTCTTTGAGGATTCCTTCATAGATATCACCGAAGGTATGGCGATCATCTGCATCATCGAACTCAATCTCATTGACAATGTTAACCACCTGTCGCAGCAGTGTACCGTTCTTCATATACTGGTTCAAGTCAGCAAATGTCTCTCTGACGATACTCTTGGCGCGTGGCGTGTTAGCATCTACAGGCAGTTCCTTCAAGGTAGGGAACAGCTGGTTATTGATGAACGAGAGCAAAGCATCGCCAGTCATGGCGTTGCCATCCTTCTCATCCACGGCCCAATTACGCCAGCGAAGTTCCTCCGGGATGATCGACTTAAACTCTTTCTTCTCTGTATAAGCCTTATACTCCCAAGTCTCCTCCTGTGTGTCATAGACCTTCAGGAAGAACATCCACGTCATCTGCTCAATACGCTGTGCATCGCCATTGATGCCAGCATCCTGACGCATGATGTTCTGTATTCGTTTGATAATGTTATTTACTGCCATTGTTTCGTTTACTCAGTTTTTTGTTTCCTTAAAGCCTCTATCTCTTCCAGCTGTCTGTTATAGGCAGCGAGGGCACGTTCTTTCAGGTCGTCATAGGCATCGTGCCATTTCTGCACTTGCTGGCAGGCATCTGCCAATCTGGCTTCGAGTTCATCTCTCTGCCGCTCAAGTTCTGCTATTCTCTGCTCAAGCTTAGGTTGTATCTCCTCAAGTTGACGCAGTCTCTCGTCTTGAGCTGACCGGTAGCCTGTTCGAGCCTTATACATTCGCTCCTTGATGCCACCCTCCGTGATAAACTCCTGTTCCAGCTTCTCCATGAACGTGATCATCATCTTGTCAATCATGTGGCAAAGCGTCACGCCATAGTTACACATTTCCTCATCGTCCCATCTCTGGAAGAATGGCTCATATTCGGCCAGTTTGTTGTGATGACGGCAATAATCCAGCATTCGGTCATATTTCGGCTGATCGCCATCATAGTAATGCTCAGGGATAATGCCAGAAGTGCCATTCTCCTTCTTGCCAGGCGCCATGCCATAGAATTTCAAATGACGAGACTTCAGATAATCCTCAAAATCCTCGCGCAGTTCCTTCAACGAAGCTCTGGCCACGTTGAGTAGTTTCATCTGCATCTCGGTTGAAGTCACACCATCGGCTAAGCCCTCGACGATGTTCTGCTTGCAAGATCGCGCTGCCTGGATCACCTGATCACGTGTGCGATCTTTATATAAATGAATGAAGCGGTCACAGAACACAAATGCCAACTGGTAGATGACATCGCTCTTTTGGTAGAAGTAGAGGTTCTCCCATTGGGTCTGTACCTTCAGCACACGAGGTAAGCCAGAGTGGGGGGTGTTGCACTTGTCATCCATAGTCTGTTTTTTTGGGGGGGTTGAGGGTTATTGGGGTCTGGTAATTAATGTGGGGTTGATTCTCTAGAGGGGCTAGGCATTCTAGAGGGGCTAGGCATTCTAGAGTAGCTAGTTTTTCTAGAGAGGCTAGAGTAGCTAGAGGTGCTAGAGATGCTAGAGGTGCTAGAGAGGCTAGGTTTTCAAGAGGGACTAGATCTCCAGAGAGGCTAGCCGGCCTTATAGATCTGCTCCTCCAGCTCCCTGATCGCCTGCTCAAAGCCTGCAGGGCCACCGAAGAGCTTGATGATTTTGGTGGGTTTGCCGATGAGGTTGAATGGTGGAATCTCGAGGATATTGGCCTTCTCGAAGTCGAGGATGCCATTCTCAGCGTATTTGTCCAGCAGCGCTTCGAGTACCTCACGCGCCTTGCCTTCGTACTTGCCAAAGTAGTTGCGCTTCTTCACGTTGTTGGCACGCTCCTTAAGTGTGAGCGGTGGCTGATCAAAGGCCACGTGACAGATGATGTCGAAGATATCGGCTTCGGCCAAAGACTTGTTTGACTCACGTACTGCATCAATGAGGATGGCATACTCCTTGAGTTCATCCATGATGGCCTGTTTCTTCTCCGCTTCCGTCCAGGTCTTGATGAAGGTATCGAGCGACTCAAAATGTCGGCGTATCTGTGTACGGGCGAAAGACTGTACGCTCTCGGTTTTCATCGATCGGCCATCCTCGCCAAGCATCGATACTACCTCGTGCGAGATCTGGATGTCCTTGCCTTCTATCACGTACTTGATGTGCGAGTCATCATGCACCACAGGTCCTGGTTCAGGAGGTTCTGGCAAAGACTCCTTTTCACGCTTCTTGCGTGGCAAAGGCTCCACCGGATCGCCATCAAAGTCAGGATCCTTGAACTTGGCCGTCGCATTACGGAAATCGAGGATCTCAAGATGCCACTTGCCTTTGTCCTTACGCAGACGAGTACCACGGCCGATGATCTGCTTGAATTCGGTCATCGATCCAATCTCCTTGTCGATGACAATCAGGCCGCAAGTCTTACAGTCGACACCCGTAGAGAGAAGCTCCGACGTGGTCACGATGACAGGATAAGGCTCATCGACTGAGATGAAGTTATCGAGCTGTTTCTTGCCTTCCTTATCTTCGCCAACGATACGCGTCACGTAATGTGGTGACTTCTTGCACATATCAGCGTTCATGTTGACCAACAGCGTACGCATGGCAGCCGCCTCGTCAATGTCCGTGCAGAAGACGATGGTCTTAGTCATGCGGCCAATGTCATGCAGCAACTGAGTGATGCGACGCGCCACGATCTGACGGCGCATCTTGATGGCAATCTCCTTGCCGATATGCTGACGCAGATAAAGCTTCTTGAGAATCTTCTGATCATACAAATCACGCTCATCCTCTTCTGGATACCAGCCTTCCAGATCGACATTGATAAAGTCAGCCGTCACACGATAAGGTGCCAGGAATCCGTCCTGAATACCTTGCAGCAGCGAATAGGTATAGACAGGCTTGCCGAAGTAGTCAAGGTTATTGGCACCTTCCTCAGCCTTAGGCGTAGCAGTCAGGCCGATCTGTGCAGCGCTACTGAAATACTCCAGCACCTTGCGCCACGCCGAGTCATCTTTGGCACTTCCACGATGACACTCATCGACGATGATCAGATCAAAGAAATCAGGCTTAACTTCGGTGAAAGGATCCGGCTGGCCCTCTCTACCCACCAGCTGATGATACAAGGCCATATAGACCTCATAAGAAGAGTCAATCTTCTCTACACCATCGCCAACCGACTTGATCTTGGTCATGAACTTCTTAAATGGCTTGAAATCCTGCACCATCGTCTGGTCAATGAGGATATTGCGGTCGGCCAGATAGAGGATCTTCTTCTTGGCACCGCTCTTATGCAGACGGTGGATGATCTGGAAGGCGGTAAAGGTCTTACCCGTACCTGTGGCCATTACCACCAGTACACGCTGCTGACCCGTGGCAATCGCCTCTACCGTGCGATCTACGGCGATACGCTGATAGTAGCGTGGCTCATGGCTGTAAGCGTCGTAATAGTAAGGAGTCTCTACGATCTGCTGCGCCTCGGGTGTGTAGTTCTTCGAGGCGAGATAACGCTTGTAGAGCTCTTCCTCAGTCGGGAACTCATCGAGCTTCAGTTCTCGCTCCTGACCAGTAATAAAATCATGTTCGAGGAATGCATCGCCGTTGCTTGAGTAGGCGAACTTCAGATCCAAAATGAGAGCATAGTCAATGGCTTGCTGGATACCACCACCCACGGCATGTTTGTTGTCCTTAGCCTCCACCACAGCAATAGGCTTTCCATTATGGTACAGCAGATAATCTGCCTTTTTACCTTCTGCTGTAGAATGCTGGTTGCCGGCCACAATCACTCGTCCATCTGTGAAGTAGTATTCCTCACGCATGTTGTAAGGCACCTGCCAACCTTTCTGATTCAAGGCTGGAGTAATGAACATCGTGCGGATTTCTTGTTCCTTAAGATCCTTCTTGTTTACATTCATCATAGGACTAGATTGCTGCGGTTAGAGATTAGTTGTTCCTGCACTACTTTTTACGCCCAGCGTGCGGGGCGGCTTCTTCGGGACTGACGAAGTTTAAACTAATATGCGCTGCAAATATAACGATTATTTCAATACGTTGGTAAAAAATGGGAGGGGAAATGGGGGAAAATGTTGTTTCTGTGGGCAAAATGGGGGTGAATCGGTGATTTTCGGGTAGAAAGATGATGTTTTTTCAGATTATATTTGGAAGTATGAACTAAATGTGCTATCTTTGCACCGTCAAAATCAATAAAAGGATTTCGCGGAAAGGATGACAACCTTTATGATTATTCATTTCGAGCCTTTGAAATAAAGCCTGTCGATTATTCGGCAGGCTTCTTTTTTTCAGCAGCAATCAAGGGTGTCGCGATAACTGATTTACTGCATTCTCCAATACCTCTGTTAGCCTGAATACTGCTAAAGTTGATTTGTGTATTTATGAAGCCTAAAACAACCAAGAACAACGAAAAACACCAATAGATAAAACATTGATTATCAATAGATATTTGATTTTAACACTTCGGACTTGCTATTTGGTAGTTCCCGATTTTCCGCATAATTTTGCAACGTATTTCTACCGCGGAGAATTTAGGGAGCTTTTATTTTGCTATTTCGTGGACGGAGTTGACAGAGGTTTACATGCATGGACGAAGGTTGACTCAGTGACTGAAGGGAAGCAAGTAAGGAAGTGACCGAATTTGATAGTCGCAACATCATGGAATTAGTTGACGAACGTGGTCAATGATTGACAAGTGTGGACTTCACGGTGGAACCCTGGCTATCGAGACGAGTCAACAATGAAGGTGCAGCGACATGAGTCACTTGGCATCTACATCTACTCCAAGCCAAAGAACCAGCGTGAGCGTGACTACAATGACAGCATGATGGAAAAAGGCGAAGCCAAAGGCGCAAACTCTCAGCGTTGTCAAGCCTACGGGAACGGAGTAAACAACTTTTTCTCTCGTATGTTGTTAGGGTGTCGCAATTCGCGACGCCCTAACATTAAAATTGAATAATTGGCATACAATTATTGCTATGCATATAGTGAAAATTCATGAAGAAATACCCTAATTTGGTTAAAAACCGAGAAAAAGTGTAATTTTTAGATATGTATATGAAAGAAAAAGTGTAATTTTGCAAGCGTAAAAACTAATAAAAAGTGTAATTCAACTATGCTCTACAGAAAAATTAGCACGGATATTGAAGCCCATCTGCACTCTGGCAATGACAAGATAATGGTCGTGGAGGGAGCCAGGCAGATAGGCAAATCATATATAATACGCGAGGTCGGCAATAGGCTGTTCAAGAACTTCGTTGAGGTAAACTTTGTCAAGGACGATGAAGAGGATGGACTCTTTCGTGATATTCACAAGTTGGATGAGTTCTATATGACTCTGAGTATGGTTGCAGGTGGAAAGCTGGGCGACAAGTCCGACACTATTGTTTTCCTTGACGAGATACAGCACTATCCACAGTATCTTACCATGTTGAAATTCCTGAGAGAAGAGGGTAAGTTCACCTACATAGCCAGCGGCAGTTTGCTCGGCATCGCCCTTCGCAACACGGCTTCAATACCTGTCGGCAGCATCATCCGCAAGCAGATGTATCAGCTTGACTTTGAGGAATGGCTGATGGCAGAAGGTTGGGGCAAGGAGGCTCTTGACTATGTGCGTGACTGCTATAAGCGCCAGGTTGCTGTCTCTGAG
>JAZQPJ010000064.1:0-13481 GCA_045628525.1 Bacteroidales bacterium
ATTATTTTAAGGGGGTTGAGGGGTTTGAGGGGTTTGAGGAGTTTGAGAGTTTGAGGGGTTTGAGGTGTTTGAGAGTTTGAGGGGTTTGAGGAGTTTGAGAGTTTGAGGGGTTTGAGGGGTCAACCTTTCAACCTTTCAAACCTTTCAAACCTTTCAAACTTTTCGAACCATTCAAACCTTTCAAACCTTTCGAACCTTTCAAACTATCTCATTACGAATTCACCTCTACAAACTTCTTGAACGTAGCCAGGGCCTTGCCACTCTCGAGCGACTCGCGGGCCACGGCGATGGAGTCAGCCATCGAGAGGTTGGCGTCCATCACGCTGATGCCACAGGCGGCATTGGCGATGACTACGTTCTTCTGGGCTTCGGTCGAGGTGCCTTCGAGCACGCTGTCGAAGATCTTCATGGCATCGGCAGCGGTGTCGCCACCGAAGATCTCCTGCTGCTTGACATACTTCAAGCCGAGGTCAACCGGGGTAAGCACTTTCTCGAAGTAGTTGGTGCAGATCTTGAAGCCGGAGGTCAGCGAGATCTCATCGTAGCCATCGTATGAGGTGATGACGCCATAATTGTCGCCAATCTTCTGGTGCATATTCACATAGAGGCGGAGCTGCGACTGGTCGGCTGTGCCGTGGAGCGAGTTCTTCGGATGGCATGGATTGACCAATGGACCGAGCAGGTTGAAGCAGGTAGGTACAGCCAATGCCCTGCGGGTAGGACCCACGAACTTCATGCCGTAGGCGAACAATGGGGCATGGAAATAGCAGATGCCAGCCTCGTCGAGCGAACGCTTCAGTTTGTCACGATCGTCGGTGAACTTCACGCCATGGCCCTCGAGCACATTCGAGGCACCACTGACCGACGAACTGCCGCCATTGCCATGCTTGGTGACCTTGTAGCCTGCACCTGCAATGACGAAGGCCGAACAGGTAGAGATGTTGAAGGTGTTCTTACCATCGCCACCTGTGCCTACGATGTCGAGGGTGTCATAGTCCTCGAAGTTGATGTACTTGCCCGTTTCGAGCAGGCCGTCGCGGAAACCGAGCAACTCGGCTACGGTCACGCCACGGGTCTGCATAGCCATCAGGAGGGCTGCGATCTGCTGTACGTTGTACTGCTCTTTGGTGATATTGAGCATGATGGTGTGGGTCTCCTCGCGTGAGAGGGTCTGACCATCGATGAGTTTGAGAAGATACTGTTTCATAAGTTATGCATATCAATGATTTAGCCAGTTATTCAAGATGGCTTTCCCATCAGGAGTCAGAACACTCTCAGGATGGTACTGGATGCCGCGGACATCATATTCCTTATGACGAAGCGACATCACATAGCCCTCCTCGCTCACAGAAGTTACTTCAAGGCATTCTGGGAAGCCAGCCTGATCGACCACCCATGAGTGATAGCGGCCGATCTCGATCTTCTCGGGCAAACCTTCGAAGATATAGTCTTTGATGGTGACAGTCGATGGCGTGGCCACTCCGTGATAAACCTGAGAGAGATTAGTCAGCTTGCCGCCAAAACTCTCACCGATGGCTTGATGGCCAAGACACACGCCCAGGATTGGTTTCTTGCCAGCATACGCCTTAATGACATCGAGCAAAAGACCAGCCTCGCTGGGAATACCAGGCCCTGGCGAAAGAATGATCTTGTCGAACGCCTCGAGCTGCTCCATCTGGAACTTGTCGTTACGATAGACGGTGACCTCAGCCCCCAGCTCCTTCAGCAGGTGCGAGAGGTTGTAGGTGAACGAATCGTAATTATCGATGATGACTACCTTCATAACTTCTCTGCAATTGAAATGGCCTTGCGCAAAGCGCCCAGCTTGTTATTTACTTCCTGCAACTCGTACTCCACATCGCTCTTGGCCACGATGCCGCCACCAGCCTGGAACCAGAGCTCGTTGTTGCGCGACACGAAGGTGCGGATGGTGATGGCCTGGTTGAGGCTTCGGTCAAAGCCGATGAATCCGATGCAGCCACCGTAGGCGCCACGATTATGTGGCTCGTACTCTGAGATCAGCTGCATGGCACGGACCTTCGGAGCACCCGACAGAGTGCCGGCTGGGAAGGTGTCGATGAAGGCCTTGATGGGATCAGCGCCCTCGTCGAGCTCTCCGCTCACACGGCTCACCAAGTGGATGACGTGGCTGTAGAACTGCATGTCCTTGTAGAAATCGACGTGCACATCGTGGCAGTTGCGCGAGAGGTCGTTTCGGGCCAGATCCACCAGCATGACGTGCTCGGCATTCTCCTTAGGGTCGTTCTTCAGATAGAGGGCGTTCTGACGGTCCTGCTCGGCATTGCCCGTGCGCTTGGTCGTGCCGGCAATAGGGTCGATGTAGGCCCGATAACGTGCCACCTTCTCAACTCCCTCAACTCCCTTCTCAACTCCCTCAACTCTCTGCACCCTGCAGTGCGTCTCTGGTGAACTACCGAAGATGCGGAAGCCACCGAAGTCGAAATAGAACAGGTAAGGCGACGGGTTGATGGAACGCAGGGCGCGATAGAGCTTGAAGTCATCGCCCTCATACTTCTGCTTGAACCTGCGCGAGAGCACAATCTGGAACACATCGCCTCGCAGACAATGCTGGATGCCTCGGCGGATATTGGCTCGATGCTCATCGTCGGTCAGGGTGGACCAATAGTCGCCCACGGGATGGAAGTCGTAGGTCTGATAGCGGCGGCTGTAGCAGTCGCGCTCCAGCTGATCCAGGTCGTCCTCCTCGCCTTCAGCCAGCAGTTCGATGAGCACCATCTCGTTGCGGAAATGGTCGAACACCACCACATCCTTATATAATATATAGAGGAGGTCGGGAGCATCGTTCTCGGCCTGCGTCTCGTCCTTGACGTTGATGTTCTCGAAGTAGCGCACAGCGTTGAACGAGGTGTAGCCATAGAGGCCACAGTAGTGGCTGTTCTCGCCCTGGATGTCGAAGGCCGCGAGGAAGTCGTTGATCACCTGTGCCGAACCATACTCCTCGGTGATAGGATGCTCGATGCGTGTGCCATCAGGGAACTGTGCCACACCCATGCCATGCTCGATGCTCACCGAAGCAATCGGGTGCAGGCCGATGAACGACTTGGCATTCTCGCCTCCGTGGTAGTCGCTCGACTCCATCAGGGCCGACTGCGGATAGGCATCGCGCACCTTCAGATAGACCGACACCGGGGTGCAGAGGTCGGCCAGAATGGTCTTGGAGGCTGTCTTATAACTGTACTTCATCTTTGTGCTTCAAATAGGTGTCGAGATCCTTGTCGCCACGGCCCGAGACGGTGAGCACGACGACGGTGTCCTTGGTGAACTGATCCTTGATCTTGGGCAACAGCGCCAGGGCGTGTGAACTCTCAAGGGCTGGGATGATGCCCTCCAGGCGGGTGAGTTCGAAGGCGGAGCGCAGGGCCTCATCGTCATTGGCAGGCAATACCTGTGCACGACCCTGCTCGTAGAGGTTGCAATGGATAGGGCCTGTGCCAGGGTAGTCGAGGCCGGCAGAGATCGAATAAGGCTCGATGATCTGGCCATCGTCGGTCTGCATCAGCTTGATGCGGCTGCCGTGCAGGATGCCCAGGGTGCCGATCTGCATCGAAGCAGCGGTTTCGCCCGTCTCTACGCCCAGACCGCCAGCTTCGCCCAGCACGATCCTGACGCGCTCGTCGTCGATATAGTGATAGATGGTGCCAGCGGCGTTCGAGCCACCGCCTACGCAAGCCACGAGGTAGTCGGGATAGTCGCGGCCTATCTTCTCCTGCAGCTGCCACTTGATCTCCTCAGAGATGATCGACTGCAGACGGGCCACCATGTCGGGATAAGGATGTGGGCCTACGGTCGAGCCGATGATGTAGAAGGTGTCGGCCGGATGGCAGCACCAGTCGCGGATGGCCTCGTTGGTGGCATCCTTGAGGGTCTTGTTGCCGCTCTCCACAGGGAACACCTCAGCGCCAAGCATACGCATGCGCTCCACGTTGACGTGCTGGCGCTTCACATCGGTAGCACCCATATAGACGCGGCAGGGGATGTTCATCAGGGCGCAGACGGTAGCCGTGGCCACGCCGTGCTGGCCGGCACCGGTCTCGGCCACAATGCGGGTCTTTCCCATCTTCTTGGCGATGAGGATCTGGCCGATGGCGTTGTTGATCTTGTGCGCACCGGTGTGGTTGAGGTCCTCGCGCTTGAGGTACAGCTGGCAGCCGTACTTCTCGCTCATGCGCTTGGCCAGATAGAGTGGTGAGGGACGGCCCACATAGTCGCGCAGCAACTGGCGGTATTCGTCCTGGAACTCCTTGCTCTCGATAATCGGCAGATAAGCCTTCTTCAGGTCCTCCACGGTCTTGTAGAGGATCTCTGGAATGTAAGCACCACCAAACTGGCCATAGTAGCCGTTTTCGTCAACTTGATAGGATTTCATATCGTAGAGATAATTACAGATTACGGATTACAAATTACAGATTACGGATTATAAAAAAACGGGCTTGCGGAGACCGTTGTGTCTCGCAAGCCCTTATATCCGACAACCAAGTGCGCATAGGGTTGCTCCCCACAACTGAAAGTTATGAGCGACGCCACCACCAATATGCACGGTTCATTGTCATTTGTTCGTTTGTTTCGTTTGAGTGGTGCAAATATACGCGTTTTATCAATAAGTCGAACAAAAAATGCTCAGTTTTTTACATTTTTCGTTGCATTTTCCTTATTTTTGAATAAAAACAACGAATATTATCCAATTTGCGTCGTCATTTTGCATCATTGCGATGCATCAGATGGGCACGCCATAGGTGAGTTTGAGCGTGTCCATGATGAAGACGGACTGGATGCGGGCTATGTAGTCGAGCGCGCCGACCTTCTCGATGATGAAGCGCTGGTAAGCGGCCATATTGGGCACAAAGACCTTCATCATGTAGTCGCAGTCGCCACTCACGTTGTAGCATTCGGCCACCTCGCTCCAGCCCATGACCTCCTGCTTGAAGTCTTCGGCTATGCGGCCGTTGATCTGCTTCATCGAGATGTTGCACATCACCTGGAAGCCACGATCGAGCTTCTGGGCATCGAGCACGGCCACATAGCGCATCACGAAGCCCATGCGCTCCAGACGTTTCAGACGCTCGAAGGTGGGCGTGGTGGAGAGATGGATCTGTGCAGCCAGATCCTTGTTGGTGATGCGGCAGTCCTGCTGCACGAGGCGGAGGATGCGGAGGTCGATATCGTCGAGGGTTTGAACCATAAGATGGAGTTTAGAGTGGAGAGTTTAGAGATTAGAGATTTGGAAATAAACGAGAGGAAAAGGTGGCAAAACGGATGGAATGCCCCTATTCATCGGGGCAAAGATAAGAAATATTTTCCAAAAGAGACAATAATTGAGAGAAAATTTGTATCTTTGCCACGTTTTTTCTAAACAAACTACACTAAACACTAAACTCTCCACTCTAAACTCTCCACTCTAAACTAATCATGTACTGCCACACCATCGCCCATATCGAGACCGACTTCGGCACGAAGTTCGGCGTACCACGTCAGGCCGGACTCATCACTGAGCTGGAGGCCCGCATCGTCTTCGAACCGGAATATCGCAATGCTGATGCACTCAGAGGCATGGAGGGATTCTCGCACCTGTGGCTGATCTGGGAGTTCTCCGAAGTGACTTCTCCAACCCCCTCCTCAACTCCCTTCAACTCCCCTCAACACAACTCAACTCCTCATTCCTTTAGGCCTACCGTGCGTCCTCCCCGTCTGGGAGGCAACGTGCGCATGGGTGTCTTTGCCACACGCAGCCCGTTCCGTCCCAATCCCATCGGACTGTCGTCGGTCGAGATCAGTCGCATCGAACTGCAGACACCCGACGGACCGGTGATCTACGTGCGTGGGGCCGACCTGATGAATGGTACGCCCATCCTCGACATCAAGCCCTACCTGCCCTTCACCGACAGCCATCCCGAAGCACGCGGCGGCTACACCGACCAGACACGCCAGCAGCAGCCACTCGAAGTGATCATCCCCGACGAGATGCGTGAGGCATGGATACAGAAATTGGGCGAGCATCGCTTCCAAGCCCTTTGCCAGGTGCTCAGTCAGGATCCTCGCCCGCATTATCAGCAAGATGCCTCCCGCACGTACGGGATGGAGTTTGCCGGTGTAGAAGTGCACTTCCGTGTGGAGGAAGGGAGACTCTTTGTTACTTCAGCACCTTCTTGCCATTGATGATGGTGATGTGGCCGTTGGTGTTGAGCACGCGGCGACCCATCATGTCGTAAGCCACGCCATCAGCGGCAACGTTCTCGATGCCCTTGACACCGGTAGTCTGGCCACCAGGAATCTGAGCCACGTATGCATACTGCAGGAAGTCCTCGGTCATGCACACGCCAGTCACAGCCTTGGCATCGCCAGTGATGCTGCTAACCGATGAATCGACAGAACCAGCCAGAGCCTCCTCGTCAAGGAGCTCAGCAACGAACTTCACCTCCTGCTCGCCAGCATACCATACGATGCCTGCAGTTGACCAGTTGGCATCCATTACGCGACCTACAGCGGTACCGTTGTTGGCGATGCCGAAGACGGTGCCCTGGCCATCGAGTACCTCGAGCTCATTGCTCTTGAGGTTCAGACGAGCGGCACGCTGTGCTGGGGTGTGGCCCCAATCCCATGGATCGTACTCCTCCTCAACCACGAGGGTCACCCACTCGCCGTTGCGGCTGATGCCAGTTGGCTCGAATTCCATGTATGGCTTGCCCAGCTGATAGTCGTACTCGAAGTACTTGTCGGCAGCCGAAGCGTTGACAGCGTATGTGCCATCGGCCTGACGCTCCCAGCATACGAATACCCATGAGCCGTAGTTGTAGTCCTGCACATAGCCCATGATGACGCTGCCGTCGGCTGACATGCCACGAGCCGAAGCGTAGTCGATGTCGAAGCCACACTCTGCAGCAGTAGGCCAAGGCAACTCGGTGCGGGTCTTGCCACCATCGGTCCAGACACAGCCGTAGGTGGTCCAGGCTGAGTCGAAGTGGAAGCCCACGATGGTGCTGCCATCCTCGCTGATGGCGTATGCTGCGCTGCCTGCGTCACCCTCCTCCTCATAGAGGATGTCATAGTCCTCAGGATTGTTGATGTCGCACACGATGGCGTGAGAACCAGCGCTTGGAGCACCGAACTCACCCACGGCCAGACCATTGTCGTTGACATAGTGGAAGGTGCCGGTCATGGCCTCGATATAAGGAGTGTCGCTCTCATAGTCATAGAGCATCTCCTCGTCCTGGAGCATGACAACCTCGCCGGTCACGGTGTTCCAGATCACAGGGTTCGAAGTGTTCTGGTCCTGACCAGCCACATAGACCTGGTTCTCTGACAAAGACTCGCTATAGAGGCTGAGCTCAGCGCCATTGAGCTCCACAGGGCTCAATACGAACTCACTCTGGGCATTGACGCCCATTGCTGCACAAAGGCAGAAGATGGAAGTGTAGATTTTCTTCATAGATATAAATATATAATGTGTATTTGCGTCTGTCGGGATGCGATACCTGCTTGCAATCGCGATCTAATTCGTTGCAAAGATACAAATAAAAAACTAAAGAATCGAAGAATTAAGTTTTTTTCATATCTTTTTGCTCAAATTATACCGCATTCACAGCGTTTTCCCCTATTTCGACTGCAAAAAAGACAAAAAATAACCGCCCAGGGAATTCCTTGGGCGGTCTTGATTGTATGTGGATTGCTTAGCCGTAAGCAACTCTGCTAGCGCAGGTTTTTGCTTGGCCTAAGCAACTCTGCTTGCGCAGGTTTTTGCTTAGAACCACTTGGTGTAAGCAAAGTCCATGCGGTGAGGCAGGTTTTTGCTTAGAACCACTTAGTGTAAGCAAAGTCCATGCGGTGAGGCAGGTTCTCGTTCTTTGGGAACATGCGGAAGCCGAACTTGTAGGCACCGGCATACTTCACTGGGTAACGGATAGCGAAGGTCACTACAGAGCCCTCACGCTTCACAACCTCCATCTCCATGTTGCGGTAGATGTGGCTGATGCCGTCGCCAGCCTTGGCGATAACGAGATCGACACCGAGGTCAGCAGCGATAGCCTTGCCGTCAACGGTTACGGTAGCAAAATACTCCTCACCGATGCCGAGGCCTGCGTTGATCTTCTCCTGTGGCAGGCTTACCTCCTTCACCTCAACGGTGTCCCAGTTCTCAGCCACGTGCTCCTTCCAGGCAGCGATCTCCTTGGCGAGCTTGTAGCCATTGGCAGCGAGCTTCTTGCCACGGATGCCCTCCTTGGTGTAGAAGCGATCGTAGTAGTCGTCGAGCTGACGCTTCATGGTGAAGTCTGGGGTGATCTTGGCCAGACAGTCCTTGATGGCCTTCACCCACTCTACTGAGTAGCCCTTGCGGTTCTTGCTGAAGTACATTGGCACGATCTCGGTCTCGAGCATGGTGTAGATGGTCTCAGCATCGAGCTGATCCTGGAGAGCCTGGTTCTGGAAGGTGCGCTTGTCGGTCAGAGCCCAGCCTGCGCCCTCCTTGTAGCCCTCGTACCACCAGCCGTCGAGGACTGAGAGGTTGAGTACACCGTTCTGGATGGCCTTCTCGCCTGAGGTACCTGATGCCTCGAGTGGACGGGTTGGGGTGTTCATCCAGATATCCACGCCCGAAACGAGACGCTTGGCAACGTCCATGTCGTAGTTCTCAACGAAGATAACCTTGCCGATGAACTCTGGCATGCGTGAGATCTCAACGATGCGACGGATCAGACCCTGGCCACCGCCGTCGGCTGGGTGAGCCTTACCAGCGAAGATGAACTGTACAGGACGATCAGGGTTGTTGACGATCTTCTTCAAGCGCTCCAGGTCGGTGAAGAGCAGGTGAGCACGCTTGTAGGTAGCGAAGCGACGTGCGAAGCCGATGGTCAAAGCCTCTGGGTTCAGCGCGTTGACAGCCTGAAGGATCTTGGCAGGGTTCTCCTGCTTCTTGCGCAGGTTGTTGGCAACCTCCTCCTTGATGAACTGGAAGAGCTTAGCCTTAAGGCCCTTGCGGATGTTCCAGATCTCCTCGTCGTCAGCCTCGTAGATCTTCTTCCACATGTCGAAGCTGGTCTGGTTGGCGTAGTAGTTCTCACCGAAGAGCTTGGTGTAGAATGCCTTCCACTCAGAGGCAGCCCATGATGGGTGGTGTACGCCATTGGTAACGTAGCCAACGTGGAGCTCGTCTGGAGAGTAGCCCTTCCAGACTGGCTGGAACATGTTGCGCGATACGGCACCGTGGAGCCAAGACACGCCGTTGGCCTCCTGGCAGGTGTTGAGGCAGAATACTGACATTGAGAACTTGCCCTCGCCTGGAGTCTCGCGACCGAGGTTCATGAAGTCAGCCCAGTCGATGCCGAGCTTGCCAGCAAAGTGGTTCATGTACTTGTAGAACAGACCCTCCTCGAAGTAGTCGTGACCAGCAGGAACTGGAGTGTGGCAGGTGTAGAGCGAGCTTGAGCGAACTACCTCAAGAGCCTCGTTGAACTTCAAGCCCTCCTTCTCGATGAGGTCAGCCATACGCTGAGCGTTCATCAGGGCAGCGTGACCCTCGTTGGCATGGTAAACGTCCTTCTTGATGCCGAGGTGGTTGAGCAGCATTACGCCGCCCACGCCGAGCAGGTACTCCTGCTTGATACGGTTCTCCCAATCGCCGCCATAGAGCTGGTGGGTGATCGAGCGATCGTACTCAGAGTTCTGATCGAAGTCGGTGTCGAGCAGATAGAGCTTCACGCGACCTACGTTGACCTGCCAAACCTTGGCATATACGGTGATGCCGTCGTGGTAAGGCACAGCGAGCACTACCTGTGAGCCGTCCTGCTCCTTCACTGGCTCGATAGGGAGCTGGTCGAAGTTCTGAGCCTCGTAGTTAGCCTCCTGGCTGCCGTCAGCCGAGAGGGTCTGGGTGAAGTAGCCATAGCGATAGAGGAAACCTACGGCGCAGAAATCTACATTCGAGTCAGAAGCCTCCTTCACATAGTCACCGGCGAGGATGCCGAGACCACCAGAGTAGATCTTCAAGCAAGCGGTCAAGCCGTACTCCATACAGAAGTAAGCTACCGATGGGCGCTTGGTGTTGACTGGCTCAGCCATGTAGGCGTTGAAGCGGGTCACTACGTCCTTGACGCGTGCCATCAGCTTCTTGTCAGCAACGACAGCCTGGAGGGCGTCGATTGACATGGTTTCGAGCATGGCTACTGGGTTGTGACCGGTAGCACGCCAGAGTTCGATATCGAGCTGGCGCCAGAGCTCACGGGCGTTGGTGTCCCATGACCACCAGAGGTTATGGGCTACGGTGTTCAATCCCTCGAGCTCGGCTGGAAGGTTTGACTTTACGGTAACGTCGCGCCACACAGGGGCGTTCGTATTACTAACCTGAACTTTCATAATATTATTTATTTATATAATGTGTAAATATTGTTCGTTTGTTTATCCGCGGCGTGCGATGACCTGGCGCAATGCCTGGTCGTAAGCCTTGTCGTAGTACTTGATGAAGTTGTGCCAGCCGGCGCGTGCAGCGATGCGGCGGGCCTCCTGGCGGATGGCCTTGACCTCCACGGTTGGCACCTCGGCAAAGCGGAGCACCAGGTCGGCGGTGCGGCCCACTACCTCGTCGTAGTTCGAGTCACCACGTGGCACTACGGCTACGGCATCGAGGATGTCGTCGTCCTTGCCGATGTTCTGGCACCACATGCCGAAGCCCGACAGGCTGGTAGTGATCGTAGGCACACCGAAGGCGCACGACTCCATTGGGGTGTAGCCCCATGGCTCGTAGTAGCTCGGGTAGATGCTCAGGTCGAGGCCGGCGAGCATCAGGTAGTAGCTGCGGTTCAAGAGGCCGTCATCGCCATTCAGATAGCATGGGATGTAGATCACCTTCACCTTGTCATCCTTGTGGTTCTGGAAACCGAGCTGGTGGATGCGGTTCAGGATCACGTCCTCAAAGTAATTATGTACTGCGTGCGTGAAGACAGGATCGCTCAAGCCCTGGGTGAAGGTCTGGTCGCTCTGGTAGCGCTCCACCACGTCGGCACGTGCCTCCTGTACCCAGCCGGGCACCATGATGAAGGCCACGATCTCGCGATGTGGGTTACGCTCGCGCAGACGGTTCATCGTATCGAGGAACACGTCGATGCCCTTGTTCTTGAACTCGCAGCGGCCGGCTGTGCCTACAAACAGGGCATCGTCGGCAGGAGCCTTGCCCGTCATGCACTCCACGATGCGGGCCAATGCCTTGCGGCTCACACGGCGCTCGCGACTGAAGGCGGTACCCTTTGGCACAAAGTCGCCCTCGAAGCCATTTGGCGTCACGAGTGGCGTGCGCTCCAGCAGCTGTGTGCACTCCGTGGCGGTGATGTCGCTCACGGTGGTGAAGCAGTCGGCAGCCAGGGCAGCGTGCTTCTCCACAGCGTGCTTCGAGGTCATATTGAGTTCGTCGGCCATCTGGTCGCCGAAGTAGCCGGGCAGATAGTCGTACAATGGCTTGTTGTTGCCACAGATGCTGCGGCCCACACAAGTGGCGTGAGTGGTGAACACGGTGGCGATGCCTGGCACCTGATGCTTCAGGTAGAGCACGCCCATGCCGGTGGTCCATTCATTGAAATGAGCGACGGCATTGCTTCTCAACGGACAGAGGCGCTTGAAGAGGCTCTCGATGACCACGGCCGAGGCGTGTGCGAAGGTGCAGCCCTCGTCATAGTCGCCGTATGCAGCCATGCTGTTCACACCGTACCACTCCCACATCTGGCCATAGAAGGCATTCTTGAGGCTATAGAAAGGGCGGAAATCCACCAGCACGACCAACGGCTCGCCGGGCACCATCCAGCGACCGACACGAACCTTCAGACCCTCTTGATGAGCCTTCTCAGCCCACTCCTTCAGTTCGGGAGTAGCCGAGGTTGGGTCGAAAAACGGGGATTCTTGCTGGTCCCAAAGGTCAGGACCGATAAAGAGAAGGTTGTCGCCCAACTGCTTCTTCAGCGTTGCGGCCTTGGTCGAAAGTACTGCATAGATACCACCTACCTTGTTACAAACCTCCCAGCTTACCTCAAACAGGAATTCGGGTTTAATTATTGCTTCTTTCATTATAAACACTTATTTTCAGGGTGCAAAGTTACTAAAAAGTTTTCACATACGCACAAAAGTGTTTCGTTATTTTCTCCAAACCCCGATTCTTGAACATTTTTTAATTGTTTTGCTATGTCTGTTTACACTTGTTAACGGTTTTCGACACGTTTTTTGTTTCCTCCTAAGGGTTTTAAGGGCTTTAAGGGGAGTGAAAGGGGAGTGAAAGGGACGTCACCACAGGGTAGTCCGAACTACCTGCGCTCTCTTCCGAACTTATTCTATCCTCAAACTATCAAAAGCTCTCTCATGGAGTCAATAGAGTCAATGGAGTAGAAAATGTCCAAAACTCCATTTACTCCTCCGACTCCATGTGCCAAGAAAATCGTACCCCCTGAAACATTCGTCCCTTTCACGCCCCTTTCACGCCCCTTAAAACCCTTAACACCCTTAACACCCTTTAAAAAAAATAAGGATCGAACGCCCGAAGGCATCCAATCCCTAAATGGTTTGTTGCGGAAGGTTCCGCCAGGCCAGCCGAATTACTCAGCAGCGGCCTCCTGAAGGTGCTGAACATAGATAGCACGCTCCATCTTCTTGCGCTTGAGCTGTGATGGTGCGTCGAACTGCTGACGACGACGGAGTTCCTTGATCACGCCGGTCTTCTCGTACTTGCGCTTGAACTTCTTCAGGCACTTTTCGATGTTCTCGCCTTCCTTAACTGGTACAATAATCATATCAGTACGGGTTGTTTTAAATGATCCGAATTGTCCGACCCCCCTTTTTTACATCTCCATTTCTAATAGGTCTTGGACGCATCGGGTGCTTACCACTTTGATAAGCGGGTGCAAAGATAGGCATTTTCTGCGGTTTTGCCAAACAAAAAGCAAAAAATGTGCAATTATTTTCCGATTTTGTAGGTTTTTTAAATTATTATATGTATATTTGCCGCGTATAATTAACAAAAAACATCTTACCGTCGTGATAGCTTCATTTTCAAGAGTCAAGAAAGTGCGCGAAGCCATGCAGCAGGCTGGCATCGACATCTACCTCATAGAGAACACCGATCCGCACCAGAGTGAATACCTGCCCGACCACTGGAAGGAGGTGGAGTGGCTCACCGGTTTCCGTGGCGAAGTGGCCCTTGTGGCCATCACGCAGAAGGAGGCCCGCCTCTGGACCGACTCACGCTTCTTCCTGAGCGGAGCCGAGCAGCTCAAGGGTTCGCCCTTCGAGCTCATGAAGATGAAGGTGGCGGGAGTGCCCACCCTGCAGGAATGGCTCGAGCAGCAGAAGGCCGACTTCGGCCTCACCACCATCGCCGCCAACCAGTGCGCCTTCCACCAGGCCATCCCCATCGACCAGAACATCGACCTGATCGCCCCCATCTGGAAGAAGTCGGAGGCCAAGCGGTCTTA
>JAZQPJ010000065.1:0-14507 GCA_045628525.1 Bacteroidales bacterium
GAGGGGGCGAGGGGGCGAGGGATCGAAGCATCGAGATTTCGAAGCATCGAGATTTCGAGATTTCGAGCTATCGAGGCATCGAGGTATCGAGGCATCGAGGTATCGAGGCACCGTGCTATATTCTTCCTTGCGCCTCTCGCCACTCTGCCGGCGTCATGCCCGTTGAGGCCTTGAATTTCTCCCTCATCCAGCTGACTGAGCTGAAGCCGCAGCTCTCGGCTATGGATTCGATGCTGCAGTCGGCCTCGGAGAGCATGCGCTTGGCCTCCTCGATGCGGATATTCGAGAGCCACACGCGGAAGGTGGAGCCTTCGTGCTCAGTGAGATACTGGGTGAGCTGGCGCTTGGGGATGCCCAGCCGTTCGGCCGTGGTGATGATGGTGAGGTTCTGTGCGCCATAGCCCTTGGCCTGGTGCCATTGGGCAATGGCGGCGGTGATCTGAGAGGTGACCTCGGGGGAAAGCCGTGGGGTGGTGCCGTCGGTGGCGGTGGCGTCGCCCATAGTGTCGCCATTGGCTGTGTCCTTGTTCTCATCATCGACAATGTCGCTCACCGGCTGCACATGGAAGCCCAGCGCCAGGAAGCTGACCACATAGAAGATGAGCGCCAGCAGGAAGAAGAGGGCCACCGAGAAGACCGCCACTGTGGAGAAGACGCTCAGCGCGCCGATCAGACCCATGACATAGAGCAGCACGGTGCTGGACCGCATGTAGAGGCGGTAGGGCGTCTGGTCGTCGGCCGTCTCGTCCTCGATGCGGCGGTTCATGCGTCGCAACTCTCCCCCAGGGTTGAAGATGAAGAAGGCGATCATCGCCACATAGATGACCTCGATGATGCGGAGCACCCACGGCATGTGCAGGCTGCCATAGCGGAAGAGACCCACGAAAAAGATGGCCAGGGTGACCAGCGTGCCTGTAGCACCCACCTTGACGAAGCGCAGCAGGTAACGCTGACCGGCCGAGATGCGCAGCGTGGCACTCGCCATCAGGAACGCCACAGGCAGGTAGAACACCATATTGACCAGCGCCCCGACATCCTCGCCACTGGCGCGGAAGCCGAAGATCATCTGCAGCAGGTAGTGGACGACATAGAGCGTCAGCGCGGTGATGAGCATCCAGCGCGACGTCTCGTAGTTGCGGCTCGTGGCCTTCATGTGCCAGCGCGACATGAGCAGCACCAGCGCCAGCACCAGCATGACACTGAAACAACTGCTCTGCAGCAGCAGTAATGGGAGGTTGGTGGTTTGGAGCATGACTGGTAATCTTCCAGATTGATTATGATAACAGGGTTAGTTCTGCAAATTTTTTACGCTGCAAATATAGCGATTATTTCAATACGATGGTAAAAAAGGGAGGGGAAATATGTAGATTTATTATTTCACATGCAGAAAAGGGGGACAAAGATTGCTTTTTTTCGAGGGAAATTCACGAGCATACCCCAGCCTCCCTAAGATATAGGATAGCTTGCCGCAGCGGTGAGCAATGCCTCCCCAAGGTATGGATAGCTTGCCGCAAGCCTGAGCGATGCTTCCCCAAAGTGTGGAAACCTTGCCGCAAGTCTGCGCCGAGCCATTGTAAATGTGCAGGGATACCAACGCGTACGCGTTGGCATCCCTGCGTTCGCAAGATTCCTTGCCGCGGGTTCGCGGCAAGCTTTTGCGACTTTACAATTGCTTGTCAACACTTGTGGACGAGCTTTTGCGTTTCCGCAATTCCTTGTCAGCACTTGTGGACGAGGCTTTGCGATTCCGCAATTCCCTGTCAGCACTTGTGGACGAGCTTTTGCGTTTTCGCAATTCCCTGTGCCAACGGATTGGACACAAAATTGAGGACCGTGGAATGAGGTCCCATGCGGCTCCTTATATTCCTGTAATTCGGGCCCCCTTTAAAGGGGGGCCCTGGAATTACGAATATAGTGCCTGCAGGAACTCATATCCACCCGATGCCGCTCAGGAAGATGAGCAGGATGCAGGCGGGTGCGAAGAAGCGGACGATGAAGAGGAAGAGCGGGATGAACCAGCCGGAGTCCTTGCCGAAGTTGGTGAGGGTGTCATGCAGCACCTTCTTGTCCATGCGCCAGCCCACGAAGAGGGACATCAGCAGACCGCCGAGCGGCATGAGGAAGTTGGCTGTGCCCTTGTCGAAGAGGTCGAAGAGGGTAAGGCCACCGACGGTGAGTGTCTTGGCCCACGCAGGATTGAACGAGAGACAGCAGCCGATGCCGAGCACCCAGGCAATAAGTGAGACGATGAGGACGGCAAGCCAGCGCTTCATCCTGCATTGCTCCTGCAGGATGGCAATCGGACACTCAAGCATGGAGATGCTGGAGGTGAGTGCCGCCACGGCCAGAAGCAGGAAGAAGGCGATGCTCCACACATAGCCGCCAGACATCTGCATGAAGACATCGGGCAACGTGATGAAGGCCAGGCCCGGACCGGCATCGGGCTGAATGCCATAGGCGAAACAGGCAGGGAAGATGATGATGCCGGCGAGGATGGCGATCATGGTGTCGAGCAGACAGATGGTAAGCGAGGTCTTGCCCATGCGGGTGCTGTTGGGCAGATAGCTGCCATAGACAAGCAGGGTGCTGACGCCCATGGAGATGCTGAAGAAGGACTGTCCCATGGCCGAGAGCACCACCTTGCCCGAGATCTTGGAGAAGTCGGGATGAAAGAGGAAGCTGAGACCCTCGCCTGCACCAGGGAGCATGAGCGAATTGATGCAAAGCACTACGAGCAGGACACCAAGCAGGGGCATGAGGATGTTGGAGGCTCGCTCGATGCCCTTCTGCACGCCACCCAGGAGGATGAGGGCATTGATGAGGATGAAGAGCGACATCCAAGCCAACGGCATCCAAGGGCCTTGCGTGAAGGTGCCAAACGACTGTTCGCCCAACGTGTCGGCAATGGAGGCACAGGTGTAGTGCAACGTCCAGCCAGCCACCACTGAATAGAAGCTGACGATGAGGGTGACGGCAATCATGCCGATGAGGCCCGTGATCCACCATCTGGAGCCAGGGGCCAGACGCTTGAAGGCTCCGATGCCATTGCTATGCGAAGCGCGACCGATGGTGAGCTCGGCCAGCATGAGGGGCGTACCCAGAACAAGGACGCAGAGAATATAGACGATGAGGAAGGCTGCACCACCATTCTGCCCCGTCTCGTAGGGGAAGCGCCAGATGTTGCCAAGCCCGACTGCAGAACCTACAGCCGCGAGAATTCCACCCAGACGGGTGACGAAGAGAGCACGTTCGTTGGACATGTTTTCTAAGGGTTGTTAAAGAGAGTGAAAGAGGAGTGAAAGGGGAGTGAAAGGGACTTCACTACCCTTAATTACTCTTATAGAGCACCTATTCCTCCCAGGAAAATCAGCAGGATGCAGATGGGGACGAAGGTGCGGAGCAGATAGATGAGAGGACGGATGTACCAACCGGAATCGTTGCGCCAGTTGGTGAGGGCATCGTTGATGATGTCGCGTTCCAGTCGCCAACCTACGAAGAGAGAGATGAGGAAGGCTCCCACGGGCATCATATATTTAGAGGTGATGATGTCGAAGAGGTCGAAGGCTTCGAACCCGAAGAATTCGACACCTGTCCACTGGCCGATGACAGGCAGACAGAGCAAGCCGAGCAGGGTCGAGAGGCTGCAGCTGAGCCATGTGGCCAAGCGACGCGACAGGTGGCATTGCTGCTGGAGGAACGAGATCTGCACCTCGAAGATGCTCATGCACGAGGTGATGCCAGCCACAGCCACCAACAGGAAGAAGAGCAGGCACCAAAGGTAGCCGCCCGGCATCTGCTGGAAGACGATGGGCAGCGTCTTGAACACCAGGCTGGGACCTGCCAGATCGGCTGGCATACCGGCAGAGAGGTCGGCAGGCATGGGGAAATAGGTGAAACATGCAGGGAAGATGACCACGCCTGCGAGGATGGCTATCAGCGTATCGAGCAAAGCCACCTGTGCGGCCGTCTTGCCGATCTTGGTGTTGTCGCCAAGGTAGCTGCCATAGGCAATCATGATGCCCATGGCCACCGAGAGGCTGAAGAAGGCCTGGCCCATGGCCGAGATCCACGTCTGACCCGTAACACGCGAGAAGTCAGGGACGAAGAGGAACTTCAGTCCTTGCGAAGCATTGTCGAGCGTAAAGCTGTTGATGACCAATCCGATGAGCAGGACGGCAAGCATGGGCATCATGGTGCGTGAGGCTCGCTCGATGCCCTTCTGCACACCAGCCAGCAGGATGAAGCCATTGAGCACGATGGAACCGAGCATCCACCACAGCATGCCGGGGCTGGTGCTGAAGTCGCCAAAATAACCGGCAATGGCATCGGCCCCCTGTGGGAATCCGTTGGTGAGCGCCAGCCAGGTGTAATGGAGCGTCCAGCCGAGCACGACCACATAGAAACCCAGAATCAGCGTGGCCACCACGACACCCATGTAGCCGGCTACCTGCCAGAGCGGGCCAGCCTTGAGCGCCTTGAACGCCATGGCACCATTGCTATGCGAAGAACGGCCAAGCACAAACTCAGAGACGAGCAGCGGAATGCCGAGGAAGATGACTGAGAGAACATAGATGAGCAGGAAGGCGCCACCGCCATTGTCACCTGTCTCGTAAGGAAAGCGCCAGATGTTGCCCAGGCCGACAGCCGAACCGACAGCGGCGGCCACAGCTCCAAGACGGGTGGCGAAAGTTACATTTTCATGCGATCGCATATTGAAGTAATTTGTAATCTGTAATCTGTAATTTGTAATTTAGCACTTGTTTGCTGGCGGCAAAGATACAAAAAATTTCCGAGACACAAAAGATGTGACGACATTTTTCTACCAAAAATACAGCATTTGCAGGGTAGGCAAGCACAAAATAGAACAAAAAGAAGTTAAAAAGGGGGCATCCGTCTCATTTTTTTGGCCATTTTTTTGCATAAATCCAAAATTATTTGTACCTTTGACCGCTTATTTTTATATCCAAGAAATAAGACGTCGTAAATCGTAAATAAAAAATTGCAAATGGAGTATCATGTGCCTGTCATGTTGAAGGAGTGTCTGGAGGGGTTGCAGATCCGTCCGGATGGCGTGTATGTGGATGTCACCTTTGGTGGTGGCGGACATAGCCGGGCCATCCTGGAGCAACTGGGACCCAAGGGACACCTGTACAGCTTCGACCAGGATCCGGATGCGGAGAAGAATGCGTTTGGGGGCGAAAACGATAACCATAACGGGAACTTCACGTTTGTGCGCAGCAACTTCCGTTACCTGAAGAACTGGATGCGCTACCATGGCGTGAAGCACATCGACGGATTGCTGGCCGACCTGGGCGTCTCGAGCCACCACCTGGACGATGCCGAGCGTGGCTTTGCCTTCCGCTTCGATGCCCCGCTGGACATGCGCATGAACACCCGTGACGGACGCACAGCAGCCGATATCCTGGCCAATGCCGACGAGGCAGAGCTGACGCGCATCTTCACCCTGTATGGCGAGTTGCGCCAGGCACGACGCATGGCACAGGCCATCGTGAAGCAGCGCGGACAGAAGCCCATCGCCACCACGGGCGACCTGATGGCGGCAGTGAAGCCTTTCATCAGCCCCAAGGCCGAGAAGAAGGAGCTGGCACAGGTGTTCCAGGCCTTGCGCATCGAGGTGAACCACGAGATGCAGGCGCTGGAGGAGATGCTCAAGTCGTGCATCGAACTGCTGGCCGAACCCGACAAGAACGGCGAGAACGGCGGCCGACTGGTGGTGATGACCTACCATTCGCTCGAAGACCGCATCGTCAAGAACGTGATCCGTTCGGGCCATGCCGACGGCGAGATCGAGAAGGACTTCTACGGCCGCATCATCGCCCCGCTGAAGGCTGTCAACAACAAGGTGATCGAGGCATCGGCCGAAGAGGTGGAACGCAACCCGAGGTCGAGGAGCGCCAAGCTGAGAGTGGCTGTGAGGGTTGAGAGTTGAGGGTTGAGAGTTGAGGGTTGAGGGTAGTTTGAAAAGTTTGAGAAGTTTGAAAAGTTTGAAAGTTTGAAAAGTTTGAAAGTTTGAAAAGTTTGAAAGTATGAGCAAACTGAACAACATATTTGGCGGAGCCGAGAAGGTGATAGCAAATGACGACTCACCGATGAGCATGGACTTTTACCACAAGAACTTCGGACGCATCCTGGTGGTAATCATCCTGCTGCTGGGCTACATCCAGCTGCGTTATGAATACGAGGACAGCCTCGCGGAAATCAGCAACCTGAAAAAGGAGCGCAATGACGTGCGATACACCAGCATCGAAAAATGGGGTATCCTGACCCTGCGCAACCGTCCGGAGGAGATCCGCTCGAAGGTAGCCGGCAGCGAAGTGAACCTCATAGAGAGTGACGAACCACCAACAGTCATTGAATAAGTCACCACAAAAGACAATGAACCTAAAAGAGAGCATAAAGTCCTGGAGCCCCTCCTTCGGCATGCGTTTCGGCATCGTGCTGTTTCTGCTGCTGGGGTACTTTGCCGTGATCTGCGTCTGCTCGTTCAAAACGATGGTAGTGGACGGAGACCACTACCGCGCCCTGGTCAAAAACCTGAAAAAAGACAGCGTCAGCATCGGGCAGCTTCGTGGCGTGATATACAGCGAGAATGGCGAGATGATTGCCGCCTCGCTGCCTAAGTTCGATGTCTATTTCGACTTTCGCGTCAAGAAGCAGACGATGTATAAGAGCGTAAAGGACCCCACCACGGGCAAGAGCCATCGCATCGAAGTGCCAGTACTGCCACCCGACACGATGCAGCTGTACTTTAGCGCCAACGGTGCTGCAGCTCAATACATGCACAAGCTTGCGCCACACAAGAGTGCAGCCGACCATGCTCGTGGCATGATGGAGGCATACAGGGTGGGCAAGACCCGCTACCTGGCCCTGCGTGCCGTGTCGTATCTGGAGTACAAGGAGATGCGAAAGTCTGCTCCATTCTTCTCGAAAAACGCCAACCACATCGGACTGTTTGCCGAAGAGAGGCCACACCGCTATCGCCCCTACGGCGAATACCGCATGGCCTCATCGACCATCGGCGGTGTGTTCCCTGCCGACACCCTGCGTACCATCGACGGCGTCACCGTCAACATGAAAGGACATGGACGCAATGGCCTGGAGCAGACATACGACAGATTCCTGTCGGGCAAGCCAGGCCTGGGTTTCACGCAAAAGATCAAGCGCAGCCGCGTCACCATCGTGCAGGAGGAGCCTGAGGATGGAGCCGACGTATATACCACCCTCGACATGGAGATGCAGATGCTCCTGGACTACGAGCTGAACAAGCGCATCCTCGAGCTGAAGGCCCATGGCGGCTGGGCAGCCGTGATGGAGGTGAAGACCGGCAAGATCAAGGCCATCTCGAACCTGAAGCGCAATGGAGACTATTGTACCGAGGACTACAACCACTTCGTCATGGACCTCTATGACCCAGGATCGACATTCAAGACCGTGAGCTACATGGTGCTGCTGGACGATGGCAAGATAACACGCGACACCCGTGTCAACACCAACAATACGGTGGAACACCACTCCTCATGGAACTATCACGGCAAGGAGATACGCGACGACCACCCCGTGGGTGAGGTAACGGCCGACGAGGCGATGGTGCAGTCGTCGAACATCTCATTGGCCAAGCTTACCACCCAGGCCTACGAGAGCAATCCGCAGCGATACCTCGACCTGATAGACCAGACTAAGATCTTTGAGGACCTGGGCCTCAACGCAGAGTTCCAGGGAGCACAGCGTCCACGCAACCGCAAGGTAGGTGACCCGAACTGGAGCAAAGTATCGCTCGGCCAAATCAGCTACGGCTATGAGACCCGCATCCCGGGCATGTATATGCTCAACTTCTACAACGCCATAGCCAATGGAGGCAAACTGATGCGTCCCTACATCGTGGATCGCATCGTGAAGGATGGCGAGGTCATCGAGCAGCATGAGCCCGAGGTGATCAACCCTGCAATATGCAAGGAGAGCACCGTCAAGGACATCCGCCATGCGCTGGAGGGCGTTGTGGAGCGAGGCACGGCTGCCACCAAGTGGTATGCAAATGGAGCCATTGCCCGTGAAGGCGCCAAGAGCCGCAAGCTCAAGATTGCCGGCAAGACGGGCACTGCACAGCGTTTTGACCATGGCAGCTATATTGGCAACGGACATTATGTGTCGTTTGCTGGCTACTTCCCTGCCGACGAACCGCAATACACCTGTATCGTAGTCATCGATGCACGCCCAGGCGGCAACTTCGGACGCCCTGGTGGCGGCTACATGGCAGGCCCTGTGTTCCGCAATTTTGCCGAGCAGGTCTATGCCCGCAGCTGCACCCGTTCGCTCAATGAGGTCGTACTTGACTCGGCCAATGTGGAAAAACATGGCATGTATCCACGTGCCAAGAAGGGACCTCTGGGAATCACAGGCGATGTCATCGGCACCCTGAGGCTCTCACAGCACCGCGAAGAACTGCAATGCCAGGACGTGGAGCTCAACAGCACCGAACCCGGCAAGGTGCCTAACGTCATCGGCATGGGAGCCATCGATGCCCTCTATATGCTCGAACATGCAGGACTACGTGTGAGCATCCGCGGCAAGGGTGCTGTCACCAGCCAGTCGATGCCGGCAGGCAGCAGCTGTGTACGCGGGCAAACGATCAGCATCACGCTGCAGTAATTGAGAATTCATAATTCATAATTGATAATTCATAATTTGCTTTGAAATGAAGCTTGCAGATCTTCTGGAACGCCTCACCTATACGCTCGAGGGTTCCAAACAGACAGATATCGAGATAGCAGCCATCGAGCAGGACAGCCGCAAGGCAGCGGCTCAGAGCCTCTTTGTGGCTGTGCGTGGCACCAATGTGGACGGACACTCGTTCATCCCACAGGTCATCGAGGCCGGCGCTTCGGCCATCGTGTGCGACAAGCAGTACGCACAGGAGAATAAGGAATGGAATGCACAGGTCACCTACGTCATCGTCGATGACTGCAACTTCGCCCTGGCTATGCTGGCCAGCGCCTGGAACGGCTACCCCAGCGAACAGCTCACCCTGGTGGGCGTGACGGGCACCAACGGCAAGACCACCATTGCCACGCTGCTCTACAAGCTCTTCTCAAAGCTCGGGTTCCCTTGCGGCCTGCTCTCGACGGTATGCAACTACGTCATCGACCGTCCTGTGCCAGCCACCCATACCACACCAGACCCACTGGCATTGAACGACCTGCTGCGCCAGATGGTCGAAGAGGGCTGTTCGTTCGCCTTCATGGAGGTTTCGAGCCACTCGGCCGACCAGAAGCGTATCGGCGGCCTGGACTTCGATGGCGGCATCTACACCAACCTGACCCGCGACCACATGGACTATCACAAGACGGTGGAGAATTACCTCAAGGCCAAGAAGTCGTTCTTCGACGGCTTGAAGAAGGAGGCATTCGCCATCAGCAACCTCGACGACCGCAATGGCGAGGTGATGATGCAGAACACCCGTGCCCGCCGCCGCCTCTACAGCGTACGTTCGATGGCCGACTACACCACCAAGATCGTGGAGGAGGCTTTCGAGGGCATGTCGCTGCTGATCGAGGGTCAGGAGGTGCAGACGCACTTTGTGGGTCGCTTCAACGCTTCGAACCTCATCGCCGTCTATGGCGCTGCCTGTGAGATTCTCGAGAACGAGAACAGCCGCTCGTTGCTCGAAGGCATCACCCATCAGGATCTGCTCGTCAAGATGAGCGAACTCGTGCCGGTCAACGGCCGCTTCGAGTCGATCCGCTCGCCCAAGGGCTTCAGCGCCATCATCGACTATGCCCACACACCCGATGCCCTGGTCAATGTGCTCGGCACCATCCGAGAGATCCTCGACACCAAGCAGGAGGGCAAGATCATCACCGTGGTGGGTTGCGGTGGCAACCGCGACAAGGGCAAGCGCCCCATCATGGCCAAGGAGGCTGCGCTGCGCAGCGACCGTCTGGTGCTCACTTCGGACAATCCCCGCTTCGAGGAGCCGGAGGAGATCCTCAAGGACATGCAGGCAGGCCTCGACACCGACGAGTTGCGCCAGAAGGCTATCACCATCTGCGACCGTCGTGAGGCCATCCGCACCGCCATGATGCTGGCGCAGAAGGGCGACGTGATACTCATTGCCGGCAAGGGCCACGAGGACTATCAGGACATCAAGGGTGTGAAACATCACTTCGACGACCACGAGGTGGTCAAGGAGGCGCTTTAACTTTTTAACTTAGCAATGCTATACTATCTCTTCAGATACCTCGACCAAGCCTTCGACATTCCCGGAGCCGGCATGTGGGGCTACGTCTCGACCCGTGCCATCACGGCACTGATACTGGCGCTGGTGATCTCGATGTCGTTTGGCGAATGGTTCATCCGCTACATGCGTCGCAAGAACCACACCGAGGCACAGCGCGATGCCAACATCGACCCGTTCGGTGTCGAGAAGCGTGGCGTGCCCACCATGGGCGGCATCATCATCATCGTGGCAGCGGTCATCCCCTGCCTGCTGATGGGCCGTCTGCGCAACATCTACATGATCATGATGCTGGTCACCACCCTATGGCTCGGCCTGCTTGGTTTACTCGATGACTACCTCAAAGGTCACAGCAAGCAGTATGACAGGCTGCCTGGGCTGTTGAAGCGCATCAGCGAGTTCTACGGCACTTCGGCACAATACAAGGAAAGGAACAAGAACGGAATTAAGCCGATCATCAAACTGATCGGACAAGCTGCACTGGGTCTGGGCATCGGCCTCACCCTGTGGCTGGCACCCGATGCCGTGGTGCGCGAGGGAGGCGAACTGATCAAATCGACCGTCACCACCTTGCCCTTTGTCAAGAGCCACAACCTCGATTATGCCGGACTCTTCGGCTTCCTGGGTGACTGGCAGCAGGCAGCCGGCTGGATTGTCTTCGTCTGCATGACCACCTTCGTGATCATGGCAGTGAGCAATGGTTCGAACCTCAACGACGGCATGGACGGCCTCTGTGCCGGCAACTCGGCCATCATGTGCATCGCGCTGGGTATGCTGGCCTACTTCTCGAGCCATGTGGAGTATGCACAATATTTTAATATAATGTACATCCCGGGATCGCAGGAGCTGGTAGTCTTCATCAGCGCCTTTGTGGGTGCCCTGATCGGCTTCCTGTGGTACAATGCCTATCCGGCGCAGATCTTCATGGGTGATACCGGCTCGCTGCCCATCGGCGGCATCATTGCCGTGATTGCCGTGATCATCCACAAGGAGCTGCTGATCCCGATTCTCTGCTTCGTCTTCCTGATGGAGAGCGTCAGCGTGCTTGGCCAGAACTTCGTGGCTCGCAAGGGCAACGCTATCGGCAAGAAGTTCCGCTTCGTGAACCGCGCCCCGATCCACGATGCCTTCCGACTGAAGCCAGAGCAGCTGACACAGCTTCGCTCGATGGACAAGATCATGTTCAAGTGGCCACGCAGCTCGTTCCATGAGAACAAGGTGACCGCTCGCTTCTGGATTCTGACCATCATTCTGGCGGCATTTGCAATCATGACACTGAAGATACGATAAGCGTAATTCATAATTGAGAATTCATAATTCATAATTATATGGCAAGAATAGCTATTCTCGGCGCAGGCGAAAGCGGCACAGGTGCTGCCGTCCTGGCCAAGGTCAAGGGTTACGACGTGTTCCTCTCGGACATGTCGCCCATCAAGGATAAATACAAGGCCATCCTCGAGCAATACGGGATTCCCTACGAGGAGGGTCATCCACATACGGAGGAGCTGGTGCTGAATGCCGACGAGGTGATCAAATCGCCCGGCATCCCGCTCACCGCACCCCTCATCGTGAAACTGATGCAGCAGGGCACGCCCATCATCTCGGAGATCGAGTTTGCCGGACGCTACACCCAGGCCAAGATGATCTGTATCACCGGCTCGAACGGCAAGACCACCACCACGATGATGACCTACCACATCCTCAAGTCAAACGGTCTGAAGGTTGGATTGGCAGGCAACGTGGGCAAGTCACTGGCGCTGCAGGTGGCCCTGGAGGATCATGAGGCAGCCCTGAAGGCAGGTGCCAAGCCCGAGGAACTGCTCGACAACGAATACTATGTAATCGAGCTGTCGAGCTTCCAGCTGGACAATATGTATAAGTTCCATGCCAACATCTCGGTGATCATGAACATCACCCCCGACCACATGGACCGCTACGACCACCAGATGCAGAACTACATCAACTCGAAGCTGCGCATCGTGCAGAACCAGACGCCAAGCGACTACGTGATCTACTGGAACGGTGATCCGATTGTGGCTCGCGAGCTGGAGCGTCGCCTCAACGCCCCTGCCGGCGGCGAGGACTACACCGGCACCAACGACGAGCGTCCCGACCTGCTCAACGCCGACGGCACCAGGATGTATCCGTTCAGCGGTCACATCGAGCCTCTCAAGGCCAACCTCGTGCCATTCACCGGCATGACCTTGAAGGAGATGGGCGACAAGCCATTGCTGCCAGGTGCATACCTCAAGGATGGCAAGCTGGTGATCAACCTGCTCGATGCCGCCCTTTGTGCCGACACCACCGAGATTCCGCTCGAAGAGATGCCACTGCCTGGCCCTCACAACCTCTACAATACGATGGCCGCAACCATCTCAGCACGCTTGAGTGGCTTGAAGAACGAGCAGATCCGTCAGGCACTCGCCACCTTCCGTGGCGTGGAGCATCGACTGGAGAAGTGCGGCATGGTGGATGGCGTGGAGTACATCAACGACTCGAAAGCCACCAACGTCAACTCATGCTGGTATGCCTTGATGTCGATGACCAAGCCCACCGTCCTGATCCTGGGCGGCAAGGACAAGGGCAACGACTACACCGAGATCGAGCAGCTCGTGAAGGACAAGTGCACCGCCCTGGTCTATATGGGTCTGCACAACGAGAAGCTGCACGACTTCTTCGACAAGCAAGGCAAGCCCGTGGCCGATGCGCTCTCGATGCGCGAGGCACTGGAGAAATGCCGTGCCTTTGCCCGTCCAGGCGACACCGTGCTGCTCTCACCTTGCTGCGCTTCGTTCGACCTCTTCAAGTCGTACGAGGATCGCGGCGACCAGATGAAGGCCGTAGTGGCCGAATGGATTGGCTAACCCTTCAAACATATCGAACCCTTCAAACATATCCAATGGCTGACGAACAGAACAAACATACTTTCATAGGAAGCATCATACGCGGAGACAACTGGATATGGGGCATCTACGTCGTACTGCTTTGCATCTCGGTGGTCGAGATCTTCAGTGCCACGGCTCAGCTCACCTATCGCAGCACCTACGCCAGTGATCCTGCCTTCTCGCATGTCAAGAATCTGCTACTCGGATTGGGCATGCTGCTCTTGTCGCAGAGCATGAGTCTCAAGTCGATCCGCGCCTGGGACAAACTGTTCTACATCGGTGGTTTCGCCCTCTTCTGTGCCACGATCGTCTTTGGCGAAGCGCAGAAGGGTGCCTCACGTTCCATAGCAGGCATCCAGCCTGTCGAGGTCTGCAAGCTGGGCACCGTGATGCTGCTCTGTTCGGCCATAACAGCCGCAGATGCCTTCTACCACAAGTTGCCTGTTGCCTGGTTCCGCACCAAGACCAAGCTGCGCCGCTTCTGGCTCTATCTGGCACTGATCATCATCGGAGCCGGACCCGTGGCCACACAGAACCTCTCCAGCGGCCTGATCATAGGCATGGCATGTATGGGCATCATGTTTATGGGCAAGGTGAAAGGCAAATACCTGGGCATCACTCTGCTGGCAGCCATCGCAGCCGGCGTGCTCTTCCTGGGCAGTCTCAAGCTGCGCTACGAATACATGCACAACCAGGGAACCGACCTGACAGAAGTTGTAGCCGAGAGCCAGGAACAAGGCGTCTGGAACAAACTGACAGGACGTGTCGATACCTGGGCCGGACGTATCTGGGCCCATTCCGACAAGAACCTCTGGGAGGAGGACATGGGTGGCAAGAAGAGCCAGGAGATCTACTCGCACATGGCCATCGCCAACGGGTATCCATTGGGCAAGTTCATTGGCGGCAGCAAGCTGCGCGACTTCCTGCCCGAGGCCTTCTCCGACTACATCTACGCCATCATCTTCGAAGAGTGGGGCTTTATCCTCGCGGCCTTGATACCTCTGCTGTACCTGCTGCTATTCATCAGGTGCTACATCCTGTCGAGGCGCACCGAGAACCTGTTCGTGCGGCTGCTGATCGTAGGACTTCCCCTCATCATCTGCATTCAGGCCCTGATCCATATCGGAGTCTCTACCGGAGCCATGTTCGTCACAGGCCAGCCACTGCCACTGATCAGCCGTGGTGGTTCAAGCGTGATGGGCACCAGCATCTCGTTCGGCATCATGCTGGCATTGAGCCGCATCATCCGTCAGGAGCAGATCGACCGCGAAGCACTGCTTGAGGAGCAAGTGGCCGATGTGATTACCGACGGCCAGAAGGAGCTGGACGCACGACTCGAAGAAGAAAAATAACCCCTCAAACCCCTCAAA
>JAZQPJ010000066.1:0-24718 GCA_045628525.1 Bacteroidales bacterium
ATCGTGGCATATTTTCTTTTTGCCGCCCTGCCCCTGAGCGAGGCGACACAAGGCGCGGTGCTCTCCGCCATCTCGGGCGTGGTGCAGCCCATCCTGCTCTTCTGCATGCTCCTCCTGAGCTTCATCAAAGTGAAGCCCACCGAGATGAAGCCCCACCGCTGGCAGCTGTGGGTACTGCTGTTGCAGGCAGGTTGCTTCATCTTGTGTTCATGCCTGGCTTGGCTGTGCGATCCTCAAACCCTTCAAACCTTTCAAACTCCTCAACCCCCTCAACCCCTTCTCACACCTCACTCCCTCCACGGCCTCAAGATCCTCTGCGAAGGTGCCATGCTCGCCTTTATCTGCCCCACCGCCACCGCCTCGGCCGTGATCACAGGGCGATTGGGAGGCAGCACGGCAGGCGTGGTGACTTACCTGATGGTGTGCAATCTGATGGTGTCGGTGCTGGCTCCTGCTTTGCTGACGCTGGTCGAGCCGCACGAGGGCTTCACGTTCGTCACGTCGTTCTTCATGATCATGGGCAAGGTGTTCCCACTCCTCATCTGCCCCCTGCTCTGTGCCTGGATGGTGCGCTACTTGTTGCCCTCGCTCCATCGCAGGCTGTTGGCCTATACCAGCCTCTCGTTCAACATCTGGACGGTCGCCCTGGCCCTCGCCATTGCCGTGACAGTCAACAGTATTGCCCACTCCACCGTCGGCATCGGCTACATGGTCGGCCTCGCCATCATCTCCGGCCTCTGCTGTCTCGCGCAGTTCTGGATGGGCAAGCGCGTGGGCTCGCACTACGATGTCGCCCCCAGTCACGAGACTCGTATCACCGCCGGCCAGGCCTTTGGCCAGAAGAATACCGTCTTCATCATCTGGCTCGGCCTCGTCTTCCTCGATCCCGTCACCTCTGTCGTCGGCGGTTTTTACAGCGTTTGGCACAATACGGTCAATTCCTGGCAGCTCTATAAGGCCAGGAAGCGCAATGCTTGACCGCAGGTGAATATTTGTGCGATAACCAAAGTTTGCCAATATCTTAAGTAAACTTGCAATTCCCCGTCCACAGTCGGTTTTGTCCTATCCGCGTACCTCCCTAGCACATCCGGGCGATTGTTTGTACTAGGGAGGTACCTGGGTAGGACAAACTCGCTCTGTTTTGTGCTAGGGAGGTACGCGGATAGGACAAAACTGACCGCGGATGTGCTAGGGAGGTACCTGGGTAGGACAAACTTGCTCTGTTTTGTGCTACCCAGGTACGCGGGTAGGACAAAACCGGTTGGTGGCGTGCTACTGAGGTACCTGGGTAGGACAAAACCGTATTTCGCGGCGAAAATGTAAAAAAATAATGATTTATTTGGAAGTGTGGGGAAATCTCCGTATATTTGCAGCGTCAAAGAAAAGGTTTTTCTCATGATAATGGACCAAAGCAGAGGCATATTTTATGTTTGGGACGATGTCCTGACTATCATAAATGGTAGAAATCAGAAAGCTGTAGAATGCGAGAATGGTATCTATCCTATTTATGGCAGCGGTGGTGTCATGGGGCAAGCCAACGATTACTTGTGCCCGGAGAATACGGTGATAATTGGCAGAAAAGGCAACATCAACAAGCCGATTTTTGTAGAAACAAAATTCTGGAATGTGGACACCGCTTTCGGATTGGTTGCCAAGCAGGAATACCTCAACCCCAAATATCTCTATTATTTCTGTACTTATTTTGATTTTGAAAGGCTCAACAAGGCTGTGACCATTCCGAGTCTGACGAAAGCAGACTTGCTGAAGATTGAGATGTGTCTGCCTGGTTTGAATGTGCAGTCGCGTATCGTTGCAGAGCTCGACAAGATTAACGAAATCATTTCCCAGAAGAAAGAGCAAATAAAGGATTTAGACAAACTCGCTCAATCACTCTTCTATGAGATGTTCGGTGATCCGGTGGAGAATGAGAAGGGGTGGGAAGTGATTGCTATTGAAAAAGTATGTTCTCAAATAGTAGATTGTCCTCATTCTACACCTGTAAAAGTAGACAAAATCACACTGTATCCTTGCATTCGTACTTCTGAATTGAAAAACGGTGCAATCAGTTGGAATACAATGCAATATCTTGATGAGAACGAATATAAAATAAGAGTCTCAAGATTAGTGCCAATTGCTGGTGATATAGTATTTGGAAGAGAAGGTACAATAGGAGACGCTGTAGTTTTGCCTGATGGCTATTCCTTCAGTTTAGGACAAAGAACTATGTTGCTAAGAGTTGATACAAGTCTTGCTAACATCTCTTTTGTTCATCGTACTCTTTTGTCGGAATGGATAAAGAGGCAAATTAGGGCTGTCAATGTAAGTAGTACTGTGGCTCATGTAAATATAAAAGACTTTAAGCAATTTTCTATTCCTCTTCCCCCTCTCGCTCTCCAGCACTCCTTTGCCCAGAAGATAGAAGCCATCGAAGCGCACAAGACAGCGGTACAGGCATCGATAGCCGATCTGCAGACATTGCTTGATGCGAGGATGCAGGAGTATTTCGGGTGAGAAGTCCGTAATGACTAGCCAGATACTCCCTTCGTCCCATCGAACAAGCAAAGAACTTGTCTGCCAGGCACTAAAAGTGCAAGAATCGGAGCAAAATAGGAGCGGAATCACACTTTCCTGCCGATTTATTTGGAAATGTGTGTAAATATTACTATATTTGCCGCGTGTAAACTGTATTCGATTGACAGAATGATGTAATTTATCACTTTTTATATTTATAATTCAAACAATTCAGTTATGAAGAAAATTTTACCCGTTATGCTTGCGCTTGCAGCTACTGCCCTGAATGCACAGGACTTCACCGCCACCCCTGCAGAGGGTTCAACCATCACCGGTTCGGAATTGAACAGCGTCACCCTCACCTGGCCAGAGGGCACCAGCGTTGAGGTCGATGAGTGGGGCTATATGGAGATCAAGACCCTGGCATCGTATGAGGCCGATCCTGAGAGTGATCTCTACTATGAATATGTTGGCTACGGTTTTGCTGACACCTGGACCGTCGAGGGTTCGAGCGTAACGGTGCATCCTGACTATTGCGACATTCAGGAGGATGGCACTTACGTGATGGTGCTTGAGACGGGCTCGCTGTGGATCAATGGTTCGATGGCTGACCGCATCGTGCTCAAGTATGACATTGTTTCGGATGCTGCACCTAAGATCGCACTCAACGTTGAGCAGAATATGGTAGAAGGCATGATTGCCCTGCAGGTGCCTGAGGGCTTTACACTGTCGAGCGTGGCCGAAGATGCCCAGATGGCAGTTACCGATGGCGAGGATTATGTATGTGGTGCTGAGTATGTGAAGTGCGAGGATGGTGTCATCTACCTGGCTCCACAGACCACCCTTGAGGAGGGCAGTTACTACATCTCGGTAATGGATGGCTCGTTCCTCTTCAACGACGACACCGTGGCCAACGCCTACATCTATGCACGTTTCACCGCATCGGGCACCGTAGCCATTGAGCAGCTCAAGGCCGAGCAGCAGAATGCAGCCTACAACCTCATGGGTCAGCGCACCCATAAGATCGGCCAGGGCCTGCACATCGTCAATGGCAAGGTAGTGCTGAACAAGTAAGGCCCACCACATTGCATTTTATAACCTTACGCTAAGCAACTGTGTTATTTCTGAATCGAATGAAACAATCCTATATGATGTTGATGGCAGTCCAAGCGATTGCCATCAACGTTTTTGCACAAGGCTCGGAGCCCTTCATCCCCATCAGCATGCAGCCCGAGGGCACGGTGAGGGCCTACTTCCGCTCGGGCATGGCCAGCATCCGTGGCACCAACACGCCCGTGGAACAGAACCATGAGATGGCCATGATGGTGTGCTTCGCCCCTGACGGCCACACGGTGTATCTGCAGAACCCGGTGTCGGGTGCCTATCTGGACACTTGGGTGCGTGGCGAACTCGATGCCGACGGCGTGACCTTGCGCGTGCCATTGCCACAGGCCATGTGGTGGTACGAGAGCTTTGGCTACGGCAACATGCTGGCCATGGTCAACCTCGACATCACGGCTTCGGGCATCTCGGGCACCTACGACGAGAGCGTCACCGAGGTGACCTACACCTTCGATGGCGATGAGCTGCGCCTCAATGGCACCAGCGAGACCAAGGCGCTGGGCATGGTCTTCACCGACGACCACACCTGCGTGGGCATGAACGACTGGGAGTCGGTCTATCACTACGAGGGCGACCAGATGGTGGAGGTGCCTGCCGAGGCCACACGCCAGCGTTATGTGGTGGAAGCCATGAATCAGGATCGTGCCTACGAGGAGAACCTCTACGCCGAGGTGGCTACGCTGGGCGATGATGTATGGTTCCGCGGCTACACCTCGATGCTCCCCACGGCCTGGATTCACGGCACGCGTCAGGGCGACAAGGTGCTGTTGGCCAAGAACCAGCTGGTGGGTACTTACGGCGGCTATCCGCTTTTCTATTGCTCGAACGACGGGCAGAGCGTGGCCGACGGCACCTGGACCTACGATGCCGAGACGCGCGAATACAAGGCCGACGGCTACACCTTCGTCAATGCCAAGAAGGACGACCTCTATCACTTCGGCTACTATCGCTCGCTCACCTACAAGCCTGCCTCGGAGCACGATGGCGACTATCAGATCTCGACCGACCCCATCGTGAAGAAGCAGCCACAGGGCGAGGTGCGCACCATGATGCGCTCGGGCCTGGCCTACTTCTATAACTACGCGGGCGACTACATTGCCTACACCTCGCAGGGCGGCATGCCCATCAAGCTGGTGTATGCCGAGGACAACGTGGTGTGGATGCTCAACCCCGTGAGCTACTGCGCCGAGGACACCTGGGTCAAGGGCCGCCTGAGCGATGACGGACGCACCCTTACCGTGCCGCTGGGCCAGCAACTCTACTACGAGGCCAGCGAGGGCTGGGGCTATGCCACCGCCTATCTGCACTACAACCGTCAGAAGAACTCGTACGACATCGACGAATCAGTGGCCGAGCTCACCTTCACCATCGAGGGTGACTGCATCACGCTCGATGACTGCGATGGTGAGGCCATCTACGGCGTGATCTACACCGACGACTACACCTGGACGGGCTTTGGCGACTACAACACCACCTACACCCCTGCACCTGAGGCATCGCTCACCCTGCCCGATGGCATCGAGCCCGAGCTGTGGGCACTCAGCTACACCGACCACGAGGGCAACTACGGCGGCCGTCTGCTCAATGTAGCCATCCAGGGTGACCACTTCTATGTGAGCAACCTCAGCGACGATGATCCTGAGGGCGCCATCGTGGGCACTATCGAGGGCGATCAGGTCACCTTCCAGAGCGGACAGTATCTGGGCAACGGCTCAGGTTACTACTGCTTCTTCGACGCAGGCAAGCGCATCGAGGTGTATAATGCCGAGTATGACCAGTGGTTCTACGACTTCGATTACGCACCTCAGATCACCCTGCACTACGATGCCATCCAGCATCGCCTTACGGCCGACGAAGGCTCGTCGTTGCTCATCGATGCAGGTCGTGGCGAACTGGCCGTCAGCTACATGAACGTGATGGATCAGCCGCTCATCGAAGCATACGTGGAGCGTCCTGCCGTGCCTGAGGATCCGAAGATCCTCGCCTTCGACGACACTTACTTCCTCGATGAGGGCTACGTCTCGATGAACCTGGAGATCCGTCCGTTCGACGTCAATAACCAGCTGATCCGCCTCGATCGCCTCTACTACCGCATCTTCATCAATGTGAATGATGAAGAAGTGCGTCAGTGGACGTTCTATGAGGATGAGTATGAGAACCTCACCGAAGACATGGAGATGGTGCCCTACAACTTCACCGACAACTTCGACTTCGGACGCGGCGGCAGTTACCTCTACATCTATGACAGCGGATTCTCCGACATCGGCGTGCAGGTAGTCAACCTGAGCGGTGGCGAGGAGCAATACTCCAACATCGTATGGTATGTGGCTGGCACGCAGCAGGGTTCGTCGTCACAGGCCATCACTGACATCCCTGCCGATGCTGCTGAAGACATGATATACAATCTGTACGGCCAGCGCAGGTCTGATCGTAGCGGCATCAGCATCCAGGGCGGCCGCATCGAGTGGCGCAGGTAACCTAATAGATAGGAAACGTTGCCGCACGGTTGCGGCGGGCCTCCCCAAAGGTTAGGAAACGTTGCCTCACCATTGCGACGAGCTTCCCAACCTTTGGGGAGGTTCGTCGCAACTGTGTTTCATGTTTTCCTAAGGGCAGGGAAGGATTTTTGCCCTCATTTATTTCACAAACGACTTCTTGGCCCACTTGCGGCTGTTCCAGCGGCGAATGAAGACGATGCCGCGGATGTTCTCGTCGAGGACAAAGGCAATCCACATGCCGGCGAGACCCCAGCCCCAATGGATGCCGAAGAGGTAGCCGAAGAGTACGCCTACGCCCCACTGCACGATGACACCGAGGTAGAAGGGGAAATAGACATCGCCCGTGGCACGGAGCACCTGGGTGGCGTAGATGTTGATGGTCTTGCCCGCTTCGAGGAAGAAATCGACCCAGAAGACGGTGCAGCCGAGGGCCTGGATGGTGGGATTGTCGGTGAGCATGCTCATGATGAAGGGGCCGCAGAGGGCACAGACGAGCGAGAATGCCTGGCTGACATATACCGACCAATGCCAGACGTATTTGCCCATGATGAATGCCGCCTCGGTCTTGCCCATGCCTACCAAGTGGCCGATGCTGATGGAGCCGCCTTGTGCCATGCAGATGGCAAACATATAGACGAACATCACGATGTTGACCACGTATGTGCGTGTGGCGAGCGCCTCGTTGCCCATCATGTTGACGAAATAGAGCAGGACGAGCTGCTGTGCCTGATAGGACATATTCTCGCCAGCCGAAGGGAGGCCGATCTTGAGCAACTTGCGCAACTCGCGGAAAGGGAAGGGGCGGAACAGTTCGGCAGGGAACTTAGGGATGTGGCGATGGAACAGAATCCAGAACAGCATCAACATCGACACGGTGCGCGAGATGCTCGTAGAGATGGCTGCACCCTGTACGCCCAAGGCAGGGAGGCCGAAGTGACCGAAGATGAGGGCATAGTTGCCAATGATGTTGACGATGTTGCACACGGCAATGACCATCATGGGGTAGTTGGCCTTGTTGGCGCTACGCAGGGTGGCTGAGATGGTGTTGGACAGAGCCTGTGTGAAGGCGAACCCACCGACGATCTCCATGTAACTGATTCCATAAGGCATCAACTCCTCGCGCAAGCCCATCAATCCGAGCAGTGGACGGGCGAAGAGATAAAGCGAGAGGCTGACCACGAAGCCGATGATGATGTTCATGATCAGGGCCACACCCGTGACCTGCACCTGACGGTCCCAACGCTTGGCGCCAAGATATTGGGCACAGAGCACCGAGGTGCCGGTATTGATGATGGCGAAGAGGAGAAAGACGAGCTGCAGCATGGTGTTGACCATGCCCACGGCAGCCACGGCATCGTCACTATATCGGCTGAGCATGAACGTGTCCATCACGCCCAGTGTCATGACCAGGAGAAGCTCGATGATGATGGGGATGACGAGCTTGCGTAGTTCCACCTTCAGTTGATTGTTGCGCATTGGAGGGATAAATGTAGAATAAAAATGTATAATGTATAATTGATACCTTAGTAACGTCAACTTATTCTTATAAGCGGGCGCAAAGTTAGTGAAATTTCGCGCTGTCTGGTACGCGATGCTGTCGGTTTTTGCTCACTTTAGGGCAAAGTGGCACAAAACCTCGACGATTTGCCATCTTTTTTGAGCAATTTTGACCGACGTATTTATTTATTTATTATATTTGCACCGATAATTTAGTTTAATTACAGATTACAAATTACAGATTACGATCTGGATGGAACCATTTGTAGTCCGTAATTATGCAATCTGTAATCTGAAATTTGTAATCTGAAATTTGTAATTAACCAATATGTATCTCGACAACCAACTCTACGTGGCCCATTCGGCCAATGGCCCCATCAATCTGGTGGGCAAGATGTGTAATCGACACGGACTCATTGCCGGTGCCACGGGTACGGGCAAGACCGTGTCGCTGCAGGTGATTGCTGAATCGTTCAGCCAGGCCGGCGTGCCCTGCTTCATGGCCGACATGAAGGGCGACCTCTCCGGTATCAGCCAGGTGGGCAAGCTGTCGGGATTCATCGAGAAGCGTTGCGTGGAGTTCGGCATCGAGAACCCACAGTTCCAGGCTTGTCCTGTGCGCTTCTGGGATGTGTTCGGCGAGCAGGGCTTCCCGATGCGTACCACCGTTTCGGCCATGGGTCCGCAGCTCCTGGCCCGACTGATGGGCTTGAATGAGACCCAGACAGGCGTGCTGACCCTGGTGTTCAAGATTGCCGACGACAACGAACTGCTGCTCATCGACCTGAAGGACCTGCGCCTGATGCTCGACTTCGTGGGCAAGAATGCCTCGAAGTTCACCACCTCGTATGGCAACATCACCACGGCCAGTGTGGGTGCCATCCAACGTGCTATCATGGCCATCGAGGCCGAGGGCGGCGAACTGTTCTTTGGCGAGCCAGCCTTCAATGTGCTGGATCTGATTGACCATGAGAATGGCAAGGGCATCATGAACGTGCTGGCTGCCGACAAGCTGATGCTCAATCCGAAGCTCTATTCTACCTTCCTCCTTTGGCTCATGACCGAGCTCTATGCCACCCTGCCGGAGGTGGGAGATATGGAGTTGCCGAAGCTGATCTTCTTCTTCGACGAGGCTCACATGCTGTTCGACGGCACCTCGAAGGCATTGGTCGATAAGCTCGAGCAGGTGATCCGCCTGATCCGTTCGAAGGGTGTGGGCATCTATTTCATCACCCAGTCGCCTACCGACATCCCTGAGGACATCCTCGGCCAGTTGGGCAACCGCGTGCAGCATGCCCTCCGCGCCTATACGCCCAAGGATCAGAAGGCCGTTCGCACCGCTGCACAGACCTTCCGTGCTAATCCCGCCTTCAAGACTGAGGATGCTATTCTCGAGTTAGGTACGGGCGAAGCTCTCGTTTCGTTTCTCGACGAGAAGGGCGCACCAAGTGTTGTGGAACGTGCCAAGATGCTCTTCCCACTCAGCCAGATCGGTGCTGTGACTGAGGGCCAGCGTCTGGATATCCAGAATGCCGCTCCTGCCCACATCAAGGAGTACAAGGAGTTCTTCGATCGTGAGAGCGCCTACGAAATACTCTCTGCTGCCCGTGAGGCCGCCGAGGCTGAGAAACAGCAGGAGCTTGAAGCCAAGGAGTTGGCCCGCCAGCAGAAGGAGGCCGAGAAGGAACAGGCTCGTCTCGAAAAGGAGCAGGCCAAACTCCAGAAGGAGAAGGAGCGTGAGGAGCGCGAGCGTGCCAAGGCCGAGAAGAAGTCGGGCAGCAGCTGGACGCGCACCATCTTCGGCACCCTGATCGGTGCAGCAGCTTCGAGCGTGGCTCGCAGCGTGGGCAACAGTGTGGCCAAGAGCATCACGGGCAGCGGATCGAAGTCATCGAAGTCGAACACCTCGATCCTCGGCAAGGCTGCATCGTCAGCCGCCTCGACTGCAACGCGAAAGCTGACGCAGGAGGTGCTCAAGGGATTGTTCAAGTAATTCCCGATTGATCGATAAATCGAAAGTATCGAATAATCGATGGCTCGAAATAAAGAACCCTCGCTATTCATCATGAGTAGCGAGGGCTTTTCTATGAGTGCCTTTTTGTCTGGATTCTTCTCCATCAAAGAAATCAAAGGAAATCAATACCTGATAACTTGTTTTTTGATTTCCTTTGATTTCTTTGATGGAATTGATAAAGGGTATTGGGGCGACTTAATTAGCGAATATCAATCACAGGGATGTTGTCCTTGTCGTTGTAGAACAGATTCTCGCCAGCCATGCCCCAGATGAAGGTGTAGTAGTAGGTGCCGGCGGCAGCGTGGATGGACCACTCTGGGCTCATGATGGCCTGCTCGTTGTGCAGCCATACGTTGCGGCTCTCCTGTGGCTGACCCATGACGTGCGAGATGGTCTGATCCTCGGGCAGGTTGAAGTAGTAATAAGCCTCGATGCGGCGGCCGTGGGTATGAGGTGGCATGGTGTTCCATACGGCACCCGGATTGAGCTGGGTGAGGCCGAGCTGCAGCTGGCATGGACCCTCCTCGAGCACATCGTTGACGATGAGCTTATACACGGTGCGGTTGTTGGCCTCTTCGACCGAGCCTACAGGACCCCATACGGCAGCCTTGAGCGATCCCTTGCGGCCATCGAGGGTGATCCACTGGGCCTTGTAGTGGGTGTGGGCGGTTGCTGAGTTGAGGTAGAACTTGGCAGGGTTCTTTGGGTCCTTCGAGCGGAACTCTACCGACTTGTTTACATCCACCCACTTGCCCTTGGCATCCTTCATGTGGCCGCGGCCAACGTAGAGGGCCTCCTTGGGCGAGAGGGCGTACTCCTTGCCATCCACGATGACCACGCCTTCGCCAAGACCGCAGTTCACGATGCCCACCTCGCGGTTGTAGAGGAAATACTTCTCAGGGATAGTGTTATCGACATCGAGGCCGAGCTCCCAGAAGTTCTCGAGCTTGAGGGTCTGGTTGACAGGCATGGCGCCGCCGAAGATGAAGCGGTCATAATGCGAGTAGGTGAGCATCACGGAGTCGGCCTTCATGACCTCCTCCATCACGAAACGCTCGCGCAGGGTCTTGGTGTCATAGGTCTTGACATCCTCAGGATGGCAGGCGGTCTGGAAACGTACGTGCTGGCGACCGACCACGCGATCGGCCTCCTGGGCATTGGCTATAAGGGCGGCAGCGGAAAGGGCTGCCAGGGTTAAAAGCTTTTTCATAGTTTTTGTTTTTTCGGGGATTACTTCTTGTTGATCATTACGCGGTTCCACCACACCATGCCACAGGTGATCAGCACCAGAATGCCGGCACCGATGTACTGGAGCCAGTGCATGCAGGCGTAGATCAGGAAGGCGATAGGAGAGGAGGCAAAGTCGAGCGAGCCGGCAGAGAAGCCCTCTGGCACCTTCACGGCTGCATCCTGCGTGTTGACATAAACGTCATGAGCAGCCTTGGTGAAGTCTGGTGCCATCCAGGTCACAAAGTAGAGGCCGATAGCCATCATGATAAAACCGATGATGAATGACTTGACCACATTGCCATTGGTGTAAGGCAATACCATGACGAAGACGTAGAACATGCCGGCCAATGAAGCCAGTGGCAGGAACTGATTGCCTGGAAGCGCTACGGCCAAAACCAGAGTGACAGGGATGAGCAGGAGGCTCACGACCAAAGTCGTTGGGTGACCGATAACCAGTGCGGGCGACATGCCGATATAGAACTCCTTCTTGTCGCCGAACTTCTTGGCGATCAAGGCGCGTGTTGCCTCAGAGATTGGCTTCAAGCCCTCGATGAAGAGCGCGGTGATGCGTGGGATCAACTCCATGACGGCACCCATCTTGATGCCGAGACCAAGGATGGCAGGAATGCCATCGATACGTGCATCCCAGCCCTCGTATGACAGACAGCCGATGATGATGCCGATGATCACGCCGAGGAAGAGTGGTTCGCCGAAGAGACCGAACTTCTTCTTCATGCCCTCAGCATCGATGTAGAGCTTGTCGAAGCCCGGAATCTTGTCGAGCAGCCAGCCGATGCCGATGGCAAATGGCGTGAAGCCCTGGCAGAAAGGCTGTGGGATGGAGATGCCCTCCATGCCCTGATAGAACGACTGGAACTTCTTGGCGGTCATATCGGCCAGGACCAGCGTGCAGATGTAGCACACGATGGCACCGAAGAAACCCCATGCCGTGGATCCGGTCATGAAGTAGATCACTGCACCGATGAAGGCAAAGTGCCAGTAGTTCCACAAGTCGATGTTGACCGTGCGTGTGCAGCCGAGGAGTAGGAGCACCAGATTGACGCCCAAGCACACAGGGATGATGAACGAGCCCACCAGCGTGTTGTACGCCACCGAGGCAGCGGCAGGCCAACCCATGTCGAACACTTCAAGGTTGAGGCCGTAGATCTCGACCACCTTCGAGAGGGCAGGACCGAGGCTCGAGGTGAGCAAGCCCGTGATGACCGAAAGGCCCACGAAGCCCACGCCTACGCAGAGGCCGCTCTTCAATGCTTTGGAGAATGGGATGCGGATGCACACACCCAGAAGGGTGAAAAGAATAGGCATCATGACGGCCGCTCCCAGACCGAGAATGTAACTGAATACTGCTTCCATTGATTTGTTGAGTATAAGATAGATTAGTAGTTTTTCGTGCGCAAAGATACTCATTTATTTATATAATGCCAAATTTTCGACATAAAAAAGTGGATGATTGGGGCAGTAAAGATGCTTTTCAACCGAAATTTTGCCAATCTGCGTCGATAATGGTGCTGATGATTGCCCTCAAAACGCGCATAGATGGCCGCTGTTACGACTTCGTTTTTTGCTCGATAGGGGGTCGAAAAACGTACGAACATCGAATTTAGGGGCATTAAAACGCATTTTTCGGAGGGAATGTTTGGAAATGTCGGGAAAAATCGGTATCTTTGCGCCCACATATAATATTTTAAACCGACCATTCTGCAATAAGTCATAATGACAAAGGCGCAAGAGAAGAATACAACGTTCTTTGACAAAGGTTCTGGCCGGTGGAGATCAAGAATACAATAAGTACAATAATAATGGAAGAAAACATTCAGAACAACGATCGAATCATTAAGGTGAACATCGAAGAAGAGATGCGCACCAGCTACATTAATTATTCGATGTCAGTGATCGTAGCCCGCGCCCTGCCTGATGTGCGCGACGGCTTCAAGCCCGTTCACCGTCGTGTGCTCTATGGTATGGACCAGATTGGCAACACCTACGACAAGCCGACCAAGAAGTGCGCCCGTATCGTAGGTGAGGTGCTCGGTAAGTACCACCCACACGGTGACTCTTCAGTTTATGGAGCATTGGTGCGTATGGCACAGCCTTGGAACCTGCGTTATCTGCAGGTCGATGGACAGGGTAACTTCGGTTCAGTCGATGGTGATGGCGCAGCTGCCATGCGTTACACAGAGGCCCGTCTGTCGAAGATCTCGGAGGAGATGCTTCGCGACATCGAGAAGGAGACCGTCGATATGATGCCAAACTTCGACGGCACCCTCATGGAGCCAAAGGTATTGCCTACCCGCATCCCAACCCTCCTGGTCAATGGCGCCAACGGTATTGCCGTAGGTATGGCCACCAATATGCCTACCCACAACCTCTCGGAGTGTATCGACGGCATCTGTGCCTACATCGATAACCGCGATATCACCATCGATGAGCTGATGCAGTATATCAAGGCCCCTGACTTCCCAACCGGTGCCACCATCTATGGTTACGACGGCGTGAAGCAGGCCTACGAGACCGGTCGCGGCAAGATAGTGATCCGTGCCAAGGCCGAAATCGAGACCGAGGGTCTGCATGACCGCATCGTGGTCACCGAGATCCCTTACGGCGTGAACAAGGCCGAGCTCATCAAGCACATTGCTCAGTTGGCCGACGAGAAGAAGATCGAGGGCATCGCCAATGCCAACGACGAGACCGACCGCACCGGTATGCGCATCGTCATCGACCTGAAGCAGGGCGTTAACTCGAACATTGTGCTCAACAAGCTCTATAAGATGACTGAGCTGCAGTCAAACTTCTCGGTCAACAACATCGCACTTGTGCCAATCCCTGGTCACCCCGATGCATTGGGCATGCCAAAGTTGCTCAACCTGAAGGAACTCATCGCATACTTCGTTGAGCATCGTCATGAGGTAGTGATCCGTCGCACCAAGTACGATCTGGCCGAGGCAGAGAAGAAGGCTCACATCCTTGAAGGCTTGATCATCGCTGTGGACAACATCGACGAGGTGATCCGCATCATCCGTGGCAGCCGCACTCCATCTGATGCCCAGCGTCAACTCGAGGAGCGATTCGGTCTGGACGAGCTCCAGTCAAAGGCTATCGTCGATATGCGTCTGGGTCAGCTCACTGGCCTGCGCATCGAGGAGTTGAAGCAGCAGTACGAGGACCTCATGAAGCTCATCGACTACTACAAGCAGATCCTGGCTGACGACGAGCTTTGCATGAAGGTTGTCAAGGATGAACTCATCGAGATCAAGGAGAAGTATGGCGACGAGCGTCGCACCGACATCGACTATCGTGGCGAGCAGTTCAATGCCGAGGACTTCATTCCTAACGATGACGTCATCATCACCATCTCGCACATGGGTTACATCAAGCGCACCAAGCTGGCCGACTTCAAGGCACAGAACCGTGGTGGCAAGGGCTCGAAGGGCGCTGGTACACGCGACTCGGATTTCATCGAGTACATGTACGCCGCTAAGAACCACAACTGGCTCATGTTCTTCACCGAGCAGGGTCAGGCATTCTGGATGAAGGTTTACGACATCCCTGAGGCCGCCAAGAACCAGAAGGGTCGCGCCATCCAGAACATGCTCAACGTGAGCGAGAACAACAAGATCACAGCCTTCCTCAAGGTTGAGACCTTCGCTGATAAGGACTTCAACGAGAACCACTTCATCGTATTCGCTACCCAGAACGGTACCGTCAAGAAGACTCGTCTGGCAGCTTATAGCCGTCCACGTGCCAACGGTATCAATGCCATCAACCTCGTTGAGGGCGATAAGGTAATCGGCGTAGTGATGACCGATGGCCAGAAGCACCTCGTGATGGCCAACCGCAATGGTCGCGCCATTACCTTCGGCGAAGACAAGGTTCGTCTTATGGGCCGTGTTGCCACCGGTGTACGCGGCATGCGTCTCGACGATGACGACGACCAGTGCGTAGGCATGATTGCCATCAACTATCCAGGCGTTGTGCTTGGCCAGTCAGAGGGTAGCGACAGCGACGATGATGCACTCGAGAACGACAACATCGCAGAGGAGCCAGAGGTAACCCTCGACAACCTCTTCGACATGCCAGAAGAAGAGCCAGCCGCCGAGGAAGCCCCCGTTCCTTCAGCTTCCCCTGAAGGCAAGACCGATGCCGATGCCACCGCCGAGCCACAGGCCAGCATCCTTGTCGTTTCAGAGGATGGCTTCGGCAAGCGCTCAGCCATCGAGGACTACCGCATCACCAACCGTGGTGGCAAGGGTGTCAAAACGCTCGACGTCGATAAGGCTGGCCGCCTGATTGCCATCAAGCGCGTCACCGACGAGGACGATCTCATGATCATCACCAAAAACGGCATCGTGATCCGTATGCACCTCGACAGCCTTGAGGAGAAGGGACGCAACACCAAGGGCGTCCGCTTCATCAACCTCACCACCGGCAAGCGTGCAGACAGCATCGCCAGCGTCATCCGCGTGCAGCGAGAGGAGGACGAGGATGAGGTGCTCGAGGAGGGCGTTGAGGCTCCAGAGGGCGAGACCACAGCTGTTGAGGGTGACAACACCCCAGCCCCAGAGGCCTAACCCCGTTCCCGAAGCCACCCCTTCGGACAGGGGCAAAGGTTGCTCCGAAGCCACCCCTTCGGCAATGACGCCCCTGTTCCCGAAGTATCCCCTTCGGGCCAAGACATGAGTGAAAACCAATAACAACATAATAACACTAAAAAACAAAAACAAAACAATGAAGAAGCTTATTCTTTCGGCACTTGCCATCTCTTTGACCGCAGGTGCATTCGCTCAGGAACTGAGCAAGGAGGAGCAGAAGGCTCTCAAGGAGAACCAGAAGGCCATCACCACCGCCCTCAAGGCTGCTGAGAAGGCCGCCAAGCTCTCTGAGGATGGCATGGGTGGCATCGACATGAGCAAGGTGCCTAACTTCGCCGCTGCACGTAAGTCAGTAGCCGAGGCTTTCGCTAATCCTGCTGCTAATACCATGCTCGGTGACATCAACCGCGTAGCTGGTCAGATTGAGTATAACGAGTATCAGATTGTGCTCCCTAAGGCAGGACAGGGTGATCAGGACGCACTCAATACCCTTTTCAACAACTGCGGTCAAGGCTTCCAGTACCTCCAGGCTGCTTGGAATGCATACGCTACTCCAGATGCAAAGGGTAAGACCAACACCAAGTTCAACGAGACCCTTGCCAACAACGCATGGTCACTCTATAGTGTTTCAAACGGTTTGGCCAACTGTGGCTTCACCGCTTACAACGCTCAGGACTGGGCTAGTGCTGCCAAGTACTTCCAGCTCGCTGCTGATGGTGCTGAGAGCCCAATGCTCGCTCTCGCTTGCGCCAAGAACCCAGCTGCTGCCCTCGAGATGGAGAAGTATGCTGTTGACTCGGTAAAGTATCAGAACATCCTCTATGCTGGTTCTTGCCTCAGCAACATCGACAAGAACAAGTCAATCGAGGTATTCAAGTCACTCATCGGCAAGAACACCCCACAGCTCCCAGTTTACTCTTCAATCGTAGGTGAGTATGCTTTGCAGAACGATACCACCCAGATGATCAACTGGCTCCAGAAGGGTATGGAGGCTCTCCCAACCGAGTCTTACTTCTCGAACAACCTCTTCTCTATCTACATTGACCGCAACGATCTTGATGGTGCTATTGGTGCAATGAAGGCTTCGCTCAACAACAATCCTACCAATGCTGCACTCCAGACCATCCTTGGCCGTCTCTATGCACAGAAGGAGGAGTACGATGCTGCCAAGCCTTACTTCGAGAAGGCTCTTAGCCTCGATCCTAACAACCTCGATGCAAACCTCTACTTCGCTTACACCTGGCTTGCTGAGATGGAGAAGGGTGAGAGCGAGATGCTCAAGAACCACGCAAGCAACAACGAGATGGATAAGTTCACCGGCAAGTTGATTGATACTGCCCTTCCTTACCTCCGCAAGGCATATCAGCTCGACACCAACCACGAGAACAACGATGTCTGCAACCTCTTGACCCAGGTGCTCTATCGCAAGTATCAGCCAAGCACCTGCCCAGCTGACCAGAAGAAGATTCTCAAGGCTGAGTACGAGGAGGTAAAGGCTGCTTACGGCCGTTAATCTTCGCGATTAGCAATCACCAATAAAATTGCCCCAGCTTTCGACGATTGTCGGAAACTGGGGCAATTCTTTTTCCCTTACTTGTCGGTTCGCTACTTTTGTTCAACCGTTTCTACTTCAGCTCAATCACCTCCAAGTCGCGGATGTTGCCGGCTTCGATTACAAAGCGGACTAGGGTGCGAACCACCTGCTGTCCGTACAGTCCGGCGGCTCCGGGATTGATGTGGAGACAACGGAGGTTGTGGTCCATCATCACCTTGAGGATGTGCGAATGGCCCGAGATGAAGAGTTTTGGCGGGTGGGAGACGAGCATGGGTCGGATGCTGCGGTCATAACGCCCAGGGTATCCGCCTATGTGTTTCATGAGCACATCGATGCCTTCGCACTCGAACCGAAGCACCTCAGGAAATCGCTGGCGGATGTTGGTTCCATCGATGTTGCCATATACGGCACGCAGCGGAGCAATGGACAGCAACCGTTCGGCTACCTGAAGGTCACCGATGTCGCCAGCATGCCATATTTCATCACACCCTTGGGCATAGTGCTCAAAGCGTGGATCCCAGTGAGAGTGTGTGTCGGAGAGGAGAAGAATCTTGGTCATTCATTTACCTTTTACAATGTACTATTTGGCTTCGCGAAGACTAATGTTCATGTCTTCGAACTCGAAATTCGTGAGTTCGTATTGTTCGTCGTTGAGTTCCACGTCCTTGTAAGTGTCGCATTCCAGCATGCAATGTTTCAGCGTGATATGGTCGGCATATGACTTGGGCAGGTCCTGACGATCCTTGAGATCATAGAATTGTGTCCAGGGATGGATGAACAGCACTCGGCCCACCTGACCTGTGATATGTTCCACGGTGATGTATTCGTAGCGTTGTGGCGTATCGGGACGCATCTTGAGCCAAAGCAGTCGGGCAGCCTTATTGACTTGAATACGGCGTAGGATGATGTTGTGATCAAGTACTGACTCGGAACCTAACGTGAGACATCCGTGACAGAATCCGTAGGTGCAATCTTCGATGATGACATTACGGTTGGCCCCATTGCCGGGGGAGCGTTCGGGGTCATCGGCCCAAGGCCCCTTGCCTCCTTTCAAGGCCACAGCATCGTCGTTGACCTCCATGTAGCAGCCATGCACCAGCACATCTTCCACAACGTCCAGGTCAATGGCATCGGTCGATGGCCCCTTCTGTGTGTCGGGTTTGGCGAGGCTGAAGATGCTGAGGTTCATCAGTCGCACGCGTTTACTGTTATAAATATGTGTAGTCCAGAATGGCGAGTTCTGCAGACGTACGCCCTCGATACGCACGTTGCTGCAATCGCTGACATAGACCAGACGCGGTCGCTGCTCATCCTTGTTCGTGCATCGAGGGTTCCATTGACGACGCATCCAGAATGCCTGATGATAGCGCAGTCCGTTCCCGTCGATGGTGCCACTGCCCGTGATGGTGAAGCCGTCCAGCCCTTTGGCATTGACCAAAGCCTCGAAGTAGAGGCACGTTTCGCCCTCAATACGTGTCTCGGCCAATGGGAAGTCGGCGATATTGTCCGAACCCATCAGAACAGCACCCTCCTCCAGATGCAGGTGGGTGCCTTGGCGGAAGTAGAGCGAGCCGCTGAGGAACACGCCCGGGGGCACTACCATGACGCCACCCCCTTCGTCTGCCATTCGGTCGATGAGCTGTTGCAACTGTCGGGTGTGAAGGGTGCCGTCTGGGAAGATGCCATAGTCCGTAAGTCGGTATCGTTGGCCAAGCGATGCTTGATCGACGGGCGAGAGATCATGAAACCACTTGCTGATTTCCGTGCCATCAGGCCACAGGTCGGGGACAGGCTTGCTCTTCTTGGCCATGACAGAACAGGGGAGGAGCAGAAGGATGAGGGATAGGAGTAGGTGTTTCATGTATGTGCTATAGTTTTATGCTGATTTTGTTCGATTTGTTAATGCATATTGCACCGCAAAGATGAGTTTTTTTCGCGATAAATGCAAATAATCCTGCCATTAGATACTTTTTTTATGACGAAAGTTACGGAATTAACGAAAAATTACTACCTTTGCATCCGCTTTTGATGCTTTATTTGATATTTGAAATTTGTTATTTTGATCCAATCAATGTACACCGGTGAACTGATTTCTCTCCTTGTCGCCTTCTCCTGGACAGCCACCGCCCTTTTTGCCGAGGTGGCCTCGAAGCGCATGGGAACATTGCCGCTCAATGTGGTGCGCATGCTGCTGTCGCTGGCCTTGCTGGGCATCACGCTTTGGCTGACCATGGGTGTGCCTTATCCACCGCTGGCCGATGGTCGCACGTGGCTTTGGCTCTCGCTCTCGGGCTTTGTAGGCTATGTGCTGGGCGACTATTGCCTCTTTCAGAGCTATGTGCTGATGAACTCACGCTTTGGACAGCTCTTCATGACCCTCTCGTCGCCTGCAGCCGCCCTCACGGCGTGGATGCTGCTGGGCGAACAGATGCAGCCATTGGCCATCGTGGGCATGATCGTGACCATGACGGGCATCGGCATGTCGGTATTGAGCAAGGGTGGCGATGACGACCAGCACAAGCTCACCCTGAAGTTGCCCTTGCGTGGCGTACTCTTCGGCATCGGTGCCGGAGTGGGGCAGGGCGTAGGCCTGGTGCTGAGCAAGGTGGGCATGGAATACTATCAGGACTCGATTGCTGCTGCCGGCATTACCGACATGGCCACCTATGTGATGCCCGATGCATTGGTGCCTGTGTCGCTTGGGTTCATGATACCCTTCGCCAGCACCATGATGCGTGCCATCATCGGCATGGTGGGCTTCACGGTGGCGCTGTTCTGCTTCACAAAGAGAGGCGGCCAGCAACTGCATCATGCAGTCACTGACCGTCATGCCATGTTGTGTGCCGTGGGTGCCGCTGTGTTCGGCCCCTTTGTGGGTGTGAGCCTCTCGCTCATGGCCACGCTCTATACCCATGCAGGCATCGCGCAGACCATCATGGCCATGACACCCGTCTTCATCATCCTGCCTTCGTGGCTGATGTTCCACCAGAAGGTGACCTGGCTCGAAGTCGTTGGTGCTGTGATCAGCGTCGTGGGCGTCACGCTGTTTTTCATTTAGCGAAAAACAGGTTAAAAAATGAATGAGTTAAAAAGTGAAAGAGTTCCATCCGGTCGAAACCTCGACTTGCAGGAACTCTTTAACTTTTCACTCTTTAACTCTTTCACTCTAGATAGTATCCGATGCCGCCACTGATCTGCAACAGCGAGATTTCGCAGAGCTTGGCATCGTACTGCACCTGTAGCACACGCTCCTCGGCATCGAGCAGGCTCTTCTGCACCTGGCGCATGTCGAATCCCGAAAGGTTACCCAGCTTATAACGCTCCATAGCTATCTCGAGGTTGCTCTCAGCGATCTCGAGATTTTGCTGTTGCAGGGCCAGCAGGGCGAGGTTGTTGCGATAGGCATCCCAGAAGGTGGCCAGCGAGGCGTGAAGGTCAATCTCGAGCTGCTCGCGTTGCAGCTTGCTGTTCTCGATGGCGAGGGCTGCGTTCTTGCGTTCGCGGCGACGGTTGCCGTCCCACAGGTTAATGCCCACGGTGAGGCCGCCATTGAGAACGGAGTTGTCGCGCTTCAGGGTCACGCCCTCGTCGTAGTGGTTGAAGGTGTAGCCATATTGCGCGTTGAGCTTCAGGTAGGGATAGTTGCGCGAAACGACCTTCTGATAGTCGGTCTCGGCAATCATCGTGTTCTGTGAGGCACGCAGCAACGAGGCGTTGGCATCGAGCGTCTGCTGCCACAGCGCTTCGAGCATCAGATCGTCGCGCACCCAGATCGTGCTGTCAGGCACGCCAATGCGTTGCTCCACGTTGGGATTAGACATTAGTTTGTTTAAACGCACGCGCGAGGCACGCACGGCCTGCTGCTGTTTGACATACTGCGCGCTGTCCGAATTGAAATCCACTTTGGCCAGGTGATAGTCCAGGCCCGAGAAGCGACCCGTCTGGTAGTTGAGCTCGGCGATGCGAAGACGCTCCTTCGAGAGCGACAAGGCATAGCGGTAGTGGCTGCGACGGATGATCTGCTGCAGGTAGTTGTAATACTCCGAGGCAATGTCGGCCACGAGGTTCTCGATAGCCAGGCGCGTGTTGGTCTCGCCGCGCTGTTCCATGAGGCGCAGCTGGCGGTAGTTGGCCTGGATCTTGAAGCCGTCGAACAGTGTCCAGTTCAGTGTGGCGGCAGCATTGGTGCTGTAGTCGAAGGTTCCTGAGTTGCTGGTTTCCTCGCCTGTAGCGCGGTTGGTGCTGTGTTCGCTGGTGGTGAGGCTGGGGCGAAGGCCGGCCGAGAGATCGACCGTAGGCAAGGCACCGGCATTGGCCAGTGTGGCGTTGTTGTGTGCCACCTGCTCGTCGTTGCGGGTGATCTGCAAGCCCAGGTTCTGCTCCAGACCGCGCTGGATGCAGTCCTGCAGGGAATATATGACACGCTCCGACTGCTGGGCATGGGCAGAAAGAGTGCCGAATGCGCAAAGGATGATGAGGATATTTCTGATAATTGTATTCATACGAGTTGATTATTGGAACACGGATTAAACAGCTGTTCGATCTGTGTTCATTCTTCTACAACCTTTTTATTTCTGTCCGTCGAGATATATGCATAGATGGCAGGCACCACGAACATGGTCATGAACGTCGAGACGAGCATGCCGCCCACCACCGCCGTGCCCATGGCGATACGCTGGTTGCAGCCCTCGCCTGTAGCGAATGCCAGCGGGATGAGGCCCAGAATGGTCGAGGCGCTGGTCATCAGGATTGGGCGCAGACGCTGCTTGGCAGCCTCGCAGATGGCGGTGAACTTGTCGATGCCAGCCTCCTGCTTCTGGTTGGCAAACTCCACGATCAGGATGCCGTTCTTGGCCACCAGGCCAATGAGCATGATGATACCGATCTCGCTGAAGATGTTCATGGTGATGTTGCTGCACGACATGAATACCAGCGCACCGGCAATGGCCAGCGGCACGGTGAGCATGATGATGACAGGGTCTTTGAAGCTCTCGAACTGCGCAGCCAGAATCAGGTAGATGAGCAGAATGGCGAGGCCGAACGCAAACATGAGCGAAGACGATGACTCGCGGAACTCCTTCGAGTCGCCCGAGAGTGCGGTGCGGAAGGTGTCGTCGAGCGTCTCGGCTGCGATGCGGTCCATCTCATCCAGACCCTCACCGATGGTCTTGCCGTCGGCCAGGCCAGCCGAAATGGTGGCCGACACGAAACGGTTGTAGCGGTAGAGCTGCGGTGGTGCAATACCGCCCGAGAGGTCGATGAGGTTGTCCATCTGGATCATCTGGCCGCTCTTGTTGCGGATGAAGATCGACTTCAGGTCGGCAGGCTTGTTGCGCTGCTGGCGGTTGATCTCGCCCTTGATCTCGTATTGCTTGCCGTTCATGTAGAAGTAGCCCATACGCTGGCCGGAGAGGCCGTACTGCAGGGTCTGTGCAACGTCGCGTGTGCTGACACCCAGGATGCTAGCCTTGTCGCGGTCGATGCTCAGACGCGCCTCAGGCTTGCTGAACTTCAGGTTGACGTCGGCCATGCGGAACATCGGGTTCGACTGCACCTTGGCCATAAATTCGGGCAGCACCTCCTGCAGCTTCTCGATGTTGGTGGCCTGCAGCACGTACTGGATAGGCATGCCGCCTCGGCGTCCGCCGAACGACGACTGCTGCTGTACGAACGAGCGTGCCTTGGTCTTGGTCGAGAGGGCGCGTGTCAGTTGCTCGGCCACCTCCATCTGCGTGTAGTCGCGATCCTTCAGGTCCTTGAGCGTGACGCGCAGGTTGCCGCTGCCCGAACTTACGCGGGCGGTGATGTTGTCGGCATCGGCACAGATGGAGTCCACCACCTGCGTGATGTCCTCGGTGTAGTCGCGGATGTATTCGTAGGTCACGCCCTCGGTACCACGCGTGTTGATGGTGATGCTCGAGCGGTCCTCCATTGGTGCCATCTCCGACGGGATGTCGTTCCATAGCCAGATGATGATGCCCACCATGCCGGCAATCACAGGCAGCACCACCCAGCGGCGACGCATCACGGCCTGGAGGCCACGGTCGTATATGTTGTTGAGTCCCACGAAGAAAGGCTCCGTCCAGCGATAGAAGGCGTTGGGCGTCTGGCGGCGTTTCAGGATCTTGGTCGAAAGCATTGGCGTGATGGTCAATGCCGCAAATGAAGAGATACATACCGTACCGGCAATTACCAAGCTGAACTCGCGGAACAATCGGCCTGTGATGCCGTCCATAAAGACGATAGGCAGGAACACAGCCAGCAGCGTGACGGTGGTTGAAATCACGGCGAAGAAGATCTCCTTCGCACCCTCAATGCCGGCTGCACGGGGCCGCATGCCCTTCTCGATGCGTACGTAGATGTTTTCGGTCATTACGATGGCGTCATCCACCACAAGGCCCACGGAGAGCACGATGGCGAGCATGGTCAACACGTTGATCGAGAAGCCGCACAGGTACATCACGAAGAACGAACCTACGAGCGAGATCGGAATGACGATGCACGGCACCAGCGTGACGCGCCAGTCGCGCAGGAAGAGGAAGATGATGATGATAACAAGCAACAACGCCTCGAAGATCGTCTGCTTCACCTCGTCGATCGAGGCGCGGATGAAGCGAGTGTTGTCGAAACTGTATTTGAAGTGTACGTCCTCGGGCAGATCCTTCTTCATCTGCTCCATGCGCTTATACACGGCATTGGCGATCTCGATGTGGTTGGCACCCGGCTGAGGCACCACGACTACGCCCACCATCGGCACGCCGTTCATCTTCATGTAGCTCTTGATGTCGGCAGGACCCAGTTCGGCACGTCCCACGTCGCTGAAGCGGACGATCTGGTTGCCAGTCTGGCGCAGGATCAGGTCGTTGAACTCCTTGGCGGTGTGCATCAGGCCCATGGTGCGCACGGTGAGCTCGGTGGTATTGCCCTCGATACTGCCCGATGGCAGTTCGACGTTCTCCTTGTCCACAGCGGTCTTCACGTCGGTAGGGGTGATGCCGTAGCCGGCCATCTTCACGGGGTCGAGCCACAGACGCATGCAGTAGCGCTTCTCGCCCCAGATGCCCACGCTGCTCACGTCGTTGATGGTTTGCAGCTGCTCCTTTACGGTGAGGTCGGCTATCTCGCTCAGCTCCAGCAGCGAGCGCTTGTCGCTCTGCAGGGCGATCATGAGGATAGGCATGGCATCGGCATCGGCCTTCGACACGGTCGGGGGGTCGCAGTCGCGTGGCAGGAAACGCTGGGCACGCGACACCTTGTCACGCACGTCGTTGGCAGCCGTCTCCAGATCCACCGAGAGCTCGAACTCTACGGTGATGCGGCTCGAACCCTGCGAGCTCACACTCGACAGCGAGCGGATGCCCGGTATGCCGTTGATGTTCTGCTCCAGCGGTTCGGTAATCTGATTCTCTATGACGTCGGCATTGGCACCCGGATACGAACAGTTGACCGAGATGATCGGGTTGTCCACCGACGGATATTCGCGCACGCCCAGGTAGGTGTAGCCGATCATGCCGAAGATCAGGATGATGATCGTCATGACCAGCGCCAGGACAGGGCGGCGGATGGAAAGTTCGGAAATGTTCATTTATTTAAGGGAATTAAGGGCATTATGGGGTTTTAAGAGGAGTGAAAGGGGAGTGGTTATACGTGTTTAAAGGGGAGTGAAAGGGGAGTGAAAGAG
>JAZQPJ010000067.1:0-7920 GCA_045628525.1 Bacteroidales bacterium
CTGTATCACTACAGGGCGCTCCTCTTCGAGCACCTTCAGCTTCTGCATCGTTTTGTCAATACTACGAATCAGAGCATCGGCCGAGACAAACTCCGAATAGACCATATCTGCGCCAAAATGGCGGCACTGCAAACGGAAGCCCACATCTGTCACATCTTCCATGGGGGCAAGCATCACTGCACGATCTGGCAATTCTACATTTCCTATTTTCATTTTGTACAGTTATACAATATTATAATATAGTTAGAATTTTGCTATTTTGATAGTGCAAAGATAACATTTTTTCGGCAAACATCATTATTTGTAGGTATAGAAATTGTTTATTCCTTAAAAAAAATGTATATTTGCAGCGCAATTTAAAGATGGATTACCCAAAATCGTATCTTTTCTAAGTGCCAACAAAAACAACAATCTATAATTATTAACAAACAAATCAATCAACAATCTTATGTGGTTAACATCTTCATCAATCGGTCGTAAGGTGGTTATGAGCGTGTCGGGTGTTGCACTCGTACTCTTCCTCACCTTCCACATGCTGATGAACCTTGTGTATGTCTATGACGTCGCTGTCGGTACTGGAGCTGACGAGCATTACTACGACAAGGTATGTGAGTTCCTGGGCACCAATTGGTATGCGCTCATCGCTACCGCAGGTCTGGCACTCCTCGTAGTCGTTCACTTTATTATGGCTTTCGTTCTGACTATGCAGAACCGCAAGGCTCGTGGCAACGACCAGTATGCTATTAAGGGCAAGCAGCCTGTTCACTGGGCTGCCAAGAACATGCTCGTGCTGGGTATCATCATCGCCCTCGGCATGCTCCTCCACCTGAAGGATTTCTGGTACAACATGATGTTCGCTGAGCTCGCTAGCGTTGAGGGTCAGTACGCTCCTACGGCTGGCTACGACTGGATCAACCTCGTATTCGCTTGTCCTGTTACCGTTTGCATCTACGCCGTTTGGTTCGCTGCTCTCTGGTACCACCTCACCCACGGCATCTGGTCTTCAATGCAGACTCTCGGCCTCAGTGGCAAGGTATGGCTCCAGCGCTGGATCACCACCAGCTATTGGTGGGCTACCATCATCGTTTGCGGTTTCGCTTGTGTAGTTATCGCTGCCATCATCAACAACGGCGGCTTCACCGGCTGCTAAGCAACATTAGTTATTCGTAATTAGTAATTCGTAATTTCTATAGATAATATGGCTATTGAACACATTATGGATCCCGAACTCAGCCGCATCCCTGAGGGTAAGCTCGCTGACAAGTGGACAAACTATAAGGCTCACCAGAAGTTGGTGAATCCAGCCAACAAGCGTAAGCTCGACATCATCGTCGTAGGTTCAGGTCTGGCCGGTGGCGCAGCTGCTGCTACCCTCGGCGAGATGGGCTTCAAGGTAAAGTGGTTCTGCATCCAGGACTCTCCACGTCGTGCACACTCTATCGCAGCTCAGGGCGGTATCAATGCTGCCAAGAACTACCAGAACGACGGCGACTCAGTATATCGTCTCTTCTACGATACCATCAAGGGCGGTGACTACCGTGCTCGCGAGGCCAACGTTTATCGTCTGGCTGAGGTATCGAACAACATTATCGACCAGTGCGTTGCACAGGGTGTTCCTTTCGCTCGTGAGTACGGCGGAACCCTCGCTAACCGTTCATTCGGTGGTGCTCAGGTATCGCGTACCTTCTATGCCAAGGGTCAGACTGGCCAGCAGCTGTTGCTCGGTGCTTACTCATCACTCAACCGTCAGATCGAGAAGGGCACTGTCACGATGTACTCACGTCGTGAGATGCTCGATGTTGTCCTCATCAAGGACAATGACGGTGTAGAGCGTGCTCGTGGTATCATCGTCCGCAACCTCGTCACTGGCGAGATGGAGCGTCACTCAGCACACTGCGTAATCATCGCTTCAGGTGGTTATGGCAATGCCTACTTCCTCTCTACCAACGCAATGTCTTGCAACGGTGGTGCAGCTATCCAGATCTATCACAAGGGCGCTATGTTCGCTAACCCTTGCTACGCACAGATTCACCCAACTTGTATCCCTGTTCACGGCGACATCCAGTCTAAGCTCACCCTTATGTCTGAGTCCCTGCGTAACGATGGCCGCATCTGGGTTCCAAAGAACATTGAGGATGCCAAGGCACTCCAGGCAGGCACCAAGCAGGGCTGGGAGATCGACGAGGCTGACCGCGACTACTACCTGGAGCGTCGTTACCCAGCATTCGGTAACCTCGTACCACGCGACGTAGCTTCACGTGCTGCTAAGGAGCGTTGCGACAAGGGCTTCGGTGTTAACAACACCGGTCTCGCCGTATTCCTCGACTTCTCTGAGACAATCCAGCGCCTCGGCCTTGACGTTGTTCGTCAGCGCTACGGCAACCTCTTCGACATGTATGAAAAGATCACCGATGTTAACCCTGGCGAGAAGATGCGCACCGTCAACGGTGTTGACTACTATAAGCCAATGATGATCTATCCTGCTATCCACTACACCATGGGCGGTATTTGGGTTGACTACGAGCTCCAGACCACTATTAAGGGCTTGTTCTGCGCAGGTGAGGCAAACTTCTCTGACCACGGTGCCAACCGTCTCGGCGCTTCTGCTTTGATGCAGGGTCTCGCTGATGGCTACTTCGTATTGCCTTACACCATCCAGAACTATCTTGCTGATCAGATTCAGGTTCCACGCATCTCTACTGACCTCGCTGAGTTCGCTGAGGCAGAGAATGCTATCAAGGCTAAGCTTGAGAAGATCATGAAGGTACAGGGTTCTCGTACCGTTGACTCTATCCACAAGGAGCTCGGTCTTGTAATGTGGAACTACGTAGGTATGGGTCGTACCAAGGAAGGCCTCGAAGAGGGACTCAAGAAGCTCAAAGCTATCCGTGAGACCTTCTGGAAGGAGGTTTACGTACCAGGCGAAATGAACTCTCTCAATGTAGAGCTCGACAAGGCAGTACGTCTCCTCGACTTCATCGAGATCGGTGAGCTGATGGCACGTGACGCCCTCCATCGTGAGGAGTCATGCGGTGGTCACTTCCGCGAGGAACACCAGACTGAAGAAGGTGAGGCTAAGCGCGACGATGAGCACTTCATGTATGTAGGCTGCTGGAAGTATATGGGCGAAGGCAATGAGCCTGAACTCTATAAGGAGATGCTCAACTACCAGGAGATCAAGGTACAGCAACGTAACTATAAGAACTAATATTCGTTCCTTCTGTTGTTTTTGTTCTTTTGTTCTTTTGTTCGATTGGCAATAATCTAAACAAAAACAAAACAACAAAACAACACAACAACAAAACAACATAAAGAAATGGGAAAAGAACAATTCCTTAACGTCAACGTCAAAGTTTGGCGTCAGCGTGGCCCAAAGGAGAAGGGCGAATTCAAGACCTATCGTGTTGAGCATGTTTCAACCGAGATGTCCTTCTTCGAGATGATGGACACACTCAACGAGCAGCTCATCAACAAGCAGGAAGAGCCAATCGTATTCGATCATGACTGCCGCGAGGGTATCTGCGGTACTTGCTCACTCTATATCAATGGCCGTCCTCACGGCATCGATGATGCCATCACAACTTGCCAGCTTCACATGCGCAAGTTCAAGAATGAGGAAACCATCACTGTTGAGCCTTGGCGTTCGGCCGGCTTCCCTGTGATCCGCGACCTTATGGTTGATCGCTCTGCGTTCGACAAGATCCAGCAGGCTGGTGGCTACACCAACATCAACTGTGGCGCAGCTCAGGATGCTAATGCGGTCCTGATTTCAAAGGTTGATGCTGACGAGGCAATGGACTCTGCTTCATGTATCGGTTGCGGTGCTTGTGTTGCAGCTTGTAAGAACGGTTCTGCTATGCTCTTCGTATCTGCAAAGGTTAGCCAGTTTGCTCTCCTTCCACAAGGTAAGGTTGAGGCTGCTCGCCGTGCAAAGGCAATGGTTGCTCGTATGGATGAGCTCGGATTTGGTAACTGTACCAACACACGTGCTTGTGAGATGGAGTGTCCTAAGAGCGTGAAGATCTCAAACATCGCACGTTTGAACCGCGAGTTCATCAAGGCAAAGTTGGCTGACTAAGCCAAACTTTAACCTTATTCAAGGTAAGGCAAAGTTGGCTGACTAAGCCAAGCTTTAACCTTATTCAAGGTAAGGCAAAGTTGGCTGACTAAGCTTTTGCTCAATAATAAAGCGGTCCTTGAATATTCAGGGGCCGCTTAATTTATATAAAAGCGAATCAGCGAGCCTCCCGGCCCGCTGAATCTTAAATAACACACATGAAAAACATAATACCAATAAATAACGCACAAACTCATTCTTTTGTTTTTGCGTTGCAAAGGTACGAAGAAATCTTGAGATAAAATTACAATTTTTCTTCAAAAAATATAAAATTTCTTTTATTTCACCAAAATGATGGAAATTTAAATACTTTTGACACAAAACTACAATCATGAAGTCAGCCATCACCAACGAAACCGTAGAAAGAATCTTCCACGAATACGATATCCGCCCCACAGCCGTGCGCATCCTGGTGTGGAAGGAGATCATCACGCTTGACTTTGCATTTGCCCTGTCCGACCTCGAAGGCGTGCTGCCCACCGTGGATCGAAGCACCATCTTCCGCGCCCTCACGCTCTTCGTCGAGAAGCATCTGCTCCACACCATCGACGATGGCAGCGGACAGCAGAAGTATTGTATCTGTCATCAGTACGAGCACCACATGGGCCACTGTCATTGCTCTGAGGGCGAACAGGGCCACGATGAGGACCAAGGCCATCGCCACCACGAGCACGAAGCCTGCCAGCACGTCCACCTCTCATGCACCAAGTGCGGACGCACCTTCTGCCTCCGCAATCAGAAAATCCCTCCGGTACAGATACCAGAGGGATTCCAGGTGCAGCATACGCAATATATCATTCAGGGCATCTGTCCCCGATGCGCGCACAAGTCTTCGGGCGATTGCCTTTGTCACAACACATAGACGATAGTCATTGCCACAACACAAAGCCCCGATGCGCACAGCATCACAGCATGGCCACCACGCCGCTCACAGCCATATAGGCATAGATCACCTTGCGCAGCACCTTCACCGAAATGCGCTTGAACACCACCGTGCCCAACCATGTGCCCAGCAGCACCGCAGGCACGCAATAGCACCATGACAATAGTACGGACTCGGTCAGGAAGCCGCTCTGTGCACGATACAGCGTCATCATCACATTGCCCACCAGGAAGTAGGTCTGTGCCATGGCCATATACTCCTCCTTGCGCTCCGTACAGGCTATGAAGTAAAGCACGGCAGGCGGTCCCTGCATGCCAAACAAGCCTCCCATCACGCCCGAAAGCACACCCATCACTATCTGCACCGGCATCGTAGCCCTGAGCTTGACCTTATCTGATATCCAGAAGAAATAGATGCTTGCCAGTATCAGGATCGCGCCCAGAATCTTCTTCAGCAATCCATCATTGGCCATGGACACAAACCACACAGCGAAATAACTCACCACCAGAAACGTAACGAGGATGGGCAGCAGCTTGCGCCATTGCAGGAACCTGTACATCTTCGTGGCTATGATCAGCGACGTCACCAGCGCCATCAGTCCGCTCAGCGTCGTAGCCTCGCCATAGCTCGGCATCAGGTACGGCAATATAGTCATGATGAAGATGCCGAACCCAAAGCCCGACACCCTCTGCACAAATGCTGCGCCCAGGCTGCCCAGCAGCAGGAACAATATGGTTGACACCTCCATCATTCGTTATCCAATGCGTTTCCAGGCATGGGTGGTTACCCACGCAGTCTTAGTCTTATTTACTTCACCACGATGCGCAAGCCTGGGGTCTTGGCACCCACACGGCGACCCTGCAGGTCATAGTAGTGCACCTCCTTGCCAGCAGTCTTCACATGCTCGATGGCAGTAGTGCCGCCTTCGCCCAGCTGCTCAAGCTGATAGGCAGTCAATGGCTCGCTGCTTACCTCCTCGGTGACAGGGTCCAGATATACGATCTCCGAATAGTTGGTCACACCACCAGCAGTATAGGCAGCCACCACGCCCAGACGATTGTAGAGCAGGTCCTTGTTGATGTAGAGGTCGAAGAAGTTGTCTTCATTGTGATAATAGGCATCGTTCGAATCGTAGGCATCGTAGGCAATACCGCAGATAGGTTCGTCAAGCCAGTATTCGCCAGGTTCGAAGGTGAAGAGATCATCGTCGAGGAAGAGGTAAACCATCAGGTTCGAAGGCACCAGATACTCGCCCTCAGTACCAAGGTTATCAAGCGTGAAGCCGAAGTCCCACTGCTCATAGCCATAGTCCTCCAGATCGTAGATGAAGAGGTCGTATGGGGCGGTAGGGATGGCGGCCTCAGCCTCGCCCAATGGTGAGATGGTGTTCTCGCCAAAGCCTGCATATACAGCGTAGGTGCCACTGCCTGTGTAGATCAGTTCGCCTACAAACACCTCTGGATCGACAAACGAGAACTCGCCGTCCGTTGGATCGTACTGCAACTCGAAGGTAGGCTCGATGGTGAAGTTGGCATCGCCATTCGGATCGAAGCCAGCCACGCGCAGAGCCGAGAAGAAGGTGTAGAAATACTTGTTGATGCCCACATACTGGCCCGAAGCAATCTTAACCACGTTTTTCTCATCGAGCGTGCCCATCACCCATCCGCTCTGGTCAGGGGTGAGGCCATTGAAATAAACCTCGTTACCATTGAATGCCACCTGATACTGATAGGTCACAGGGTCACCATAGTCATCGAGCGCACGATATACGTAATCCACCACCTCGGCCTCGGCAGGCACCACGACCTTCTCGCCAGTGTTGAATGGAGTGTATTTGTGGCCAGCCACATAGTCGTAGAGTTCAATGCTCTCATCATCATTGTAGGTGAAGAAGCCGATGTGATGGTTAACCACGGCATAGCCCTCTTCGTCCACCTCATTCACATCATCAATGTAGATGTATTCGCCTTCCTTCTTGAACTCGAAGGGACGAACGTCAACCACTGTGCCCTCCTCGTCGAACACCACATCGCCGACATAGAAGTCCAGATCATACCCGATTGCATACCAGTCGTCACTGTAGGCATGCTGCACAGGGAAGGTGATTACATCGCCAGCCTCATTGAGCTCTCCCTTTGTCCATGACGTACGCTCTTCGAGCATGATAGGGAACATATTGCTGATATACACGGCGTCATCCTCCACTGCTACCTGCTGAGCCAGGCCACTGGCATACGCCATGCCGGCATAGGTGAAGAAATAGCCGCTCAAGGCATAATCCTGCGGCTCGGCTACGGGCTGATTGACCGACCAGTCCTTACGAGGTCCATTCTTGACGCGCTGCATGATCGATGCAGCATGTGCATTTAGCGGGTGATGACTAATGGCACCATCCTTGATCGAACGCTGTGTCAAGGCATTGTCCACGCGACTGACAGCACTCTGAGCTGCCATACCATTGAGTGCCATCATCGTAGCACCGAGCAATAAAAGTGTTTTTTTCATAAATTAGAAATACAAGAAATGGTTAATTATAGTGTTTACGATGCCGCAAAGTTACGAAATTTCTCCCAAACTTCCAAATTTTATCACCAATTTTCTCCAAAAACAGCACATTCTGAGCACGGGCAACACAGCCTTCAACGATGATAAATATAGCATGTGCTCGATGGTACCAATAATTACATGTCGTCATGACTGGATATAGCCAATAGTACCAGTATTTACATGCGGTCGCAACGATATGCTTACAAGAAGACTGTTGTATCCTTATAGGCATAAAAAAAGAGACCCGAACTATAGCTGTTCGAGTCTCCAGTGTAAGGTGGCGGCTTTCTACTCTCCCGCTTTCGCAGTACCATCGACGTTACAAGGTTTAACTTCTCTGTTCGGAATGGTAAGAGGTGGAGCCCTTGTGCTA
>JAZQPJ010000068.1:0-15411 GCA_045628525.1 Bacteroidales bacterium
TATTTATTTCGTTGTTGAGGGTCCTGAGATCAAGGAGCCAGAGCGTCCACGTTGGGGCGGTCGTCCAGGTGTGCCACAGCGTCCACAGGGTCTTCTCGACTTCATCGGTGTAAGTTTCGCTAAGGGTACAGCTACTGATGGTCCTACCGAAAAGCCTGCTCCAGAAGCAGTTCCTCAGATGACCATCGCCGTCGATGGCGTCAACCTCACCATCCCTCAGCAGCCATTGCTCTCAACCAATCTCAATGGCTACACCATGAACAATCATTACCAGCTCTACGGCCGCATTCTTCCTAACTCTGTCCTCACCGCCACTTGCGACAACAAGGACGTCAAGATCGAGATTGGCAAGATCGCCGATGGCCGCGCCACGGTCAAGGCTACGTGGAAGGGGGTAACTAAGGTGTTCCTGATCAACTAATCTACCGTTCGAGAGCTCGGAATGCTTGTCCGCACTTCAGGATGAGCTTTCCGACATCTCGGATTGCTTGCCCGCACTTCAGGATGAGCTTTCCGACGTCTCGGATTGCTTGTCCGCACTTCAGGATGAGCCTTTCGACGTCTCGGATCGCTTGTCCGCACTTCAGGATGAGTTTTCCGACGTCTCGAATTGCTTGCCCGCATTTCAGGATGAGCTTTCCGACGTCTCGAATTCCATTTTTACCAATCAACGAAGATAACCTGTTATTCTATGAAAAAGATCCTACTTTCAGCCATCGCTTTCCTCACGGCCGCTGCTTCATTGCAGGCACAGGACGTGCTCTACCCCGGAGGCAAAGCCCCTGAGACAACTACAGTAAACAACCTCTGGATGTGGGCCGATGTGCCCGATCCTGACATCATCCGCGTGGGCGACTTCTATTATCTGGTCAGCACCACCATGCACCTCATGCCGGGTGCCCCTGTGATGCGTAGCCGCGACCTCGTGACCTGGGAGACCGTCTCTTACCTCTTCGACGAGATTCACGACACTCCACGCTACGACATGCAGACCCCCGAGATGGATGGCGAAGGCGCCAAGGGTCTCGACGATGGTGGCATAGGCTTCGGCGAGGGCAACATGGCGCTCGGCACCGTCTATGGCCGTGGCCAGTGGGCTACTTCGCTCCGCTATTTCAATGGCACTTTCTGGGCCCTGCATTCGGCCAACGATGCACCACACAAGTCATGGCTCTATCGCACCGATGACCCAGCCAAGGGCTGGACGCTCCATGCCCGTCTGCCTCACTATCACGATGCCTCGCTCATGTTTGATGATGCCGACGGCCGCTGCTACATCTATCATGGCGGCAATGCCGTGAACCTCGTCCGCTTGAACGAAGACCTCACCGCTCCCGATCCGACCTGGGAAACCAAGGTGCTCAACACCCGCGAGCTGATGCCAACCGGCCTGCTGGAGGGCAGCCGCGCCTTCAAGCACGATGGCGTATATTACCTCTCGATGATTGCCTGGCCTCAGTCGGGCCGCTGCCAGCTGGCTTACCGCAGTAAGAACATCGAGGGTCCTTACGAGATGAAGGTGATCCTCAAGTCGAAGTTCGGCGGTTGGAACTATGTCGGCCAGGGCACCGTCGTAGATGGCAAGAACGGCGAGTGGTATGGCGTCATCTTCCAGGATCGCGACGGTGTGGGCCGCGCCCTCACCCTCAACCCCTGCAACTGGATCGATGGCTGGCCCATGATCGGTACTCTGGACGAAGGCAAAGTGCCAGACACGATGACCCTGCGCGTGGAGGAGCCAACCCCTGCCCGCGAGCCAGAGCGCCTCTCTACCGTCAACGCGGATGGCTACATCAGCATCGTGAAGAGCGACGAGTTCGGTGCCGAGTCAACGATGAACAGCAACGTACCTCTTTGGCAGTGGAACCACAACCCTGTGAAGGAGGCTTGGTCGATGACCGAGCGCCCTGGCTACCTGCGTCTCAAGACCTCGATCCCTGCCAAGAGCCTCTTCAGCGCACGCAATACCCTCACCCAGCGTATGGAGGGCCCAACCTGTGCCGGTGCCGTGAGCATCGACATCAGCAAGATGAAGGATGGCGATCGTGCAGGTTTCTCGGCATTCAATGGTGATGCCGGCATCCTCACCATCGAGAAGAATGGCAGCAAGACGAGCCTCGTGCTCAGCTATGAGTCGGTCGATTTGACCAATCAGGAGCACGCCATCAAGAACGTGAAGCGCGAAGAGATTGCTCGCGTCAATCTGGGCGGCAAGAAGAACGTCTGCCTCCGCATCACGGGCGACTTCCGTCCTGGCAAGAACGACAACGCCACCTTCTGGTACAGCCTCGATGGCGGCAAGCAGTGGAAGCAGCTGGGCGGCGACTACCGCATGCGCTTCGACTACCGTCGCTTCTTCATGGGCACCAAGTTCGCCATCTTCAACTATTGCACCAAGAAGTCGGGTGGCTACATCGACGTCGATTGGTTCCACTACGAACACTAATACATAATCGTAATGAAAAAGTCCGCATTATTCTTCACCCTGGCCCTCGCTGCCGCCTCCCTGAGCGCCCAGCAGCTGCTGCCATATCAGGATCCTGAGCTTTCGCCCAAGGAGCGTGCCCGCGACCTCTGCCAGCGCCTCACCCTTGAGGAGAAGGCCACCATCATGCTCGATATCTCCGAGGCCGTACCCCGTCTCGGCATCAAGAAGTTCAACTGGTGGAGCGAGGCACTCCACGGCGTAGCCAACATGGGCAACGTCACCGTCTATCCCGAGCCAATCGGCATGGCTGCTTCGTTCAACGACGATCTGGTGTTCGAAGTCTTCGACCAGACCTCTGACGAGGCACGTGCCGCCTACAACCAGTGGATGGCCGACGGTCATGAGGACCAGCGCTTCCACTCGCTCTCGTTCTGGACTCCTAACGTCAACATCTTCCGCGATCCCCGTTGGGGCCGTGGACAGGAGACTTACGGCGAGGATCCTTACCTCACCTCTCGCCTGGGCGTGCAGGTAGTCAAAGGTCTGCAGGGCCCAGCCGACACCAAGTATCGCAAGCTCTATGCCTGTGCCAAGCACTACGCCATCCACAGCGGTCCGGAGTGGGGCCGTCACGTCGATAATATCAATAATGTGTCGCCACGCGACCTGTGGGAGACCTATATGCCAGCCTTCAAGGCCTGTGTGCAGAAGGGCGACGTGCGCGAGGTGATGTGCGCCTACCAGCGTTGGGACGATGAGCCTTGCTGCGGCAGCACCCGCCTGCTCCAGAAGATCCTGCGCGATGAGTGGGGCTTCAAGTACATGGTCGTATCGGACTGCGGTGCCGTCTCGGACTTCTGGCAGAACCACAAGACCTCATCGACCCCAGCCCATGCCGCTTCGAAGGGCGTATTGGCAGGCACCGATGTGGAGTGCGGCTTCGACTATGCCTACAAGAGCATCCCTGAGGCTGTCAACAATGGCCTGATCGACGAGGCCGACGTGAACCAGAAGGTGCTCCGTCTGCTCGAGGGCCGTTTCGAACTCGGCGAGATGGACGATCCAAGCCTCGTATCCTGGTCGAAGCTCGGCCCTGAGATCCTCAACAGCAAGCAGCACCAGCAGACCGCCCTCGAGATGGGTCGTCAGGCACTCGTCCTGCTCCAGAACCGTGGCGACGTGCTCCCGCTCAAGAAGGGCAAGGTAGCCGTCATCGGCCCTAACGCCGACGATGAGCAGTTGATGTGGGGCAACTACAACGGCACCCCCAACCAGACCTCTACCCTCCTGGAGGGCGTGCAAGGCAAGGTGGGCAAGGGTCGCGTCATCACCTTCAAGGGCTGCGACCTCGTGAGCAACAAGGAGCTCGAATCGTTCTACGACCAGTGCTCTATCGACGGCAAGACCGGCTTCCGAGGCATCTTCTGGAACGAGGACATCTGGACTCTCGGCGACGAGCTGACCACTCCTAATCCTAAGTATGCTGCCGGCACCAACCTGCCTGCCCCTGTGGCCACCCGCTACCACGAGCGTCCTGTGAGCGTCACCACCTACGGCAACTATGCCTTCGCTCCTGGCGTCAAGCTCACCAAGTTCTCTGGCCTCTACGAGACCGTGTTCCGTCCGCAGCAGTCGTGCCGCGTGCTGCTCGCCGTGGAGGGTTGCTCATATTTCGAGGTCTTCGTCAATGGCAAGTCAACCGTACGTGAGGCTACCTGGCGCGACACCGAGACCCGCACCGAGTTTGACGTCGAGGCTGGCAAGGAGTACAAGATCGAGATCCGCTATGCACAGATCCTCACCTACAACGCCAACCTCAAGGTCAACATCGGCCGCGAGAACGACGTAGATTACGACAAGCTCATCGCCCGTCTGAAGGGCGTCGAGACTGTGGTCTTCGCCGGTGGTATTTCGGCTCGTCTGGAGGGCGAGGAGATGCCTGTCAACCTCCCTGGCTTCCGTGGCGGCGACCGCACCGACATCGAGCTCCCAGCCGTACAGCGTCAGTTCCTCCAGAAGCTCCACGAGGCTGGCAAGAAGGTTGTCTTCGTCAACTTCTCCGGCTCGGCCATGGCTATGGTGCCTGAGCTCGAGTCGTGCGATGCCATCCTCCAGGCATGGTATCCAGGCGAGCAGGGCGGTCAGGCCATTGCCGACGTGCTCTATGGCGACTACAACCCATCGGGCAAGCTCCCTATCACCTTCTACAAGAGCGTCAGCCAGCTGCCTGACTTCCAGGACTACTCGATGAAGGGCCGCACCTATCGCTACATGACCGAGGAGCCTCTCTTCCCATTCGGCTACGGCCTCTCATACACCCAGTTCAACGTCGGCCTTGCACAGCTCAGTGCCAAGGAGATCAGCGCTTCCAATGGCAAGCTCACCGTCACCGTACCTGTTACCAACACTGGCCGTCGTGCCGGTACCGAGGTCGTTCAGCTCTACATCCACCGCACCGCCGATGCCCAGGGCCCACGCAAGAGCCTCCGTGGCTATGCCCGCGTCAGCCTCCGTCCAGGCGAGACCCGCAACGTGGAGATCCAGCTCGACACCGAGTCGTTCGAGTGCTTCGACGAGACCACCAACACCATGCGCACCCTGCCTGGCCAGTACGAGGTCTTCTACGGCACCAGCTCAGCCGACCGCGACCTCAAGTGCCTCGACGTGACGTTGAAGTAAATTCATTATCGTGAATAAAAAAAAGTGAATAGAGTCAGAGACTAACGGTTCGTCCGCTTTCGACATCTGGCTCTATTCTCAATATTTTATAATGATGGGGTTACAATGAGTCGCCATGAATTATCTGTTTCCGTACGGGCAATGTATCCTTTGTCGATCAATAAATTCAGCTGCTTGTTTACTGCGGTGACGCTAATACCTGCGGCTTCGGCCAATTGTGGAATAGTGCTATTTGGCTCGTCATACATCTTATTAAGAATAATGCTGGTCGTCTCACTACGGAAGCTGATGCGGTTGCCGTCAAACCACCACACGTTACTTCCTCGCTGTGTCAGGAATTGAATGTTGTATGCAACCTCGTCAATAAATAGATTGGTAAAATAGGTCAGGAACTTCTGAATGTCTCGTTTCGAGGCATGAGCACCGAGCGAAGGAGCAGATCCAACTTTGAGGTCTGTACTATGAAGTGCTTCTAGATACTCTTTCTTTTTGCGACTACGAACCACGATCATCGGATAGTCATGACGTGTAAGGATATAATTGACCATCAGACGGGCAATGCGACCATTGCCATCCTCGAAAGGATGAATACGGATGTAGCGATAATGGAATATGGCAGCCAGTTCTATCGGAGTGAACTTGCCCGATTGTTCTGCATCGTTGTACCAATCCACAAGGTCTGTCATCAATGCCGGGGTTTCTTCGGGCGAAGCATACTCAAAGCGGTCACCATAGCGTGTGATGACGGAGTTGGGGCGCGTCTTGTATTGACCTGCGTGGATCACATAGCTTGTCTGCATGCCACCAGGCAGATTGCGATAAACGGTATAATCCTCTCGTAGAAGGGTTTTGTGTAGCGTACGAATGAAATTCTGAGTCAAAGGTACATCTTTGAGTCCTGCTTCTTCGGTCATCATCTTCAAACCTACATTGCTGGCCGTCATCTCATGTATGTCACGAGCCTCTGCTTCTCCGACAATCTTGCCAAACAGCAGCAAAATCTCCGTCTGTCCGTATGTCAGCGTGTTTCCTTCAATATGGTTGCTGTTATAGTTGAAGTCAATAGTAAACCTGCGACTTAGTATCTCCCTCTCTCTGTCTGACAGGGGTTGCAAAGCCGTCCATTCCTTCATTATTTCGTCAACGGTCTTCTTCATTGTTATGATATTTTTGCAAAAAAACGCCTTAAAAGGTTGATGTCGTTAACCTTTTAAGGTGCAAAAATACATATTATTTTCCAATAACGAACAAAAAAGGCTTAAAAAGTTATCCTGCACCAACCTTTTTAGCAGTTTTTACTCCAAAAGGAGGTAAGCCTACCACCTTTTTAAGTGTTTTTTTGCAAAAAAATGCCTTAAAAGGTTGATGCCGTCAACCTTTTTAGCAAAATATTTGGCAATGCCAGAGAAAAGGACTATCTTTGCACTCATGAATATGACTAAAACAACTTATTTTATCAATCACACAATGAAGAAACTCTTCCTCCTTCTCACCCTGGCCACATCTGCCATCACCGCTTCGGCAGCTGACGGCCAGAACCTCTGCATCAAGTTCACCACCACCAGTGCGCAGTCCAATATCTGGGATTATCAGAGCTACTATGACCTCTCAGCCCAGATGATTCAGGGCGAGGCATACACCCTCACTGCCAAGCTCAAGAGCACCCAGGCCGGCGTCGAGTTCGGCTTCTGGCCCATCTGGAATGCCAGCCCCAACCGCGACCAATGGAACGGCAGTGCCGACGTGCAGTATTGCGAGGCTCCCAAGCTCCAGACCGAGTGGCAGACCTACACCTGGCATTTCACAGCGCAGTTCCCTCACGACCGTCTGCAGTTCGTATTCGGTAGCCTCAATGGTGCTATCTACATGGACGATGTCGTGCTCAAGTGCGACAACGTAGGCGTCAACATGGTGCAGAACGGCGACTTTGCCGAGAACACCACCCGTGGCTGGGGCAAGCCAGGCTGGCACCAGCACACCATCACCATCGTCGATAGCGACAGCGACACCACCCCCACCATCGAGGAGCCTCAGATCCCCGACACCTGGGAGTTCGTCGAGCAGGGCGATCCCAATTTCCAGATCTACCTCTGCTTCGGCCAGTCGAACATGGAGGGCAATGCCCAGCCTGAAGCCATTGACTACGAAGGTGTGCCCGAGGAATTCCAGATGATGGCCGCCGTCAACTTCAGCAACCCACGACGCACCATGGGCGAGTGGTACACAGCCACCCCACCCCTCTGCCGCCAGGGCACAGGCCTCACCCCTGCCGACTACTTCGGCCGCACCCTCGTGGAGCAGCAGCCGGGCAAGAAGGTGGGCGTCATCAACGTGGCCGTGGGTGGTGCCAAGATCGAGCTCTTCATGGAGGAGTTCAAGGATGCCTATATCGCTGGCGAGGCTGGCTGGTTCCAGGGCTATTGTGCTCAGTATGACAACGATCCCCTCGGCCGTCTGGTCGAGATGGGCCGCAAGGCTCAGGAGGTAGGCACCATCAAGGGCATCCTGCTGCATCAGGGCGAGTCGAACAATGGCGAATCCACCTGGTGCGCCAAGGTGGCCAAGATCTACACCCGCCTCTGCTATTACCTCGGCCTCGATCCTGCCAAGACACCACTCCTGGCCGGCGAGACCCTCTACGAGAACCAGGGCGGTGCCTGCTCATGGCACAACGTGAACGCGCTGCCTCACCTCAAGGAGCACGTCGCCAACTCATACGTCATCTCAGCCGAAGGCCTGCCTGGCAACGGTCAGGACCCATGGCACTTCTCGGCCGCCGGCTACCGTGAGCTCGGCAAGCGCTATGCCGCCCAGATGCTCGAGATCCTGGAGCAGGAGGCAGCCCTCGAAGCCATCGGCAACGACAACGCCCCACACGCCACCCAGGTCTTCGATGCCGCCGGCCGTCCCTGCGCCGAGCCTACCGCTCCCGGCATCTACATCATCAATGGCCAGAAGGTAGCCATCCAGCACTAATCCCCGCCCCCACATTTTTGTGTCCACAACCGTTGGCGCCCGATTGCGGATGCGCAAAAGCTCGTCCCCTACCGGTGGCAAGGAATTGCGCATCCGCAAAAGCTCGTCCCGGGGCGTTGGCAAGGAATTGCGCATCCGCAAAAGCCCGTCCACAACCGTTGGCAAGCAATTGTGAAGTCACAAAAGCTTGCCGCGAGTCCGCGGCAAGGAATTCTGCACGCTCAGGGATGCGAACGCGTACGCGTTGGCATCCCTGCACATTTACAATGGCTTGTCGCAGACTCGCGGCAAGCTTTCCACACTTTGGGGAAGCATCGCTCAGGCTTGCGTGAAGGTTTCAATACTTTTGGGGAGGTTTTTCGCCGCCTTGGGCCAGGGGCTTGAGCGAATGAGGGCGCTTTTTGGCAATAGATGAAGGTGACTCATGTGTTGCCAGATGTCGAAGGTCTGCAAAGGCTGATGGATGATGGCGAAGATGATAATTGATTAAACACAAGGTATAAAGATTTTATTATTCTAACATATTTTTTCCAAGAAAAATGCAATTTTTGGTGCGTTTTTTGGTGATTTTGAGCTAAAAATGACAGTTTAGTGCATATTTTAAGGAAATTTTGCCTGTATTTGATGAAAAATATATATCATTGTCGCCATAATAACCTCAAAAGATTTATCTATTATGAAAAAAACTTTTCTTTTAGCGCTTGTAGCCATAATGTGCTGCAATGCAGATGTGTATGCTCAGGGATGGCTGAAACGTGTAGGCGATGCTGTGAAAAGAACTGCAGAGGATGTAGTTGAAAGCAAGGCCGTACAGAAGACCTCTGAAGTAATTGAAGGAGCTATTGATGGCGCAAAGAAAGGCGCCAAGAAGAATAACAAGGGTGATGACGGAGAGATTACAGCTTCGGACAATGCACCTCAGATAAATACTTCCACCGACTTCAAGCGTGGTGGTAAGATTCTTTTCCAGGATGATTTCAAAGGTGAGACTGTGGGCGAATTCCCAAGCAAGTGGGACCTCAATGCAGGTAAGGCTGAAGTGAAGAAGTTCAATGGCGAGACTGTTGTTGAGATTACAGATAACGGTTTCATCACTCCTCTCATCAAGCAAGAGGGAGCTTACCTTACTGAGGAGTTCACTGTGGAGTTCGATTACTACTATTGGGACAAAGCACCTAATGGAATGGATGTAGGTCTTAACGACATCAAGTTGATCCTGGCAGGAGGTACAGACCGCTCATCTGATGAGACCTCTGTGTGGGAAAATGATGATGCTCCTGTTTTCAATGTCACACTTCCTGTCTGTGATGACACCGGTGGTCATTACCACTACACCAATGGCAGCAAGGTGATAGACACCAGCTTTGACTACAAATTCAGCAAAGGCTGGCATACCGTGGCAGTATCATTCAACAAGCGTGCTTTGAAGCTTTACATCGATGGTAACCGCGTAGCTAATCTGCCTAAGGTGAAGCAGGCTACTTGGGTGGGAATCCATGTTCCTTTCGATTACGATAACCTTACCTTTATCCGTAACATGGTGATTGCACAGGGTGCAGTGGAACTCTATGACCGCAACGCTCAGGACCTTACAGCAGTAGAGAAGGCAATGGAGGAGACCGGTAAGTTCGTAACCAACAACATCAACTTCGAGACTGGTAAGGCAACCCTCCTTCCTGAGTCAATGGAGGAAATCCAGAAGGTTGCTGACTACATGCTGAAGAACAAGTCGGTACGCTTCGAGGTACAGGGACATTGCGACAACCAGGGTTCGGACAAGGTAAACGACCCTCTCTCTCAGCAGCGTGCAGAGGCCGTCGTAGCAGCTCTCGTGAAGCTCGGTGTTGACGAGTGGAACCTCCGCGCTGTAGGTAAGGGAAGTCACGAACCTATCGCTGACAACAAGACCAAGGAAGGTCAGGCAAAGAACCGTCGTGTAGAGTTCATTAAGAAGTAATGAGCTCAACTATATTAAAAGAGTTCATTAAGAAGTAATCATTTATATTCTCCCTCTCTTTGCTTTTTTGTCATAAGGAACAAGGAGGGGGATTCTTGTTTATTGACTAAAAAACATACTATCATGAAGAAGATAATTCTTACTTTGTCGTTGGCTGTAATCAGCTACTTCAATGCTTTTGCACAAATGACTCCAGAAGCAGCGATGGCTGCTTGTCCAGACTTGCCAACAGAGGCTCAGATGATTGCCTATCTGGATGGCGATGGTGATCCGGAATTATACGAAAAATTCAAAGAAGCACTGGATAAAGCTCAGAGGAACTATCAGGAGATGACAGCGAAAATGAATCCAATGCATCAGGTAGAGAAAGCTTACGACAAAAAGAAGATCGAAGGAACCAATGTCTCCATAGGACAGGCGAAGAACATGAGCAAAGCTCAGCAGGAAGCCCTTGCCAAGCAGGCTATGAAAGGCCGTCTCGGTAATATGGGCATCAGCATGGAAGATCTGGAAGCAGTGCAGAGCGGCAAGATGACAGAAAAGGAACTGGCCGACAAGATAATGGCCCAACAGACTGGCGGACTAACTGTTACAGATATGGAGTTCATCACCAACAACAATCTCTCAGCTGAGGAGACCCAGCAGTTCATGGAAATGGCCGGTATTGACCAGAAAAAGTTGCAGGCTTATGCTGCAAAGGGGCAGAAACAGGATGCCCGCAATGCAAAAATGGCCCCACTTATTGAGAAGATTGACAGATTGAACAAGCGTGGGGTTGAACTCATGCAGAAGCCAAGCAAGCTGCGTCGTGAAGCTCAGGCTGCAGGAAAAGAAATCTACAATCGCACCTACAGACAGCAGGTTGACAGACTCAATGCAGAAATCGCAGATCTTGAAGAGCAGATAATTGGTGGAGATGCAATGTCTGATGCACAAGTAGCTCATGATCGAGATTTAGGTAAACAGATCGAAATAAAGCAAGATCAGATAAAGAAATTCATGCATGAATATTACACCAAATCTATTCCACTTTGGCGCAATGGTGTCATCGCAGCTATGAATGTCTATAAAAATGAATACTTGCCTCTTGAAAGAGAAATGAAGCAGGTATTTTCTGAAATGTATAAACTGACTGGTGACCCCTCGTATGAGGCTCACTCGAAAGTTCCAGAAACAGCTGCAGATTATTTTCTCTCAGCTGCACATTATATCGACTGGTATAACGAAGACCCAGAGAAATTATGATGAAACAACTATTTACTATCAATAACATATAATTATTAATTCATAAACTAATACTATGGGACTTTTGGGTAGTATTATAAACATCATTGGCAAAGGTGTAGCCAAGGGTGTAAGTGACATCGTAGAGAAGAAAGTAGCAGAAGCGGTAAAGCCAGCGGCAGCCAAGTTTGCACAGAAGCAAGCAGAGCTGATAGAAACCGCAACCAAGAACATTGAGGAAGCTAACGAATCAATGAAGCAGGCTGGGGAATCGTTGAACCAGGCAGGTGATTCAATCAACGAAGCTGTAGAACAGAATCCTGAGTCATTCAGAATGGCTATGGAGATTCTGCGTACAAGTGCCGAGAAAGCTGCTGCAGAGGGTAAGCTTGAACTTGAAGAGAAGGAACTGACCGACGAGGAAGTAATGGCTAAGTTGGAAACACTCCTACCCGACTTCCCGAAATGGGATTGTGGTGGCAATCACTTCAGCATCGAGGAGGAAGACATCGACGGACAACATCTTGTGCGTTTCTACGCTTCAGCTGCAGAATTGAGTTGGATTGCCTATAAGACAAAACTTATTGCCAATGGATTCCGACAGAAATATCGCAGCCAAACAGACTTCTGGTACAAGGAAACCGATGGCCGATATCCGGCTGTCCACCTCTTCCACATCGATTACGATGCCTGCGAAATGCAACTCATATTTTACTACGAAACCAAACAGGATATTGAGGAAGCTGCAAGGCTTTAATAAACATTTCGACGTATGAAAAAATACCTGAAACACTGTCTTTCGGCTTTAGTGCTTATCCTTTGTGCTTCTGCCTATGCGCAGGATATCAAGGATCTGACCATTAAGGAAAAGATAGACGACACCTATGTCTTCGGTTTCGACTTGCGTGAATCGCGTTCTGCCAAGGGAGGCATCTGGAACGTGAAAACGGGTAGGGCAGAGACTCCGCAGAACTACACCCAGATAAAGAACGACACCATCGAAGGTAGGCCTGTCATAAGGCTCTACCGCGAGGTGGTGCCGGATAATCATCCATTGAACAGATGGGAAACATGGGTGATGAAGGAAGGCAAATGGGTGGAATTTGAGGAAGAAAACTAACATTTTTGTGCTTATGCAACGTAATTGCGGGAGAAATTGCCTACCTTTTTAAAAACAACAAATAGTTCATTGTCGATGAAAACATTTATTAAAACTTTGTCAGCCCTGCTGATGTGCCTACTGTTCTGTCCTGTCCTGATGGGAAAGGAGAAGGAAGAGTTTATACAGGTTGCCGAAGGCTTGGATGGGTGGTACAGTATCATGCTTCCGAAAGAATCACCTGCCGACACGCTTCTGTGTGGGGTCTTCTTCGCGAATGACGAGGATGCGCGCATCTTTACCTTGATCAATCACTACAACCGATTGAAGGAGAAGAAGCTTACCTACCAGGCTATTCTCAATGTGGAAAAAGAAGCCGAGGAGGCCATGAAGGAATACAAGGGGACGGAGTTAGAAGCGCAGGCGAGGGAAGTGTTCAAATCCACCCTGGAGAAGATGTATGAGGACGGACATCCTTCCGATTATGATACCCAGGAATGGAGCGAGTCACGTCTGATGACCATCAAGGCAAGCATTTCCAAGGAATGCGGAGGCAGCAGGCTTTGTGGATTCTCCTACATCAGGGAGCCTCGCCATGGGCTGGTTGCAGTCGCGAAAGATGCTGTTGGAAAAAGACAATGGGGATTTATGGACATGTCCGGCTCATTGGTCGTTCCTTGCAGTTATGACGTTGTACTCGATTTCAACAACCGACGCGACTGGATGGCTGGGGGCTTTGATCGTCGCCCGGACATGGACGAGCGTCCCTGGACCGTGGTGCGTAAGGGCAACAGGATAGGTATGATCGACAATACCGGCAAGATAATGGTGCCTATAGTCTTCGGCCTTTATCAGGATGGCGAAAATATGATCTTCCATTCGACCCCGAATGGCGAGTTTGCTGCCGCCAGGGATCCTAAGACGAAACTGCACGGCATCATTGACAGACAGGGCAATTGGGTGATTCAGCCGAAGTATGAGGAATTGGAATGGGATGGTTCGGAGAAGAGTTTCGTTGCCTTGACCTCAAGATATGAACACGGAACCTGGACGGGTTACGACAAGAAAGTCATTGATCTTTCCCGTTAAGTCGGCCAGGGTCTTGAGTGACTGCGGACAGCAATAGTAAATAATATCTAAGATATTGTTATTGTTAGCACAAAAAAACAGCAGGGATTGACTCTCTGCTGCTTTTCTTTGTGGGATAGAATGAGGTCGGGGTGACCCGACTCGAACGGGCGGCCTCTACGTCCCGAACGTAGCGCGCTACCAACTGCGCCACACCCCGGTGGAAGTTAAAGAGCTAAAGAATGTAATAGTGAAAGAGTGCCGTGTAGATCGAACCCGGATGGAACTATTTAACCTTTTACCTATTTAACTCTTTAACTTCAAGATGTGATTAGTCCTGATTGAGGTTGATACGCTTGAATGCAGTAGCGGTAAGGCCCTTCTGAACCTTGTCGAGGTACTGCTGAACGCTCAACTTGCTGTCGCTGATGAACTCCTGCTCAACGAGGCAGTTCTCCTTGAAGAACTTAGCCATACGACCCTTAGCGATGTTCTGTACCATCTGCTCTGGGAGGTTGGCAGCCTTCTCAGCAGCGGTAGCAGCCATGATCTCGCGACCCTTGGCAGCCTCCTCAGCGGTGATCCAGCCCTTAGACATGTTCGACTCGATGTGATCCTCGCTGTCGAAGTGGTTTGGATTGAGACCAGCCTTCTTGAGAGCTGCGGCAACAGCCTTCTCAACCTGCTCCTCCTTGGTCTTCTTGATGGCGAGTTCGAGCTCCTCATCCTTCTTGGCCTGTGGGATCTCGTCAGCGTTAACTGCGAGTGGGTTCATAGCGGCAACCTGGCAAGCGATCTCCTTGAGAGCCTCAGCTGGAGCAGCCTGGTTGAAGGCTACGATAGCAGAGAGCATGTGGTTGAAGTGGTTGTAAGCTACAACGCCCTCGCCGGTAACTGCCTCGAATACTACCTCCATCTTCTCACCGCAGGCGCCTGAACGCTCGGTGATGACTGACTGTACGGTACCCTCCTCAAGTGGGAGAGCGAGGAGTGCCTCATTGTTGGCTGGCTTGTTAGCCATTACGAGGTCAGCGATGGTAGCTGCGAGCTCCTGGAAACGGTCGTTGTTGGCAACAGACTCGGTCTCGCACTTCAAAGCTACAACTGCTGCATAGTTGCCCTCGGTGCGAGCGATAACTACGCCCTGAGCGGCCTCACGGGCCTCACGCTTAGCAGCGATCTTGGTGAACTTCTCGCGAATCCACTTTACAGCGGCATCGAAATCGCCGTTAGACTCCTCGAGAGCCTTCTTGCAATCGCCCATACCTGCCTGGGTAAGTTCGCGGAGCTTCTTGATATCAGCAATAGAAACTGCCATAATATTTTCTTTTTTGAAAATAAATTACTAATTACAAATTACAAATTACATGGAGAATTGCGTTTCCGCAATTCTCCTATTACTAATTACAAATTACTGATTACGTTGCGCGAAGCTTGTAATTTGTAATTAGTAATTTGTAATTAGAAGAATGTTTAGGCCTCCTCAGTGGCCTCAACGTTCTTCTTGCCGCCCTTGTTTGAAGCCTCAGCAGCGTCCTGGTCAGCCTTCTCAACCTTGCGCTCCTCAAGACCCTCAGAGATGGCGTCGCACATTGCGCCTACTACGGCAGCAATTGACTTGGTAGCGTCGTCATTAGCTGGGATGATGAAGTCGATGTCGCGTGGGTTAGAGTTGGTATCAACCATGCCGAATACTGGGATGCCCAGACGTACGGCCTCTGCTACTGCGATGTGCTCCTTCATTACATCAACTACGAAGATAGCTGATGGGAGACGGGTAAGATCTGCGATAGAACCGAGGTTCTTCTCGAGCTTCTCACGCTGGCGGCTGATCTGCAGACGCTCGCGCTTAGAAAGGTTATCGTAGGTGCCGTCCTTGGTGAGCTTGTCGATGGTAGCCATCTTCTTCACAGCCTTGCGGATGGTGGTGAAGTTGGTGAGCATACCGCCTGGCCAGCGCTCGATAACGTATGGCATGCC
>JAZQPJ010000069.1:0-8476 GCA_045628525.1 Bacteroidales bacterium
GCAGGAAGATGCCTTTGTCGATTATGGTAACTATCTGGTTTATCAATATAGGGATCTTCAGAACCAGGCGCTTGAGTTTTCTGTTCATTATCGGTTCAATGCTACAAAGAGTAAGTATCGTGGCAGTGGTGCAGGTAAAGACGCTAAAGACAGAATGTAATCGGAAGATCCGCCACCACCTCCGCCAGAACATGTCGGGGTCGTTACTTGGTTTATGAGCTGAACAAAGAGAAAGAATCAATCTATTTTGCTATGTCCGATAAATAATAATAGCCAGATTTGATAAAAAGTATATATTCAAAAGCACAAAAATTACCTTAAAAAGTAATTTCTATATTTTTTCTTACTATCTTTGTACCACAAATTACAAACCTCGATACACACAATCACTTATATGGCAAAAGCAAAAATCCAGACAGTTGCCCAGACCGAACTCATTGCAAAAACTTGATGAGGCGATAAAGATTGCCGTTAAGAAAGGAAACATCACTATCGAGGAAGCTTCTATTGAGAATATAAACAATACCCAATTTGATATATGAGTTACGTAGCACCATTCTTTCAACAAGCTCTTGATAATGTGCCTAAACATATCAAGACCCAAGTTGATCTCACTATGGGCATATCAGACCGCATAGCTGCCATACTCAAAGAAAAGGGAATGACACAAAGGGAGTTTGCTCATAAGATGGGAAAGACCGAAGCTGAAGTTTGCAGATGGCTTGGAGGAACACACAATTTCACAATCTCAACTATCGCTAAGATCTCAGCTGTTTTAGATACTCCTATTATCTCTGTATAGGAATATTATTTAGACAGTTGTTCTGCAAAAGAACAGCTAAGTTTTGAATTTTACAAGGTGATAATTGTAAACTACACTTATCACCGCACATTTTTCTTGATCGAGGAACTTGCGAACTGGCAAGATGCGAAAAGTCAAGAAATCAGCGATTTAGAAAAATGTGAACAAAAGTGTGAACAAAAACGTGGACAAGCAGACCTATATTTCTGTAAGAAATTGATATCTAACAGGATATAGAGAAGAGTTCGAATCCCGTTCTCTCCGCTATCAAAGCCTCATAAGTTGCTGATTTTTCAGACTTGTGAGGCTTTATTGTATCCAAAAAGATGCGCCAAAGATGCACACAATCATTTGAGATAAAGCATTTACGTATTATCACACCTTTTATCACATGTCAAATCTATGCAAAAAAGGGAGATAGTATAAAGGTAAAGAGGCAGAATTCTTGACTGCGATGCAGCAACTCGATTATGGAATGTGCGTTTTGAAAATCATGATTATATGATTATGATGGTAGAAAAGTGGAGAGGTGGGGGATAAAATCATCTAATTTAACACTTTAGAGGGCGGATTGGTGGGTGGAGGTGACAGAATTGAGGGATAAAAATGAAAAATTGGGGTGGCAAATCAAGGGAGAATAGAGCGAAGGTAGGGAGAAAACGAAAAGATTTGGAATGAAAATTTGTTTTCATATTATTAATAATGTATATTTGTCGCGCAGATGATAATAATTAATTACATATTGTTATGCCAGAGATAAGCAGATTCTATGGAATAATTATTGCTATGTATTATTCCGAACATAACCCACCACACTTCCATGTGAAGTATAATGATTATCGTGCCACAATCAATATCCAGACAGGCGAGATGGAAGGTAAATTGCCACGTCGTGTGATTAGTCTTGTATATGAGTGGCTCGACCTGCGCAAGGAAGAATTGCTCGCTAACTGGGCGAATATAGAGAATGGTAAAACTTTAGTAGAAATTCAACCACTTGACTAATATGAACCTCATTTGGATTACATCAGCAAAGTATTTGGATGGCTACTGCTTGCAGCTGACATTCAACAACGGCGAAGTGAAGATATTCGACGGCAAGGATATTGTTGTCAATAACCCTTTGTTCTACCCTCTTCAGGTGATTGCTGTCTTCAAGGACTTCGTACTTGATGGATGGACAGTTTCTTGGCAGAACGGCAAGCTCGACCTCGCTCCAGAATTCCTTTACGAGAATAGTCAGGCAGCATAACCCCATAATCGCAATGAAACTAACCCCCACATTCTTCTTCCGTCCAGCCTTCGAGCAAGGCTGTGGGGTGTTGTAACTCCTACGATAGCATGGAACAACAGCTCATATCAAGTGTGCGCTTCCTGGGTGCATTGCCCATGTTTGTTGCTGCGGCCTGCCTCATCCTATTCAACCGGGGCAAGCTGCAGTCGGTGGTGTATAACCGTTCGCGATGGCTCATCGCGGCTGCCACCCTTCTGCTGGGCGTCCACTTCGCCATACAGTTTGTAGGGCAGCTGCGCGAGCAGAGCGTCACACTCTGCTGGACGCTCAACATGATGGCGTATGTCATAGCCACGCCACTCTACAACATGGCGGAGCTCAACCTGCTGCGTGCCGGTCATGACATGAAACCAAGATACAGGCACAACGGCATCTTCATGGCTGTCTGCTACGTCATCCTTGCCATCGGCTACATGACCGATACCCTTATCAACGATGCCCAGCCCTGGCTGACGGCTACGTTCGTCGTGGCGCTGCTCTATTTCCTCAAGGTCATCGAGCTCTCATGGGTGCTCACCAAGGAGATGAAACAGGCAAGCACACGTCTGACCGACGAAGAGCTGACCGAGCGACACAGCGTGCTGCGGTTCACGGCTCGTGTCATGAAATGGATCATCTTCTTCTCGCTCTTCTCGCCGTGGGTAGGCATGTCGTCGGCCCTTGCGCTCAATTCCATCTATGGTCTGATCATCTTCACGCTCCTGCTGATTTTCTTTGTCACGTTCATAGTCTATGGCTGGAACATGGCCGAGTGCATCAAGGTGGACGATGAGATAGCCGAAGCCGTGACTGTGGAGACAGAGAATCAGAACGAGCTGGTTCGCCAGCGCATCGAGCAGTGGGTCAATGCCCGGCGTTTCACCAATCCGGACATCACCATCAGCGAGGCGCTCCAGGAAATGGGCATTTCGGCCACAGCGCTCAATTTCTACCTCGAGCAGCACACCCCTGTCGATAACTATCGCCGCTGGCTGCCTTATCTCCGCATCGAGGAGGCCAAGCGCATCATGACCGAACACCCCGAATACACGCTCGAAGCCATTGCTGCCGACTGCGGCTATGCCAACAAGAGCAGCCTCTCTCATGCCTTCAAGCAGCAGGTAGGCATGACGCCAGCCGCGTGGACGGCGGAAAATAGTAAGAAATAACACCTTCTGTATATCAATCATTTATACATTAGCGTTGTCACGAAATTAAATTCGCGACAACGCTTTTTTCAGTTCATGACAACACAAGTCAGTTCATGACAACGCCTACGTTGCGCATTTTTATTATCTTTGCGCCCGAAAAACTATTCACTTTTCACTTTTCACTATTCACTTCCGAAGGATAATGGATTATCAGATTACACCGACTCCGCTCGCCTTTCCCCCCGAGTACTTCTACAGCCTGTCGCTCATCGTCGGCGCTGTGGTCAACTGGGTGCTGGCAGCCCTGCTCTTCTTCGATCCCGACAACGACCTCTATACCGAGACGCCACGCTACTACCGTTCGCGCTATCTCACCGCCCTGTCGCTCCTCGTCTTCGGCATCGGCTTCGCGTTGCACTGGTGGTTCATGCCCAGGTTCTACAACCCCATAGCAGCATCGGCGCTGTCACTGGGCTATTTCCACATCGGCGGAACGCTGCTCTCCATGAGCCACACCGGACTCATCGACCGTCACTACCTCACCTTCCGTGTAGTGGTGCGCGACGTGGCGATTCTCCTTCTCTCCGTCATCGTCTATGCCATCAGCGCCTTGCTCCAGAGCCACACCTTGCTGTATATAGGCTTCGGGCTGTTCTTCCTGCACATCGTTTTCCTGACCTGTAAGTTCTACCAGAGCTTCCACCGCATCTACCTGCAGTTAGGCAACTATGCCAACTATTTCGTCAACGACACCGACCGCGATGTGCGCTGGCTCTTCTTCTCGTGCCACCTCATCATCCTCTTCGGCATCGGCGGCATCGCCGTCACGCTGCTGTTTCCCAGCGACACCACGCCCTTCACCCTCCTGATGTTCGTGGGCGTAGGCATCTTTGCCTACATCTACAAGGCGCTCGATGGTTTCAGCGCCCTGGCCTACGACTCGGAGGTGAACCTGCAGAAGAGCGAGGAATACCTGCACACCGAACAGGGCAGCCGTGAGATGGCTATCTTCAAGAAGAGGCGCCTCCAGATTTCGTGGCTCACAGACATCCCAATGCTGAGCGGATTCGTGAAGCAGTGGTAAAGACCCTCCCAACCTCCCTTAAGGGAGGAGAAAAGATAGTATATAAACAAAACAACAATATAATAACAAACAAAATGAAACAAACAAAACATTTCAAGCGAACGGCGTTTAACCTGAGCGCCAAGTCGATGGTGAGCCTCATGCTGCTCCTCATCGCCATGCTCATGCCACAAGGGGCGTGGGCAACTGACTTCATCAGTGAGATTAAGATTGGTGCAGCCATTAACCAAGGTACCGCCAAAGGCTATCTCTCTGGCTACACACTTATCGATAGGGATCTCAACTACGGCAATGGTAAAGATAGCTGGTATATCTATCTCGGCTACAAAACAGACACCGATGCCAGCAAGGCCATCACTGGTATTATGATTGTGTCGGGAAAAGACTACCTCGGCGATGAGTACCTGGAAGGCGGAACTAAAACGCTCTCCTACGACGGTAAAACCTGGTATCGCTCGCCAGCACAAGGTGCAGCCGACCTCAACAAAGGAGCCAGTGGTGATTACCTTACTATCTTCTATACTCGTGATGGCAATACCGTTAATGGTGGCAAGCCTTTAGTGTCTCTTTCTGTTGCAGAAGAAATAGGCTTGAGTGGCTACACATACGCAGGTTTGTATAAAGATGGCGCTTTCTCTGCGAATGGTAGCACAAACGTAGGAACTAGTGGTGCTGCCCGTTACATCACCTATACCACCCACACCCACGCTTATACAGCGGCTTTCAACTGGGCCGATGACGGCAAATCATGTACGGCAACAACTAACTGTGCTGGTTGTGGCGACACCCATTCAGACCTCGATTGCGCAGTTACATCAGAACCGAAGTCTGGTGCCGCTGCCACCTGTACTGAGAATGGCTGGACAACCTACACCGCTAAGGTTACAAGCAATGGCAAGGACTTCTCTGCCACAAAGGATGTGCAGGATATTGCTGCCCTCGGTCATGGCTACACCAGCCAGACAGCAACAGACACCTACCTGAAGTCAGCTGCCACCTGTACCGACGATGCGGTTTATTACCACAAGTGCAGTCGTTGCGACAGTAAAGGTTCTACCACATGGACGAAGACAGGCACTGCCCTCGGTCACATCTATAGTCCCGGCTCATGGTCATGGGCCCCCGATGGTCACTCTGCTACCTGCACTCGTACCTGCTTTCGTTGCACCACTAACACCACAGGTCATACATCTTCCAAGAGTGTGACTTTGGGCAACGGTATCATATCTTTTCAGGGAGCTTCTCCAACCTGTAACGCAATGGGAATGACTCACTACATCGCTACTGCTACTGTGGAAGGAACTCAGTATAGTGCGACCAAGGACGTATTGGATATTGCCGCCCTCGGTCACAGCTATGGTGCTGGCGCATGGTCATGGGCCGACGATGGTCACACCGCTACCTGCACCCGTACCTGCGATCGCACAGGTTGCTACACTAACACCCCAGGACATACATCTTCCAAGAGTGTGACTTTGGGCAACGGTATCACATCTGCTCAGCAAGTTGCTCCTAACTGTACCACAAAGGGAACCACTCGCTATACCGCTACGGCTACAGTGGAAGGAACTCAGTATAGCGATACCAAGGATGTTGTAGATATCGCTGCCCTTGATCACGACTACTCTCAAGTTGTAGATGAAGACTACCTCGTCTCTGCTGCTACTTGTGGCTCAGATGCCGTGTATCACGAGAAGTGTAGCCGTTGCGATACTCACGGTGCGGAATGGTCCGCTACTGGCACAGCTACCGGGAACCACAGCTACACCAACAAGACCCTGACCGATGATCCTGTAGAGGACGGTCTCTATGCCTATGCTTGTGACAATGGTTGTGGCACACACACCGATGACCATATCATCAAGGACTTCTACGGCGAAGGCAATCATCTTGAACTGACAAAGGACGGTGAAGGCAACTACTCTACAAGCGAGGATATCATAATCAATGACCCTGCTTCTTTCTATTCGTCTGTTGACTTCTCTTCGCCTGTTGACTTCTCTGCTCCAAGTGTGACCTTCAACCGCTATTTTATAAATGACGGTGGTATGTGGTCATTCATCGTGCCATTCGATATTCCTGCTGCCCAGGCTGCAGAACTTGGTAAATTCTATCAGTATAGCAAGCATGAGGAAGGCAAGGTTTACTTTGATGACATCACCAAGATTGACAACGCTGATGGCATCGTGAGGGCTAACACCGCTTACTTCTTCGAGCCTGCAACTGACTTCTTCACCTCTATCACCGTGGATGATGCAGAGATAAAGGCAACAACATCTATGCCTGACGCTACCAATCCGTCAGAGCCAGGTCTCTATGGCACATACAGCCAGATAGATATTCCCGTAGGTGCTTACGGATATGCTATGCATGATGGGCAATCGACATTCGTAAAGTCAGGTCTAGGCAACCTCCTTCGTTCTTTCCGTGCTTACCTCTGGTTAGGCAGCGGTGCATCAATGGCTAGGGCTCTCGCATTCTTCGGTGAAGAAGAGGCTAATGGCATCATCGATATTGATGCAGAGTCAGAGCATGACATCCCAGCCTACGACCTCAGCGGCCAGCGTGTAACAGACGACTATAAGGGCATCGTGATAAAGAATGGAAAGAAAACAATGGTAAGATAACAGCAAAAGTATGAAAAAATTATATATAAAGCCAACCCTCAAGGTTGTAATGATTGAAAATGCAGATCTCATCTGCACAAGCCCGACAGGCTATAGTGTCAACTACGATGACGAGGATGAAGTTCCGACTGTACAAAACCACATCTGGGATAGATAATATTCAGAAATGATACAACCTTTCAAAGTGAGGGCTGCAAGTGGCGGAATTGCCGTGCTTGCAGCCCTCACTGTCTCTCATCTCCTTCGTACACCTCGCAATCCTCCATAGATCACGGGGACAGTCCCGCTGACTATCTTATATTGGGTGCACCTATTGTGACGCTGTAACTGTGACGCCCATCATCCGACATAAGGTACACGGATTGATCGGATTACACGAATATCTGGGGGATAAAAATGAAAAATTGGAGTGGCAAATAAAGGAGAAAGAGAGGGTAGACAGGGAGGAAATGAAAAGATTTGGAGCGGAAATTTGCTTATATATTATTAATAATGTATATTTGTCGCGCAGATGTTGTGCATAGACGACAAATAGTTGGCTATGTACATCGGATGCGGCGTGCTCTTTATGAGCGCAGAACGATTAAAAAGATAGACGGCTTTACAAAGCACAATTTAGAATACAATGGCAAAGAAATCAGATTATTGACACAGATAGTTTCATTGACTATCTGGCAGAACTTAAATAGAAAGGAGGTATCTTATGAACACTACAGCAGAAAAACTTCGCAAGTTTCAGTCCTCCACACCTTCACAGTGGAGACAGAAAGCAGAGGCTCGACTAGCAAGTCAGGAAGAGCGCCGCAAGGCTCGCAAGGTGGCCATGCAGATGCTGAATGCCATGGAGCATCAGGGCATTACAGAACCAGCCCTTGCTGAGCGTCTGGGAATCAGCACCACAGAGCTCTCGTCAATCCTCAAGGGACATAAGCTTCCTTCATCCGTAATGCTTAGCAGTATTGCTTCTGTGCTTGGCATTGCACTTGCATCAATGATGTAAGAATCGCAATCGCAAATGATTCAACCTTTTAAAAGCGAGGGCCAGCTCCCTGTCCCAGTCGAAGCAGTTTTACTTGCCATCCCAAGGTGCCGAAACAGCCTCTATTTACGAAAAAAGAAAGGCGGTTCACAAGTTTGTGGTCCACAAGTTTGTGAACCGTCATTTTTCTTGTATCTTTGCACGCAGAAAATCAAACATATAAAGCAGTTGATACGATGAACAAGAAGGCTTTCGTTTATGGTGTTTCCGTAGCTGGAGAGAACTTCACTGACCGTGTGCGAGAGACGCACCGTCTGAAGATGAATTTCGAGTCGCGAATCTGCGTAATGCCTCTGTGAATCTGCAAAAGCTCGTTCCCGCCCGTTGGCGTCCGATTGTGGAACCGCAATTCTTTGTCCCCAACTGCTGGCAAGCAATTGCGGACGCGCAGGGATGCCAACGCGTACGCGTTCGCATCCCTGCAGATCTGCAAAAGCTCGTCCCAACCCTGTTTTGTCCTACCCAGGTACCAGGATAGGACAAAACACACCCGCGGCAAG
>JAZQPJ010000070.1:0-43172 GCA_045628525.1 Bacteroidales bacterium
AATTAGGTTTTCATATTTCTATTCACAATCACTTAAACTTAGAATAATGATAGATCAGATCCTTTAGAGAAGCAGAATCATCAGTGACAGGTACAGGATGATTGCTCATTCAAGTGACATCCAAAAGCTGCACATTCCAATTCTTTTATTTTTTGATGGAAAATGACGGAATTTGTTTTTCCTAAAGGTGAAGGTTTTTTTGTTATTACTGTCCGGTAAACTTTTTTGAATCGAAAAAATAATAAAAACAAAAAAAAGGGCTGATTTCTTTGGAGAAGTCAGCCCAATGATTTATCTTTGCGTTACCACACAACAAAAATTAAATCATGCGCAAAGATAGTAATTTTTCCGGACAGCCGATGTATGGTCAGGTAATAAATCTGCTTGATAAGTCAAAAATTCTTCAATTCAGCCGCGAAAAGGCACTCTTCTCAAACCTGATATTTAAGGGAGTCGGGCGCCATCCCAAGACAGGAAAGAAGAAGGGCGGGATCAAGGTACATACAAATATCCATGCCAATGAAGGCGTGCCGTCGGACATCCGATTCACTTCGGCTGCCACGAATGACAGTTTCATGCTCAAACCCTCTAACTATCAGGATGGAGACATCCTGGCAATAGACAGGGCATATATCGACTATGCCAAATTTGAAGAATTAACCCAGCGAGGCGTGGTCTATGTTACGAAGATGAAGAAAAACCTCAATTATGAGATCCTGAGGGATACCATGATCCAGAATGAGGAAGGGCTTATGGTGTACAGAATTCAGCAGGTATCCTTTACAAAGCACATAAAAGATGGAGAGGACATCATTCATCATGCCCGTATCATTACTTATGTAGATATAAAGAAGGGAAAGGCAAAGCTTGTCTCTCTGCTGACGAATGATATGGAGATGGAAGCAGAAGAAATCATAGCAATATACAGGAAGAGATGGGCTATAGAACTGGTCTTTAAGCAAATTAAGCAGAACTTCCCACTGAGATATTTCTATGGAGAGAGTGAGAATGCCATCAAAGTTCAGATATGGGTGACACTTATCGCCAATCTTCTGCTCATGGTGATACAGAAAAGAATCAAAAGGTCGTGGAGTTTCTCTGGTCTGGCAACAATGTTGCGTATTATGCTGATGTACTACGTCAATTGCTATACATTCCTTGAAGATCCGGAGCGTGATTGGTCTTTGATGATGGACGCTAAAGATGATTCGCCTCCAGAATTGTCTTTATTTTAGGGGGCTTAACTTATAAAAATCGTCCGCAATACCGCGTGGAAGGTACTGCGGACGGGATTATTGTAGGATTTTGAGTTTTACCGGACAGTAATAATTGGAAAATGATTTATAACCCGAAAAAGATGGCATCGTCGTTTTTAAGACGATATAAATCAGCCGGTACCTGTCACCGAATGATTCCGGAACATGGGCGGCAGGATCTGGGCGCAGAAGGTGCTCTTGCCCGAGCCCTGGGCACCGATCAGGGTGACGATGCTCTCGTTGCCGTGCAGTTTGTCCATGCCCAGCCAGTGAGCCACACACGAGCGGAGCCACACACGCAGCCACTCCACTTGCTCGTCGCTCACCGCGGGCAGGCGGTGGAAGAGCTCCGAGACGCGGTCCCTGCGCGTCCGCAATTCCTTGCCAGCAGTTGGGGACAAAGAATTGCGGTTCCACAATCGGACGCCAACGGGCGGGGACGAGCTTTCACTTTGATATAGAATTTTGCAATCAGTACATAGCAAAAGAATAATTATTTTTTCTTATTCTACCTTCATAATCATTTTGTGCAATCTATTATCCTGAATAATTCGCTAATATTGATTATCTTTGCATATGCATTTCCTTAATAATGGTCGTGCATAACAAGATACAATCCAATTACACAGAATGTCCAAATTAAGGTATCAACAAGAAGCTCCAAAGCAAGAATATTTATTCTGAATAAAGCAATTGATAAATACATAAAAATCTATGAACTCTTATATCACGCAAAAATTCTACTTTTGTGCCGCAGTCCTCTGCGCAATGGCACTCGCCCTCTTGCCAAGTTGCCAGGACGAGGATTTCGGATATACTTCCGACGAAATTCGTCAAGAGGCTTACAGTCGGAATTTCAAGGAGATCTTCGGAGAGATTGACCCAGATCATAACTGGAGCATGGCTCAAAATGTGAAGGTTAATATCAATGTGCCCGGTGCTCGCGGCTATCAGGTTCGTGTGCTGACAGAGGCACCAACTAATCGTGAGGCTATTTTGCTTTATCATGGTGAGATGTCAAGCGACCAACTTTCGGTTAATGTCGATGTCGTACGTGGTTCGCACAATCTGTATGTTGAACTGAAGAGCGATTTCGGTATCTTCCTTGTCGATGGTTATTATCAGATTGATGCTGAGGGCAGAATAGAGGTTAATAAAATTTTAACTCGTGCAGGAGGTTCTGTGCCTAATTGCGTAACTTACAACCAGACATTGACGCGTTGGGCGCGCATCTGGGACTCCAACCGCAGTGTTTCCTCGCCCTATAAATGGGATTGGGGCTTTGCTCCTGATATCACTCGATTGGTTGAAGGTAATGAAAACCAGATACCTCAAGGATGGCAGGTAACCTATGATGGTGTAACTCGTGGAGGTGATGTCAATTATTCTGGTCCTGGAGGTCCTCGCTTATTAAATATTAATAGCGAATCAACTGCTTTCGGGCAAAAAGTATCAAAAAGTCTCTTCTTACGTAAAACTGGCACTGTAGCTCAGTTTGGCGGCTTTGACGGTAAGTATATTTACTTATCGGGCGGCCCAGTTGTTGTACACTTGGCTTTAGCCAAACGCAAGAGTCAACAAGATGGTCTAACAGTTTCAATGGTTAGAATCAAAGATGATAATTCGGAAGAAGTTGTAAGGACTCAAGAATTTGGATATTTTACGTCAAATGACCCTGGCGATGGCTCGACAAAAATTGAGTTCAATGATAAGAACTTCTCTTTCAACGCTCAAGCAGGCCGCTATGTGATGAGAATTGAGATTACTAATGGTGACAACTCGGAAGGTACTAGCTTTGCAGGCTTCCGCATTGAGGCGAAAGACCCCGATTCAACAGTCGGGGACGCTTGGGGATTCCATAGATACAAAGAGTCTGTAGATGGGTATTTATCTTACAGAGATGTGCGTGGCGGTTCCGTTAACAAATGGGCTTCAACTGAGTACCTGCAGTTGAGAAATGAAGGTACCTATCGCTATAATGCCCGCAATGATCACTTCTTGTATCGCACCTACGATGTAGAAAAGATGGTGGACGACAAAGGAAACTCTGTAATAACGGAAGGCGTGATAGGCCCAATCTACATCATAGATGGAGATAATGGAGAGGCCATCAGAACTGACTTCGAGAACGTAATGTATCGTGATATCTTCCCTCTTTATGGAATGTATCAATCCACCAAAACCAATAGCTGGAAGGGTGCTCCTTTCAGAGAGGGCGTGAACCATATTGATCCCTTCTTCACAGATGAAGGCTTCCACCAAGCTACTGACATGGAGATGGCTCATGATGCCCAGATTGTGACTTTGGGAGCCATCGATACCGAAAAAGTAAAGTATGACGGTTCTGTGAGCATTAAGCTTGTGGGCAAAGGTACAGACCATGGCAATGATGTGGGATATTTTTATTATCCTAAGTCAGAAGAGAGCAAGGTTATGGATATAGTCAACGGCAAGCCATCACTCAACTTCAATAAAGTGGCTAAGATTATTATTCGCAAGGACATGCAAAACGCGCTCGAAGGTCAGCAAGTGTCGAATTTGACTTTGTCTGATCAGATTGGCGGTGAGAGCGGGCTGTGGTCATTTCAATTCAACCGTTATGTAGATGGTTGCTTTGCGCTAAATCTACCCGACGACGAGCGAACCGTATTGAAGAACTCGGAACTTTACAAGGAACGTTATGACAAGGATGAATATGGCATAAAGACCTTCCTTTCCGGCATGGAGGACAACCCTAGTCGCATCAGCACAGCTGCCAATGCTACCTTCAAGGCTCCTATCTATAAGTTGCCATACTATGGCTGGGACTATAACACGTCAAGCGTTAATCCTCAGGCCTCGACCACTGCTACATATGTATGGCCTAAAGACATGGTCATTGGCTTCTTCGGTATCCGCACAGATGGAGAAACGGCAGCAGAGCTATCTCGAATCTACACATCTTCAGCCAGCGTCGAACTCAATTATTTCAACGACCTGCCACGCGGTTCAGCCTTCTCATACAAAGGCAAGAACTACATCGGCCTGGAGGATGAATGGGACTATGACAACAATGACTTCCTATTCGAAATCATAGGTGTGCAGTCAGTCGATCCCGATATTACGCCAGAAGATGACGTTACCACGACTAAGGTTACACAGGACTGGATCATCGCTTGCGAAGACCTTGGTGGCGTATGGGATTACGACTTCAACGACCTTGTTTGGGCAGTAACCAAAGAAGTCAACACAACTACAACCGTTAGTGGTACAACAGGCGAAACTACAGAAGTAGGCACCACCGACCTCTACTTCCGAGCACTTGCCGCAGGAGGTACCCTGGAAGCAATCGTGGAGTATAATCCTTCGATGGAACTCGATACTTCTACCGACGATGATGACTCGCACTGGATCCAGCTTGGCGAGATTCACAATCTTGTAAAACGCACATCACCTCTGAAGAAGAATGATCAGTACGAAACCCCAACTAGTGAACAGCTGAATGTTGCCAAAGGTACTTCGGTAAAGAAAGCAGATGTGGGTGATCGTATCAAGCTGGGCTCAACGATTCCAACCAACTCTTCAGACATCACGATGGCCAATATCTTGACGCATTTCCGCGTAAGGGTTTACTATCCAAATGGAACGTCGATGATTGTCCGCAATGTGTCGAACATTCAGTCTGGAGCCAGCACATCTCATAATCATACTACTCACGACACCAAGAAGGATGCCGATAAGACTCCGCAGTTCCTCTTACTTCCACCTGGCTGGGCATGGCCAGCTGAAGGAGTCTGCATTCAGGATGTCTATGATCTAAACTCATGGGTTCAGAATCAAAACAATACAACAGAGTTCCTGGATTATTGGACATGGAGTAATAGTAATGAAGGAAAGGGTGGCGCATACGTAACATATACGCTGGATGAATAAGATATTCGTATAACACATAAGATCTGAGGGCGTGACCAAGTCTGTAACAAGACTTTGCCATGCCCTCAATTTTTCCTCTCTAAATATGTCAGCGCTGACTATTGTTATTATTTTCCAGAATCTTCAATTGATTAGAAGCGAAAAAACAAAAAAGGAAAGTGGTATAGAATCTTTTCTTTTTAAATCTTGCTGTAATCGCCGCGGCTCTCATGCATGATATGGAGGAGTCCGAGGAAGAGGGTATGTCAAAAGTAACTGTCACATCCGAAAGCTGCACATTCAAATGTTATATCTTTGCACCATATTGTATAACACTTATATAACAGAAATCATGGAAGCTGTAATAAACTGACGGCAGACAGCGTTCAGGTTGAACGAGACCTTATTGGTAGAACTCAAGTTGCGTGCAGCACAGTGTAACCGTAGTTTGAACAACTATGTGGAGAGCCTTTTGTCTCAGGCACTCTATGGTACGCCTAATGCTGACACTATCGAGGCCATTAACGAATCGCGGTCCGGAAAGTAGGCAGAATTGTTCGGCAAGTAGATTTGACGTGCTCATTGGGCCATTAAGATTGGATAAACATCGCTAGTGGAGACTAAATCCTTCATCCTGTCGCAGAGGGGTAGTGGAAGGTTGAGAAGTCCATCGCGAAGCTGTAGATTTTTGAGCGAAAGGCGGATGGCGAGGGAGGGGGCATGCTTCTTTCGGTATTCGCTTAGGCTCTTGGCTTGTATGCTTTCGCTTGACTTGACCTCGATAGGAATGATATTGCTGCTATGCTCTACCAAGAATTCTACTTCTGCCTGATTGCCAGATGTCCAATAGAGCGGCTCAAAGTCTTGATTGAGCAAAGACAGAAGCACAAGGTTTTCGCTCAAAATGCCTCGAAACTCGGTGAAGAGACGGTTGGCTGTCAAAATGGTACTGCTTTCGAGGTTGAACATGCGACGAAGCAAACCTACATCGTTGAGATAAAGTTTGAACGCACTTTCGTCACGGTAGGCTTTCAATGGCAGGCGTACTGTCTCGGTATTGCATACCTTGTGTACCAATCCTGCCGTGCAGAGCCAATCCACGGCTGACTCATATTCTCGGGCACGGGCACCTTTCTGTACTTCCGAATATTTGAAGCGCTTGTTGTCCTTGGCCAACTGGCGCTGCATGCTATCCCACACCTGATGAATGCGGATAACCTCTGCTGCGGTGGCGTATTTTGAGAAGTCAAGCGGATAGGCACGTAATATGGCATCAAGTGTGGCATCTACCTCATGGATGTCGCTGGTTTCGATCCAGTCAGCAACAGCTTCAGGCATGCCTCCCACGACCATATAGAGGCGTAGCTTCTCCTGTAATTCTTCACGTAGTATTTCGGGCAAGGATTCGTTTGACGACCAGTGGCGTACAATGTTTGACAATCGGCTATCTGTCGCCTCCAGAAACTCTGTGAACGACAAGGGGTAGAGATTCATAAAATCGATTTGCCCCACAGGAAACGAGCGATTCTTCTTACGCAAGGCTACACCAAGCAAAGAACCGGCACAGGCAACAGCATACTGTGGCGCATCCTCTTTGAAATACTTTAGTGTGTTGAGCACCTCATCTGAATCCTGGATCTCGTCAAGCACTAGTAATGTCTTCTCAGGCAAGATGGGCTGACCTTTGATCAAGGATATCTGTTCTATAAGACGATGTGGATCCTTGGTAGAAACGAAAAGCTCTCTAATGGCTGGTTCGCGATCAATATTGACAATCACACAGTTGTCAAAAGCCACTTCTCCCAACTTCTTCAACAGCCACGACTTTCCTACCTGACGAGCACCTTGCAACAAGAGGGGTTTGCGTTTGCGCTTGTTTTTCCAGGCTATCATTTCATTGAGCTTGTCACGTTTCAGTTCCATAGTATGCCGCTTTTTATTTAATTTTTTGTGGCGCAAAGATACGCTAAATAAATCAATAAAACAAGCGTATCTATGGAAAATGTGTAAAATATCACGTTTTTGGCACCACTTTTTGTGATATTTTACACATTTTCCATAGATACGGAATTTTTTTTCGGTGACAGGATTTATGCGTCAGCCTTGCTGTTCTCCTGTCGGTATTCGGTGGGCGTCTGGCCGAAGTTCTGCTTGAAGACGCGGCTGAAGTAGCTCATGTCGTCGAAGCCGCAGGCCATGGAGATCTCGCCGATGGAGCGGGTGTCAGAGGCCTGGAGTAGCTGGCAGGCCTTCTTGAGGCGGAGCTGCAGGATGTAGGCGGCGGAGCTGATGCCGGTGAGAGCCTTGACGCGGCGGTTAAAGGTCGATTTGCTGTTGGCCATGATGCTGGCGATGGTGTCGATGCCGAGTTCGCCACGGAGCATCTGCTCATCGACCACGCGGTGCAGGCGCTCGATGAAGGCGAGGTCCTCGGGACGCATCTCGGGAGTGACCACACCGGCATTGGCTGAGGCCAGCGACTGCTGCAGGCGCAGGTGCATCTGGCGGCGGTGGCTGAGCATGTTGTCGGCCATCACCTTGAGTTCGTCGGCGTTGAACGGCTTGACCAGATAGGCATCGGCACCGGCTTCGAGGGCACGGATGCGGTCTTCGTCGTTGCTGCGGGCCGAGACCACGATGATGGGCACGTCGCCCAGTATCTCTGACTGGCGGATGGCGCGACAGAGCTCGTAGCCGTCCATGCCGGGCATCATGAGGTCGGTGAGGATGAGGTCGGGCAGCTGCACCTCGGCCTTGTGGAGGGCATCGTAGCCGTCAAGGGCCTTGATGGTGCGGTAGGAGGTGTGGAGCAGCAGGTCGAGGTACTGTGCCACGGCCTCGTTGTCCTCCACCACCATAACGAGCGGCGAGTCGCTGTCGGTATTCTCGCCGGTGGGCAGTGCCTTGGGTGCCGACTGCAGGAGCTGGCCGTAGTCGTCCTGGATGGACCATGGACGGATGGCTTGTTCGCCCTTGCTGCCGCCCAGGTCGGTGGGGCGGCTGCTGGGCAGGGTGATGCTGACGAGGGTGCCGTGCGGCATGCGGTTCTCGATGCGGATGATGCCGCCCATGTTCTGTACCATCTGCTTGACGAAGGGGAGTCCGATGCCCGAGCTGCCCTGCTTGCGGCTGGCTGCGCCCTGGTAGAAGAGTTCGAAGACGTGCGGCAGGTCCTTGGTGGCGATGCCGCAGCCGGTGTCGGCCACGTCGATGTTGAGGTACTTGCCCTTGCGCCTCAGGGTGAGGGTGATGGAGCCGCCGGTGGGGGTGAACTTGAAGGCGTTGCTGAGCAGGTTGCGCAGGATGCGCTCGATGTGCTTGGGCACGAAGTCCATCTCCATCTGCTCCTCGTTGCAGATCACGTTGAGGTTGATCTGGCGGGTGTGGGCATAGTCGCTGTAGCCGGCCACGAACATGCGCACGAAGTCGAGCACGTTGCCATGCCGCCACTCCTCCTGTCCGAAGCCTGCCATGAGCTTGGAGATGCTGAGCAGCTGGTTGACGAGTTCGAGCAGCGAGTTGCCCTGCTGCTGGATGGAGTCGAGGTAGCCCACGCGCTGCTCCTGTGCGATGTCGGGCGACTTGAGCTGGTTGGCCAGGCCCAGGATGACGGTGAGCGGGGTGCGGAACTCGTGGGTGATGTTGGTGAAGAAGGTGGTGCGCATGCTCTCGACGCTGCGCAGGGCGTCCATGCTCTTGGTGCGGATGCGATAGACGTAGATGAGTATGATGATGCCCACGATGGCCAGGAAGAGCAGGATGGCTCCGAACTGCTCGGTGCGGCGGTGCAGCGTCTGTTCCGATTCGTAGGCCTGGCGCATCATGGCTTTTTCTTGCTCGGCTTTCTGATGCTCGTAGTCGATGCAGATGTTGCGTATCACGCTCTCGTTGGCAGGCGAGTCGATGCTGTCATGGTAGGCGCGGGCCAGCTGGGTGTGGCCAAGGGCAGAACGGTAGTCGCCGCGCTGCTGGTCGCATTCGGCCTGCAGGCGTTCAGAGTCGAGCAGGTGTTCGAACGAGCCCATCTCCCCGGCCGCCTCGGCCACCTGTGCGATGATGGGCTGGGCCTCGCGCCACTTGCCCTGGCCGAGCAGCAGCTGTGACAGGGCTATCTGCGGCTCGATGGCGTGCCAGTGGTCCTCGTTGTCCTGCATCAGGCGGGCGGCCTCGCGGTATTCCTGTTCGGCGGCATCGAGCTGTCCGCGACGCTCGTTGAGCTGGCCGAAGTAGGTATGGCACAGGGCGATGCCCTTGTGGTTGCTGATCTCGGTGTTCTTCTGCATCGACAGGTCATAGTACACCTGTGCCGAGTCGAGCTGGCCGGTCTGCTCCATGATGGCGCCGATGTTGGCGTAGTTGATGGCCTGGCCCAAGCCGCTGCCCAGGGCCATCTCGCCTTGCAGGGCGCGACGGAAGCAGAGCAGTGCATCGTCAAGATTGCCCAGGGTGAGGTGCACGTTGCCCAGGCCGTTGAGCGAGACCACCAGGTTCTTGCGCCACTGGTAGGCGGTGTCCTGCTCGAACATCTCGGCATAGAACAAGGCGTTGTAGTGCAGGCGCAGAGCCTCCTCCATTCGACCCATGCGGCGGAAGGTGGTGCCCATCTGGTTGTAGTCCTGCACGATGGCGAGGGTGTCCTGCACCTGCTGCGAGATGGACAGCGCCTCCTGCTGCACGCGGAGCGCCTGGGCGAAGTCGGCCTTGTCGCGCCACTTGCGACCCTCGGCACGCAATGCCGTGGCCTGGGCGATGAGCGAGTCGCGTTGCTCGATGCTCATGGCCTCCTCATGGCCGAATGGGAACGAACAGCTGCCCAGGGTGAGGAGCAGGAGCATCGCATACACTATGCTGTGTGGCAGGGAATGAAGGGATATTTTCATAGGTCATAGATAGATATTGTGCGGCAAAGATAAGGAAAAATGGATTACGATGGTGTGAAATATGGGTCAAATTTTGGTCAAATGGGGGAGAAGCCGCCATTTATTGATAAAAATAATACGGATTGGATGGGTTAAAACAGAGGAAATCCGTTTTGATCCGTCCAATCCGTTAAATCCGTGTTCTATTTATTGCAACACGCCTGGTGCTTACTTCACGGTAACGAGGAAGTAGTTCTTCTTGCCCTTCTGCAGGATGAGGTACTTGCCCTGCAGCATGTCGGCCTCGGTGATCTCCTGATCGAAGGCTGCGAGCTTCTGCTTGTTGAGGCTGATGCCACCGCCCTGTGCGAGCTTGCGGAACTCACCCTTCGAGATGCCGATGCCCTCGGCAAAGAGATCCACGGCCTTGGCGCTCTCGGCCAGCTGTGCCTTGGTCACCTCGAAGGTCGGCACTGACTCGAAGATCTGCAGGAGAGTCTGCTCGTCGAACTTGCGGAGCTCCTCTGCGCCACCATTACCGAAGAGAAGGTTCGAAGCAGCTACTGACAGCTCATAATCCTCCTGGCTGTGAACCATCACGGTGAGCTCCTGAGCGAGACGCTTCTGGAGTGGACGCAGGTGAGCGGCCTCCTCCTGCTGACGCTCGAGGTCGAGTATCTCCTCCTGGGTCAAAGAGGTGAAGATGCGGATGTAACGCTTGGCATCCTCGTCGGTCACGTTGAGCCAGAACTGATAGAACTTGTAAGGCGAGGTGCGCTTAGGATCGAGCCATACGTTGCCCGACTCGGTCTTGCCGAACTTCTTGCCGTCGGCCTTGGTGATGAGTGGGCAGGTGAGGGCGAAAGCCTCATTACCGGTTACCTTGCGGATCAGCTCGGTGCCAGTGGTGATGTTGCCCCACTGATCGGCACCACCCAGCTGCAGCTTGCAGTTCTGGTGCTCGTTGAGGTAGAGGAAGTCGTAGCCCTGGAGGAGCTGATAGGTGAACTCGGTGAACGACATGCCGTCAGCACCGTTCTCACCCGTGAAGCGACGCTTTACAGAGTCCTTCGACATCATGTAGTTCACGGTGATGAGCTTGCCGATGTTGCGGATAAAGTCGAGGAAGGTGAAGTCCTTCATCCAGTCGTAGTTATTGACCAGCACGGCTGCATTAGGAGCATCGCTGTCGAAGTCGAGGAACTTGGCCAGCTGCTTGCGGATGCACTCCTGATTGTGACGAAGCATTGGCTCGTCAATCAGTACACGCTCCTTCGACTTGCCTGAAGGGTCACCGATCATACCAGTAGCACCGCCGATCAGGGCGAAAGGCTTGTGGCCGCACTTCTGGAAGTGACGGAGCATCATCACGCCTACGAGGTGGCCGATGTGAAGTGAGTCGGCAGTGGGGTCAATGCCGAGGTAAGCAGAGGTCATCTCCTTCTGGAGCTGCTCTTCGGTGCCGGGCATCATGTCCTGGATCATGCCACGCCACTTGAGTTCCTGTACAAAATTCATCATATCTTTGTGTTGTTAATTTGTTATTCTGTTAATCTGTTGTTTTGTTATTTGAGGATGCTGTATGTGGCAACAATAACATATTAACACATTAACATGTGAACAAAACAACATATAAAAGCGGGCGCAAATATAATGATTTTTTTCTAAAAATAGGAATCAGAAGCGAAAAAAGCGCTGACAGACATATAAAAAGTGCTGAAATAGACCAGGAAAGTCAGGTCGGATTGCAATTTTGCGAGCAATAATTAATCTTCTCCTTGAACGTCCCCACGTTGGCCTTTGAAACAGGCAGGACCTTGTCGCAGCCAAAGAGTTGGAGTTTCAAGCCGGCGGTGTTGCCTGCTACATCTGCGGCAGATCCGCCATCATGATGCCCATGCGGAAGCACTCTGCTGCCTGCTGCAGGTTGGCGTTGAAGAACACTCGGTCATCATCGGAGAAGCATTCCTTCCATGCGCTTGTGATGAGCTTGGAGAATATTTCATCCGAGAAGATTGCCTCCTCGGGTTTCACGTCCTCGCTTTCCAACGTGACCTTGCGTGCAGCAAGTGCCAGGCGCACGCATTGTGACTTGTGCTCAGCGACAAACTCCTTATCTATATTATATATGGCGATGCGCTGATAATATGGCATCATGTCATCGAAGAGCTGCGACAGCTGCCGCAGCTCTTTTTCCGAACATTCGTCCCAAAGCTTGATCTTATTCTTTTGCATAATTACAGGCATATTCTGACCGTCACCGGCTGCTGTTGTTTCCATTGCTTCACCCACTCGAACCAGCGGAGGTAATCCCAGCGGCCGTCGGGGGTGGGGGCGAAGGTTTCGAGGTCTGGGGCGGCACAGGCGGCACGGTAGATGAGCGAGCCGTCGGCATTGAGGCGTACGCCATAGAGGATCTGCTCGCGGCGGTCGATGGTGCGGGTGACGTTCTCTGCTGGGAGCGACACGGCCAGGGCAGCCTTCGACATGTATGGGAAGTTCTTGCGGTTGCCATCGGGCCAGTCCTTGCCGTACGAGGCACAAAGGCCCTCGCCATCGAACATGTATTCGTTGATAGCCACATCCACGCTGTCGTGATTGAGCGAACCCACCTTCATCACGCCGGTCACGAACTCCAAGGCGCTAAGCGCGTTGTTTTGTTGATTTGTTAATGTGTTAATTTGTTGAGATTTGCCATTTGGCATTTGCTGCTCAGCAATCTGCTGAACAATCTGGTGCTCGCGGTTGCCGGCATAGAGGATGTAGCGACTCTTGGCGTTGAGCACATGGCCCTTATACTGCCAACCCTCCACGTTCATATCCACGATGGTGCGCACAGGGCCGCGAGCTACGATGCGTGCCTGACGCCAGTCGAAGGGCTTGAGCATCTGCATGCAGGGGTCGGCGAGTTTGGCACCCGATGGGGTGTTGACATAGTTGGGGTCGTCCTTCGAATCATCCCATCCACGCAGGGTGCCGAGGGTGGCTGTCTGGCCGACGACGATATAATCCTCGCCATAGTTGTAGATGGCGGCAGAGTCGCGGATCTCAGGGGTGTACCACATGGAGCGTTCCAGTTCGAGCTGAGGCACACGCTTGCCATAGAGGTCGGTGCCCTGGTCGCTGCGGAAATAGACGCGATAGCCCATCAGCTCATTCTCGAAGCAAAGACCGTGGGGGAACACCTCGTTATACCATGCATCCGAGGTGCACGAGATGGTGTCGATCAACGGGTTCTGTTCCGTGAGGTCGATGGTGCGGCCCTTCTTCACGTTGCGGCGGCGCATGGTGGCAAACACACGGGGCTCGTAACGGTCGGCAGGCAGCGGCTTCTTGCTGAAAGTCACCTGCAACGTCTTGCTCTCATTGGCACCCAGATTGATGACCAATGCCAGCTCATCCATCACGCCATCGCCATTCAGGTCATCGAGCTGCGAGGGAATCTCGTCGCCCTCGCACACTACCGTAGCCCCCTGCCACTTGGTAGCTTCGGGCAACTTCACGCACACTGGCGCATCCTTATATTCCGATGCATTGGGATTGCTCACCTCAATGCTCACCACGCCCTTCTTGCTGATGCTGGCGGCATCGAGCGTGAGCTGTGCGGTCGAGGCCACGTAGGCCATTTCGGCGTGCTCTTGAGCCATGGCGGTGGTGGCACAGAGGGCGGTAAAGGCAAATAATATAGACTTGTTCATGCTTTCTTCTGATTGTTTCCGATTCTTCGAGGATTCGATTCTTCGAAATATCGATCTCTCGAGTTCTCGATAAGTCGATTATTCAATATTTCGTCCGTTCACCCTCAATCCCTCGATGGCGATGTTCTCGGCATGTTCGGTCATCAACGGCTCAATGCCCTCGGGCAGGTAGAGGGCTACGTTGCTGATCTTGATGTCGCGGCTCTCATTGATTTCGATGCCATAGTCGGCAGTAACCTGAGCGTCACAGATGTTGATGTTGGTGACAGGCATCTCGGGCAAGCCGTTGAAGTAGAAGGCGCGCATCGCACCCTGGCAGGTCACGTTGCTGATGTAGATGTCCTTGAACTGTGGCGTCTCCTCGGTCACGGCAGGAACCTCCTCCACGGGTACAGGCAATCCGGCTGCGATGAGGCGCTGGCGCTCTGCCTCCTTTTCACGCTTCTGCTTCAAGGCATCGCTGGCCGAGAGGCCGGTGTAGTGCAGATCGAAGAGGATGCAATCGGTCGGGATGTTGATCATGTTGACGTTCTCGATGTGGATATTCTCCACCACGCCGCCACGTCCGCGTGCCGACTTGAAGCGCAAACCTACGTCGGTGCCGAGGAACATACAGTTGCGGACACTCACGTTGCGCACGCCGCTCGACATCTCCGAACCAACCACGAAGCCGCCATGGCCATGATATACGGCACAGCCATCGACCACCACATTCTCGCATGGCGTCTTCAGGTCGCGTCCGTCCTTGTTCTTGCCGCTCTTCACGCAGATGGCATCGTCGCCCACATCGAACTTGGTGTTTACCACCAGACAGTTCTTGCAAGCCTCCAAATCGAGGCCGTCGCCATTCTGGCTGTTCCAGGGATTGATCACCATCACGTTGTCGATGATGACGTTCTGGCACATGAATGGGTGCAGGTTCCAGGCAGGGGAGTTCTGGAAGCAGACGCCCTCGAGCATCACGTTCTCGCAATATTCGAAGTTGAGCAGCGCCGGACGCAGGAAGTCGCGAGCCGAGAGCCAGTCCTCCTCGCTCTGGCACCAGGTGGGCACGTTCATGTCGCACTTACGCAATTCGTCCAGAATCGACTGTGTGGGTGCCCAGACCTCCGAACCCTGAGCCACGCCGGTCACCGAGCCCTCGATCTTGATGAGCTTGTTCCACTCGCCCTCGGTCAGCTTTGCACGCTTGATCCAGCGCCAGGCATCACCATGTCCGTCGATGGTGCCAAAGCCCGTGATGGCGATGTTCTTCTTGTTCCTGGCATTGAGGGGCGACTGGCAGCGGCGCGTCTTCAGGCCCTCGAAGTAAGTATCCACGATGGGGTATTGGTCGAAGTCGGCGCTGAAGTAGATCACCGCACCCTCTTCCAGATGCAGGTTCACATTGTCCTCGAACGAGATAGGGCCTGTGAGCCATACGCCGCGAGGCACCACCAGCTGTCCGCCGCCGTGGCTGCTCACCGCCTGCATGCCCTGGGCAAAGGCGGCAGTATTGTCGGCATGGCCGTCGCCGATGCCGCCGAAGTCGGTGATCGACTGCGCGTAGCTGGCGAACACCGGACGGCTCACCTCGCCCATCTCGAAGGGCAGGTCCTGCAGATAGGCGCTCAGGCCGTCGTCGGTCGATGTCGCTGTGGGGGCGCATCCTGTTTGTGTCAGAAGGAGGGTGGCTCCTAATCCGAGCCATGTGGGTAACGAGAGTTTCATAATGGTGTGGTATAAGTGGTTAGTGTATTGTTTCGTATGCAATCTGCTCCTTGTCGGCCATCGCCAGCAGTTGTGCTGAGGGGGCGACGAGGTAGTTGGGGCCTTGCGGATGCAGGCGGAGCAGGGGCAGGTCGTCGTGGTGGTCGGTGATGATGGCGTCGAGCCGGGCATCGTGCTGCTGCAGGAACCGCTGCAGGTGGCGGGCTTTCTCTTCGCCCACATTTTCATGCCAGTCGCCAATCACCACCTCCGAGGGGAGCGGTGTGCCCAGGCAGGCATCGAGGCGGTGATCATCGGCCAATGCCTTGGCGTAGAAGTTGGGTGCCGCTGTGGCTAGCACCAGCATGTGGCCGCGGTTGCGGTAGCGCTCCATTTCGGCCTTGACGTGGGGATTGCACAGCAGCAGCTCTTCCTCCACGAAGTCGTCCATTCTGCCTTTGCGCTGCATGAAGAGTACAGTGCGCTGCATCAGGTGCCGCTTCATGGTCGAATGCGAGATCAGCCGCATCTTGCGCAACATCACCCACCAGCCGATGCTGAGCGACAGGTCCCAGCGGAAGGCCGACGTGGCACACCGTCCGCAAAAACGCAGGTAGTCGCGGAAGGTGTTGGTCTGGAGCAAGGTGCCATCCAGGTCGATGATGAGGGCCGATCGCATGGGTTTAATTATGAATTATCAATTGTGAATTATGAATTGCCACCCCGATAGTCATTGCTCCACGGGAAGCGGCAGAGCGTGCGGTTGTGGTAGAGGCAGAAGTCGGCATCGCACAGCGGATGGGGTGTAGTCACGGTAATCACCGCCACACGCAGTTCGATGTCGGAGAACCGCTCCTGCAGTTGCTCGCTCACCTTCTTGATGGTGGCGCCCGAGTCGATGGCATCGTCGATGATCAGCACCTGACAAGGGGCGCTCTGCATCCGGGCTTCTGCCTCGGGCGACAGCGTGATGTCGCCAATCCGGACCAGCGCTGAGCGTGAACTCCTGAGCTCCGTGACCCTCGACTCCACCACCCTCAGCAGATTGCACAGCCACAGGGGCATCTGTCGCAGCAGGCGCTGGGTGAACGACTGTCGCTTGTGCTGTGTGGATGGTCGCGAGATGCAGACCTCGCAGTAACTGGCCTCCTTGGGCAATGCCTCGAGCATCAGCCGAGCCACCTGTGCGCCGCCATTCAGGATGCCCACCACCACCTGCGGCTGGAATCCTGCCCCCATGACGCGCTGAGCCAGCTGGCGGCTGGCAGCGTGGAGCAGGGTGGGGGTGAGGGTGATTACCGACATTTGCTAAATATTAAATGAAAAATGCTTCTTACAATGTCCTTATTGGCATTTTTATCTCCATTATTAATGGCGCTGAGATGGAGTTCTATCTACTTATCAGATAGCTCAGCGCGGCGACCACTCGGTTCTTGAAGCGCGCCTTCGAATCGCGCACGCTTTCGCCACGCAGCGCCTTGATGTGTTGCCAGCAGCGGTGGGCCATGGCGATGTTGGCATCGGTGTGTGGCTGTTTGGCCAGCAAGCGCAGGATGTTCAGGGCGATGCTCAGCCGACGTTCACGCACGGCACGCACCACGTCGGGACGGCCTTGCACCATGTATTGCGCCTCAAGCGTTTCGAGCACCACAAAGCCATCGGTGCGGCGGATGGACTGGCTGTTGAGCGTGCCGCTGTCCTGCTTGAAGTAGTAGTAGATGGGCACATCCACGCACACCATCTTGCGCAGTCGAGGATAGAGCTGGGCCATCAGGTAGAGATCCTCATACACATGGAATGCCATGGGGAAGCGCAATCCGTCGAACAGCGAGCGGCGGAACAGCTTGCAGGGCGAAGAGTTGGCTGTGTCGCGCTGGTACAGCATACCGAGTAACGCTTCGTCGCCCGTGAGCTGCTGCACCTTGCAACGAGTGGGCAGTGGTGCGGCCAGACGTTGCCTGTCATAACGTCCGCGCTGGTTGGCATCGATGATCTGGTAGGGTGACTGCACCACATCCACATCGTCGGTTACGTAGCTGAGCAGCACCTCCAGATACCGGCTGTGCACCACATCGTCGCTGTCGATGAAGGCCACCCATTCGCCCTGTGCCACCTCCAGGGCTGCATTGCGTGCCGCCGCCGGGCCGGCATTCGCCTGATGCAGCACCGTGACGCGGGCATCGCGGCAGGCGTAGTCGTTGCAGAGCTCTCCGCTCCCGTCGGTCGAGCCGTCGTCCACCAGCAGCAGCTCGATGTCGCTGTAGCTTTGTGCTAACACCGAGTCGAGGCAGGCGGGCAGATAGGCAGCCGCATTATAGACGGGGATAATCACGGTTATCATGCCGCAAAGATACTCATTTTTCGACAAAAACCTATATTTTTATCAACGAAATGCACTTTTCGCTCAAAAAAATTTGACAATTCGCATTTTATCACTACATTTGCACCTGTATTTAGCGCCATCATGCCGCACTCGTGTGCTGCTCGTGGCCACATCGGTTCGATTAAATCGATACCTAAAATAAACCACTAAGTCGGGATGTGTTCCGAGGTCCTGATCCTGGACTTCCCTGGGCACATCCCTTTTTTTATACACACATTAATAATGAAAAAGACTGTCTATCTCCCACTCGCATTTGCTGCATTGGCATTGACCATGGCGCAGTCCGCACAGGCACGCACCACCTCCCGCCTTGACCAGGGCTGGCGCTTCCACCTCGGCCATGCTGCCGACGTCACGCAGGACTTCAAGTCCGGCACCGAATACTTCAACTATCTGACCAAAGCCCACGGCATCCACAACGAGGGTCCCTATATCGAGAAGTTCGACGATTCCTCGTGGCAGCCTGTCCAGTTGCCGCACGACTGGGTCGAGAACCTTCCTTACCATTGGCAGGCCAGCCACAGCCACGGCTACAAGACCGTGGGCTGGCGCTATCCCGAGACGAGCGTGGGCTGGTACCGCCTCACCTTCGACATGCCCCAGGAGGCGCTCGGCCAGCACCACGAGCTGCAGTTCGACGGCATCTTCCGCAACGCCACCCTCTGGGTCAACGGCTTCTACATGGGCGTGGAGCCCAGCGGCTACGCCACGCAGGTGTATGACATCACCGACTATCTGAATTATGGCGACGAGGGCCGCAACGTGATCTGCGTCCGTGCCGATGCCTCGCTCGAAGAAGGCTGGTTCTACGAGGGTGCCGGCATCTATCGCGACGTGTGGATGCACACCGCCCCGATGGTGCACACCGCCACCTTCGGCACCTTTGTCCATAGCAAGCTCAACCAGGATTTCACTTCGGCCGACCTCACCATCGAGGTCAAGGTGCAGAACAGCGACGTGCAGGGCCACGATGCCAAAGTGGTCAACATCCTGCTCGATGCCCAGGGCAACGAAGTCGGTCGCACCCTGCCCATGAGCCTCCGCATGGCAGCCAAGGAGACAGCCGAACGCGCATTTGTGCTCACCGTGGATAAGCCGCACCTCTGGGACGTGGATGATCCCTACCTCTACACCGTCCGCACCGAGGTCACCAGCCAGGGCGTGACCGACGTCTATACCACCCGCACGGGCATCCGTGACGTCCGCTTCGATGCTCAGGAGGGCTTCTTCCTCAACGGCCGCCACATGAAGCTCAAGGGTGTCAACATGCACCAGGATCATGCTGGCGTGGGTGCCGCCATGCCCGACGGTCTGCTGCTGTGGCGTCTGCGTCAGCTCAAGAAGCTGGGCTGCAACGCCTATCGCGCCTCGCACAATCCTACCACCCCTGCCACCCTCGACATGTGCGACTCCCTCGGCATCCTCGTCATCGACGAGCAGCGTCTGTCGGGTGTCAACGAGGAGCATCTGCGCCTCCTCGCCCGCATGATCGAGCGCGGCCGCAACCACCCCAGCATCATCCTCTGGAGCGATGGCAACGAGGAGTGGGGCCTTGAGAACAACCAGCAGGGCGTGCGCGTGGCAGCCTCGATGCGCGAGTTCACCCATCGCCTCGACCCTACCCGCATGGTCTGTATGGCCAATGCCGGCGGCGGCACTATGATCCAGTCGCTCGAGGTGCAGGGCTACAACTACATCGTGCAGAACAACGTCGATGCCCGTCACGAGCAGCATCCAGAGTGGATCATCGTCGGCACCGAGGAGACCACCGCCTGCGGCACCCGCGGCATCTACTTCCCCGAGGAGGGTCGTATGCCTGCCATCAACCGCACCGATACCACCTACGAGAACATCATCGAGCGCGGCTGGAAGTTCTACGACGAGCGTCCCTGGGGTCAGGGCCTTTTCTACTGGACGGGCTTCGACTATCGTGGCGAACCCAATCCGCTCGGCTTCCCTGCCGTCGGCTCGCAGTTCGGCATCCTCGACTATTGCGGCTTCCCTAAGGACGAAGCCTACTACCTCAAGGCTTGGTGGACCGACGAGCCCGTGCTGCACGTCTTCCCCCACTGGAATCTGCAAGGCCATGAGGGCGAGACCATCAGCCTCTGGGCCTATTCCAACTGCGATGAGGTGGAGCTCCGCGTCAATGGCAGGAACATGGGTCGAAAGCCGATGCCACACAACGGGCATCTCTCGTGGGATGTCGTCTATCAACCCGGTCGCGTCGAGGCCATCGGTTATCGCAATGGCAAACGCGTCATGACCCAGCGCCTCGAGACCACCGGCAAGGCTTCGCAGATCCGCGTCAAGGCCGAACCATCGCTCCGCCTCGAGATGCTCACCCTCGAACTGCTCGATGCCAAGCGTCGCCTCGTCCCCACCGCCTGCAACGACCTCACCATCACCCTGAGCGGCCCTGCCCACATCCTCGGCGTCGGCAACGGCGACTCTGCCTACAAGGGCGAAGAACATCCGTCCGACCTCCACTGTCAGCAATGGTCCGTCCCAGCTTTCAATGGACTTGCCCAGGTCATTATCGAGCGCGATGCTCCGTCGCAGAGCTCTCCCGCCGCTCCCATCACCGTCACCATCACCGGCGAAGGCCTCACCCCCACCACCTTCACGCTGTAATCCTGACTCGTTAGGACGAGAAAAAGCAAGAAATACGCTCCGTAAACTCACAATAGTCCGACCTGGTACCAAGTCGGACTATTGCGTATCTACATAACATGAAAAACTGCACAGAATCATGCTCTGCACATCTGCAACTTCATTACTTGTCGCGAAGTGATGAACCTGCAAATTTGCAATAGTCCGACCTGGTACCAAGTCGGACTATTGCGTATCTGCATTACAAATAAACTGCCCAGAATCATGCTCTGCACCTCCACGACTTCATTACTTGTCGCGAAGTGATGAAATTGTAAATCTGCAATAGTCCGACTCAGTACCAGGTCGGACTATTGTTGTTGTTCGCCCATCATGGGCATACTCTAATGGGTGCAAGTCCCTAATCCGCCCTGATAACGGGAAGGATACAGCCAAAGACAAGGGTGTCCGTGGCGACGCGGAATCTGAAGGAAGTCGGCGGCAAACAAATCTTTGACTTTTATACCATGCTATCAAATTATTTCAGCACCAAGGTATTGAGCGAGTTTGGCTGCAAAGCGACGGCAAGCGTCTGGCCGTTCAGCTGGATGGACACCTCACTTGGCTCTTCGGTCTGATTGGCAACGATGAGTGCCACGGATCCGTCACGGTTGACAAAGCCGAGCATGTCCTCGTAAGTTGAGCCGTTGAGAAGCAAACGCTTGGCTCCAGGCAATGCATAGTGGCTCAGGTGCTTCAGTTCATAGTATTCTGGGGTGTATGTCCAGCTGTGATCCTCCTCATTGACCGTGATCAGCGAGTTCTGATGCCATCCCCAACGTGAAGGCTTGTCTTGATAGAGCGAAGTGTTCCAATAGTAATACTGCGTCACGCCGTGCGAGAGGTAATGGCGCTGCAGATCCCACGAATGCATGGCACCCTCCCAGTTGTTGAGGCCGTTGCCACATTCCTGTTCGCTCATCACATAATCCAGCTCTGGATAGTTCTGATGGATAGTTGGCAAGGCATCCTTACCTGCCCACTGGAAAGCTACGCCTTTGATATAGCGCGAAGATTCAGCATCCTGTAGCAGGGTATCGACTAGCAGCGGATTGGGTCGTTCCTCAGTGCCGAAATATACTTCCACATTGTGCTTCTCCATCTCAGGGCCAAGGTATTTGCCCACAAAGGTGTTGAGGTCGGCAGCCGTCCAGCAGCAAGAAGGGAAGCCCTGATCCGAGTTGTGTTCATTCTGTGGCATCGCCATCTGGATATTCACGCCCTCAGCGCGGTAAGCATCGACAAACTTGCCGAACAGACGTGCGTAGGCATCGAGGTATTCCGGCTCCATGATGAAGCCCGTCACACCTTCCTTACCCTCTTCGCCAGGGACGGCATCATTGGCAGTCGGGATAGAACGGAAGGCGAGAGGACCATCGTCAAGGATGCCCTCGGTCTTCGAAATGGTCATATATTGGGCAATCATCTCGGCCATCTCGGGCGTCACGGCACGTTCGGCATAATGTCCGGTCTTCTTCATCCAGCGTGGAGGACACCAAGGTGACACAAACCAATAGAGGTCAGGGCAATACTGCATCGCCCATTTCGCCATAGGGATGATGTTCTGCTTGTCGCGCTCGATCGAGAAATCACGGAGTTCGAAGTCCCCTGGGGTCTCGGCAGGCGAATAGTAATCAATGGAGAAGTCGTTGGCACCCATCGACATGCGTCCACGGTTGAGATTGGCACCCTTGCCGGGTTCGAATAGCTCGGAGAAGATTGTCTGGAGTTCCTCCTCGTTCAGCACTTTGAGCGATGCCCAACCCAATTCGTTGAAGCAGGTGCCGAATCCCTTGAGCGTCTGTGCTGTCTCCTGTGGGTTGATGACGATAGTTCTGGCATCAGCACTCGCCGACGGCAGGATCTCAATGGGATTCGATTGGAAATAGGCATCACGCGTAGAGATCGTCCATTCCGAGATTTCAATATCCGACTGGCATCCGGCCAGAATCATACCCGAAGATGCCAGAATCATAAATTGCTTTTTCATGTTCGTAATGAAGCTTGAACTAATAATTTTTTGTGCTGCAAATATAACGATAATATTCCATTCTATCAAGTTTTTCTCCATAAAAAATCATCCATTATTCAAAAAAAATATTTCTTCGCGTTAAATAGTATTGATTTTCAACATCTTTAAGATTTATTGTAGCTATATTAACAACTGATTCCCTATCTTTGCACCGACAAATCGTTGTAACCCCGATGAAACACTGCTTGTGCGTCATACTTCTCATTCTTTCCCTATTCCCCTTGCTTGCCCAGGTCGATTCGGTGCAGAGTAGGGAGGATGGAGAACTCAAACTGTCCGACAAGTTCCGGCAAGAGCTTGACAACGCCTTTTCGTTTTCGCCCCTCGTTGCACCCATTGAGCCCGACAATAGTCTCACCATCGAACAGCTGCACGAGTGGGTGGGCAAGCCCGACAGCACACTCAGCGACACCAGCCGCTTCACGCGCGAATACTTCGCCTTGAGGATCTATGATAAGGAATTCTGCAAGCCCATCCCCGTCTCCGCCCAATACAGCATCTACATTCCCGGCATCACCGATCATGGTTTCTCCAAGAACCTTGCCCCAAAAGCGGGATTATCCAAATCCTTTGATTTCAACGTCCTCGGCTCCTACATTCGTCCCAAGGAGATCCGCCTCCGCAAGCTCCGTGCCCTCGCCGACCGTTCCCGTGCCATCATGGACAAAATCTTTCCTTCTGCCGATCTCCCCTTTTATTCAAAGGAAGACATCGATACTACGATGGTCTCAAAGATGTTCAAAATCAACACCAAGTGACAGGGACAGTACTGCTGGCCATCAGGATGTCCTTGGAAGTGGCATTTTCTGTATCAATCGTACGCAACGGATAATTTCGGGAATAATGAAGACGGGGGAGGTGCTGACGAGGATGATGAGCCAGTCCTGAAGGGAGAGGGCTTCGACCTCGAAGAAGTCGGGCAGGAGATTGACGATGAGGTACTGACCTACGAGGATGACGACGGCGACGAGGGCGAAGCCGGTGCTGAAGGAGGCACGGAAACGGGCACGGTCGGTGAAGAAGTCGCGAACCTCAAGGAGGAAGCAGCGGTCGGTGCGGAAATAGCGCACGTTGAAAAGGTTCCAGAACTGCAGTACGACGAAGGTGGTGAAGAAGAGGCCATGCTCATAGCCGCTGAGAGCCGCCTTGCCGCCATGGCCGTGGAAGAAGCCGCTGACGAAGAGGCGCAGGGAGTCAATGTCAAGCAGTTCGCGCGCACAGGTAATGTCCTTGTGGAAAAGCAGCTGCCACAAGCCTGTCAGGATGATGAAGAAGCCGAGACCCCATGCGGCGATGCGTGTGGCCATGGGGCGGTCGATGATGTGGGCACGGGGCGAACGTGGCTTGTCGTGCAACACGCGCGGATCGGCAGGCAGCGACGACAGGGCACCGGCTGCGAAGGTATCCATGATGAGGTTGACCCACAGCATCTGGGTGACGTTGAGTGGCGAGTCGAGGCCTACGAGCGCACCGAGCAGCACGATGAGGCAGGCGCAGACGTTGATGATCATCTGGAAGATGATGAAGCGACGGATGTTGAGGTAGATGCTGCGGCCCCACATGATGGCCTTGTTGATGGAGGCAAATGAGTCGTCGATGATGGTGATGTCCGATGCCTCCTTGGCGCGCGACGTGCCGCTGCCCATGGAGAGGCCGACCTGCGCCTTGGCGAGAGCCGGGGCGTCGTTGGTGCCGTCGCCAGTGACAGCCACCACCTCGTGGTTGCGTTGCAGCTGGGTGACGAGGCGTGCCTTGTCCTCGGGACGTGCACGGGCGATGATCTTGATGCGATGGGCGCGGAGCAGTTCGCGCACCTCCTTGTCGCTGAGGGCGGCGAAGTCCGGGCCCTGGAGGGTCTTGTCGGTCTCGCCCTCGGCCAAGAGTCCGATCTGGCGGCCGATCTCGTTGGCGGTACCCACGGTGTCGCCGGTCACGATGATGACCTTCACGCCCGCATCATCCTTGCATTGGCGGATGGCCTCGGCCACATCGGGACGGATAGGGTCGGCAATGCCTACGATGCCATCGAAGGTGAGTGGTCCGACCTCGCCATTGTGCTCCTCGGCATGGGCAAAGCCCAGCGTGCGCATGGCCTTGGTCTGATAGCTGGCCAATAGCGTATCGACCTCGGTGCGTGTGGCGCCACCTGCTATCTGCTGGCAACGCTCGAGCAATAGTTCAGGAGCACCTTTATAATAATGTGTGCGCGAACCGTCGGGTTGCTCCACCACGGTGAGCATGTATTTGGTCAGAGTGGAGAAAGGCTGCTGGCTGACTACCTTGGCCGACAGGCGCAGGGCGTGATAGTCGATGCCCTGGTCGTGCAGCCACAGCAGCAGGGCACCCTCAGTGGGGTTGCCGATTGCTAACAGACTCCCATTCTGACCATCGGTAAGTTCGGCGGTGCTGTTGGCGGCGATGGCCTCTGAAAAGTTTAGAGTTGAGAGTTTAGAGTTGAGAGTAGTTGAGGAGTTTGAAGGGTTTGAAGAGTTTGAAGGGTGGGAGAAGAAACGGTGCTCGACGACCTTCATGCGGTTCTGGGTGAGGGTGCCGGTCTTGTCGGTGCAGATGACGGTGGCGGCACCCATGGTCTCGCAGGCGTGGAGCTTGCGCACCAGGTTGTTCTCCTTGAGCATATTGCGCATGCTCAGGGCGAGGCTGACAGTGACGCTCATGGGCAAGCCCTCGGGCACGGCCACTACGATGAGGGTGATGGCAATCATGATGGACTGCAGGATGAAGCCGAAGATCTCCAACGCTTCGATACCATCAGCCGCATAATCAGAGAAAAAGAAGAAATAGACGATGCGTCCCACTACGATGAGGGCGGCGATGGCGAAGCTGGCGTAGCTGATCCAGTTGCCGAGTTGTTCGAGCTGGCGATTGAGCGGTGTCTTGACCTCCGATCCTTCGCGGGTCAGGGCCACACCACGGCCCTCCTCGCTGTCCTGTGCAATCTTATCGACGATGTAGATGCCATTGCCCTCGATGACCGAACTGCCACGCAGAAGACGGTTGGCGGGATAGGCAGTGTCGGATTGACTGTTTGACAAAGTGCCAGCGTCCACCCCTGGGTCGTTTGACGATTGGTCAGTGGGCAAAACCTCCTTGGTTGCAAAGGGTTCGCCCGTGAAGATGCTTTCATCGACGGTGAGGGCATTGGCTTCGACGAGGATGCCATCGGCCGGCATCTGGTCACCAGCCTCGACGCGCACGATGTCGCCCACCACCACATCCATCTTGGGGATGCTGTACATGCGCACTTCTGCCCCGGCGGTGGGACGGCGAAGTACCTTGACGGGCTGTGTGTCCTTGACCTGGTTGAGCACGTCGAACTCCTTGTCGGCCTTGACCTCGAAGATGAAGCCGACGCCAGTGGCCAGCAGGATAGCAAAGAGCACGCCGCAGGGCTCGAAGAGCAGACGCCAGTTGCCCGTGGCATGGATCTCGTAACCGGACACGATGCACGACAAGGCCAGCGCCACCAGCAGGACGATGATGAGCGGGTCGCGGAATTTCTCGGCATAGCGTTTCCACAGCGGCTCCTTCTCGGGCTCGGGTATCTTGTTGCCACCCACACCGTTCTTTACAGCCTCGCTGTCAGCTGCTAAAGCGTGGCGGAGATATTCTTTTGGGGATAAATCATTCGTTTTCATGCTGCAAAGATAGGCTTTTTTTTGCTGTTTTTCCATAATTCGCAATTATTTTTTGTTAAAACATGTGTTTTCTTATTTATTTTATATATCTTTGCGCCATTATTGATTCAAGTTACGCTGATTTGCAACTTGATTTGTACTTGATTTATCGAAGAAAAGAATGGATGCGGTCTTGATTATTCTGCTGATCTTGGCAATCGTGCTGGCCTTGGTGGGCGTTCTGGGAGCCTTTCTGCCTGGAGTGCCTGGACCACCGTTGAGTCTTGCCGGATTATACATTGTTTATTTTGTATATGAGCCGCGAATCATTTCGCCGTGGGTGCTGGTCGTCGCTACGATATTGACTCTTGCCGCCTTGATCTTTGACTATGTTGCCCCCATCTGGCTGACGAAACTCGGCGGGGGAAGCAGGTATGCCATGTGGGGCAGCACCATCGGTATCGTGGTCGGAATGTTCTATGCGCCATGGGGACTCATTATGGGTCCGCTGCTGGGCGCATTCATCGGAGAAATGATAGTCAGCAACAAGTTGGACAGAGCGGTGAAGGTGGCGCTGATGTCGTTCGTGTCCTTCCTGCTGACCACAGGATTGAAATTCATCGTGAGCCTGTCCACCTTCATTTGTCTGATCGGAGTTTTGATCTGTTCCTGGGTTGGTAATGCATGAAAAATGATGTTCTACAACATCATTTTGCTAAATATTGGCCGAAAAAGTGTGGGTTTTGGGAGAAATATTTGGAAGCATTGGATAATGTCACTATATTTGCGCTGACAAAATGACAGAAATGCCATGATTCATCAATCAACAAATTTATCAACCTGTAAAATAGATCAACCATGCTTAACATTGAACAACTGATGGCTCAACTGGAGCAGAAGCATCCAGGTGAAAAGGAGTATCTGCAGGCCGTGCGCGAAGTCCTCGTATCCATCAAGGACGAATATGACCGTCACCCCGAATTTGAACGTGCATCGCTTATCGAGCGACTGGTAGAGCCCGAGCGCATTATCACCTTCCGTGTGCCTTGGGTGGATGACCGTGGCAAGATTCAGGTGAACCTGGGCTACCGCGTGCAGTACAACTCGGCCATCGGCCCTTACAAGGGCGGTTTGCGCTTCCATGCTTCGGTCAACCTCTCGATATTGAAATTCCTCGGATTTGAGCAGACATTCAAGAACGCTTTGACCACGTTGCCTATGGGCGGCGGCAAGGGCGGTTCGGACTTCTCGCCACGCGGCAAGTCGGACGGCGAGGTGATGCGTTTCTGCCAGTCGTTCATGACCGAGCTATACCGCTATGTGGGTCCTGAGGTGGATGTGCCAGCTGGCGACATCGGCGTAGGTGCCCGCGAGATCGGCTATCTGTTTGGCCAATACAAGCGTATTACACGCGACTTCAGCGGCGTACTGACCGGCAAGAACCTGGAGTTCGGCGGCTCACTGGTACGTCCGGAGGCAACGGGTTTCGGCGGCCTCTACTTCGTCAACGAGATGCTGGAAACAGCTGGACATAAGATCGCTGGCAAGACCGTGGCTATCTCGGGCTTCGGCAATGTGGCTTGGGGTGCTGCCACCAAGGCAACCCAGTTGGGCGCCAAGGTGGTGACCATCAGCGGTCCAGACGGCTACATCTATGATCCGGAGGGCATCAGCGGCGAGAAGATTGACTATATGCTGGAGCTGCGTGCTTCGGGCAACGACATCGTGGCACCATACGCTGAGGAATTCCCCGAGGCAACCTTCTATGCCGGACGCAAGCCATGGGAGCAGAAGGTGGATATCGCCCTGCCTTGCGCCACCCAGAACGAGCTGAATGGCGAGGATGCCAAGCAGCTGATCGAGAATGGCGTACTCTGCGTGGGCGAAATCTCGAACATGGGCTGTACACCCGAAGCCATCGACGCATTCCTGGAGCACAAGATGCTGTATGCACCGGGCAAAGCTGTCAATGCCGGCGGTGTGGCCACGAGCGGACTGGAGATGAGCCAGAACGCCATGCACCTGTCATGGAGCGCTGCCGATGTGGATCAGCGACTGCACGAGATCATGCACGGCATTCACAAGCAATGTGTCGATCATGGCCGACAGGCCGATGGCTATATCAACTACGTGAAAGGTGCCAATGTGGCTGGCTTCATGAAGGTGGCAAAGGCTATGATGGCACAGGGTGTGGTCTGATAATAAGGAAATAGAAATCAGGAATGAGGAATAAAGTTGCCGGCTGGAACAGTCCAGAAAGGTATCTTTATTCCTCATTCCTATTTCCTCATTGAGCGGAGTTATTGCGAGATCTCACATTGCACACTGCCGATGCGCGACAGGCCGATGATGACCTTGAGCGGCTTATGGTCGCTGGAGGTCGAGAGCCAAGCCTTGAGCGGTGTGCTGTCCTGGTCTTTGGTGGCAAAAGTGAGCAGTACGTAATGAGAATCAAACTGCTTGCCATTGCGGAGCTTGATCTTTTCCTTGCCTCCGTATTGAACCTTAATCCAATCTTTCTTAAGGCCCGTGAAGCTTGCAAATTTGCGCGTGTCGCCTTTCTTCATACTGTCAAAGTCGAGTTTGCGCATGGCATAGAACATTGAGAGCATGTCGTAGGCTGGTTCGCTGACCACGTGGGTGGTGTCCTTGTCGGTAGGGTTGTCGTTGCCTTTTTTGCGCCAGCGATGCACTTTGACGGTCGTGCTCTTCACGTTGGCGGGGGTCAAGGCCGCGGTCTTGTCTTTCCAGACACTCTGATAGAGGTTGCGCTCTATGGCATTGTACTTGCCTTCGTGGGTCTTCTTTACAAACTCGCGTGGCACATAATTGGTGTTCATCCAGGTGTCGAGCGTGTCGCGCACCTTCATGATATTCTCTACGACGCTGAGCGATTTGGCTGCAAGTCGTGCATGCACGCGCTGGGTGCCGTCGGCTTCAGTCTCATTGTAGAGAAACAGGTCGCCATGACCCGCCTTGGCCCAAATGAATCCCAGATGAAAATAGACATCGTAGGCTAAGGACTCGGCTTTGGTCTGGCTTTTGGCTTCGGGTACGGCCCGGACCGGCATTGCCATGTTAAGGGTAAAGATCGAAATGATAAAATAGACAAAAAGTCGTTTCATAGGGTGTATGTTTCCTCGGGGAATAAGCGGATTATAGTGTCTTGAGGTATCGGCTCCTCAATTCAGGATGGTCTCGTAGATATTCCTCGTTTTTATTCTTTTTCTTGGATTTTTCCTTCGGCTTGTTCTGGATCAGGTTCTTGGGCTTCTGCAGCGAAATCGGATGAGCATGAATATCCCAAGACTGACTGTATTGCCATTCGCGCAGTTCGAGCAGGGCATCGAAATAATAGACGCGCTCGGGCTGTCGATGATCAAGCAATGAGCCGGGGTCGAATTTGCCATTTTCGTTACTGTCCTCGACCAGACGTGCATAGTATTTGCCGGCAGGGATATTGACAAACTTGGCTTGCCCGTCTTTCACCTCCGTCTGTTTTACAACTTTGTCTTTCTCGTCGAGCAGCTGCACGAAAGCAGGGCCTTCGGCACCTGTGATGTTGAACACCAGATGCGCATATTCCTCGACCTTCTTTTCCTTGAAGGCGATGCAGGTTGAATCGATCGTATGTCCGTACACATCATACATTGAGGCAGAATCAGCTATCAATCGATACTCGCCACCTGGTGAGAAATGCGGTATGGCATGCAACGTGTAACGACGCAGCACCAGAGTGTCTTGCTCAAGTCTGAAATCGAGCGGAGTCCATGTCGTGTCCTTCTTCTGCTCCAGATGCAGATGGGTGAGGTCGAGTGTGTCGAGTGGCGCCGATGCCTCAAGTCGTGGACGTGCACCGATGTCGATTGTGTTCTTGCCCAAAAGCGCAAACTTTACAAACTCTTGTTTCGGCTCGTTGTCGGCAGGCGACTCTTCGGACTCTTTCTTTTTCTTCTTTTTGCTTTTTTTCTTTTTCTTGGCCTTGCCTTTGTCCTTAGGGTCGTCGTCTTCGTCGTCAGCGGCAGCTTCCGGTTCATGATTCTCGTCGGACAATACGGCCAGGCTGTCCGAGGTCAAAGGTGTGGTCAGGCTGTCTGGCACCAACGTCAGGGAGTCAATCGCTGCCACTATTGTGTCGGTCACGACAGGTGTGACAGAGGCAGGGGCGGCATCTTTGCTGTCCGAATCCTTGTCTTTCCCTTCTTTTTCCTTCTTCTTGGGTTTTTCTACAGGCTTGGGCCTTGGATTGTAAAGTGCGATGGTGTCAGTGACCTCTACATCGACACCCTCCACCGTGAATGGGTAGGTGACTTCGAGCTGGAGCGTGTCACGAGTGAAGATCAGTGAATCGCGTATCCAGTAGGTCAACGTATCGTATGTGAGATTCGGCTCACATATCAGCCAGCTGTCCTTATTGACAGACGCGACGCCGAGCGAGTCCTCGTTTAGCAGGGTGATGACCGGTGGGGCGGGCATCTTGGCCGAAAAGCGGATGTCGATGCGGAGAGAATCCTTCCATTCAATCTCGTCGAGATAACGGTTCACGCGCCCTTCGTTGAATGCCAGCAGGCAGATGTTGTCGGGCAGGAAGCGGAAGCCGTCGCGTACGATGATGGTGTCGATGGGCAGCGAGTCTTGTTCCTGCTCCTGCTGATCGCGATTCTTGTTGGACGTAGCTATCTCCAGCGACAGGAGGTTGCGCTTGCTATAGATAGTATCATAAATCAGGCAAGGCTCAACACTTGGCACCACCAGGCTGTCAAGGAAGGCGATGTCCTCGGTAAAGAGGTCATAGCGGTAGTTTGTGTTGCCATCAGCCAAGGCGTAAATGCGATAGCGGCCGGCAGCAACACCACTGATCGTGAAGCGGCCGGATGCATCGGTCTTGCCTGCTCGCTCAAAAGGCTTGAGCATGAAGATGGAGTCGGGGTGCTGATCTATAATCATGTCGATGCTGTCAAGCTCCTCGCCTTGCACCAGACGTCCGTCGTCATATACCTTATAAATGCCTACATACGCACCCGTGATGGGCTCCAGATCTGCGGCATTGAGCAGGGTGCCGCTTATCTTCATCGTGTCGATATGGTCACCTGTCGAGAAGGTCAACGTCAGGTTCTCCATCGGATTACCCTCATTGTTGTCCTGCACGGCATCACCCAGATCGATAGTATAGGTAGTGTTGGGCTTGAGCGAATCCAGCAGCTCGATGGTGACCGTTTTGGCGTTGCTCAAGATGGTAGGGCTCTTCTCCTGAGGAGGCGAAATCGTGAGCTTTTCCATGGCGTTATCGAGCTTGATGTTCTCGTTAAAGCGCAGGGTCAGCTTCTGCTTCGTCACGCCTGTGGCACCTTCGCCCGGGTCGCTGCTGCTCAAGACGGGAGGCGTTTCGTCATATAGACCACCTCCTGGCGAACCCACACTTGCACAGCCAATCAGCCCTGCTGCGGACAGGACCATGAAGGGAGCCGCGAGGGCCTTGATATGTCGTTTTTGAAGTCGAAACATGCCGCGAAGATACACAAAAATCGGCATAACTGCGTAAAATTAGGAGAAAAAAGTGTGTTTTTCAATATTTTTTTTCTTGTTTTGAATATTTTTTATTATCTTTGCGCCCGAAATATGCGAAAATTTTAATTAAAAATCAATAAATATCAACAATGCAAAACAAAGGATTTGTAACTGTGTTGGCTTGGCTTCTGGCCATTGTCTGCGCCTTCTACATTTCGTTCTCTTTCGTGGTTCGCCATCATGAGAACAAGGCACAGGCTTATGCTGAGGCAACCGGCACTCCAGCCAAGTATTACTTGGATTCCATCTCCACTGAGAACGTGTGGTTCGGCTACAACTTCAAGCAGGCTCAGGAGATGCAGATCGGCCTCGGTCTTGACCTGAAGGGCGGTATGAATGTTATTCTCGAGATTTCAGTAGCCGACGTACTCAAGTCTCTCGCCGCTGAGAATGCCCAGAATGCTACTTTCGTAGAGGCTCTCAGCATGACCTCTAACTCTGGTGAGGTTGAGAGTGGCGAGGCTTTTGTCGATGCCTTCGCTGCCAACTACAAGAAGGTGAATGCTTCGGCTAAGCTTTCTGACGTATTCAGCACTTATCAGCTCAAGGACAAGATCAACAACAACACCAGCGATTCAGAGGTTGTCTCTATCATCAAGAAGGAGATGAAGGATGCGCTTGACAACTCGTTCAACGTGCTTCGTAATCGTATCGACCGCTTCGGTGTAGTTGCTCCTAACATCCAGCACCTCCAGCAGGCCGGCCGTATCTTGGTCGAGCTCCCTGGCGTGAAGGAGCCAGAGCGTGTGAAGAAGCTTCTCCAAGGTTCTGCCAACCTTGAGTTCTGGGAGACCTATCAGGCAGAAGAGATTGCTGGTGCCCTCCAGAGCCTCATCATTGCCGATGCCCAGAAGAACCTTGCCAAGAATGCTGAGGCTACCGAAGAGGCTGCTGAGGCTTCTGCCGAGACTGCTGCCACCGATTCTCTCCTTGCTGAGGTGACTTCGGCCAATGCCGATTCTCTTGCCATGGTTAATGCCATGCAGAACAGCCTCGCTGCCCGTGTTCAGATCATGGGTGGTCAGGGTCCTGTTGTTGCCATTGCTCAGTCAAGCGATACCGCAGCCATCAATGCACTTGTAACCGGTGCCAAGGAACTCCCTCGCAAGCTGAAGCTCGCCTGGAGCGTGAAGCCTATCGACGAGAAGGGCCTCTACTATCAGCTCTATGCCCTCAAGGCTCATGACAACCTCGGTCATCCATCACTGCCAGAGGCTGGCAAGGGTGGCGACATCGTAACCGATGCCGGTTCTGAGTTCAAGCAGATCACCAACTCATACGTTGTCAACATGACCATGACTCCAGAGGCTGGCAAGTCTTGGGCTAAGATCACCAAGGAGAATGTTGGCCGTTGCGTAGCCATCGTGCTCGACGAGATGGTTTATTCTGCTCCTCGCATCAACACCGAGATTACCGGTGGCCGTTCGGAGATTACTGGCGACTTCGACAATGAGGATGCCAACGACCTTGCCAACGTGCTCAAGTCAGGTAAGATGGCAGCTAAGGTCAATATCGTATCTGAGGATGTTGTAGGTCCTACCCTCGGTGCCGAGTCAATCAAGCAGAGCGTTATCTCATTCTTTATCGCGCTCGTGCTCCTGTTCATCTATATGATTCTCTTCTATGGTGGCATTGCAGGTTCTATTGCTGACGTCTGCCTCTTGATCAATGCATTCTTCACCATCGGTATCCTCTCAAGCTTCCATGCTGTGCTTACCCTCTCTGGTATCGCAGGTATCGTGCTCTCAATGGGTATCGCAGTGGATGCCAACGTACTTATCTACGAGCGTGCCAAGGAGGAGATCGCTGGTGGCCGCCAGCTCCGTTCGGCTGTCAGCGCTGCCTATAGCAATGCATTCAGCGCCATCTTCGATGCCAACGTAACCTCACTCCTCACCGGTATCATCCTCTATCAGTTCGGTACTGGTCCTATCCGTGGTTTCGCCGTTACCTTCATCGTAGGTATCATCACCTCGTTTGTAAGTGCTGTCTTCCTGAGCCGCATCTTCCTTGAGAACGCTCTGGCTAAAGGCTGGTTCAAGAACCTCACCTTCACCGGTGCTCTCTCAAGCCTCCTCAAGCCAACCAACATCGACTTCGTGAAGAAGGGTCGCATGACCTCTAAGGTATATGCCGTGGTTGCTGTCGTTGCTATCATCCTCATGTTCTTCCCAGGTCTTGAGCGGGGCATCGACTTCACGGGTGGTCGCAACTACATCGTAGCTTATAACGACGTTGAGACTGTTGACAACGAGGCCATCACCAAGAACCTTACCCAGAATCCTGCTATTGACGGTGCTTCAATCAAGGTTATCACCATCAGCCGCGACAATCAGGTTCGTATTACCACCAACTATGCGCTTGATGCCACTGACGATGCTGAGGCTAACCTCACCATGAAGAAGGCTATCTACGATGCTGGTAAGGAGCTCGGTTATGTAAAGGGTGACTTCGATTCATTCAACAACGAGGACTACATCCCATCTACCCAGAAGGTAGGTCCTTCAATCGCTGAGGACATCACCTACGGCGCTATCTTGGCTGTATTCCTGTCATTGATCGCAATCGCACTCTACATCCTCCTCCGTTTCCGCAACGTAGCATTCTCAATCGGTGCTATCGCTGGTCTTGCAGCCAATACCTTGGTAATCCTTGGTCTCTACTGCTTGCTGCCAAGCATTATGCCATTCTCAATGGAGATCGACCAGGCATTTATTGCGGCTATCCTGACGGTGATTGGTTACTCTATCAACGATATCGTGGTTGTATTCGACCGTATCCGTGAGGTGAGCACCCTCTATCCTAACAAGGATCGCTACAATGTAATCAACGAGGCCCTCAACATGACCATGCCACGTACGTTGAACACCTCTATCTCTACCGTTCTGGTACTGGTAGTAATCTTCTTCTTCGGCGGTGCTTCTATCCAGAGCTTCATCTTCGCTATGTTGCTCGGTGTTGTAGTTGACCCATTGACTACCATCTTCCTCGCTGTACCTTGCGCATACTATGTGATGGGCAAGAAGGCCAGCAAGAAGTCTGCAGCCGTCGTTGCTGAGTAATTACACATTATTTATAATATAAGCCGTGGATCGTGGACACGATTCACGGCTTATTAACACTCTAAACCCTAAACTCTAAACTCTAAACTAAAGATGCAGAAACAAGATATTAGAATCGTCTTCATGGGTACGCCCGATTTTGCCGTTCCTACGCTCGATGCCCTCGTCAGTGGCGGCTACAACGTAGTGGGCGTTATCACGATGCCCGACAAGCCGGCAGGACGCGGCCATAAGGTGCAGTTTAGCCCTGTGAAGCAATATGCGCTCGATCATAACCTGCCATTGCTCCAGCCCGAAAAGCTCAAAAACGAGGAGTTCCTCGACGAGCTACGTGCCTGGAAAGCCGACCTCCAGATTGTCGTAGCCTTCCGCATGCTCCCTGAAGTGGTTTGGAATATGCCACGCATGGGCACCTTCAACCTTCATGCCGCCCTCCTGCCTCAGTATCGTGGCGCTGCGCCTTTGAACTGGGCCGTGATCAATGGCGACACGATGACGGGTGCCACCACCTTCTTCCTCGACCATGACATCGACACCGGCCGCATCATCTTGAAGCAGGAGATGCCCATTGCCCCTGAGGACAATGTCGGCAACGTGCACGACAACCTGATGGAGATGGGCAAGGGACTCGTATGCCGCACCGTGGATCTGCTGGTCGAAGCTGATGGCGATGTTTCGCGCATCCCGACTATCGATCAGGAGACGCTGCTGCAAGACCTCAAGGCCAGCACTGGCATCGACGAACTGCGTCCGGCTCCAAAGATCTTCAAGGAGACCTGCGAGCTGCATTTCGACCACACTGTACGCAGCTTGCACAACCTCGTGCGCGGACTCTCACCCTATCCTGCTGCTTGGATGTCGATTGTGAAAGGCGTAGAAGAGAGCCATGCTGCCTGGGTGGCATTGCCTTTGAGCCTCGATGTGATCAGTCCGATCAAAGTGTTCCGCACCAGCATCGTCAAGGAGGGCGAACCACAGCCAGCCGACAAGGTCGGTACCATCTTGACCGACAACAAATCCTTCATCCACGTTGTCTGTGCCGATGGCATCTTGTCACTCGACGAGCTCCAGTTGCCGGGCAAGAAGCGCATGGACGCCCGCTCTCTGCTCAATGGCTTCAAGCTGTAGTTTTCTTACTCACTCTGTATCGCCTTGGTCGGCGGAATCTTGGCTACAAGGGCCGAAGGGGCTAGCAGCACAAGGAGTGTGACCAGGATAGTGCCTACGTTGATCAGGATTGCCATAGGCCAGGTCAGGTGGATTGGCACCCATTCAAGGTAATAGTTAGCAGGGTCGAGGGCGATGAGATGCCAGCGGCTCTGGACGTAGCAGAGCAACAGGCCGATGGCATTGCCCCACAGCATGCCTTGTCCGGTCAGGAAGAGTGCTACCCACAGGAATACGCGACGCAATCGCCCGTTGTCGAGACCCTGTGCCTTGAGTATGCCGATCATCTGCGTGCGTTCCAGTATGATGATGAGCAATCCGCTGATCATTGTGAAGGCGGCCACCACGGCTATCAGGATAAGGATGACCCACACGTTGGTGTCGAGCAATTCGAGCCAGCTGAAGACTTGCGGGTTGAGCTGCTCGATGCTCTGCACGTAGAAAGTTGTGCCAAGCCGGTCCTGCAGCATTGCACGTGCCTCTTGGCTGTCAGCCTCTGGCGTACGCCCCATCACGTAGTCGAACAGTTGGAAATATCGTTCCTCCAGCCGGTCGAAGTCGTCAATCTTGACCGAGAGCGCGCTGTACATATCCTCGTCCCATCCGCTCACATCCTGGAGCATGGATAGCGAGCAGATGACCATCTGTCGGTCAATCTCTGAGAAGTGCGTCTCGTAGATGTCGGCCACCGTGAACTTGCGCACCTTGACTTTCGTGTTTTCGGCTCCGTAGGCAAAGGGGTCGGCATGCAGGTCGGTCTGCACGAAGTAGGCCGAAACGGCATCGCCCACCTTGAGCCGCAACTTGTCGGCAATATAGCGACTCAGTATGATGTCGCGTTCTCCCCATGCCTCCTCGGCTTCTGCTTCGCTTGTGTCGTCTGCTATGGCATTCCTCACTCCTAATTCCTCACTCCTCATTCCCTTCATCACCACGCTGATGAAGTCCTCGTCCGTCTTCAGCACGGCAGGTTTGGTGACGAAGCCTTCAATCTCCTGCACGCCAGGCTGCTGCCTGAACACCTGCATCAGGCTGTCATCCACGCAGATGGGCGGCAGCTCGTACGTCTGGTTCGAAACCAGGGCCTGTATCTGCAGGTGCCCGCCGAAGTCGATCACCTTCTGGCGCACCTCTTCCTTGAATCCCACCACGATAGCTACCGTCACCAGCATCACCGCCACACCGATGGCGATGCCGCTGATGGCAATACGAATAGCGGGCGGTGACACACGTTGCGTGTCATCGCCCTTGCTAAAGTGTATGCGCTTGGCTATGTAGTAAGCTAAAGACATATTAGTCTTCCTGATTCATGACCGTGGCCTGGTAAACCTTGATGGCCTTGCCCAGCACGATGAGGGCATGCTTGAGGTCCTCCTTGTTGAGCACGTAGGCCATGCGCACCTCGTTCTTGCCGAGTCCTGGGGTGACATAGAAGCCGTTGCCCGGCGCCATCATCACGGTGCAGCCCTCAAACTCGAAGTCGCTCAGGCACCATGCGCAGAACTTCTCGGCATCATCCACCGGCAGCTTCACCATCGTATAGAAGGCACCCATCGGCACAGGCGAATAGACGCCCTCGATGCGGTTCAGGCCGTCGATGAGGAACTTACGACGCTCCACGTACTCATCGTAGGTGTCGAGCATGTACTCTGGGTCGGCATCGATCGAAGCCTCGGCCACGATCTGGCCCAGGAGCGGTGGCGACAGACGTGCCTGGCAGAACTTCATGATGTTCTGGCGCACGGCAGCGTTGCGGGTCACGATCGAACCCACGCGGATGCCCGTCTCCGAGTAGCGCTTCGACACAGAGTCAATCAGGATGACATTCTGCTCGATGCCCTCCAGATGCATGGCTGAAATATAGGGCGAACCGGTGTAGATGAACTCGCGATACACCTCGTCCGAGAACAGGAAAAGGTCATGCTTCTGCACGATGTCGCGCAGCTGGTTCATCTCCTTGCGGCTGTAGAGGTAGCCGGTCGGGTTGTTCGGGTTGCAGATCAGGATGCCTTTGGTGCGAGGGGTGATCAGCTTCTCGAACTCCTCCATCGGTGGCAGGGCAAAGCCCTCGTCGATGCTGGTCGGAATCGACTTGATCACGGCACCGGCCACAATGGCGAACGACATATAGTTAGCATACGCTGGCTCAGGCACGATCAGCTCATCGCCTGGGTTGAGGCATGACATAAAGGCGAAGAGTACCGCCTCCGAGCCGCCCGTGGTCACGATGATGTCCTCCAGGTTGACGTTGATCTTGAAGCGGCGGTAGTAGCCCAGCAGCTTCTCGCGCAGCGACTTGATGCCCTCCGAGGGTGAATATTCCAGGATCTTGCGGTCGATCCTCTTCAGCGAGTCCAGTCCGGCCTGCATCGTGTTGAGGTCTGGCTGACCGATGTTCAGGTGATACACCTTCACGCCACGAGCCTTGGCAGCATTGGCCAGGGGCACGAGTTTGCGGATAGGCGAGAGTGGCATCTGTTTGCCACGTTCTGAGATATCTGGCATCTTTTTTGTTGTTTTGTCCTTTTGTTGTTGTGTTCTTTTGTTGTTGTGTTATTTTGTTAGCAGTTATGCAACACATTAACATATTAACAAATCAACACATTAACAATTAATAGCGGATGCAAAGATACTGAAAATCTGCGAAACTGCCAAATTATCAGCATAAAAACTACCTAAAAACTTATTTTCTGGCATTGAGTGCCGCATGATAGGCAGCTGCATTGCGCAAATGCTCACCGTATGTGGTGGCGAAATTGTGAGTGCCCGAGAAGTCGGGTTTGGCACACATATACAGGTAGGTGTGGATGCGTGCGTTGAGTATGGAGTCGATCGTGGCCTTATCCACCATGCGTATCGGTCCCGGAGGCAGGCCCGTGTGCTTGTAGGTGTTGTAGGGCGACTCCACCTCCAGGTGCTTGTTCAAGATGCGCTTCAACCCGAAGTCGCCGAGTGCGAATTTCACCGTCGGGTCGGCCTGCAGGGGCATATCCAGCTGCAGGCGGTTCCAGTAGAGCATCGCCACCTTGCCACGCTCGGCACGGTTGGCCGTCTCCTCCTCGGCAATGCTGGCCAGGGTCGAGACCTCCTGAGGCGTCAAGCCCCAGGCGTCGGCCTTCTTTACACGTATTTCGTTCCAGAAGCGGCGATACTCCTTGAGCATGCGTTGCATCAGGTCGGGGGCCGAAGTGTTCCAATACACCTCGTAGGTGTCAGGCAGCAGGATGCTGATCACGTTGAGCGTGTCAGTCTCGGCCTCTTGCAGGAAGGCAGGGTCGAGCATCGCCTGCATGATCGACGCACTATCACACATCAGCTTTTCGCCTACACGTCCTGCCCATTGCTCCTTCAGGCGGATGTTGTTGAACGACAGCTTTACGGCATCCTGCTGGTGACGCGTAATCTTCTGTGCCACCTGCATGGCGGTCATGCCCGGCGTCAGGTGGTAGGCACCATCTAGCTTGCCGGCTTGCAGTTTTTCCTCGAAATCGTAGTGAGCCATCGCCCAGTCAAGGGCGCGGGTGTGGGGCATGTCGTCCGATTCCACCTTGCCGTCATGGATATACACCCAGGTGCTCTCATGCACGTTAGGCTCCACCATCAGCATCTTCCATGCCATCCAGCCGCCAATGCCGGCGGTGAGCAGCAGCACGGCAACGATAGCCAGCGCTATCCACTTGGTCTTGCCTCCCTTCTTCTTCTTTTTCTTATCGCTCATGATTATGAATTATCAATTATGAATTGTGAAATATGAATTATTTTTGCTGCAAAGATACGCTTTTTTCTTGGTAAAACCACAAAAAACTTCATTTTTTAATAAAAAAGAGCCAAATAATTTGGAAGTATGCAAATAATCCCCTATCTTTGCCCTCGCTTAATCGCAAAAACAGCGATTCTGCACAATCAGATACGATCCGTATCCTCTGACTGGAGAGATGGGTGAGTGGCTGAAACCACCGGTTTGCTAAACCGACGAACCTGATTAGGGTTCCACGAGTTCGAATCTCGTTCTCTCCGCTTGAAACGCTTGCATTAATTTGCAAGCGTTTTGTTTTTATATCATTCTCAACCACTTAAGGGGAAGTACGCCCTTTTTTGCGTGTGAACAGAAATTTTACTATTTGCGTTTGTTTGCATTTATGTGAACAAAATCGCATGAATAGAAATTTTTTGTTCACATTTTTGTTCACACCAATCTTTATTCGTATCTTTGCTAAGCGAATCTGAGGGAAATGATCCCAAAGAGGCGTTCCGGAAATAATTAATCAATGTCAGCGCTGACATATTTAATATAATAGAATATGTCAAAAATTAGAAAGACGCTATCTTCAAAGATGCGTAACGATGGTAAGCTGCAAATCATGTTGCAGGTTATCATTACCAGAACATGCCGCCCGCGCATCAAGTCGGGAGTTTATGTCAACCCCTCTTTATTTGACCAGAAGAAGGGAGAGATCATTGTACCCAAACGAGGTAAGCTCAATCTACCTCTTTGGGAAGAGGCAATCAATGTGCAACGAGAACTTAATGACGAATGTAACGTCATTGAGAGAATAGTCAATGCTGCTTATGGGCATTTAGGGAATCCTACTTCAGAATGGATCGATAAAGTGCGCTCATATTATAAATTGGGGTTGCTGCTTCCTCCTAAGGGATATAATGATGTCTTCAATTGGGAAAGCATCGAAAAAGCTTTCGAGGAGGCTAAAGCTAATATAATGAATACATCAAAGATATCTTTCGTGTAGCAGGCATCACTCGTTTGGTATATTGGCGAAATCCTCGCACAGATAGATACGAACTCAAACCTATCAATGAGGTTGCCTCAAGCCACATGGCACGAAAGACCTTTGTTGGTACCATATATAAAGAGGTGAAAGATCCGAGCCTTATCAGCCGTATGTCTGGACACTCGGAGAATAGCAAATCTTTCAGCCGCTATCGTGATATTGACGATGAAGATCTGAAGAAGGTGATTGGAAAGATTGGATGAGAACAATTTTAATTGTTTCCCCACGACTCAATTATCTCCTTAAATTTTCCGACATTAGCCTTTGAAACAGGTAGCACTTTATCCGTTCCGAAAAGTTGAAGTTTATAACCAGCCGCATTGCCGGAAACCTGAGTGATATAATTCAGGTTGACAAGAAATGCGCGATGAATGTGGAAGATGAAGGGATAAGGGCTCAGCGTTTCTTCGAGATCTCTCAAGGAAATTCTGAGCCTTTTCTGTATCAGGTCAGATGCGGAGAAGAAAACGATATTGACATAATTGGCCATTGACTCGACATAAAGGATGTCTGAGGGATTGATAATGATCGATTCGCGGCTATCTCCCTGTAGCACGATCTTTTCTGGCTCGGCATGATTTTGAGCAGAGTCATGTTCTATTTCAAGCAGATTATTGATTGATTGCAGTTCTTCTATCTGATATCGCTGCATACGATTATTGGTAACAAAAATCTGATATGCGATGATAAATGCACCAACAGAGACAGCCTCTTTCAGATCATGAAAGAACCATTTGAGCGTGAAGCTACCATCATAATCCTGCCACAGATAGTGCCATCGTTCCCATCCCCATCGAATGATAACGAAGAACTCTCCATCGAATACCGTGTTTATCAAGACACAGGGGATGGCGAAATAAAGCAAACGCCTTGTCTGATATTCTCTCGGCTGGGAATAATCGGCTGGAAGATAGAAGACATAGGATGTAAGACACTCACACAACAGCAGAATGAGGAAGAAGCTGGCGGCCTCAACCACATAGTAGAAATACGGATTCACATTGGCCTTGATAAAGTCTCGTGTGCCGAATGGTTCGAGCAAGACGATAAACAGGAAGAATCCGATGCTGTAGCAAAGATAGTCGATAATGACGATGCGTGGAATAGGTTTCATAGATGACGATTCAAAAACAGTGCAGCGTGCTCTTTATGAGTGCAAAGATACACCATATCACAGAAAAACACAAGAAATCTGGCTCTAAATAACGTTAAACGGGATATTTGGAAAGGAATAACTGCTTTTTGGAAAAGAGAATCCTGCATTTGTAACATCATGTATCACATAGAAAGACTCTTTCCGATTATCCCATCTATTGGCAAATATCCCGCATACAGGGGTGTCTATCCCAACGACTTGCAGGGGTTGTTTAAAGGGCTTATCTTTGCGCCACAATTCTTCCAGATGCGCACTGCCAGAATGCAGCGTACTCTTTATGAGTGCACAAACCCTTAACAAACTAAATAATGAAAAAGTATTATTTTTTACTCGCAGCTCTTGCAATGACAAACTTTGCATGTTGCAAATCCCAGAATCCTGAGCGTGAAGATTATGTCTGTCAGGATGGTTTTTATTTTTCTCGTGAGGGCGGACCAACGCTTCCGAACGATACCGCCTTGCATCAAGGATTCCTTTCGGACGGTACCCGCTATTTTCTTTACAAGAATGAGCGCGAGGATTATCCGCATGATTCATGCATCGTGCAACGAGTGGTTCGTGAGGCCGAGCAGGCGGTAATCGCGGTGGGAAACATTGAATATGAAAAAGCGCTCCGTCGTATTGAAGAGAACCGTTTCGGTGGCATCATGTCGCAATTTGAAGGTCGGATTGACTTGCGTATTCCTATCGTTCCGTCCGTGCATCCAGACCTCAGATCCACCTCGTTCTCCATCCAGCATTTGGCTAATTTCTGCCTCTTGTCGTTATACACGGACTTTCGCTTTACAGATTTGAAAAGTAAGGAAGGTTTGCCTGAATCTGTGAAAAATGTCATGGTTTATCCGAACTTTATCCTCGATGGGAAAGACCGAGAGTGCCTATGCTTCCACATTGAAGCAAAACCTGGTATGGAAGAACAGGCGCAAAAAGATGTCCGTCGTTGCCTCGAAATGTTCGCTCGAGAACCGTGTACGGAATTGCTGTTGAATCTGCTGCGCGAGCATTTCCGCCAGATGGTCAAGTTGGAATATTTCGACAGTTCTATTTATCGTGATCAGAAAGGAAGATTAGGCAATCAGGGTATTCTGAAACGCATCGGTGACGCTTATGTCCTTGGTAATGAGTTGTATGATTATGAAGCCGAAGGTGAGTATCTTATCCAGTGTTCAACTTCTATGTATTCCGAGTTTATCAATGCAATGTATGACGCCACAATTCTTCACAACCCATACTCTACAAAACAATAAACCCTACCCATCACAATATGAAAGATTATAATACCTCTGCCTGGCGAGCCGTAATACTCGCTATCTTATCCCTTTTCTATAACTTTA
>JAZQPJ010000071.1:0-50382 GCA_045628525.1 Bacteroidales bacterium
AGGGGTTTGAGGGGTTTGAGGAGTTTGAGGGGTTTGAGGAGTTTGAGGGGTTTGAGGGGAAACCTTTCGGACATTCATTCGAGAGGATGACCCCACTCCCATCGGCCAGCCATTGGCAGGCTTCGCGGAACGATTTGCGAAGCACGCGCATGGTCAGGTCGATGGTTCCTACGGGCTCGGTCATGCACACAAAGCAGCGGGCAGTATTCTTCCGTGCGTTGAACGTGAAGCTCGGGTGCTTGTCGGCATGGAACGGGCACAGGCACTTGTGGCGGCTCACCTCGAGGCCGAGGCGCTGGGCGACCCCCTCGATGGGGAGGTCGCGCAGACGTTGTAGTTCAAGAGGGTCGATCATCATGAGCCTTTCTTTTTCAGATACTTGTCGGTCTTGCAGTAGAGCCCTGTCTGGGCCGAATAGGTGATGAAGCCACGGCTCTGCCAGAGATAGAGCTGGGCCTTATCTTCAAAAGACTTGTCGAGCGACTGGCGCAACTGTTCCCACTGGGCGAGCGAGAAGTTGTCAGGCAGGCGGTCGAGCATGTTGACGGGGCCGAAGCGACGTTTGTCGGCTGGGGTGGTGTCGGAGCTCTTCTTCATCTGCGAGCAGAAGATGTGGATCTTCGACCAGAGGTCGTAGTAGATGCTCCACTCCACGAACTCGGCTATCTCCTTGGTCCAGCGGTAGCCCTCGGCCACATAGCAGAGGCAGCCCTTGAGCCATCCGCGCTCTATGCTTCTGCGCTCGAAGCCCTCGAAGGTCTTGTCATCCACCAGGTCGCAATAGGTGTCGAGGTCAGCCCACAGGCGTTCCACCAGGCGGTCGATGCCACGCACCTTGACCTCGCCCTGACCTGAGGCGGCACGGAGGCGCTGCATATACTCTTCGAGATGGAGGCGGTAGGCCTCGTCGTAGTTACCCTGCCGGCGGTCGCCCTTCTTGCGTTCCAGGGGCTTGGCAAGCCAGCTGATGCCCACGCGGCCCAGGGTGCCGTCGGTGAGGGCGCGTCCCTTGAAGAAGTCGCGGACTGACTCGGGTGTGCTCGAGAAGTTGAACTTCCAGCGCAGGTGGGCACGGCCAGAGATGCCGTTTGAGGTGGCACGGTGTGCGCCATAGATCTTGGTGTCGTAATTGAGGCGGATGATGTTGGTCACCTTCTTGTGCGAGCCGCAGTTCTGGTCGAGCTGGTCCACCTCGCCCATGAGGGTGTAGAACGAGCGGTTGCCCTCGCGTTCGGCATCCTTGGCTATGGTGATCAGGGCAGCGTTGGTGAAGTCCGATTCGGGGCATAGCGTCGAGGCGTCCTTGGGGCGTTCGGGCTTGTCCTTGTTCGATCCCTTGGTGTTGCAGGCCGTAGCCCACTCCTCGAGCTTGCGGTCGCTTTCGCGGTCATGCTCGCGCAGGGGACGGATGATCTCCTCGATCATGGCGTCCAGAAAACCCTTGCCGATGCCCGAATCGGCCACGCAACCCTCCATGCAGCATACGGGTTCACGCAATACGTTGGTGATGTAGCGAAACTCGACATCGTGCATTTGTGCGGCCAACGGAGGGAAAAGCATCTGTGCAGCGGCCGGTTTGACGTAATCTGGGACTTTAGAAATGATGTGATTGACCATGCCGGGGAGCTTCTGAGGCAATGGTGGTGGTGTGGGTGATAGTAGATCGTAATACATAAGTAATTGGTGTTAAGAGGGTTAATAATGCTTTGTAGGGAAAGGTGACTGGCAATCTATCAGTCTATCAGTCTATCAGTTAAAAAAAAGGATATGGGTATTCCGGGGACTATGCTATATTTATTATTTATAATTATTTAATATATAGATAGTTACAAATGGGATTTTGTCTCGTTTGCTCGAAATGGCATATACATTTTTCGAACTGATAGACTGATAGACTGATAGATTGATAGGTCTTCTTCTTACTTCACGACCTCAGCCGCCTGTTGTATCTCCAAGGCAATGCGCGTGGCGATGGTGGCGATATCGTGGGCAGAGCTACGAGGGTCGATGGTGCGGCAGTAGAGCTTGTAGCGGCCGTCCTTCTGGTGAACGAGGCTGACGAACTCGCCCTGATAGAGCTTCGGGTTGCGCTGTTCGGCAGGCACGGTCACGGCTTGTTCGAAACGCACCTGCTTCTTCTCCTGGCTGTACGAGAGGCAGCCTTTGTAGCAGCGGGTTGGGTCATACACTTTGTCCTGCATCACGAGGAGGACATCCTTCTGTTCGAATAAATACTTTTTCATTTTTTTAATAAGGTGATTCAAGTTTCCCACTTGAGGAAGTTAAAGAAGTTAAGGGAGTTAGAGGAAGTTAAAGGACAATACCTTCCTGTTTCCGAAACATTGGACGTGGGGAACATTCGTCCTTTAACTTCTTTAACTTCCCCTAACTTCTTTAACTTCATAGAGTTTCCTGATGTGGGAAACTTTAGTTATAATTTTGCAGTGGTTAATAGGCCGATCCTAAAAATAAATAGTTTCACATCAGCGAATCTTGACGATGTCAGCTGCCGTGACGTCCTGCCACCAGCGGCCGTCCTTGCCAGCCTTGGCTTCGAAGCGGATGGCGGCCACGACGATGTCGCCAGGATAGAACTGGCAGAGGGCGAGGTTGCCGTAGGTGTGGACGATGAGGGCGTTGGGCAGGCGCTGTGTCTGCTCGGCAGGGTTATGGTAGGTGCCCATCTGCTGGAGCATGAGCTGGCGCACGTTGCCCTGCTGGCCGTTGGCGCCGGTGTAGGTCTCGGGGTCACCACACTGGATGACGCGGAAGATTTCGGTTGTCATAGTCTTGAAAATGGTTTTAGTGAAACACCAGAGCCCGTAACGACTCTGGTATTTCGGGGTTAATAATCAGTCGTTGCTCTTGTCATTGCCAGTCACGCGTTCGAACTCATAATACGCAGCGTAGGTGCCATCCTCGAGCTTGCGGAGGCCTTTGAAGTAGAAGACAGCGTAGAAGCCATCCTTGACCTTGATGAGCTCCACATCGTCGAAGTTGCGGCAGAGGAAGCTGTTGCGAGCTGTTGACTCCAGTTCGTTCAGCACCTCATAGCCCGACTTCTGCTCCTCATCATCGATCTTGCGTGGGCCGATGGCCTGAAGCACGATGCCGAGGTTGGTGGTGAAGATGGTGAAATAAGCCTTGATGTCAACGTCCTTGCTGAGGTACTGATGGACGGTCTTCTGGTAGGCATGAATGATTTGATTTGCCATAGTAGAAAATGGTGTTAATAATGAATAAATTAAAGGAAAGATTGAGTTAATAATGCAAGCACAGCTACAAGCATGTCTGCACTCATAAAGAGCACGCTGCATTATCTTTAGTTTTGGTTTGGATCATGCTCAATGAGCGAAGACCCGAGCGGAGGGGATTTGATAGTCAGCATACGCGAACATTGATTGAAGGGTTAATAATGGGTTTTGAAGTGAGGTGCTTCCTTACTGAAAGCGCTGCAAAGGTAGCGAGGATGTTCGGCAGAGCAAAATCAAAATGCATGGCAATGGCAACAAAATTGCAACGCATTGAGGAACAATGCGATAGGGATGGAAATTTTCATAAGGTAACGGATGGCTGCCGGCCGCTGCCAGTGCGCTGCCGACTTGCTGCCGTGGCGTTGCTGCCCCTTGGTCAGGCGTCGGGGCATAAGAAAAGCATCAATACCCTGCTGGATAATGATGCTTGAGGTTATGAGGTTGTGAGGTTATGAGGTTGTGAGGTTGTGAGGTTGTGAGGTTATTTCTTCGCAGAGAGCCTGTCGGTGATTACTTTGAGCGCAAAGTCGAGGAGCGGCTGGGTGAGCTCGGAGTCCTTCGAGCCGAACTGTTCGTAGCCTGTGATGTAGGAGTCGGCTCGCTTCCCGTCGGGGTGCATCTCTTTCGAGAGTTTGGTCTGAGCCACCCTGATCAACGTCTTCTGAAGCAGGATGCCGGTGAGGTTGAGGATGAGCTTCAGGTTGAGGTCGAGGTTGATGTTGGCGGGCGACTTGCTGTGCATGAGGCTGAGGATGCGGGGTTCGTCGAGCCAGTCGCTCCAGATGAGGTCGAAAGTCTCGATGGGGGCCTTGTCATCGTCCCAATACTCTCGCGCCTTTCTGGCGATGGAGAGCACCTCCTGACGGAACCGCTGATTGGGGTCGGGCAGGGTCGTACCGCGGCGGATGATGCGTACCACGGTGTTGTAGCGCTCCATCTGGCTGAAGAGTTCGCCCATGTCGATGTCCGCATCGACGAGCAGACGGATGATGGCCGACACGATGTCGCGCGAACGGAGGCTATAGGCATTGCCCGGATACTCGTAGTTGAGCAGGAACTGGAAGATCTGATTGTTCTTCTCTTCCTGCCATCCGCGCCTGATCTTGCCATAAGCCTCCTGCCACTGTTCGGGCTTGGCCTCGAGGCTGATGCCGCCCGTCAGCTCATACTCCAGCTTGGCGCGCCATCGCTGCATGGCCTCGGCATTCTGCTGGCACCACTCCATCTGGCTCTGCTCCAGCACGTCGCACTCCTGCTCGAAGGTGGGAGGCACCAGGATGTCGAGCCTCTCGACGTGACTGCACAGCACAAGGATGATGTCGGCTATGGAGCGATGGGTGGCGTTGAGCTCAGCGATCGAATGGCGGCATTTCTGGCTCAACTCGTACACCTGATTCTTATAGGGCAGGTCGAGGTAATAGGGATCCTGATCGTAGAGGCCGGGCTCAGGCTGCTGCTGCTGTTCGGCTTTGCGCACGGCCTGCACCAGGAAGTCGAGCTGCCGGCGCTCCAGCTGTCCGTCCCAACTCATCTGGTTTGAGACTGGACTGTAGCCAGCCTCCGGGGCCAGGTAGAGGCGCAACAGGCGATTGAGCTCATAGACGAGACCGGGGAGGGTGTGACGAAGCTTCACATAGCTGAGCGTGAGCTGCTCGGGCTTGGGCTGGTGCTGGTTGAGGTCATCGAGCTCACAGGCCAGACTCACCAGGCGAGGGAGCGCACCCTGCCTTATCAGCAATAGCCCGAAAAGCCCCCGATCATGCAGACCGTCAGCGATTTGGGCATATCGAGTGAACTCATCCCTGAGGTCCCTCAACTTCTGTTCCACACTTTGTCCTTGTGTTATTTTCGTCACTTTTTCGTACATAATCAACCCCTCTCCCGCATTAGTACGGAAAAGTGTTGCAAAGATACATAATTCTTATGCTAAATGCAAATATTTGCCCGAAAAAAAGTGTGTTTTGTTGATAAGTTAGGGGAATGGTGGATAAAGTGTGCGATATAGATCATAGGGACGGGTGCCACCGACCTCAGAGGTCGATATGCCTCTAACCTCTTTTGGAGCGAAGTGGAACAACAGATTGAACGTGTTCCACCTCGGGAAGAGGTAAAAAAAGATGCGAGGGAACCACGCTGGTGTGCGTGATTCCCTCGCGGTATTTTTGAGAGGTCAACGGTGATTGTACCTGTGATCTTTGTAATAGTACCCAAAAGAGTGAGAGGGAACCACGCCCGATGTGTGACGTGATTCCCTCTCGGTTGTGCTAGTGGGCTCTCCTTGCCCCTATAAACTTATTTTATAGAGCAGTACCATTAGTTGTAAGTACCTGCATTGAGGAGGTGTCCGCAATATGCTGGTCGCCAGTCACTACTTGTACGGCCCGAAATACTCTTCATTGGGACAACAGCAGTTGCATCTGACGTGTACAGACCGAGCTGATCTTGGTTATATCCTTGTATCATTGGGAAGTTCACGTAGTTAACGGCGCTATTCACAAGAGTGAAATGTGGGACATCTGCCCAAGTAGGATTCTCTCCACCAAAATCATTGATGTAGTTTCCATACCATTTCCATGTTTCTGAGTCAGTTGGGCCCAATACACATGCCAATTCAAAATAATGGTTTACTTCTGGATAATAGTCATAGCCGTACCAAGCAACTGTGACGTCTGCACCGCTTTGATTCTCAATCTTCATGACGTTGTTGATTACCTGCATGGTAAATGATGCACCTTCCTTGACGGCACCCATCATGACAACATCCTTCAGGTCAGTAGAACTCCAGGTAGTTGGCTTAATGAGAAGTTTACCGTCATAATTATTACCAGTATTCTCTGCAGTGGCGCCGAAAAGGGCAAGAGTGTAATCGTCAATGTTTTCACCATCAGGCAGTGTGGCGCTGAATGTTCCCGTGCTTGCATTGATACAAGTAAATGCTACGCCAGCGCCAGAAATTCTGGCTGCTTTTTCCTCAAAATCATTCTCTGGTGAAGCTTTTTCACCTGGTGTTGCCTTATACAAATTCACCACATCACCTACTTCCCATCCGGCAATAGTGAGACCGTCAGGATTCATTTCCACGCGAGTAGCTGCAGGTGTAGCAATGGTGATAGTTACTACGTTGCTCTGCTCCTCTACAGGAGCTACCTCATCGAGATCGTTGCTACAAGAGGTCATCACAGGGGCAGCCATAAGCATCAATGCTGCCAAACTCCAAAATGTCTTTTTCATTGTCTTTCTTGTTTTTTTAGTTTGAAACATTGATTTTACCATTCTTCTGGGGTGTAGCCTTCGCCATCTTTGATACCAAAGGTGGATTGTGTACTCGTGCAGATGATGTCTGCCTGATCCAACTCTACAACCTCCATCTCGGGTTGCTGATAGGTTTTCTTTTTCATTGTAGTTGAAAGTTTTTTTTGTTAATAATTTGATTTGTTGTTTACATATAGACACGCCTAAAGGCGAGACGCAGGGAAGCGCCTCGCTATAATTAGACAGGATGTAGCGAATGTAAATGGGTAATCAGGAAACCATTCTTAGAATGAATGGGGGGGGGTAAGAATGAGCGCCAAGCACCTCCACACCACGAGGCAGAGCACGTGATGATACTGAAGATTGGATAGTTGACTTTGGCCTTATTGCTCATTATTGCTATGGATACATTTCTGCTGCCCCCTCAGCAGCACCAATTATTTGTGCAAAAGTAATAATAAATAATGAAATTGCCAAATATCCCATGTTATTTCTTCATAAAAAGGCTGCAATTTGCCCAGATTTACATTACTTCGCCCCCTTTACCTGACATTTATCACTCATTTATCTGCCGAAATGACTCTTCCAGTTTCCGGAAATTCGGGGATAGATCGCAGGGACGGGAAGATCGCATGGGCCGTAGGGACGGGTCCACCGACCTCAGAGGTCGATATGCCTCTAACCGCTTTTGGAGCGAAGTGGAACAACAGATTGAACGTGTTCCCCCTCGGGAAGAGGTAAAAAAGATTGATGCCGGTCATCCGTTATGGATCGAAAACCCTTCATGACAACTAATGACAATTGACAAGATTTGCTCGCGTGCATGTTGTCGAATCAAGTAGCGTCTGATGACTCGTGAGACAGAGTTGAAGCCGTTGAGCGAGGTGGCAACGAGCCACACGGCACGCAAGACCTTCATAGGCAACCTCTATAAGAAGGTGAAGGATCCGAGCCTCGTTGCTTCACTTTCTGGTCATACTGATGGTAGCCGAGCCTTTGCCCGTTACCGCGAGATCGACATGGATATGAAGCGTGAACTGGTGGAGATGATAGACTAATAGAACGTGTAAATTATCGGCAATATTACTCAAAATTGCCGATAGTTTACATCGTTATGTACAGAAGCTCTTTTGAATGAAAAACACTTAAAATATAAAATCTATTCCCTATAAATGCTATTCTTTGTTAAATATTGTGATTAGATTTGCTATTTTCTGCTAAACTATTTCCATATTTCAATAATTTTCCTTACTTTTGCAGCAGAAATCTAAACACCTAAAGATATGATCGAGGAAATCTCCTTCAAGAACATATTGTCCTTCAAGAACGAAGTGACACTGAGTTTCGAGGCATTGCCAGATGATGATCTGGAGAATGCTCATGTTAAGGTCATGCCAAACGGAACACGTCTGCTCCGCTTGGGCATCATCTATGGTTCCAATGCAAGCGGCAAGTCAAATGTGCTGAAAGCTATCGAGGCATTGCACAATTTCTGGTTTGCCGAGCCTCAGAACATGGATTCAGTGACGATGACAAAACCGTTCCTTCTTGATTCAACATCATCGAAGGAGCCTTCCGTGTTCAACATGAAGTTCTGGGTGGACGGTGTCCGCTACTGGTATCAGCTCATTATGACACGCAACAGGGTGCAATACGAGAAGCTATCATACTACAAGACCGTTCAGCCAATAATGATCTTTGAACGTCAGTTGGAGGAAGAGCAATCTGTAGTGCGTTACAATGCCAATGTGCAGAAGATAAGCAGCGATGAACAGAAAGCCCTGTTGCTTCATTGCTTGCCAAACATGTCGTTCATGGCTGCTCGTGGTCGTGTCAACATGAAGATGAAGCACGTTGATAGCGTTAGATTGTGGATGCGTCAGTTCATGCCTGTCATTGCCCCGGAGCGTAATCTTTCTGACTATAGCCGTGACATGCTTGAAGAGAATGTAGATTTCCGCAGTTACATTCTTGACTTCCTCGGTCATGCCGACTTCAACATCACGAATATGCGTGTCAAGAAGGATGTCATTGGTTTTGAGCATACTGTTTCCAATGCCAATGGCGCAGAGCATTATGAACTTGGCATGGAAGATCAGAGTGCTGGAACCAACCGTGTGCTTGGTGTAGAGGCTGCCGTTTTTGATGCCATACAGAAGAATACCCTCCTGATGATTGACGAGATGGAAGCATCACTGCATCCAGAGTTGATGGAATTTGTTATCCAGCAGTTCCTGCGTGCCGACAGCAACAGCCAGCTTTTGCTTACCACACACTATGACGGACTGCTACGTCAGATTGATGACCTTATCCGCAAAGATAATGTGTGGTTCGTGGAGAAAGATAAATCTGGTGTTTCTGACTTATATTCTCTTACCGATTTCAAGGGATTATCACGCATGTCACCTAACAGCATCTGTAATGCTTATCGTCACGGACAGTTTGGTGCCCATCCTAATATCTAACCACTATGGCACGTAAAGACAGAAAACAAAAAGAGAAACGTCCGTCTATGCCAGTGGTTATTGGTGCTGGTGTCACGGAGCAATGGTACTTCACCCATCTCAAAAAGCTGAAGGAACTTCAGATACAAATACGTCCTCGCTTCTTTGGCGACGAGCACATGCACGCCCTGGCAAAGAATGTAGAGCATGTCCTTGCCAATGAAGGACGAGCAATAGTCGTATTCGACACAGACGTACAGGCATGGGATGCTGGTGAAAAAGCTCGCTACGAGGCGTTCATGAATAAATACGGAAAGGACGAGCGCGTTATTATCTGCGACAGCCTCCCTTCTATTGAATACTGGTTCCTTTTGCATTATCTCAATACAAACCGTTACTTCGGAACTTCCAAGGCTGTGGTCAAGGAATTACTTCACTATATCCCTAAGTTCGAAAAGACGGAACGTTTCCTAAGCACCCAGAAATGGGTGGAAGATCTTTGTACAGACGGAAAGATTGAGCTTGCAACCGCAAGAGCTCTGGCATTTGGTGAACAGGGAGAGTCGTACACCAACATACCAAAGCTGCTTCAATCATGTACTCCTCCACCTGCAACCAATAAGAAAGACTGACCATCAATGAAAATGTCAAAACCTGTTTATGAGCAAGAAAGAGAATCAGGAAAAGTTTGAGGCATTCAAGGCAGAAGTCCTTAAATGGCGTAACGAGCATCTTCTGGAATGCAAGGTGTTCGAGAAAGGCATGTACGAGAATGACGGTGCGCCATTGATCGACGTATATAAGGACGTATTGATGTTACTTCCTTCGATGGTCAAGAAATGGAAGACTCTTTCATTACAACCATCTTCATACGACCTGAATCATCTTGATGAAGTTGTGGAAGGCTCATCGCTGGCAAACAAACTCATCAACGATTTCAAACAGGATGCCTCTCCAAAGGCAGGTATCCTTCTCAGCTGGATATTCTATGGAGACTTCTTTGAAGCTATTGTCTCTCTCAACGAAAAGTTTGCCAATGACAAGAAGAACCTCAGTTACATCAATCGCAAGATCTGTGCTTTCGTTGCCAAAGGTGCGGTAAAGACCAGTATCAAGGCAGGCTAAGTGAGATCGCAGGGACGGGTACCACTGACCTCTGAGGTCGATATGCCTGTCCCTCTGACCTCTTTGTTTAATAGAATCTTTGGCGCCTGTAGGGCATTGTTCACTGGTTCTATGAGCTCGCAAGGCAGAACAAGACTCTATAGTAGAGACTTCATTCGTTCAACGAAAGAAGTCACAATGGGAAGTAGAGGCTCGACATCCTCACGACTGAAATCTATGAAGTCTTCATAATCACCTTCGTGCCGCATACCAAATAGACGACGAAGCAAAGCCCCATCTTCTGATGGAACAATTTGTGTCTTGACAAAGTTTAGACAACAGCATCTCTTTCTTCGTTAGTCAGACTCATAGTACGATTCCTTCGGTTAAGACGTTATGTTTGAAGAGTGAGGGCTTGGCCTCATTCCATTGACGTGTAGTATAGATGACGGGATTGATCTCAACCCCTTGTTCGTCGGCAAGGTCATAGAGAGGATTGCCAAGTGTGAGGAAGGTGTTGAAATCGGTTCGCTCACGGTCGACGATGATTACAATATCCCAATCTGAATCTGAACGCTCATCACCTCTTGCCCTCGATCCATATAGTATGACTCGAGCTGAAGGATCAGCCTTCATGACTGACTCTTTGATCATCTTGTTTATATGACTTGTCTGCTGATTCATACTCAATACTATGTTTCGACGCCGCAAAGATACGCACTTTTTCCTTTCCCTCCAAATTTTCCCCTCACTTTCTTTTGGTTGGAATGCAAAAAGGGGTAATGATGAGTCTATTGAGTCGGTCTTTCATGCATGAAAAGGAATCATAGGGACGGGGTCCAAAGGAATCGCAGGGACGGGTACCACCGACCTCAGTGGTCGATATGCCTCTAACCTCTTTTGGAGCGAAGTGGAACGACAGGTTGAACGTGTTCCCCCTCGGGACGAGGTAAAAAAAGATGCGAGGGAACCACGCTGGTGTGCGTGATTCCCTCGTGATATTTGGATGGGTCAACGGTGATTGTACCTGTGATCTGGGCGGTGACAGCCCCGTGATCTTATTGCGTTTTTGGTGCCTTTACTTCACCACCTGTCCGCTCACATTGTAGCTTCGGCCATCGCGGACGATGACGAGGCGGCCATCAGGCAGGAGCTGCTTGAGGGGAGCGGCCTGTGTGTCGGGAGTGATTGGGGCGATGCTGCTCTCTACGTTGTGGAGGGAGTAGTAGTAGAGGGTGTAGGTATAAAGTACCCACTTGCCGTCCAACCAGTCGTAAGATACCTCGCTTGTCCGGTTGCCATTGGCATCGTAGGTGTATTCGTATTTAGAACTACCTACCCACTCGCCATTCCGCCAGCGGTAAGATACATAGCTTGTCTGGTTGCCGTTGGCATCGTAGGTGTATTCGTCTTTCCTATCACCTACCACCCACTCGCCATCCAGCCAGTTGTAAGATACCTCGCTTGTCCGGTTGCCATTGGCATCGTGGGTGTATTCGATTTTTTCACTACCTACCCACGCGCCATCCTGCCAGACGTAATATACATAGCTTGTCCGTTTGCCATTGGCATCGTAGGTGTATTCGGATTTACGATCACCTACCCACTCGCCATCCTGCCAGAGGTAATATACCTGGCTTGTCTGGTTGCCATTGGCATCGTAGGTGTATTCGTATTTAGTAGCTCCTACCCACTCGCCATTCTGCCAGCGGTAACATACATAGCTTGTCTGGTTGCCATTGGCATCGTAGGTGTATTCGTATTTATAACGAACTACCCACTCGCCATCCTGCCAGCGGTAAGATACATAGCTTGTCCGTTTGCCATTGGCATCGTAGGTGCATTCGTATTTAGAATAAACAACCCACGCGCCATCCTGCCAGTTGTAAGATATATAGCTTGTCTGGTTGCCATTGGCATCGTAGGTGTATTCGTATTTAGTATAAACTACCCACATACCATCCCGCCAGCTGTATAGAGTCTCGCTTGTCCGTTTGCCATTGGCATCGTAGGTGTATTCCGATTTGTCCCTTGGCTGATCCTGACTATTGTACGTCACCGTGCTGTCGCACAGCAGCACGCTGCCATCGGCCATAACGGTACGCATGGTCGCCTCCTGCTGATGCTCGGGAGGTGTGGGCATAGAAGACTCAGCCGCAGACGGATGCTGGGCAAACAAGGGGGTGCAGCAGAGGGCTGCGAGTGAGAGTAAAAGTGATTTCATAATGATTGATGTTTCAGAGTTGTTCCGCTTTGCTCCACGCGAGCATAGCTCGGAAGCAAGTTTCTGGAGGCTACTACTTCTTTCGCTCAAATTAGAGTTTATTATTACTCGTTCAGTAATTCTTTTATATGTAAAAGAAGCTGATGAACAGGTTCGAACTTTTCGTCGATATCTTCTTCTGTTGCATCGAAATAACAGTCATAATCGGCTTTTTCGCGCATAGTCTCCATTTGAGAATATAACTTTCCTTCAGCATCTGAAAGTTTGCCCGTAACAACATAGTGCATTCCTATGAGGCTCTTGATGCCATTGTGAGTATGAGAGGGATGCATATCCTTTAGCAATAGAGCACGGAAGGAATTTACCAAAGCATAATACATACGATTGGCAACTATCGACCAGGAGCAAATAGTTCTTGCATTCTCGGCATCGGCCCAACATTGGTCAGCTTTCTCGACATATTTGTTAATCATGTCGAGTCTTTTGGCTTCATCTAAACTCATAATATCGCGATTTTGTCATGTTCCACATTCTGATGGAAAGGGCTTGCTGAACGTTTGGCCCACTCGTCGTAGGTGTAAAGCATTGGACTGACAGCGGCAGCATGTTTCCAGCCATAGAGAACGAATGGGTAGCTATATGTGTCTTCGTCAGCAGAGCTGACTTTGTCTTTTTCTATAAGGATGAGCAGGTCCCAATCGGAATCTGGTTTCGCCTCCCCGCGTGCGCGCGACCCATACAACCAAACCTTACTACCTTGGGGCAGTACTTCATTGGCGATGGACTTAAGACCTATAATCAGATTATCATTCATATTGGGAAGATTTATGTTTCGACGCCGCAAAGATACGCACTTTCTCCCACTCTTCCAAATTTTCCCCCCACTTTCTTTTGGTTGGACTGCAAAAAGGGGTAATGATGAGTCTATTGAGTCGGTCTTTCCTGCATGAAAAGGAATCATAGGGGTACCACCGACCAAGGAATCGCAGGGACGGGTACCACCGACCTCAGAGGTTCAATATGCCTATCCCTCTGACCTCTCTTTGTACAAAATTCGTATTATTTTAACGATTTTAATGTTTAGAAACATGCAAATAATAACTTGGTGCAAAAGTCTTTTTGTCATAAATTATCACAAATTGCCACGAATTATTCATAAATTCCTTATTATCAAAAAATATTCATGGAAAAATTCGTGATAATTCATGATAATTCGTGACTTCAAAAAGAGGTCAACGGTGACTGTACCCGTGATCTTTAGTAAATCTTGCTGTCGTCAGCTGCTATTACAGGGGTGACGGGCTGGTCGAGGTCGTATGGGATCGGAGTAGAAATCTCGAAGAGGTATTCGGGGGCAAAACCGATTTCATTATTCCAATCTACGGTATAGGGATCGAGGGTAAATTGGAGGAAGTAATCCATTTTCTGCAACTTCACGCAGATACCCTTCTGCGCAAGCGGCCAGAAATCGCATAGGCGCACCATCCCATTATTGAATGTGAGTCGCAGCACATGATCATGTTCATGTACGGCTTTGATTATCTTTAGTAATTCTGGGTTTTTCATTTTGATTACTCTAAGGGGTCAATCTTTAACGGTGCTTCGCTATTTTGCAGACGATGCCAGTTTTCCATCAGTTCCTCCTGATGCATGTCAAGCCACTCAAATACCAATCTGGCAGCACGGCGAGGCAAGCTGCCTGTGAGGATGCCATCCTTGATGGTTATCCAGCATTCGTATTCGTTGTATATAACGTGGAAATGAGGAGGCTGATGATCTGTGATATACATATATATCAGGATTCCGTAGAAGCTACTGATTAAAGGCATAATAGAAATAATATTGTTTTATTCGCCGCAAATGTACGAACTTTTTCTCACCCTTCCAAATTTTCCCCTCACTTTTTGCATTTAAAACAATCAATCGGCCGCATTCGTGGGGGAATGGGGCCGATATTCGTTAGTAAAAATGATAACTACAAGTTCCAAAGGGTTAGGAAACCAAGTGCAGATAGTCGATTTTCTTGCAGCAATTGACGGTTGTTTGGAAAAAACGCTGTATCTTTGCACACAGAATGTAAGGCGTATATTTGCGATGTATTCGTGTTGTGCAGAAGTCCCCGCCGGCGAAGCATCACTTCTTGATGAAGTAAACTCGATTTACGCATTTCGGGGCAAGAATAGGCATCTCGTCATGAGGTGCCTTTTTCTTTGTTTGCGGATATGCCGTACTGGATCTTTTCGGCAGTTCTCTTCCTGATTCCTACGGTGAGACGGACAGAACCGATCTCTTCATCCTGATACTGTAAGATGAACATGTCGGAGAAGTTCTGCTGGTTCTTGTTACCCGGCTTTGGCTTGGTGGTTCCAACCTTCTCTGCCATGGCAAGAATTTTTTCGAACATCAGAGCGGCCTTTGTTGATTTATAGCTCTTCGAAGAATGCTGGCAGGCTTCGATTACAGATACACTTCGTACAAGAATATAGTCCTGAAGGTTCTGATTGAAAACCTGATGAACGTCATGGCTTGCTTTCCATTGTTTAAAGAAATTGCCGATTATCTGCTGTCGCATCCTGACTTCATCCATGCTTTGCCCCATCGGGATGCCGTCACAATCATATTCAATCTTGCTTTCGGATTCAATCTTCTTCGTACCATACTCTATCTCACTTGAATCTGCTACACAACAAGATGATTGTTGGCTTTTAAAATCATAGGCTAAAGACCATGAGACCTCTACCAGTTCGTATGCAGTTTCCATTGTAATGATCTATCTTTTTTCGCCGCAAATTTAAGGATTATTTCCTTAGCTTCCAAATTTTCTCCTCACTTTCTGCATTTAAAACAATCAATCGGCCGCATTCGGAGGGAATGGGGCCGATTGTTGTTGGTAAAACCACTCACCGATTCATCAATACTTGGTGAACTGGTACTTCTCACGGAGCACCTGCTGCTCGTCGGCACTCAATGAGGTGAAGTAGCCTTTCCAGCCTGGGCAGAAGTTGATGTGCCAGCGCCAGAAGCGGCCGAGGAGGGACTTGGGGTTTTGATCATGCTTTGCGCGGAACTTGCAGTTTGCACAGGGTTTTTCGTTTGCCATTGTTATGAGGTTTTGAGGTTGGGAGGTTGGGAGGTTTTGTGGACCTTTCACTCTTGTTTATGTTTGAATAATCTTTTCAGTCGCTTTACTCCCTCTACGCCCAAGATGGTTAGGCCGCCGTATTGCAGCGTCTTGGCCATGCCGAAGAGGATGAACCACAGCACGCTCTTGGCGCTTGCGCTGATGGGCAATGCCATCTGGGCGAAGGAAAGGATGTAACAGGGTATGCAGCTGAGCAGGACGATCACACCGGTGCGAAATGAAAGGGTGCTCAGCCACGTTTTTATTTTGGTGAGGAGTTGCTTCATCCGGAGTAAGATATTACAGCAGCTTCTCGATGGCTGGAGCCAGAACCTCCTGGGTGGCTGTCGGCTCGAAGCGCTCCACGACGTTGCCCTCACGATCGATGAGGAACTTGGTGAAGTTCCACTTGATGTCGGGCTTCTCGGCGTAGGCAGAATCGGCCTGTGAGAACATGTTGTGCAGGATCTCGGTCAATGGGTGTGCTGGGTCGAAGCCGGCAAAGCCCTTCTGCTCCTTGAGCCAGGTGTAGAGTGGCAGCTCGTTCTCGCCATTGACCTCAATCTTGCGGAAGCGTGGGAACTGGGTATTGAAGCGCAGGGTGCAGAACTCCTGGATCTCCTCATCGGTGCCAGGTGCCTGAGCGCCAAACTGGTTGCATGGGAAGTCGAGGATCTCGAGGCCCTTCTGGGCATAGGCATCGTAGAGCGAATCGAGGTCGTTGTACTGTGGGGTGAAGCCGCAAGCCGTGGCGGTGTTGACGATGAGCAGCACCTTGCCCTTGTACTGGGCCATTGACTGTTCGTTACCCTTGTTGTCAGTCACGGTGAAGTCATAGAGTTTACTCTGTGTCATAGTTGTAGAAGATATTACTTGTTGTGTGTCACTTGGGGTGTAGCCGAAGCAGAATGCCAGGGCGACGATGGCGAATGCCAGCACGATGAGGGTGGACCAGACGCGGCTGATGACGCGCAGGCGGTTGAACCAAAGGCTGTTGTTCAGGCCGAGGGTCTGCATCATGCTCCAGATGCCGTGGTTGAGGTGGAACCAGATGGCGCAGAGCCAGACGAGGTAGAGGGCGGTATAGACGTAGCCCATGATGCTGTGCCCGCCGATGCCGTGGAAGGTGTTGATAATGTGATAGATGCCGTTGGTAGCAAGGGCGGCATCGTCGGTGGCGGCCAGCTCGGCGAACATCATCTTGCTCCAAAAGTTGAAGAGGTGCAGGGCGAGGCCGAGGATGATGATGGTGCCCAGGGCGAACATGTTCTGGCTGGACCACTCCACGTCGCCAGGGCGCACACGGATGTCGTACTTCTGCGGGCCGCGTGCCTGCATATTCCAGATGACCAGATGCGAGGCGAGGCCGAAATGGATGAGCACGAGGATGGCGAGGATGGCGGTGGCCACCACGGCATACCAGTTGGCCCCGAGGAACTCGCAGATGGCGTTGTAGCCTTCGGCGCTGATGAGTGCCACCACGTTCATGGCAGCATGGAAGGTGAGGAACAGCACAAGGGCTGCGCCGGTGACGGCCATGATGACTTTACGGCCGATGGAGGATTTTGTGAGCCACATATTGTTTGATTACAGACTATTGATTACAGATTACAGATTACAAATTACGGATTACAGATTACGGATTACAGATTACAAATTACAGATTACAGATTACAGATTACAGATTACAGATTATTGATTACGGATTACAGATTAGGGATTACGGATTGCCGAGGAGTTCCTGATAGAGCCGGTGCATGCGCTTGCGGATGTGCAGCACGGCATAGTGCTTGCGCGAGAGGAAGGTGTTGAGGGGAACGCCCATCTGCTGGGCTGCGTCCCTGACGGAGAGGCCTTCGAGCTCGGTGAGCTGTATGGCCTGGCGCTGCTCGTCGGGCAACTCGGTCATGGCCTTGTCGAGCTCCTGCCACACCATCTTGCGAAGCAGCTGGATGTCGGGGTTGTCGCTGTCGTCGGCCACCATGATCTCGGAGAGGTCGCCCATGAAGTCGGCATCGTCCGGAGCCGCGGGCATCGACTCCTCGCGATGCTTCTTGTCGTGGTTGACGATGAGGTTGTGCGCCACCGTGTAGAGCCACGACGTCACCTGTGCGATGGGATTGTTGAGCACGCGCATGGAGCGGACGAACTGGTAGAAGGTGTCCTGCACGATGTCGTCGGCATCCTCGCGATTGCTCACACGTCCGCGCACGAACGAGCGGAGCCGTGACTGATGCTGCTTGATGAGGTCATCAAGTTCCTTATCTTCCATCGGTGGCGGGGGCTGAATCATCACATTGGTGCATCTCGACGAAGCGCTGCCGCTCCTCGGGTGTCATCTGCTCCCAGCGCTCACGCAACCTGTTCGAGCCGCCATGACAGCCACAATGGCCGTGACCGTGTCCGTGATGCGAATGGCCGCCCATGCCAAGGGTGCCGAAGAGCACCTTGCACAGCACCAGCAGACCCACAGCCTGCCAGAAGGTGAGCTCGGGCAAGGCGAAGATGGCGGGCATCAGCCAGTTCCAGAGCAACATGACCAGGCCACCCAGCAAGGCAGCCATGACGATGAGGAAGAGGGGAATAAAAACGAGATGTTTCTGAAGGATCGTCATAATCGGTGAGTTTACGTTGTCGTCTATGAGTTAAGACAACTGAATGAGAGAAATATTTTAAAATAATCACATTTATTTGCTGCGGATGAATTGTCCTTCGGGCATTTCGGGGTAGCAGCGGCCCTCGGTGACGTCGTCCTCGAACTGCTCCATCTGCTGACGGAGGTACTTCTCGTAGTCGGTTTCCGTTTTGTGGTTGTTATTTGTCATTTGTAATCAGTCGTTTGTAATTCAAGTTTCGCAAGTAATAACTTGCTCACTTTTGAGAAGTTAAAGGAGTTAAAGGAGTTAAAGGAGTTAAAGGACGATACTCTTCTTGTCCCTTACCATCCGCACATTCGTCCTTTCTCCGAGCTTTGCTCGCGTGGAGCTTGCGGAACTTGTATCAGTAATCTGTAATTTGTAATCTGTAATCAGAAATCAGAAATCTGTAGTATGTGCTTGCGAACGCTCCTGACGGCGGGCTTGTAGTATTCGATCTCCATGCCTTGCAGGGTGCGTATCAGCTCGTCGTGCAGCTCGGGATAGAAGGCGCACATGCGGTGTGCCAGCTTCATGGCCAGCGACTGAATGCCAGGCAGTTCCTCCACATCGACCATGCACGCCAGGCAGTAGTCGAGGAAGTCGGTGCGCAGGTCCTCCTCTCCCATCGCGAGGCGAATGATGATGTTGAGCGTGAGGCGTCGCACCGAGGAATGGAGCGGCTGCATGGCCTGGTCGATGAGCGTGTGCAGCATGGGCTGCAGTTGCGAAAGCTCGGCATCGGTGGCCTTGGTGAGCGTCCAGAGGGCGTTGCGTGCCACGCGGTAGTCGGCATCGGAGGCATAGGTGCGGGCAAAGCCGATGAAATCGCCAGATGCAAGTATTTCCTGATAGAGAGCCTGTGCGTCGGCTTCACCGTGGATGGCCCTAATCTCTTCGCGCGTCATAATAGCAAATAAAGAAACAAATGCCGCTGTTCGAAGGGAGCAACGGCATTTTTGTCAGAGTATGATTTCCTAAATATTAGTAATTTGGAACTGTGAAGCTCATGGTGTTACCAGTAACGTCAATCTTTGACTTGTTGTAGCTGACATTGCGTACAACAGCCTGGTAGAATACGGTCTCACCTCGATCATAGATGCTGATAACACGGTTGTTGGTGTTGGCAATAAACTCGATCTTGCTTGTGAGCGTAGTATATACGTCATTGGTAGTTGCCTTGGCTGGATAGAAAACCTTATCCTTATTGACAGAACCCCACACGTAGAAACCTACATCCTTGCTGCTCTTGTTGTCGTTCCACATTACTTTGCCCGAAACATCGGCATAGCTTGTCTTGACAACACACTCGGTAGTCGATACGGTAGGCTGTGAATCGTATGACTTATCATCGTCACCACAAGAGCTGAACATTACTGATCCGCAGATTGCCACGACGGCAAGCATGATTACTGACAAAATCTTTTTCATAAGCATATTGTTTATGGGTTAATACTTTAATTATCAAGATTTGCTTCCTGCAACGTATGGAACGATGAGCCATCGAAGCAGTGGGTACAGATCTGATCCTTAGGCAGACCGATGGCTTCGATGAGGTCCTCGAGCTTGGTGAATTTGAGCGAGTTGAGGCCGAAGCGCTCCTTGATGGTCTTGACCATGGCCTCGTACTCAGGCGAACCGGTGGTGGCATAGACCTTCAGACGTTCGGGATCCTGTGCTGCCTCCATGCCCTCGCGCTCGGCGATGATGCGGCGGGTGATGAGCTCCATGTCCGACTTGCTCGATGTGAAGTTGATGAACTGGCAGCCATAGACCAATGGTGGACAGGCGATACGCATGTGAACCTCCTTGGCACCAGCCTCGAAGAGGCACTTGGTGTTGTCGCGCAACTGGGTGCCACGCACGATGGAGTCGTCGCAGAAGAGCACCTTCTTGTCCTTGAGGATGGACTTGTTCTGGATGAGCTTCATCTTGGCCACGAGGTCGCGCATCTCCTGATTGGCAGGGGTAAACGAGCGTGGCCAGGTTGGGGTGTACTTGCTGATGGCGCGCATGTACGGACACTTGTGACCGTGCGAGTAGCCGATGGCCATACCGATGCCCGAATCAGGTACGCCGCATGCACAATCGACCTCGGTGTCATCGTCCTTGCCCATGGCGTAGCCGATGGCGTTGCGAACCACCTCGGTGTTGCGATCCTCGTAGTCGCTGGTTGGGAAACCATAGTAAACCCAGAGGAACGAGCAGATCTGCATGCGCTTGTTGGCCTTGCGCAGCACCTCGCATGAGTCGGCCTTGATGCGGACTATCTCGCCTGGGCCAAGGTACTTTTCGGTCACGTAGCCGAGGTTCGGGAACGAGGTGGTCTCGGAGGTGACAGCGAAGGCACCGTCACGACGACCAACGACGATGGGGGTTCGGCCCCAGGAGTCACGAGCAGCTACAATGCCGTCCTCGGTGAGCAAAAGCATCGAACAAGAACCCTTGACGGTCTTGAAGACGTTCTCGATGCCCTCTACCAGCGTCTTGCCCTTGATGATGAGCAGGCCGACGAGCTCGGTAGGATTGATGCGGCTCGAAGTGAACTCGGTAAGATGCATTCCCTCGGCCAGAAGCTGCTGGGCAATCTCATCTATATTATTGATCTTTGCAACCGTACAGATAGCAAAACGCCCAAGATGCGAGTTGAAAAGCTGTGGTTGTGCGTCAGTGTCGGAGATAATGCCGATGCCACTGTTTCCACTAAATTCATGTAATTCAGACTCGAACTTGGTGCGGAAATACGTGCTCTCGAGAGAGTGGATGGAGCGTTTGAAACTCTCCTTTTCGGAGTCATAGGTTGCAAGACCACCGCGACGTGTGCCGAGGTGACTGTTGTAGTCGGTGCCGTAGAATACGTCTGCGATGCATGGAGCGGACGATACGGTTCCAAAAAAACCTGCCATTTGTTTTGTTTGTTATATTTACAGAATGTGTCTTCTTTTGGATTCTGATAGGCTTTGGGTACGAATCAGAAAAAAGACGGCGCAAAGATAGTAAATTTCGACGATATTCGGAAACAATCTTTGCTTTTTTTTCGATAGCAGCTTGATTTTTTTGAATTGTATGGTAAAATGAAAGGTAAAGGAGGTAAAAAATATTATCTTACGCCTCGAAATGCGCGCCACGGAAATAAAATGTACTTTCCGACGCCTCGAAATGCGCGCCACGGATCAGAAGTGGCATTTCGAGACGCAAGAAAGTCCGACTCAGTACAAAGTCGGACTTTCAGAGATGTCGAATTCGATTGTCGGCGTTTATTTGGTAGCGATGTTGCGCTTGAACACCAATACCGAACGTGCTGGCAGGTAAAGCTTGAGCCATCCCTTGCCATCGTCCTCGTAGGCAGGATCGTGCTGCGTCTGGTATGGAGCATCGGCCGAGACGTTGCCGAAGCCACCAAACTCAGGATCGTCGGAATTGAGCACCAGGTCATACTCGCCGTTCTTGACGAGGAAGCCATAGTCGGTGTAAGAACGCTCGCCATCAAAATTGAAGACAAAGAGCAGGCGACGACGCTCGAAGGCAATGACATGATCACCACGGTTGTCCCAGATTGGGATCAATGGAGCCTCGTTGAAGCGAAGCACGGACTGCACGAGCTTGTTTTCGGCAATGTCCCAGCGGTTCAAGTACTTGAAGTTGAGCTCCTCGTTATCGACCAGTTCCCACTGGCGACGTGCGTACTTGTGGCTCCATCCATTGCCCTCGCGTGGGAAGTCGATCCACTCCGGGTGACCGAACTCGTTGCCCATGAAGTTGAGGTAGCCGCCATTGATGGTGGCCAGGGTGATGAGGCGGATCATCTTGTGCAGGGCGATGCCGCGATGCACGTTGAGATTCTCGTCGCCGATCTTGAAGTGCCAGTACATGTCGCTATCCACGAGGCGGAAGATGACGGTCTTGTCGCCCACCAATGCCTGATCGTGGCTCTCGACGTACGAGATGGTCTTGCCGCCGTGGTCGCAGAGCTGCCACATGATGTCGGTGGTGTTCCAGTCCTCATCCTTCTTCTCCTTGAGGAGCTTGATCCAGTAGTCGGGGATGTTCATCTGCAGGCGATAGTCGAAGCCCATGCCGCCGTCTGCGAATGGCTCAGCGAGACCAGGCATGCCGCTCACCTCCTCGCCTATCGTAATGGCGTTAGGATTGAACTCATGGATCAGCTGATTGGCCAAAGTGAGGTAGCAGATGGCGTCGCCGTCGCAGTTGGGGCTGTAGTAGTCGGCCAGATTGCCGCCACCACCCTGATGGTCAAGGTAGAGCATCGAGCCCACACCGTCGAAACGGAAGCCGTCGAAGTGATACTCATCGAGCCAGAACTTGCAGTTGCTCAGCAGGAAGTGAAGCACTTCGGGACGAGCGTAGTCGAAGCAGAGGCTGTCCCACTGCGGATGCTCGCGACGGCCACCGCCATGGAAGTACTGGCAAGGATCGCCACAGAAGTTGCCGAGACCCTCCACCTCGTTCTTCACGGCATGCGAATGGACGATGTCCATGATGACGGCGATACCCATACCGTGTGCATCGTCGATGAGGTGCTTCAGCTCCTCAGGCGTGCCGAAGCGGCTCGAAGCAGCATAGAAGTTAGAGACATGATAGCCGAACGATCCATAATAAGGATGCTCCTGGATGGCCATGATCTGGATGGCTGTGTAGCCGAGCTTGGCCACGCGTGGCAGGACGTTGCGACGGAACTCGTCATACGATCCGACCTTCTCCTCGCTGGTAGCCATGCCGATGTGGCACTCGTAGATGAGGAGCGGATCGACCTGAGGACGGAAGATCTTGTTCTTGAAGTGGTACTGACGCTCTGGAGCCCAGACCTGAGCAGAGAAGATCTTGGTGGCAGTATCCTGAACTACGCGACGAGCATAAGATGGGATGCGCTCACCCTGACCTCCCTCCCAATGGATGGAGAGCTTGTAGAGCTGCTCATGTCGAATGGCATCGGCAGGAAGATGGATCTCCCACTCGTTGCCGTTGCGCTGACAGGCATATTCGGGCAGTTCCTTCCAGTCGTTCATCTCGCCGATGATATACATGGCAGTGGCGTTAGGAGCCCACTCGCGGAACATCCAAGAGCCATCCTTGAGGCGATGGAGACCATAATGGAGGTAACCTGTGGCCAGATTGGAGAGAGTGCCAGCACCCTGGGTGATCTCGTGCATCTTCCAAGCAGCGTACTTGAAACGGCCCATGATGGCGTCAGAATAGTCGCGCAGGTATTCCTTGTCGCGAAGCAGCTTGAAGGAATTAGGCTTCAACTGATTCATCCATTTGTTGATGATGAACTCGTCGTGCGTATTGACTACCTCGTTCACAAATTTGGCCTGTGGTGCGAAGGTAGTCTTCTTTGGTGTAGTTACTTTCATAAATTCAAAAGATGTTTTAGAGCTTGATCTTGACTACCAGCTTGCGCCATGAGCCCTCACCAATGCAAGGCTGATGACCGTCCCAAGGCCAGAAGATGGCGAAGTGCATTGGTTGCAGAGTAATCTGGGCACCACCCTTGTCGGAATACTTGGTGATGTCCTTCTCCGGATTGTATGGAGCATCGGGCTGCTTGAGCTCACAGGTGGGGATGAAACCCATCGTCTCGCATCCGTTGAGGGGGATCTGGATGTCGAGGTAGTTGTTGTGAGTCTCGTACTTGGCCTGCTCAGGAGTTTTGCCCGCCTGGTCGATGACGTTGATGAAGAGATTGTCTCCAACGAGCTTGATCTTGCCAGGTTCGACTTTGCTCCAGTCAGTTTGCTTGATATAGTCAAATGCCTGTTTGAACAATGGGTTCAATGCCTCATAGCGGGCGCTGTTTTCCAATGAATCGAGTACCATAGATAAACAATAGTTTTGTAGTTATGAATGAATGTATGTGTGGCGTGAAGGTCATGGCTTTCGGCTAACGGCAGAAGGTCAAAATATGTTATTTCACCCGACAAAGGTACAAAAAAAAATTCGACCCGCCAAGAAAACGGGTCGAAAAAAATATGTTTTTATGCTGTAGAACAGCATTTAGCCATGAATTTCGGTCAAGAAAGACCATTTTTGCCTATCGACGAGGGCGACGCGGGCCTCGTTTCATCATCTCGTTCTTGAACTTTTGCTCTGCCTCCTGCAGACGAATGACCTGCACGGGAGTAAGCAGTTTCTCGAACTTCTTGAGATATTCCTGCTCAAGTTTGGCATCCTCCACCTGCAGCTGCCGCGCATCCTGCGAGGCCTGCTGCATGATCGAATCAGGCACCTGCTTGCCTTCACGGACATCGTGCATCACGCGGCGCGACTTGCCATACTTGTGGTAGAGTTCGCTCTTGGCCTTGAGCAACTCCTTGTAGACTGGGATGAAACGCTCAATGTCGGCCTGCGTAAACTCCATCTCCTTGATGATGAAGTTGCACTTATCCTCCTGATATTGCTCGAAGCTGAAACCGCCATGAGCCTGTGGATTCTGCTGTCGTGCACCCTGTGCCTGTGCGGTAATGCAGAGCAGACACGAAAGGATGATCATGATTAAACTCTTTTTCATAGTCTGTGATTTTTATCAGATTCCGCAAATCAAGTCATACACCTCGTAGTCGCTGAGTGATGCATAAAACACGTCCTCAGCTGGGTCGAATTCATCTTCCATCTCAGGATTGGCAGCGATTGCATCCTGATCAGAAGTCAGCTTGTCGCCCAACCAGTCGAACTGGAATGCCATGCTGATGGCAAACAATACGACGGCTGCGGCGGCAATGCCAGCCCAGCGATTGCGCATGGAAACCACCTTACCCGACTCCGTAGCGACGGTCTCAGTAGCACTCTTGACCTGAATGTCAGCATCGATCACGGCATTCATCTTCTGCTCAAACTGGGCAAAGAAGCCGTCGGGCACCGTCATTCCTCCATGATTGCGACGCGCATCCATCAACTCCTTCGGGAGCTCTGGGTCAGCTTGCGTGATTTTGAATTGCTCTGTATTCATATTGACCTTAGTCATTTTTTTTGTTTTCTTACGTTCCTTTGACTTTCGTTAACAACGGAAGTTTAAATCAAATTTCATTTTTATGGAAAAAAGCCGTGATTTTGTCCACCGCAAAGTGGTAACTGGCCTTCAATGCTCCCACCGAGGTGCCTGTGATGCGCGAAATGTCTTCGTAAGGCAACTCGTCGTAGTATCGCATCGTGAACACTTCGCGCTGCTTGGGTGGCAGGGTTTCGATAGCCTCCTTCAGCAGACGCTGCACCTCGTCGCCATCGAAGTACTGGTCAGCCTCCTGCGTGTCCATCACATATCCGTCCGGATCGTCGATGGTCATCTCCTGTTCGGCTTGTCGCTTGTTGAGGAAGGTGATCGACTCGTTATGCGCTATGGTGTAGAGCCAGGTGCTGAGCTTGCTGTCGCCTCGGAAGTTGTCCAAAGCCTGCCAGGCCTTGAGCAGCGTGTTCTGCAATACGTCGGAGGTGTCTTCATGGTCGATCACCATCTTTCGGATCTGCCAGTAGAGGTTCTCCTGGTAGAGATGGATGACCTGACTGAAGGCTTCGCGACGCGTGTCAGGATTGCGAAGCAGCTCAGACAGCTGTTCTTCGGATTTATTATCTTTCATTTATATATTTAAATATGTGTATTATCGTTTGCAGATGGTGCTGAATTTGCAATACAGGCACTGTCGCGGATTCCTGCATTGCGTGAACGGCACATTGGGGTCGAAGATCTCGTGCAGCAACTGGTTCAGCGCATCGGCCATCTCCTGGCTGTAGGGCATGAAGTCCGGAATCTCAAGGTAGCCTCCCTTGCCGTCCTTACCAGTATTGAGCAGCGTCAAGTTGGTGGCATTGCGCTTGAAGTCGCGCACGAAGAAGAGGTGTGGAGCCACGTGTTCCGACAGTTGTCCGACTTTCATTTCTTGCAACGTCCTGGCATCGGCCTGCTGAAGCATCAGACAGTAGAACATCACCTGGAAGGCCTCGTGCGATGCCTTGCCTTCGGGACTGAACAGGTCAGCCACGTCGCGGATGGTTCGCTTGCCGCCATGTGACGAGCTGCCGGTCTTGTAGTCTATGATCCGGAGCGTGTCAGGACCAATGGCCGAGCGCTCCAGACGGTCGTAGATGCACTTGATGCGGACCTTGAGGTCATTGCCTGCGTCATAGACCAACTTATGTTCGTATTCGCCCTTCAGATAGATGAACGGACAGCGTTTCATATCGTGACGCAGGGTCTCAATGGCGTACTTGACAAGGATGTTCGACACCAGCAGGTTGTAGCCTTCCAGTTCGCGAATGCCCATCACCTCCTCGAAACCCCGCTGTATCTGGCGGGTGACTTCGCCTTTCGGATTGTCAATGTACTGGCGAAGCAGATCGGCCTCGATGCGTTGTCCCTCCGACTTCTCATACAGGTTCTTGAGTGCATGATGCAGGATGTCGCCAAAGAAGCGGTTGTCCACACCTTCGCTCACCTCGTCATCTTCGCGCAACTTCTCGACGTAGGCCAGATAGAAGCGCATCGGACATTGGATGTAGTCGTTCAGCGCCGTGGCCGACAGGTTGCGACGTCCGCTGGCCAGATAGCTGCTCATGCGATCCATCACCTCCTGTGTCTTGATCATCTGGAAAGGATGCGACTCCTTGATGCCGATGTCGTTGCGCAGGGCAATGGGCTGCAGCTGCTCCTGCCCCATCAGATAGCGCAGCTGCTTCACGTAGCGGCTCTCCTCGCCTGTCTGCATGCCCTCGGTTCGACTGTCGTAGATCATCGTCACCTTGCGTGCGCGACTGATCAAGCGATAGAAGTGGTAGGCAAACACGGCATCACGATGCTTCTGCGTAGGCATGCCGAAAGCGTTGCGAAGGGACATCGGAATGAAGGTGTTGCTCACCGGCTTGGCAGGGAAGACGCCTTCGTTCATCGACAGGATCACGAGCTGGTCGAAGTCCATGCCGCGTGTTTCGAGCACACCCATCACCTGAATGCCTTGCAACGGCTCGCCCGAGAAGGGCACGCTCACACCGGCGACCAGTTTCTGTAGCAACAGGAAGAGCGTGGCGGGCGTGAAGCTGAAGGACTGGCGCTGCACCTCGTCGCGCAACTTCTCAAGCGTGCGATTGTAGTGGAAGAGGAACTCATGATCGGTGACGGTGAAGCGTGGCAATGACCGCTTCAGCTGCGCATCCTGTTCGGTGAGTTCTTCGTCAATCAGATCGAGCGTCGGCTCGTTCTCCTCCTGTGCCTGCTGCTCAATCTCGCTCTGGGCCTGCTGCATCAGATACGCCAGGATTTCGAGCAGGTAGCCGATTGTTTCCGCTGCGTTCCGTATCGGGCGGAACACCAGCTTCAGGAACTCTGATTCCTGGAACAACTCCTGACTAACCTGATAGAGGTTGCGACGGGTGATTTCGTCGATGAGCCGATGTGCCTCGTCTCCTGCCAGGGTCCTGACAAAGTTGTGCGACAACAACGCCAGCACAGGCTTGTAGTAGAAGCTCACACCCGCTCCTTCCCTATCGCGCATGGACTCGTGCAGATTGGCGAGCAGTTCGACGAATGCTGCAATCGGCGTGTCACTCAAGGCATAGCCCATCGTAACGTTGAAGGTGCCCAACTCCTGCGGCACAGCATACAGCATGGGCAGCAGCAGTTTTTCATCGGGCAGCACCACGGCTGTGCGAAGAGGGTTCTGTGCAATCTCCCGGCTCCATGAGCGCAACACCTGGCTGGCCACCTGCGTCTGTCCGACGGCCGACGGCACGGCATAGAGCTCGTATTGACGCTCCTCTTCGGGCACCAGACCGGCAGTCAGCACCTCGGCCGAGATCTCGTTCGGGAAGTCGTCAAGGTTCTGTGCTGTGAAGTAGGCTGCCGAGGTTGCCTTCGAGCCTTTGCGTTGCAGTCGTGGGTCGGCATAGTCCCAGCAGAACTCGGCCATGTCGTTGGCTCGAAGCTTCATCATCAGCTTGCGGTCCACCTGGCTGATGGCTGTCAATCCGACAAAGACCACCTTGTCGATACCGGGCATCGGCAACAGGGATTGTCCCGGCGCAAGTTCCTTGGCGAGCATCTGCTCCACAACCTCACGCTCCAGCATGCCTTCGTACGCCAGGTTGTCATTGGCAAGATCCTCGCGGAAGGCATGATACAGTTGCCGCAGGATGCTCCACGTCTGGCCGAAGGCTTCGCGCTTGGCGTCGTCGGGTCCATCCACAGGCTTGTAGTTGTGCCAGAAGCTCTGAATCACCTCGACAATCTCGGGGTCGAAACCGGCAAACTCCGTCTCGATGTCCTTCAGGTCCTTGACGTTGCGAAACAGGGCATCGGCATCGACCAGATACTTATCCACGTCGTCGAAGTCGCTGAGTAGCATGTCGCCCCAGAACACAAACTGGTCGAACTCCTCCTTGTCGGCGCGCTGGCTCAAGTTGCGGTATTGCGTGTAGAGGCGGAACAGCAACGATGTGCGGTCGGGCACTTGCCGCTGGCTGAACAGGCCGAACAACTCGTTGATCGTGGTGATGGCTGGGACAAAGCAGGTGCCGCCGAACGCCTCATGCAGATATTTGGCAAAGAACAGGCCGCAGCGACGGTTCGGGAAGCAGAACAACAGACGCGACAAGGGCATGGAGGCGGGCATTCCCGTCCCAAGGCTTTGGGTCTTTGCCTTCTCGGCATAATGTTGTGCTACTGTTCTTAGAAATTCCTGCATGTTGATAAAGGGTATTAAGGGTATTAAGTGGAGTGAAAGGGGAGTGAAAGGGAGGGGAAAGGGCTAATGCATCAACTGATAAAACAATTCCTTCAGCAGTTCCGGATCGGGTGTGGTGCCGCCACGTCCGCCCTTGCTTCGTGCATCGAAGTCGCGCAGGATGGCAATGTTGCTCATCGTCTTCCATGCGTTGTAGATCTTCATGCCGGCCAGCAGATCCTTGGCAGCTGGGAAGCTGCATCCCACGTTCGACATCAGTCCGTTGACAGTCTTGTCCGGGCTGTAGTGGGCCAGCATCAGGTTGCTGAAGTAGCCAAACAGCGTGGCAATAACCATCTGCGACGGGCCAGCCTTGGGGTTCTGCGCAAAGTAGCGGCGAATCATCTCGACCTTCAAGGCATCACGGGTGGCGATGGCCGACTGCAGCTCATAGACGTTGTATTCCTTGCTGATGCCCACGTGGTCGAACACGTCCTGGTCGGTGATCCTGGTGCGTCCCTGCATCGAGAGTTTCAGCTTGTCCACCTCGTGCATCAGGCGGCTGATGTCCGATCCGATGAAGTTGCACAACAGGTCGATGGCCTTGGGTTCGGCCTCCATGCCGGCCTGTTGCAGCAGGATGGGCATCTGCTTGGGCAGTTCGTAGTCGCGCACCTTGTCGCTCTGGTACACCACGCCCACCTTCTTGCACAGCTTCTGCAGCTGTGCGGCTCCCGTCAAGGTCTGCGTCTTGCAGGTGATGACCAGCACGGTGCTCTCCAGCGGATGCTCCAGGTAGAGGCACAGGTCGTCGAGCTTCACCTGCTGCTTGTTGATCGACTGCACCTCGCGCAACAGCACCAGCTGACGCTCGGCCATCATCGGATAACGACGGCAAGCCGAGATCACTTCGGCCATCTGGCAGTCGGAGCCATAGTACTGCGTGAGGTTGAAATCCTTCTCCTCATCGGTCAGCACATGGTCCAGCAGCAACTGGGTGATCTGGTCGATGTAGAACGACTCTTCACCATGCAGCAGATAGACGGGCGCGTAGCGTCCGGCCAAAATATCTGCCTTGATGGGCGAAAAATCATCGGTTTTCTTTGCCATGTCAATAATTGTTTGTATCTTTGCGCTCGATTTTCGGTTCTTTCGGTTCGTCGAAACCTCGATCCATCGAATTATCGATCAATCGAATTGAATTATCGATCAATCGATTCCTCAGACCCTCATCCCCTCATAACTTCACCCCCATGCACCCCACACTCAACCTCCCCTCGTTCGACTCGCGCCTGCGCCTCTCTCCCACCACTCGGCTGGAGGAAATCTGGGACACGCAGCGCCGCCGTTGGGTGCGCCTCACGCCCGAGGAATGGGTGCGCCAGCATTTCGTGCATTTCCTGTTGGAGCAGCATCAGTATCCGGCCGGCCGCATCGGCAACGAGGTCTCCATCCAGGTGGGTCAGTTAGAGCGACGTTGTGACTCCGTGGTGTTCGGCAACGATGGCCAGCCCGTCATGATTGTGGAATACAAGGCTCCCTCGGTACAGATCACGCAGAAGGTGTTCGACCAGATCGCCCGCTACAACATCGCCCTGCAGGTGGATTGGCTCATCGTGAGCAACGGACTCCAGCACTATTGCTGCCACCTGTTGCGCCACGAGAACCGCTTCGAGTTCCTTCCGGGCGTCCCCACTTACGATCAGATTGTCTGATCAGGCTCAGCCTCTGCGACGTCAACTGCAGTCTCTGCAATGTCATCTGCCACCTCTTCGATCATCGATTCCTCAGCCATGTCGGCCTCTTCGTCGGCCACAGCCTGTTCGGCATCGACCTCCACAAGTTTCTGATTCTCGATTCTCAACACTCTGCCCGGGAAGATTTCCGGGTAGGTAAGGTTGTGTGTGGACATGATGACCGTGGCGTGCTGCTCGATGCAGATGTCGTGCAGCAGCGACACAATCTTGGCGCCTGTCTCCGGGTCGAGGTTGCCCGTGGGCTCGTCGGCCAGGATCAGTTTCGGATTGTTGAGCAAGGCACGGGCGATGACGATGCGCTGCTGCTCGCCGCCCGACAGCGTGTTGGGCATGCGCTCCTCACAACCCTGCATCGACACCAGCTCCAGCACCTCCCCGATGCGCTGCTTCCTCAGGTCGCTACGATCCCAACCTGTGGCACGAAGCACGAAGTCGAGGTTTGCTCCCACCGAACGGTCAGTCAGCAGCTGGAAGTCCTGGAAGATGATGCCCAGCTTGCGGCGCAAGTGTGGCACCTGGCTCTTCCTCAACTTAAGCAGGTCATATTCGCCCAGCACACGAGCCTCTTCGCCCTGACGGATGTCGAGGTCGTTGTAGATGGTCTTCAGCAATGACGACTTGCCGCTGCCTACCTTGCCGATCAGGTACACGAACTCGCCCTCACCCACCGTGAGGTTCAGATTCTCGATCAACGGCTGCTGGTCGCGGCGCGATATGGTGACGTTTTTGTAGCTTATCATTTCTTAAAGAGTTGTAAGGGTTTTAATGGTTTTAAGGGGAGTGAAAGGGACAAATGATTCAGGTGTACTCCCTTTTTACTCCCTTAAACAACATTAGTGCTTCTTCCAACCCGGCTTGTGGCGCTCCTTGAGCTCGGCTGCCAGGTCCTCGATGCGCATGCCCTTGCTGGTGAGCAGCACGATGAGGTGGTAGAACATGTCCGAACCCTCGTAGCACAGGCGCTCGTTGGTGCCGTTGGTTGCCTCGATCACAAGCTCCAACGCCTCCTCGCCCACCTTCTGGGCCATGCGGTTCAATCCGTCCCTGAAGAGGCTGGTCGTATAAGAGCCCTCAGGCATCTCCTCGTGGCGCTTCTCGATGAAGTCCTGCAGCTCAGAGAGGAACAGCAGGGCATTCTCCTTGTTGTGAGCCTCGTCGTGCATGTTCTCCTCGCCCCAGCAGGTGTCGGCGCCGGTGTGGCACACAGGGCCGGCAGGGTTGGCCTTGATGAGGAGCGTGTCCTCGTCGCAGTCGTTGAGGATCTCCACCACCTTGAGCACGTTGCCCGAAGTCTCGCCCTTGGTCCAAAGGGTCTGGCGCGTGCGGCTCCAGAAGGTCACAAGGCCGGTCTCCTCGGTCTTGCGGAAGGCCTCCTCGTTCATATAACCCAACATCAATACCTTGTCCGTTACAGCATCCTGAATGATGGCTGGCACCAGGCCATTGCCCATCTTGTCGAAATCAATCTTCATCGTTCTATTATATTTACTTTCAAATTACTTCATTCGATAAATAATCTCCATCATGAAAATCATAGGAACTCAATTTTTTTTTTTGCACATGGAGTAAATGGAGTCATCCTTTGATTTCTTTGAGGGATAAATAGAGTAGTTCATTTGCTACATCCTTAGTTCCGAACCACCACCCCATTCTCACGCAGATACTCCTTCAACTCCTTCATCGGAATCTCGCCGAAGTGGAAGACCGAAGCTGCCAGAGCGGCATCCACATGACCCTGAGTGAAGGCTTCGAGGAAGTGCTCCTTCGTGCCGGCTCCACCCGAGGCGATGATCGGGATCGAAAGCTCGTCATGCAGTCGCGCCAGCGCCTCAATGGCAAAGCCCTGCTTCGAGCCGTCGTGGTTCATCGAGGTGAAGAGGATCTCGCCGGCGCCACGCTCCTGTGCCTCGTGAGCCCATTCGAAGAGGGTTCGTTCCGTAGGCACGCGGCCTCCATTGAGGTAGCAACGCCAGGTGCCGTCCTCCTCCAATCGCGCATCGATGGCACACACGCACTCCTGGCAACCGAAGCGCTTGGCAATCTCGGTAATCAGTTCGGGGCGACGCACGGCCGATGAGTTGACCGACACCTTGTCGGCACCCGCTGCCAGCAGTCGCTCCACATCGCTGAGTTCGTGAATGCCGCCACCCACGGTGAACGGGATCGAGACCTCGGCAGCAATACGCTGAACGAGTTCGGTAAAGGTCTTGCGCCCCTCATGCGACGCAGTAATGTCGAGATAGACCAGCTCGTCGGCGCCCATCTCGCTGTATTGCTTGCCCAGTTCCACAGGGTCGCCTGCATCGCGGAAGTTCACGAACTGCACACCCTTCACGGTCTTGCCATCTTTTACGTCCAGGCAGGGAATGATTCTCTTTGCTAACATTTCAGTAGTTCTATATACGGGCGCAAAGATAATCATTTTTTCCGACATTCCCTCATTATTTTAAAATAAATAGCGCAAATCGTGAGAATTTTGTTTTTTATGCAAGTTTTTTCCCTATTTCCATACATTCATTTTCTGTTTTGTACTGGCAAACCACATCCTTGCGTTGCTGCTACGGCCACGATGTTCGAAATGTCTATGTAAATTTACTGAGCTGCGTCAAATGCATTTTCCGAGCCTCTGCAAAGTTGCAGAAACGCGTCAAATGCATTTTCCGCCCATTGTAAACTTGCAGAGACATGAATAATGTTTTTTTGTCGCTCTGCAGATTTGCAGAGCCACGGCAAATGGATTTTTCGTCGCTCTGCAAATCTGCAGAACCACATCTAAAACATTTTCCGCGCTTTTGCAAACTTGCAGAGACACGGAAAATGTTTTTTCTTCGCTCTGCAAATCTGCAGAGGCATTCCTAAAGGATTTGTGGAGTTTTTGTAAATCTACATGGCATGCGGCAAGGCCTGACTCATGCCATCTTTGTCCATCACAGCCACGGGACGAGCTGTTGGAGCTTATTCGAAATGCAGGATTACGTAGGCTCCGAGTTCGTCGATCACTTTGCCCTGCTTCTCAGCAGGCACGCCCAGCTTGTCGAGCTGCTTGCGGAGTGACTTCAGTCGGTATTCCTTCATGATGAGCAGGGTGTTCTGCAACTTGCCGTCGGCAATATCCTGCGGCTTGGCGTCGATGGGGTCTTCATGCAGATAGGCATCCATGCCGGCAGCACGGCGCAGGTGATAGACATAGACGTGCTGCGTGCCGAGCTCACGCTTGAGGTCGTTGGCATGGTAGCAGATGCGGCCGTAGCATCCGGCGTTGATGTTGAGCCACGGCGTCAGGCATCCGCCCAGGAAGATGATGAGCAGCACGACGCGACAGGTGCGGATGATGGGCCAGTTCCAGCGCAATGGCCAGCGCCATTGTCCCAACTGCATCACGCCGGCATAAACCAGGAACGGATAGGCCGGCAACATGTTGACATCGAGCTTGTAACGGATGAGCGAGAAGTAGATGAAGGCCACGATGAACGTGCACACGAAGAAACTCTGCAGCGAGGAGTCAAAGGGCTTGCGCCAACTGAAGCTGCCGCTGCGCACACGCTTGATGAACGATGCAATGAGCACAATGAGGCAGAAGGGGCCCCACGGGATGGATACAGCCCAGAGGCTCACCAGGTAATAGTACCACGGACGATCGTGCGAGACAGGATGGAACACCTGACGGAGCGGCTCCTGCATCATCAGGCGGTCGATGGCCTCGGTGCCGCCTTCGCACCAGGTTCCATACATCCAGAGGCCAATGAGTACGCTCAGGGTGAGCCATACGCGCCAACTCCATACGCGCCCCCAATAGCGCAGGCGACCGCTGAAGAGCAGGAATAAAGTGGTGCTGACCAGCGGAATGCAGATGCCGAGGGGTCCGTTGGTGAAGACGGCAAGGAAAATGCAGAGGCCGAAGTACCACTGCAGGCGACGGCGGCTCCGCCTGTCGGGCGAAGGGCCGTAGGCACCCTGTTCGGCGGTTATTCGCCAGAAGGTGTAGAGCGAACAGACGATGAAGAAGCAGAACAGCATGCACGGACTCACGAAGAAGGCCATGGTGCACTGCATGCCGCACGTAAAGAGCATGAACGAGGCGAGTATGCGGCTCTGACTGCCGTCGCACAGGCGGAAACTGCGCGTGTCGAAGCGCTCCACCCAGCGGTTCATCACCCAAAGGATGCCGATGGCGGGCAGGAACGAGAACAAGCCGATGGAGATCATGTAGTGGTGGCCAAGCAGCCACTTCAGGCCGGCAATGAGCCAGATGTAGAGCGGCATGATCTCGGGGAAAGGCTCGCCCTGATAAGTCAGGTTGAAGATGTTGCCCTCGCGCAGCGTTTCGGTGGCGCAGCTGATGTAGCGCAACTCGGTGGCCGGCGAGAAGTCTCGCAGGAGCAATGCCGGCAGGAGTGCCAGCAGGTAGGGCCAGTAGTCGCGGAAGAGCTGCTTCATGCAGATGGGTACGCTATGGATAATCGTGTTTCGGAAAAGTGCTGCAAAGGTAAGCATTTATTTTTAAAATATGAATAATTGCTGTCCGATTTTACGTTTAATTAGGTTTTTTGTTCGGTTTCATTGATTTTTTCATACAAATATTGAAAAAAAATCATTATTTTTGTGGCATGAATTCCATTTTTCACCATTTCGGTATCTGTGCGATTGTGGTTTTGGCCACCACCGGCATGTATGCTTCGTGCGACCTGATCAAGTATCATCCGTACGAAGAGGTGAACGACGTGCCAAAGGGGCTGACGGCCCGAAACGTGAACAGGATCGAGCACCTGGGCCAGGGGCGCGACACCCTGCGCTTTGCCTTCATCTCCGACACGCAGCGACGCTACGACGACACTCAGGATGTGGTCAAATGGATCAACCGCCGCACCGACCTGGACTTTGTGCTGCACGGCGGCGATCTGACAGACTTCGGCCTGACCGACGAGTTCGAGTGGATGACGCGTCAGCTCAACGGCATCCGCGTGCCATGGCTCACGGTGATCGGCAACCACGACTTCCTGGGTACGGGCGAGCACCACTACACCCGCATCTACGGCCCGCTGAACTATTCGCTCAACGTGGGACATGTGCATCTGGTGTGCCTCAATACCAATTCGCGCGAACAAGAATATCTGCTGCCTGTGCCCGACTTCTCGTTCCTGCAGGATGACATCGAAGAGGTGACGCGCATCAACGCATCGCACCCCGACAGCCTCACGCACACCCTGCTGCTGATGCATGCACGTCCGGGCGACGAGCAGTTCAACAACAACGTGGCCATCCCGTTCATGTACTATGTGCGGCAGTATCCGGGCATGGATCCCGAGGCTCCCGTATTCCTGCCCGAAGACCTGAGCGCCTGGCACATATCGGCCGAAGACCGCGAGGCCATCACGGGGACGTTCCGCTACAGCTTCATCATGAACGGACACAACCACAAGCACCAGCTGCTGAGGGCCATGGACGACAACTGCCTCTTCTTCGGCATTCCGAGCATCGCATCGCGCCAGGTCTATCTGTTCACCATCACACCTAAAGGCTTTGAATATGAATGTGTCGAATTCTAGGCGCATCGTTCTGTTGATGCTGACCCTTCTGCTGACGGCAGGAGGCATGGTCCATGCGCAGGGCTACGACACGCGCAAGGAAAACTACGAGGACAAGTGGATGAAGCTCATTCCCAACCTCTACATTGCACAGTATGCGGGCAACATCGGCTTCGTCTCGTTAGGCGTGGGCTGGGACTACGGCAAGAACGACCGCTGGGAGACGCTGTTGCTGCTCGGTTATCTGCCCGACGGAGTGATGAGCGAGTCGATGTGGACCTCTACCCTGCGCCAGAACCTCGTGCCCTGGCAGGTGGAGTGTTCGCGCCTGGTGACGATTACTCCTGCGGTCTTCACATTCAGCGTCAACACGGTGTTCCACAACGAGTTCTGGTTCACCGAGAGCGAGCGCTATCCGGGCGATTACTACCGCTTCTCGTCGAAGCTGCGCGCCCAGATCGGCATCGGAGGACGCATCAACCTGCACTTCACCGACTTTAAACGAAAAGAGACAGACCGTATCTCATTGTTCTACGATCTGTCCACTTATGACTTGGCGTTGATCTCCTACGTTCCCAACCATAATCTGAAATTCTCAGACATCCTGGCGCTGGGCATCGGGGTGCAGTATAGGTTCTTTTAAGGGTATTGCAGGTGAGTGAAAAAGGTGTGAAAGGGGAGTGAAAGGGACGATACCTTTTTACACCTCTTTCACTCTTTTTTTTCACTTCCCTTCAGCAAACTAGAGATAATCGTCATCACCGGCGAAATCCAGCAAAAGAAGGCGAAGGGGGCATAGACGAAGGTGGCGACACCCAGAACGGTGGCCTGCGTCATGCCACACGAGTTCCAGGGGATGAGCACCGAGGTGACCGTGCCGCTGTCCTCCAGTGTGCGGCTGAGCAGCTTGCGAGGCAGATGTTGACGCGTGTAGGCGTTTCCGAACATCTTGCTGGGCAGGATGATGGCCAGGCATTGGTCACCCGTAGTGACGTTGAGGAAGATGCAGCTCAGGCAGGTGGTCAGTACCGTGCGGAAACGTCCCTCCATGATGCGCAGCAGGTGACGGGTGATGCACGACAGCATGCCGCTCACTTCCATCACGCCGCCAAAACACATCGACATCAGTATCAACCAGATGGTATTGAGCATGCCGCCCATGCCGCGCGTGCTGGTCAGGGAGTTGACCGTCTCGTACGGACTTTCGCACGAAACCGAGCCGAACGAACAGCTCATGGCGAACTCAAACGAGTGATTGAACAGAATGACCACGCCGCCCATCAGCATACCCAGAAAGAGCACGACCGAGGCCGAAATGCCACGATAGATCAGATAGAAAATGGCTAAGGGAATCAGCAGCAGCCAGGGCGAAATCAGGAAGTTCTCGCTCAGATGCTGTTGCATCTCAAGGGCCGAAGTGGCTGTGTCGCCCTCGGTGTTGCCTGTCCCGACCAGCCCCATGACAAGGTAGATGACAAGCGTGATGGCGATGCTGGGCACCGTGGTATAGAGCATGTTGCGAATGTGCTCAAAGAGAGGCACATCGGAGGTGGAAGATGCCAGATTGGTGGTCTCACTCAGGGGCGACATCTTGTCGCCGAAGTAGGCACCGCTGATGATGGCTCCTGCCACCCACCACTCTTCGATGCCGAGCGTGCGGCCGATGCCGATCAGGCCGACGCCGACGGTGGCGATGGTGGTCCATGACGAGCCGATGCAGAGGCTGACCAGCGAACACAGCACACAGGCGGTGAGCAAAAGCCATCGGGCCGAAATGACATCGAGCCCGTAGTAGATCATGGTGGGAATGATGCCTGCGTGCATCCAGGTGCCGCACAGGCCGCCCACCATGAGCAAGATGATGTTGGCAGGCATGGTGCGGCCTATGTTCTGCACCATGGCCTCTTCGAGCGTCGTCCAGCTGATGCCGTAACGGAGCATGGCAAAGGCCGAGGCCAGGGCGGTGGCGAGCAACAGCACGAGCTGCGAAGGGCCCGACAGCATGCCGTCGCCGTAGATGGTGACGCAATAGCTCAGCAGGCCGATGAGCACCACTACTGGGATGAGAGAGACTGTGAGTGAGGGTTTGCGGACAACCGGGTGTCCGTTGTGTTGTTGGCTTTGCATCAGAACTGGAAATTCTTGGGCAATGGAAGTTCGAAGCGCAGATTCTCGCGGGTCACAGGATGGATGAACTGCAGAGCATAGTTGTGCAGCATCAGGCGGCCGCATGGATTGCTCACGGCACCGTACTTGCGGTCACCGGCCACTGGACATCCCAGTTCGCTCATGTGCACACGGATCTGGTTCTTGCGTCCGGTCAGGATCTGGATATCGACTTGCGAGTAGTCGCCTCGTACCTTATTTACTTTATAACGGGTCACCGAGAGCTTGCCCTTTGTGGGATCGTCGGTGGAATAGACCTTCATGGCGGCATTCTCCACAAGGTAGCTGCGCACCTCGCCCTCTTCGGGCTGTGGCACGCCTTCGCAGATGGCCATGTAGAGGCGCTCCACCACGTAGCTCGACCAGTTGTCGCGCAGGGTCTGCTGCACCTGGCTGTTCTTGGCAAAGATCAGGATACCCGATGTGTACTGATCCAGACGATGACACACGTAGGCATGGCTGCGTCCGTCTTGTGCATAGACGTATTCGTCCACGATTTTCTGTGCCGTTTTTTCGCGGCGGTCAGGACCCGTGGGCACGGTCAGCAGACCGGATTGCTTCTCGATCACAACGATGTCAGGGTCTTCGTAGATGAGGTGCACCATACGGTTGGTCAGCGTGGCAAACGGACGGGTGAAGTTGATCACCACCTCATCGCCGTGCTGCAGCTGCTCGTCGAACTGCTTTGTCGGCTGCCCGTTGTGCATCACCTGATTGTGAACCAGGTAGCTCTTGATCTCAGAGCGGCTGCGTGGGGCCAGCTTCTCGTAGAGGAAAGCCAGCAGCTGCGATGGCTCGCCGATGGTGTATGTCTCGATGTAATCCTTGCGGGGTACATGCTTGCCGCGATTGTTGTTGTGTCTCATCAATAATTTTCTTTTAGGAGTAGCAGTAATTATTACGTTCTTTTGTGCCAAGAAACGGCGGTTTTATGCCGTATCATTGCCCAAACAGGGTGCAAAGATACACTTTTTTCGCAAAATATTTGGAAGTTTTCGGAAAAAATCGTATTTTTGCGCCCAAATTAAACTGATTTTGCACGAAAAACAATATATGAAGAACAAGAAAATGCACAAAGAAGGCTCTGAAACCATCATCCTCCATTTGGCTTTTATCCTTCTCGTTGCTGTTACGCTCTACGTCTATGCGGCTCCGCTCTGGGTTTGGCTGAGCTGCCTTATTCCATTGACAATCCTTTTCGGCATTGTCGTCAACTTCTTCCGCTATCCTGCCCGCACCTTCCGGGGTGACGAGCTCAATGATGTCATTGCCCCCAGCGATGGCACGATTGTTACCATCGAGGAGGTGTATGAACCCGACTATTTCCAGGACAAGCGCATCCAGATCAGCATCTTCATGAGCCTCACCAACGTGCATGCCCAGTGGTGTCCGCTCAACGGCATCGTGATGAAGAGCGAGCATGAGGACGGTCACTTCAAGAAGGCCAACCTCCCCAAGTCGAGCACCGAAAATGAACGCTCCACCATCGTGATCAAGAGCGATGCCGGTCCGGTGATCATGATGCGCCAGGTGGCTGGTGCTGTGGCTCGCCGCATCGTAACCTACCTTAACGCCGGCGACCGTTCAGAGATCAATGCTGAGCTCGGCTTCATCAAGTTCGGCTCGCGCATCGATGTATTCCTTCCGCTCGATGCCGAGATATGTGTCAAGATGAAGCAGGCTGTACGTGGCAACATCACCACCATTGCAAAACTTAAAAAGTAAAAAGTGAAATTAATCAATCTTCCCAATATCATTACTTGCTGCAATCTCTTGTGCGGATGCATGGCCATCGTTGCCGGTCTGCACGGTGAGATGACGACCGCATGTATCAGCATCTTGTTGGGTGCCGTATTCGACTTCTTCGACGGCATGACTGCACGCGCGCTGCACATCAGCGGACCTATCGGCAAGGAGCTTGACTCTCTGGCCGATGCCGTCACTTTCGGTGTGGCTCCTGCCGTCCTCTGCCACCACATCCTGGCTACCTACAATCCTTCTTGGCAATATGCACCCTTGCTGGCGTTCCTGATGGCAGCATTTTCTGCGCTCCGTCTGGCTAAGTTCAACTGCGACGAGCGCCAGACGCTCTCGTTCATCGGTCTGCCCACGCCTGCCAATGCCATTCTCTGGATCGGACTCGTATATGCCAATCAGATTGATGCCATTCATGCGTTCCTATCGTATGGCGTCTATTTCGGTCTCATGGTTTGCAGCTGCTACCTGCTCATCTGCGAGTTGCCCATGTTCAGCCTCAAGATCAAGCCCGGACACAATGGCTTTGCCGAGAACAGCGCCCGTTACATCTTCCTCGCGCTGACCTTGCTTATCATCGTGGCTGCCCTCATGCTCATCGAGAGTCAGTACCTCATGGCTGTGGCCGCCCCCATTATCCTTATTTATATTCTGCTCAGCGTCATCGACGCCCTTTGTAAGAAATGATATACTTTGGCTGTTTACCCCTCGTAATCATCGTCATCGCCTTCGTTCTTCTTGCATCGGTGCTCAATGTCGGACTTAAGTTAGTCAACAAGCTGGGTGCTACGGTAGTATGGATCTGGGAGTCGATGCTCAACCTCTTCCGCTCGGAGAAGAAGGAGGTAATCAATCCCTGGTCGGGCGAGAGCAACTTCGATAAGGAGCTGCGTCAGGACAGCGAGATTGCCTACCACCCTACTGAACCTCGTCCCAAGCGCTATGAGCCAACCGATGGCGATTATACCGAATATACCGAAGTATGATGAACGATACGATCTGTGCTATTTCTACCCCAGCGGGTATTGGCGGAATCGCCGTAATACGCGTCAGTGGCCCTGCGGCTATTGACGCTTGTTCGTCTATCTTCAAGCCTATGCGTGCTGCACATGACCTGAAGGGGCGTGCCACGCATACGCTCACGTTCGGACAGATCGTGCGTCCATCAGCGGCTTTGAAGGCGGGTGAGGCTGCATTACATGGCGAGGATCTGAAGGGTGACGGCGAGGTGATCGATGAGGTTGTCATGGCACTCTATCGTGCCCCGCACAGCTTCACGGGCGAGGATGTGGTCGAAATCTCGTGCCACGGCTCACTCTATATTCAGGAACAAATATTGCAGTTGCTCACTACCCTTCCACGCTGTGAGAACACCTCCTCCATATATCCAGCTCTCGACACACCAGCTCCTAACGTCCTTACTCCGAACGCCCAGACTTCTTCTACGCCATTAGTCCGACTTGCAGAGCATGGTGAATTCACTCGTCGCGCTTTTGCCAGCGGACGCTTTGACCTGGCTCAGGCAGAGGCGGTGGCCGATCTGATTTCCGCTCAGTCTGCGGCCGCACATCGTTTGGCCATGCAACAGATGAAAGGCAGCGTGAGCCAGAAACTCGCCTCTCTCCATGATCAGTTGCTTCAACTCACGGCGTTACTCGAATTGGAACTGGACTTCAGCGAAGAGGATGTAGAGTTTGCTGATCGTACCCACCTCATCACTTTAGCCAACGAGATCGACGCAGAGGTGATGCGTCTGGCGAATACCTTCCAGCGCGGACAGGCAATCAAGAACGGCATCCCCGTTGCCATCATCGGTGCGCCTAATGTCGGCAAATCAACCTTACTAAACGCCCTGCTTAAGGAAGACCGCGCCATTGTCTCAGACATCCAGGGCACCACACGAGATCTCATCGAGGACACCATCACCTTGAACGGCTTCCTCTTCCGGTTCATCGACACCGCCGGAATACGCCACACAGACGATACCATCGAGCAGCTCGGCATCGAGCGAAGCCATCAGGCCGTACAGCGTGCTCAAATCATTCTGCTCATGACTGAGCCGGGCATTGACTATCCCCAGATAGACAAACGCGACGATCAACACATTATATATATTTTAAATAAGGTGGATAAGGAAGAGTGCGAGTCCCTTGCTCCTACTTCTCAACCTATCGGCAATGCCCCTGACTTGCAATCTGGCTGCACCTCTCCCCTACGCATCGCTGCAAAGAACAACACAGGCATTGCCGACCTCGAAACAGCCCTCATCGACTGCGTCAAGACCGATGACACACAACAATCAGTCATCCTGACCAATGCCCGCCACTATGAAGCCCTCATCACGGCGCACGAAGCCCTATCCCGTGTCGTTGCAGGATTAAACTCGGGTCTAAGCAACGAGTTTGTAGATATGGATCTGAAAGAAGTGATCTCGGCAATGAACCAAATCCTGGGACGAGAAATTACCTCACAAGAAACACTCAACTCTATCTTCAGTTCATTCTGCATCGGCAAGTAGATTCTGCATCGAGAAATGTACCGAACGTAAACGGTTGATAATCATAATGCGAGCAATCTCCATCAGACAACCATTGGCGAGCCTTACGGCAGCGGGCATCAGAGACCTGGATGTTCAGAACCGTGACACGAAGTATCGTGGACGGGTGCTGATTCATGCCTCCTCAAGACGTGTCGGCAAGGATTGCGGCAAGGATATGACCGTCGATCAGTATTGCCAGCTCAGGAATGCTCAGGCGCTGGGTGTGATTCCGTATGATGAGGAGGTGCCGCTATCGAGCATCATCGGGGTTGCTGAGCTGGTGGATTGTACAACGGAGCCGACTGATTCAGATTGGGATACGGGCAATGGCATCCGGTGGATGCTTCGGAATCCAAGGATCTTCGACAAGCCTATCACGGGCATCAAAGGGAAACAGGGATTGTTCGACGTGCCGGAATTGACCGAGGAGATGCTCCCCTCCCATCATGAACCTGCCTCGATGTGGTCAGAATATCACGATGGAGTGGCTTCGATCTCGATGACCGATGAGGAGATTGACCGACAGCTCGACTTCTGGCCTATCTCACTTTGCATCTGTAGCGACGGACTTGCTGAACCTCTGATGGAGGGTAGGCACCCTAAACCGATCTCGACCATCAATCTGGTATCGAAGACCCGAACCATCACCTATAAGGTCAGAGAGGTGCGCCGGTGGGAGGACAAGCTTTTCGGTCAGCCACTCTCCTATCTGTCTATTGAACTTGATCTGAAAAGATGAATATGAAGAAATCGATAAAAATAACATGCTGGACGGTTGGCATTCTCGTGGTTGCCGCCATCGCCACCTACTTCTACCGCCATCGTTATGACAAGTACGAGCTGACCGAAGAGGAACAGCAGACGGTCATGTTAGAAGCCAGGAAGCAGGGAAAGACGTTGGTGGCTTTTTTCTCGTGGCCAGCCACGGAGGAGGCGGATGGTGTGACCTGCGCCAGCCTTGTCAACATCGATGGCAGGACGATGGGCAATACGGAACATGTGGCAGGATTGTTTGCCAAGGAGCTGGGTGCCGACCTCTTCCGCATCGAGACGGAACGCACCTATCCGTTGACGCGAGGTGCCCTGATAGAATCGACCAAGGAAGAACAGGACAAGAACGAGCATCCTGCCCTCAAGACGCATGTGGTGGACATGGATCAGTACGAGATCATCTTCCTCGGCTATCCGCTCTGGTGGTACGACTTCCCGATGCCTATCTATTCGTTCTTCGATGAATATGATCTGGAGGGTAAGACCATCGTGCTCTTCACCACCCATGCTGGCAACCGTTTCTGCAAGACTCTGCGCACGGCTCAGGATCTGCTCCCGACCTCTCCTATCGTGCAAGGCTTAGCTACTCATGAGGACGACGTGGCCGATGCGGAAGAAGCGGTCAGCAGATGGCTGAAGAATAATGGATTTGAGAAACAATAGAATCAAAATAATTAAAAACATAACACAACGAATATGAAAGAGATTTACGACTTCCTCAAGGCTTGTCCTTGTTACTTCATTGCTACCATGGATGGCGATCAGCCACGAGTACGCCCATTCGGCACTATCCTGATGTTCGAGGATAAGCTTTATATCCAGTCGGGTCATAAGAAGGACTTCGCCAAGCAGTTGGCTGCCAATCCTAAGATGGAGCTGAGTGCATTCGACGGCAAGGGCAACTGGATCCGTGTGTCGGCTACGATGGTGGAGGACAATCGCATTGAGGCTAAGAAGGCTATGCTCGATGACTACCCTTCGCTCCGCGCCATGTACGATGAGAATGACGAGAATACGGCTGTATGGTACATGACCAATGCCAAGGCATCGATCTGCTCATTCACTTCTGCCCCAAAGGAGATTTGTTTCTAACCGAAGCTTTCTTTGGAGGTGAAATGCGAGACTTGGGATGAGCTGCTGGAGGTAGCGCTGGAAGAATCCTTGAAGGAAGCATTTCCAAACATTTGATCACAATGGCAAAACTATATCGCCACTACAAAGGCAATCTGTATGAATACATCGGTGAGTGTCTGCATAGCGAGACGCTCGAAGAGATGGTCATCTATAAGGCTCTCTATGGCGAGGGCAAGACGTGGGTGCGTCCGAGGGGGATGTTCTTTGAGGATGTAACCCTACAAGACGGCTCTCAGGTGAAGCGATTTGCACCTGTAAAACCTTGTTCGGAATGTATGTTCTGCCGTGAGCAAGCAGATCATTCCTACAAGTGTTCTTGCAGCGGAAGAATCGTGACAGAGATCTCTGAGGCTTGCGCGAATATCATAAGCAAAGCATGATATGAAGGCTGACAATACAATAGAACAACATCCTTCATGGTTGACGAATAGCCAGATACTAAGATGCTTGACTCCAGAAGACAGAGCCAAGCATAAGGCTATGAGCGAGGTCATCTATGAGGCTCTCCCAAGCAAGGATCTGCTGATTCCGATGACTGAGGAGGAGTATGATGACACCTATACGGATGAGAACGAGGATGTGGTTTATGGCATTTTCGAGGAAGACCGTCTGATAGCTACCAGTAGCCTCTTGCATGATGTGAGGGCTTATGCGGTCAATACTGAGCTGGAAGAGATTCTGAAGCATCCATGCATTGAGATTGGCGAAAGCATGGTATTGCCGGAGTATCGTGGCAATGGCCTGATGCTTCGACTCAACAACCTGATCAAAGATGAAGCCAAACGTCAAGGTGTGCAATACATGCTTGCAACGGCACATCCCGACAACATTGCAAGCAACACATCATTAAAGCATCTTGGCTATAAGGTGATCAAGGAGTTTACGAGAGCTGGCAAGCGCAGGAATCTGCTGGTGTTAGATCTGACGAAGGAATAATCTATTATGAAAAAGTATCTAACAATCATCCTCACTGCCATCCACCAGACGGGCATCGCGTATGCCCACCACTATGGAGCACTGACCGCCTACGGCATTCGGGGTATGAATACCGGCATCGATAATCTGTTCGAGATTGGAGCAGGAAAGGAAAACTTTGAATGGGGTTAAAAACTAACACAAGTATGAACAATAGATTATTACTCTTTGCTACCGCTTCTTTATTGACTGTCATGGTGGCATGCAATGAAGCTAAGGAAGAACCTTCGCTGAAACCTCGTGTGATAATTCTCACAGACATCGGACGACCAGACCTCGAACCTGATGACACTGAGTCGCTGGTGCATCTGCTGTGTTATGCCGATATGCTTGAGATTGAGGGAATCATCACCTCTACAGGATGGAACTGTGACCCATATCCTACCGAAAGCGCGGCCTATCGTGACTCAGTAGTCAATGCCTATGGCACAGATGTCATGAATCTGATGAAACGTTCGGGACAAGATGCCTTTCTTGCCTTGGACGAAGAAAATGGCAAACAGCAGCGTGGATACTGGCCAAGCATGGAATATCTGCAAGGACGCTGTGTCATGGGTAGCCAGCGAGCAGGAATTGGCGTAATCGGTGTAGACAATGACACACCAGGCAGTGAGCTCATCATACGCCTGGCAGATGAAGCTGATGACCGTCCGCTGTGGGTATGTGCATGGGGTGGAGCCAACACTTTGGCACAAGCTATCTGGAAGGTACAACAGACACGCACACCTCAAGAGTTAAAAGATTTCCTACACAAGTTTCGTCTTTACACTATTACCGATCAGGATATGGTATATGCCATGCGCGAGAATCTGGCATACAGTTCACATCAATGGATGCGACGTGAGTTTGCCGACGATCTGCAGCTGGTGTGGGATGAAGGCACGTGGCAGTTGCAATGTAGTCTCGGTCAAGAGTATTGGCCGAAGATACAGCAGGAAATTCAAGGACATGCAACCATGGGCAGACAGTACCCTGACTTCAAATATGGTGTGGAAGGCGATACTCCATCATTCTTGAATGTCATTCCAAATGGCCTTCATAATCCAGAAGAACCAATGCAAGCTGGCTGGGGAGGATACCACACTTGGGCATTGACTAAAGACTCAACAACCTACGCTTGGACAAGCTGGCAGGAACCTGTGAAGAGCATCTCTGAAGAATATTATCGCCACTTCTATCTTGATAATCTCAATGATTTCATTGCCCGTATTGAATGGGCAGAGAAGGGACGAGGCAATCGCAATCCTGTTGCCATCGTCAATGGAGAGAAAGGTACAGATGCCGTCGTAATCTTGGCGAAAGCTGGTCAGACAATTAATCTCGACGCATCAGAATCCTTTGACCCAGACGGTGACGAGCTTAGCTTCAGTTGGTGGCAGCAGCAAGGAATTGGAAAGACAGAAGTGGGGATTCATGAGGTTATCGCAGAACAATCTACTATTAAGATAACGCTTCCAGACACATTATTCTATGACGATGAAATTCATGTCATCTGCGAAATACACGACAACGGTAAGCATACTTTACCTGCATATCGTAGAATTATCATAAGAAATGAAAAGTAACAATAAAAATTAATAGTACAATGGTAAATTTTGATTATCAGACACCGACACGACTCATCTTCGGTAAGGGTGTAGTAGTAGAGAAGCTTCAGGGTGTAATATGACATTAGAAGAAGCGATCAAGGCACGACATAGTGTGCGAAACTATAAGCATCAGCCACTTTCTGAGGAGCTCATCGACATTCTCCAACAGAAAATCAATGAATGTAACAGCTTGGGCAATCTGCACATTCAGCTGGTGACCAACGAGAAGAAGGCTTTCTCGGGCATTATGTCTTATGGCGTGTTCTCTGGTGTGGAGAATTACCTGATTATGGCAGGAAGAAAAGCTGCTGATCTGGATGAGCGCATCGGCTACTATGGAGAGCAGATTGTGCTCTTGGCTCAGACTCTCGGATTAAATACCTGCTGGGTGGGACTCACTTATCGCAAGGTGAATGAAACTTTCAAGCTCTATGAGGGTGAGAAAGTGGCTTGTGTCATTGCCCTCGGTTATGGAGAAGACAAGTATCGCCAGCACAAGATCAAGAGCCGTTCAGCCGTGAGCAATGCCGATGATCTGACTCCCGTATGGTTTAACAAGGGTGTCGATGCTGCCCTCCTCGCTCCTACTGCCGTCAATCAGCAGAAATTCTTCTTCGAACTTGTTTTGGGCAAGAAAGAAGGAAAGATGAAGGTGAAGGCTTCGACCTCGTTCTCCATGCTCGGCTATACCAAGATGGACTTGGGCATTGCCAAACTGCATTTTGAGGTCGGAGCTGGTAAGGAAAACTTTGAGTGGGCATAATAAGGACATCGAGTAATAAAATGTAATTATGGAAACACTGATTATATTATGCATCATTTCGGTAGCATTGAACATCGCTATTTATCCTTTGTGCAAGATTAATTATCGCATCGAGGACGCCGAACGATTGGCAGAGGGGAAAATTAAGGTGAAGTGCCAAGTGATGCATTTTCCAAAGGCTTGCTGGATTATAACTGGTATTTTTCTGATTGCCGCATTATTCGCTCATAATGACATTGCGGCCGTAGTGATATTGATCGGCATAGAATGCCTTGTTGCATTTTTCCTGTGTTTGATAGCAGTATTCCAACGCAATTCGTACTATACCGTTGACGAGGAGCGACTTACTTTCGTAAAACATGGTATCGAGGAATGGAGCCATACATGGGAAGAGATTGATCATGCCAGAAAGCGTATCATCAGTACAGGCAAGTCGTTTATCATACTTTACGACATCGAGACAAAGGATGGAGTTAAGCATCGCTCTCTACCGTCTGTCTTAGGTCGTGACCTGAGAGATCATGTACGCATGGACAATCGCGTCAAGCCTGTGGTGATCTGTGTGCTCATCATCCTACTTTTTATCGTTGCCACACTGATTTTATTGGGAATTTTTAATAGATAAATATGAAAGGTAAATGCGCTGCATGCACACAGAGTGGTAAGGAAATATAAGATTTATATAAAGCCATGTACAGGAAAACAATTTACATCATCATCGTTGCAGCATTGAGCATCTCGCTGCTTGCTGCATTTGTCACGAAGCAGTTTGGCATTGATCTGGGTGCTATGGATTGGATGGCACACTGGGTGTCATCGCCTGTAGCGCTGTTGCTGGGCATTGTGTTTGCTCTTCTATTCGGAGCAACTTTCGAGAAGTTCACCAAGACGATGTCAAAGAAGATGTTGCAGTATTCGGTCATCGGATTGGGTTTCGGCATGAATGTCAATCAGGCTCTTGCATCGGGCAAGGAGGGTATGCTGTTTACCATCGTCAGCGTGTTCGGCACGCTTGCCATCGGTTGGCTGATAGGCAGGAAACTGCTGAAGGTTGACCGTGAGACGAGCTATCTTATTTCGTCGGGTACTGCCATCTGCGGTGGTTCGGCCATTGCTGCCGTTGGTCCTGCGATCAAGGCAAAGGCTGAGTCAATGTCGGTGGCACTTGGCGTGGTCTTCGTGCTGAATGCCGTGGCGCTCTTCATCTTTCCATACATCGGTGATGCCATCGGCATGACCATGAAGGAGTTTGGCATGTGGGCAGCCATTGCCATTCACGATACAAGTTCGGTGGTTGGAGCTGGTTCGGCATACGATGCCATGCATCCGGAGCTCATGGCAAGCGAAGGCGTGTCGGCACTGGAAGTTGCCACTACCATCAAGCTAACCCGTGCGCTGTGGATTGTGGCTTTGGTGCTTGTCACACCATTCATCATGCGAAGCAATGACGGAGATGAAAAGGGAGGAAAGCCTTGGTATCAGACGATCCCACGTTTCATCATCTGGTTTGTTGTGGCAATACTCGTAAACACCTATCTCCTGTCAAATGCCTCACTTATTGGTGATAGCGCAGCAAATATCGGTTCAGCAATTAGTGGCGCTGTCAATCAGCTGGCCAAGCATCTCATCACGTTGTCGCTCTTCTTTATCGGAGCAGGATTGACACGCAAGACGCTCAAGGCCGTTGGCATTCGTCCACTCATCCAGGGCATACTCCTTTGGATCACAATAAGCTGCGTGTCGCTTGCTTACATTCTTTGGATTTAATTGTAAGTTGAATAAGCTAAGAAACATGCAAATAATAACTTGATATAGATTATGAAACAGACATTTGACTATCTTGAAAATGTACCCAACATCGCGGCAACTGTATGCGTCAAGGAGGGAATTGTGCTCTATCAGAACAAACGTGCCATCGATCGTGATGGTGACGTGGTTGGCAAGAACCTATACAACTGCCACGGACCTAAAGCAGGCGCAATGATTCGTCACATGATTGAGTCTGGCGATAGCAACACCTACCAGATTATCCGTCACGGCAAGCATAAGCTCCTGCATCAGACACCATGGTATGATGAAGTGGGCAAGGTTGCAGGATTGATAGAATTGGCTATTGACCTGCCAGAAGAAATGCCGGTATTCAACAGAGATAAAGAATGATGTGAGGAACACATTTCGCTTATGAAGCATTGTGGCATTGACCTTGACTCATGGCTTCATGGATTCGATGACACGGAAGCTGCTGTGCTCGAAACCGTTGACCTTGTCAAGAATCCCCCTCTTGCACCAAAGGATGTAATAGTTCGCGGTTACATCATGGATAGTGAAACAGGTGAACTGAATACGCTATAGTGGGCAACGAGGGCACTTCGCTCACCCAGGGTCGTCTCCTCCATGATCGATGAGAAATAAATAAATAAAAAAATAAATAAATAAAAAAATAAATCGCCGCCGCTCTCATTGCGAGGGTCGCGGCGAAATTGTTATGCAAGCATGGCGATGCACGAAGTGGTGCCAAAGAGTTTAAGGGTTTGAAGGGTATTAAGGGTTTTAAGGGGAGTGAAAGGGACAAATGTTTCGGGGTCGAAGGGGGACTTTTCGGGGCCGTAGACAATCCGATGGTATCGTCCCTTCACTCCCTTTTCACTCCCCTTAAAACCCTTAATACAAGTCGGATCTAGCCATGTCGTTCTGTGAGCCAAGGAG
>JAZQPJ010000072.1:0-25240 GCA_045628525.1 Bacteroidales bacterium
GCCTCGTTCACCACGGATGATTTCCGCTGGATGGGCGGTAATCTAAAGATGACTGTATATAGTGAAGACCTGTATGATGCTGTGGAGGTTTCTCAGATGCAGTTAGGTGATACACTGGTCTATCAGGGCAATTCTTTGGTAATTACGAGTCTTGAAGAAGATAACGGAACCCTTAATGTCAACGGTGGCATTGAGATGGGCGGTTGTTGGTTACAGGGTTATGAAGGTGGAACCTACAGGGCATATACCTTCGATGACCATTCCATCTATAGCAAGTTGGGTACTACTGAGGTGTCTCTGTCTGAGGATTTCGTCATCATTGACTGCCATGAGTTCCCTGATGAACCGTCGGATACCATCCGCACGGATCAGAAGCTCTATCTCGAAAACCTCGAAGGCTACCACAAGGAGTTCTATTCGATCAATACCTGGGTAGTCATCGAGAATGGTATGATTACAGAGATCAACCGTCACTGGATTCCATAAGGCTATGAAGCAAAAGGTCAGGATAGGCTATCTGATTGCATTGGCATTGATAATTGTCTCGGGGTTGTTATCCCGAAAGGTGGACTGGTTACCGGAAGAGACTGGAGACGCACTCTGGGCTGTTATGGTATACTGTCTGCTGAGGGTTATCTTCCCTACGGTCCGATTACTATATATTGCGTTAGGCAGTCTTGCCGTATCGTATTGTGTTGAATTCTCGCAGCTCATACGCTGGTCTTGGCTGGTAGAGTTCCGTTCTACCACGATAGGACATCTGATGTTAGGGCAGGGATTCCTATGGTCTGACATCGTGGCCTACACGATCGGCATTGTACTGTTCTACCTTTTGACCGACTATATTGAAAAGAAGAATCAATGAACGAAGTAATATTTCTAACACCCGATCTTAGTTCAGAGTTGCCTCTGATGTATGCAGATGGAGGAGTACGCGCTGGCTTTCCTTCACCTGCACAGGACTATGTCGATGGTACTCTTGACCTGAACAAGGAGCTCGTCGAGCATCCTGCTGCCTCATTCTATGCGAGGGTAAAAGGCAATTCCATGGCTCCAGGCATCATGGAGGATGATCTCTTGCTGGTCGATCGAAGCCTTGAACCCTTCGATGGTTGTATTGCGATCTGCTGTATCGACAATGAGTTCACGGTCAAGAGGGTTGATATGAGTCAGAAGGCGAAGGGAATCCTGCGTCTCGTTCCTGATAACCCCGACTATCCTGTCTTTGAGATCAATGAGGAAGACCAGTTCGTCCTCTGGGGTGTCGTAAGGTATGTAATTCATAAGACTGTCTGAATAGCATGTACGTCGTCGTTGATTGTGACAACTGTTTCGTCTCGTGCGAAAGGGTCTTCCAGCCAGAGCTATGGGGGAAGCCTGTTGTAGTACTCTCGAACAATGACGGCTGTGTGGTGGCCAGGTCTAATGAGGCCAAGGCACTGGGCATCAAGATGGGTGTTCCTATCTACCAGATTGCCACGCTGTGTAAGCAGCATGACGTTCAGATCAGGTCGAGCAACTATATCCTCTATGCCGATATGAGCAATCGTATCATGGGCATACTCAGGGAGGAAGTAGGTCCTGGAATGATGGAGCAGTATTCTATCGACGAAGCCTTCCTCACCATTGATCTGGAAGCGGCACTAGAGAACACCAGAAGTACAAACCATGCTCAACGGGAAACCATTGGGCAAATGGGGTGAAGTAATCAATTCTGGAGACACTATCAGTTTCGGTGGTGTAACCATTTCTGTATTATAGATGGCACGGATCTTCATAGCGATACGATTCAATGACGAGTTCAAGGAAGTGCTCGTTGCCATACAGAACACCTTGAAGGAACGAGGTGTTCAGGGTAATTACTGTCCTTATGGCAATCTGCACATGACGCTCGCTTTCATTGGAGAGAGCTATGATCTGACGGCCATCCGCAAGGCAGTTAACGAGATTGAGGTAAAGCCCTTCGATCTAAGATTGGGTAACCTCGGGTCTTTCCCAACCAAATCTGGGGTCATCTGGTGCGGTGTGAAAGATGAAAATCCTGTCATTGAGCTTGTCAACCAACTGAGGGAGCGATTGTCAGCTAATGGGGTTTCATATAAGGCTACTGACTATTTCCCTCACATTTCACTGGTTCAACATCCTTCGACTCTTTTGACGGATATTCTGGTACCAGAGATATCTATGCGTATAGAGGAGATTTTCGTCATGAAGTCAGAACGGATTGACGGAGAACTGATTTATTCTGAAATATAATATAACAAATTAATACATCAACAATGAAATCATTTGGACAGAAACCGTGGATCCTTCCACAGCCAGTGCTGATTATCGGCACTTATAACGAGAATGGAGTAGCCAACGCTATGAACGCTGCCTGGGGTGGCCAGTGGGACATGAAGGAGATCATGATCTCGATGGGCAGCCATGCCACTACCGACAACCTGAAGCTTAACAACGGTGAGTTCACCGTGGCATTTGCTACCGCCGAGACAATGGTAGCATCAGATTTCGTTGGTATCACATCGGCTAAGAATGACTCCGAGAAGATGTCAAAGACAGGTTGGATTTCTGAAAAGGCTCCTAACGTGAATGCTCCTCTCTTCAAAAACTTCCCAATGACATTGGAGTGCCGAATCAAGCAGAAGATTGACGAGAGCGAAACAGGCTACTACCTGATTGCTGAGATCGTCAACATACTCTGCGATGAGAATTTCCTAAACGAGCAGGGCAATCCTGATGTTGAGAAGATGAACCTCATTGCATACGAGCCAGTCAACCACAAATACATCCAGATGGGTAAGGTCATCGGTGATGCCTTCTCGTGTGGCAAGGAACTGAAATAATCGATGAAAGCCATAATCTTCGATCTGGGCGGCGTGCTTATTGACCTTGATATGCATCAATGTTTTGAAAACATCAGGGCATTGGGTGTTGATCTTGACGCAATAAGCAAAGCTACTGACAATTCTGAGCAGGGAGCCACCATCTGTGAAGGTATAACAGCATCTGGCATGATGCATCTCTATCAGGTCGGCAAGGTCTCGACGGACGATTTCATCGGGCTCATGGCTCGACTGAGCGCTGATAGCCCAACCCATCAGCAGTTGCTCGACGCATGGATGCCAGAGAATGTCTGTTCCTCGATGATTCGAAGGTCAACTGTGAAGCAGCAGAAAAGCTTGGTATCAACTGTATCAACGTACCAGTAAGGACTGATTACTGCGAGGAGGTCAAACAATATTTGAAGAAAGTATAAAGATAATGACACAGACAATACAACGCATCCTGATTTTGTTTGCAGGATTGGTAGTTGCCCATCTTGGCGTATCGCTATTCCTGTTGGCTGACCTTGGTTCTGATCCTTTCAATGTGATGATCCAGGGATTGAGCCGTATGATGAATATCGGGTTCATGACTCATGGCAATACTCACATGTCCATAAGCATCTTGATCATCATCATACTGCTTTTCGCAGATAAGAGCTACATCAAGATAGGAACACTCATCTGCATGTTCTGCGGAGGTCCGATCATCGATCTGTTCAACTTCCTACTAGGCAATCTTATCACGCCTGAGAGTCACATTGCCTTGCGTATCATCTGCAATGCTTTGGGATGCGTAATCCTGGCTTGCGGAATGTCTGTAGTGATCAAGTCTGATGCTGGAACTGGTCCGAATGACCTCGTGGGAGTCGTTATTAGCGACAAACTGCACAAGAAATTCTCAATCGTCAGGATGTGTGTCGATGGCTGCTTTCTGATCCTCGGATGGCTACTCGGAGGAGCGGTAGGTATCGGTACGATCATCTGTCTTTTCCTTGTTGGCCCTGTAGCAGGTTTCTTCCTGCCACATAGTCAGAAGATAGTGGAGAGTGTGTTGTCCAAAAAGTAGAATAGAAGATACAAACAACTATATGAGATGAAAAGATTTATGGGATTTTTGACCATGCTATTCAGCCTTTTGAGCTGCAATGCCCAGACAGACGGATTCAAGAGTCTTTCTGTGGAGGAATACGCCAAGGCGATTGAAGATACGACTGTCGTTCGCCTTGATGTACGTACAGCAGAAGAATTTGCAGAGGGTCACATTGTAAATGCACTCAATATTGACGTGCTCAAAGATGATTTTGAATGCAAGGCTATAGCAGCACTTCCAAAAGACAAGACCATTGCTGTCAACTGCAGAAGTGGCAAGAGAAGTAAGAATGCTGCGAGGATTCTGGTGAAGAACGGTTTCTTGGTCATAGAACTCGACTCGGGATTTAATGGCTGGGTAAGTCAAGGAATGCCAATAACAAAAGAATAATGACAACAATCCTGCAACAATGATATTAGGTATTGATATAGGAATCTCCACCACGAAATTCTCCTTGATTGATGAGAATGGCGATGCTGTTTTTCACGAGATGAAGGCAGAACCCATGTCAATTGAGAAGCTTGAGTGGTATATTGAAACGATGTTGTGTCTTGGCCGCTACAAGATTGACACCATAGGTGTGACAGGTGTGGGATCAAAGAAAATTGGTGACACACTGTATAAACGTCCCGTGATTCATGTCGATGAGTTCGAGGCTAACTCGTTGTCTGCTCAGAAGTACATCAACAAGGATAGGTTCATCGTGGTCTCAATGGGTACAGGAACAAGTTTTGTTCTCGTCGACAACGGAACCTACACCCATATTGGCGGCAGTGCCTTGGGTGGAGGTACGCTTCAGGGCATGATGAACCTGTTGATGCCAGGCATGAATTTCTACGATTTCAGGGAATTGGCGAAGAAGGGTGACTTGTCGAAAATAGACCTACAGATTAAAGATGTCAGTCCTGTTGCACTTCCCAATCTGCCGATGGACACCACAGCAGCCAACTTCGGCAAGGTGAAGGAAGAGCCAAGGAAAGATGACTTAGCCGCAGGACTGGTCAACCTCGTACTCCAGAACGTCGGTGTCATGGCCAACCTTGCCGGAAAGGGCAGGGACATTGATACCTTCTGTTTCATCGGTCTGATGTGTACTTTGCCAAAGATCCGTGAGATCTTCGACCGACTGGAGAATCTATATGGTATACATATTCTCGTACCAGAGCACCCTGAGACATTCACAGCCTTTGGTGCTGCATTGTGGTGTATGGTTAATCGCGAATGACGAAATTGAGCAGATTAGAACAGGATTTATATACTTACTGTTTGACAGCTAAATAAAGAATGATGAAGACCAAAGACATATTGTCAGCAGCAGACTTGATTGACTTCATACATGAGGTCGGTTTCCTGCCTTTATTGCCTAATAAGATTGAAGGATTCTCCGCCGAGGAAGTGGTGGACGAGACCTGTCGCTATCAGCCTTCTCCAGAGGGAGGTTTCGACTGGCCACTCTGGATGTGGAAGGGTAGCATCATTGAGGAAGGCAATTGTGTATATGGCAAGTTCTTCCATGGCACTGCGGGCTTCATCAGCCTTGATTGGTGGCCGGATTTTGTCAATTATCGTCGCAGCACCATGCCACCTTACAAAAAGCGTGACCCCATCATCGAGGAAGCTATCCTGTCCACACTTGAAGCAGAAGGCAGTATGGTCTCAACAGACCTCCGCACCGCTTGCGGATTCAATGGAGGCAAACAACGTTCGCAGTTTGACGCTTACATCACTCGCCTACAGATGGCTACACTCATTGTGACTGAGAATTTTGTCTGGTCGGTAGATAAGCATGGTCGAAACTATGGTTGGGGCAAATCTCTGCTGACTACGCCTGAGCGTTTGCTGGGTCGTGCTGCCTGTGCTCAACCGATAGATGCAGACGGCCATCCACGTAAGCCGGAAACATCTTATCGCCTCATGATGGAGCATCTGCAGTCTATCCTTCCAGGAGCAGCAGAGAGCCAGATTCATTATATGATACATAAGTGACAAAGAATTAGTAAAAATCTTATTAAACAACGATGAACGAAAAAGATATGGCATTCAAAACTATAATCTGGGATCTTGACGGCACGCTGATGGATACACTACAGGATTTGATGTGTTCAGTCAACTATGCTTTAGAGAAGCATGGGATGCCAGAGCGTACTTATCAGGAGATTCGTAGCTTTGTGGGCAATGGAGTGAAGCGACTGGTGGAGCTGTCTGTACCAGATGGACTGGAGAATCCTGCGTTCGAGGAGATCTTCGCAGACTTCAAGAGTCACTATATCGTGCATTGTCAGGATCAGACAGGACTCTATGAAGGTATTGCCGAGACACTGAAAGAGTTGACGTCACGAGGCATCCGAATGGCTGTGGTAAGCAACAAGCTACAGTCGGGAGTGACAGAACTGTTCGAGTCTCAGGTCAGAACGGTAGGGAAGGAAGATACCATCTGCCTGAAGGATTATATAGAGGTGGCCATTGGAGAACGTCCAGAGATGGCAAGAAAACCTGCAGCAGATATGGTGAACAAGGCTTTTGAAGAGATGGGCATCGATAAACAGGATGCGGTCTATATAGGTGATTCGGAAGTCGATCTTGCTACGGCTAGAAACTCCGGCCTACCATGTATATCAGTCCTGTGGGGATTCCGAGATCAGGATTTCCTGAAAGAGCAGGGAGCAGAGATATTTGTTGAAACACCAAGTCAGATTATTGAATACACGAAATAAATAACGAACTGAAGTTTCCCACACCCCCAGAAGCAGCTGAGACTGGGATATAACTTCAAATTTTATAGAGTTAAACCAAAACCTATAGGCTCTTAGGCCCTTTCTGCTTAAAAAGTGTAAACCTAGGCACGATCTTTGAAATCTTGATTATATCTGAGGATGCATTCGAGATCCATTCTGGTATCAGGATCAGCAATGGCCTTCTCGAAAAGTTCGTCTAAGGTAGAATCGAAGAGTCTCGCGATTCTTTCGAGAAGCACAGCAATCACAGGAAGTAGACGCTCGATGAATGTGAGTTCTAACATCCCATCCCTGATATCCCGAAAGAGATCTCCAAACGTCTCGTAGTCAGAAAACCTCTTTCTCAGGGATATGACAGATTAGGCTATAAAAGCAAGCGTACAATCTGCAATCTGGGCATCCAGATCGGTGCTCTGGCATCTTCCTAACTCCAGATGCTGCTTTGTCTCGAAGAACAGGACTTCAATATTCCAGCGAATCTGGTACAGTTCAAAGGCTGATACAAAATTCAGTTTCATGTCGGTCGTTACCATCACCTCGTACTTGGAACTCTTTCCATAACGTATGACGAACAGCTGAACAGGAATGCCATCGTATTCTGCACGGATACGTACATACATGCTCTTGTAGCGTCTGCATGACGTGAAGTCACCTTTCCTTTCGTGCAGAGAGATAAGGACCTTGGCCGAAACTTTCTTCCCATTGACCAAGAAATTGGTATCCTTCTTTTTCAGGAGGGTTACAATGTGGATTAGTCCTTTCCTGATATTCCTCACTTCATGAATGAAATCCTTGCCGAAGAACCACTTGTCCGCTAAAAGATATTTGGCAATAAAGCCATTCTTTACCGCCCTCCGGAGCATCTCGATGGCAGTCTTTGGCTTCTCGAAGAGCAATTCTTCCTGTCTTTTGAGGGAGCAGTCTTTGGAATCTCTTTTCTTGCAGAAGCGCTCTTTCAGCTGCTTTCTTGTCAAGCCGAAATCCTTTTTCCTGCCAGCTTCGGCATGAAGTGAGAAATCAACGGGAATCGTACTCTTCTTATCTGTGATGGCGAGCATGAGCAGCTTATAGCCCAGGACACTCTTTTGTGCCACATGGTCAAACACACGGCTGATGCCCTCCATGCAGAATCCGGTTTTCTCTAGCGTGGTATCATCCAATATGAAGTAGCGATCCTGAACAGCATCTGCCGATTCTTCCCTGACGATGCGGAAGAAGGATTTGGCGGTAGCAAGGAGCAGCCGGCGCCAGTCCATACGAGGACGTGTCAGGAAGCGGTAGAACTGATTCTTACCTCCATCTATCAGTGATCCGAACTGCTGGCGAAGTGACTGATGGATACTTTGACCACAAAGTCGGAAGATGAGCAGATACTCGAGCAGCAGGATAGACTTTGCTCCCTTCTCTTTCTCCATTTTGAGCCGGGAAAGTGAATGTCCGAGTTTAAATCGGCCAAGTAAAGAAAGAAAAACAGCGCAAACTGAAGATTTGTCACCAAGTAATTTGGATAATTCCGAAAAATGGTCTATTTTTGCATCCATAACAGATTGTTTTATTTGTATATTGGGTTTGGCGACACAAATATACAGATTTTCTTTGACAATCTGTTATTTTCCTCAGATTTTTTTCAAGTTTTTCAAAGATCATATGCCGGCCTCCTGCGAAGGGAGGCTTAGGCTGTTATATTTACTACACTCGCATTGAGCGGGTGTGGGAAACTTTAGTTGATAATTCAAATAGGGTTTGCACAAGCACTAAGTTTATTGGTCAAAACAACCTCGCAGATAGTCTCAATGCCGTAGAAACTGACAGAAAGATTGTATCAATAAAGTATTACAGCATCACTGGACAAACGATAATAAGGCCAGAGGATGGACAAATAGTGATTCAACAGATCATATATAACGACGGATCTCAGAAGTCGAGCAAAATTATATACTGAAAATTAGCCAACGATGTAGAAATCGTTGGCTAATAACTTTATCTTCATTAGTTTTACTGTTTTGCAGGTGCCCCGTTGCTCTTTCCATAATTTCAACTGTTCATAACGTGTTATTTTATATACACCTGTTGCATAGAAATCGAATGTTTCAGAAAAGAACTGTTTAACCAGAAATGTCTTTCCGATTCTTCTTCTGCCATAAACAGCAATTAATTCTGCTTTATTCGAGGCAATACACTTCTCAAGAATGTCTTCTGCCAATAATTGTATTTTGATAAGCTACACCACCTACAGCTACAGCAACCTCAAGGCTTCGGCTACCGACTTCAAGGCTGGCGACGAGCTCACCTTCACCGTCGATGTCACCAATACGGGTTCGATGGCTGGTAAGGAGCCTGTACTCCTCTTCAGCAGCGACCTCGTAGCTTCGATCGTACCAGATAGCCGCCGTCTGCGCGCCTTCCAGAAGGTCGAACTGCAGCCAGGCGAGACCAAGACCGTGACCCTCACGATCCCAGCCAGCGACCTCGCCTTCGTGGGCGCCGATGGCAAGTGGGTACTCGAAGCCGGCGAGTTCGCTATCACCGTTGGCGGTCAGGCTGTTACGATCAACGCAACCGTAACCAAGAAGTGGGAGACTCCTAACATTCTGTAAAAGTTGTAAAGCCGCAATCAGAAAGACTTTTTGCTGCACAGCAAAGTCTTAGCAAATATCAGAGCAACGACGTCGAAGTACCGCGACGTCGGTGGTCCGATGTGCAAAGGCATGCCGCAGCACCGATAAGTCCAATTTACGAACGAAGCACCGACGTCGCGGTATCTGGACGTCGGTGCTTCGTGATAAGTAGCAAGATTGCTAAAATGAAGTGAAATCAAGAAGAGGGAGCCCCCAACATTCTCTGATTCTTAGCTACGCTTTGACTCCTCGGCGTGTTGTCCGTACTCACTGGGCAGCACACCAAACTGTTTCTTGAAGCTGGCGGCAAAGTGCGAGGAGCCACAGAAACCGGTGAGTTCGGCAATGTAGGTGAGCTTCACATCGCCCTGGCGGATCATCTCGGCTGCGCGATTGAGCTTGTAGGTTTTGAAGTAGGCATTGGGCGTCATGCCTGTCAGGCCTTTTACCTTATAATATAGCTTAGAGCGGCTCATCATTGCTATGTCGAGCAGTCGCTCCAGATCAAGCTCGGCATCAGAGAGATGCTCCTCCATGAACGTATAGAGCTTGTCCATGAAGGCTGAGTCCTGGGCTGAGAGCAGAGGAGACGTAGAATCCTCGGCAACGGATTGATTGCCTGTCGATGGAGCCTGATCTACGGTTGCGCTTTCCCTTTCGCGGATAACTGTGCTAGTCGAGAGCATGTGCTGGATGCGCTGGCGGTTGTCGAGCAGACTCTTGATGAGTGCCAGCAAGTAGGCAGGCTCGAACGGCTTGGTGACATAGGCATCGGCACCGACATTGAGGCCCTGGATGCGTTCTTCGAGCGAGACCTTGGCCGTGAGCAGGATGACCGGTATGTGACAATAGGCAATGTCCTCCTTGAGCAGCTGGCAGAACTTGAGGCCGTCCATGCCCAGCATCATCACGTCGCTGACGATAAGGTCCGGCTTGAGCTGCGGCAGGTTGGCTATGGCATCGGTGGCGCTGTTCTCGGTAACTATGCGATAAGTGCCGCGCAAGATGAGACGCAGGAAGTTGAGCACCTCGGGCTCATCATCGACCACAAGTACTACGGGTACCGATTCATCATCGATCTGACTGCCTTGATCCTCGGCATAAACGACGGCATTGGTGCTCGGTGTGGCCTCTTCTTTGATATCAGCGGCCTCGGTCACTGTAAGGTTGATCTCAGACATCTCGTAGGCATCGCGGCCGATGGGGAGGGTAAGCAGGAATGTGGCGCCATGCCCGGCCGACTTGTTGTGACGAGCCACGATGGTGCCGTGGTGCAGACGTGCCAAACCGCGACAATAGCAGAGGCCGATGCCCGTGGCATTCTGTTTCATGGCGCCCTCGGAGGTCTGGTAATAGCGGTCGAAGATACTCTCGAGCATCGCGTCGGGGATACCAATGCCCGTATCGCTGACATCGGTGGTCATCGTGTCGCCATCGGCATGGATGGTGATGCTGACTTCTCCGCCCTTAGGCGTGAATTTCAGTGCATTAGAGAGCAGATTGGTCAGAATCTTGTCGAACTTGTCAGGATCGATCCATACCGGCTCATCGAGGCCCTGATACTGTACCGAAAGCCGGATGCCCCGCTCCTGGAATCCCATCTGAAACATCTGCATGATCTGCTCCACAATGGCAGGCACACGGGTTGGCTGCACGCACAGACGCACCATATCGTGCTCGAGTTTGTTGAAGTCGAGCAGCTGGTTGACCAATCCGAGCAGGCGATTGGTATTGTTGGTGATGATGCCCATGGCATGACGCTCATCGTCGGTCACCGGACTCTTGCCCAACAGTCCATTGGCACCAGAGATGAGCGTGAGCGGCGTGCGGAACTCGTGCGCCATATTGGTGAAGAATCGCATATTCATGTCGCTGGCATAACGGATGGCCACCTTCTCGCGCAGCGAGTCGCGAATGCGGCGGCGACGCTTCACGGCATTCGACGACAATGTGTAGATCAGCACCAGCACCAGGATGCCCAACAGCGGATAATAGATGAAGCGTAACCACCAGATCTTCCACCAGACAGGAGTGACCGAGATATCGAGCGAGAGGCAGTTGAGCAGGTTGCCGTTCTGGTCGAGCGACTGCACTTCGAGCGTATAATCGCCGGCATCGAGCTTATTGTAGACAATGTCGGAGGTTAGTGCCCAATGCCATTCGTCGTCCTTGTCTACGCCCGACAGACGATACAGGAGGTGTGGGCGGGAATAGTCGCCGAAGTTGAGCGTAGAGAGACACAGACGCAGGTTGCTCATGACGTAGGGCAAGACCAGGCTGAGCGGACGGCCCTCGTCATCCACGCGGTAAGCATAGCCATGCTCGTGGTAGCCAGGCGTGAGGATATGACTGCCGACGAGGACCTGCGACAGCCGAAGCTCCCGGCTCATCTGAGGCACAATCTGGCTGGGCGCAAAAATCGTCAGGCCCTGCTTGCCACCAAAGATGAGCGTGCTATCGCTACTATAGATGGCACAGCGCTCGAAGAACTCATTTCCCTGCACGCCATCGGCTTCGTAAAAGGTGAGGAACTGCTCGTTACGCGAGTCGAAGCGCGTAAGGCCGTTGAGCGTGCCAAGCCAGATATCGTCGGAGTGCGGATCGGACAGGATACAGCTGACGTCGGAACACAAATTCGGCGCACGATAGTTGTTCACCTGGCCCGTCTGGAGGTCGAGCCGGAAGATGCCCATGCCGATCGAGGCGATCCAGATGTGGCCATGCGCATCCTGTGTGAGATCGCGGCAGCTGAAGAGTCCTGGTTTGTCAAGGGGCAGTTCGTAATGCTGTTCGCTGAGTGTGCCTGGAGTGATGACCGAGATGCCATTGGCCAACGAACCAAAGATAATACGACCATCGGCAAGCTGAGAGACGATATTCGAGCTGGGCAGCTGTGAAAGGAGTTTGCTATAGGTTCCGGCCGCAAGATTGGCACTATAGCAGCCGTCGGAACAAGCCATCCAGAGCCGGTTGTCCTGATCCTGAATGATGGAGTGGACATTGGAGGGCATGTTGAGCTGCCTGAGCAACTGAAGCTTGCCGGCCTCATTGACCAAGCACTCATAGACGGTGTTCATCTTGATGATGAGCAGATGATTGTTCGAGAGGCTGGCCACATGGGTGGTCGTGGTGGACGGCAAGGCCGACATATCGGCCTCGAGGATATCGCCAGCCAGATTCTCGGTATAGATCGTAGAGTAACCGACCAAGACACAGAGGCGGCCGTCGGCGAGCTGCGTGATGCTGGTGATGCCACGATTGGCAAAGAAGCGGCTCAGGTGGTCGGCACTGGCAAACGCGGTACGACGGCGGAAATGCACGTCGAAGCCCATACTGCGCGAGCCGCACCATACATTCTGATGAGAATCGGCCATAACGTGACCGATCTGCGTATCCATCAGCTCGTCGAACGACTCGGTGGTGCAAGTAAATGCCTGCAGATCGAACTGCTTCAGGCTGAGCGAGTTGGATTCCTTAATAAAGACAAGCGAGTCCTGAAGCGACAAGAACTCGATATTCCTGGCATTGCTATTGACGAAATCCGTTTCGGGAGTAGAAGAGACTTCGCCCGTAGACAGGCGGAAGGAGACAAGACCCTCTTCGGTCTGCAGCCAGCATTCGTCTTCGGACCTGTGGCTGGTGTAGTGGCCGACCGTCGCGATGTTCAGCTGATTGCGATGATTGAGGTGAATGTCGAACTGCTCGCACATCGAGTTGTTGAAGGCCCAGATACAAGAATCGGGCAATACCTCTAACGACGAGAACGAGGCTTCGAGCCGGCGCTGCTTGACCACTTGCACACTGCGCTGTTGCAGGTCGACATTGAGCACCTGCAGCTCGTTGTTGTGAAGGGCGATGAACAGACTGTCGTTGTATTGCTGGGCCGGGCCAAGACGAGAGGTCAAGGTCAGGATGCCATAATCGGTGAAAAGCAGAGCCGAACCATTGTAGGTGGAAACGAGCAGGACGTCTGGACGTGTACGAAGCGGCTGTACGCTAACGATATCGTTATTGACCATGCTGCACGAATCGGAAGTAGCGAAAAACTGAAGGAACAGGTTGCCATCGTAACGGTTGAGTCCGCGTTCTGTGCCGATCCACACATAGCCATCACGATCTTCGCAGAAGAAGTGTATCTGCCGGCTTGACAGTTTGGTATCGACCTGCATATAGTCGTAATCGGGCAAAAGATGATTGGCCTGGGGCGACGTCTGGTAGACAATCCCATAGCCAAGCAGAAAAGCCAGGAGCAACAATATGCTATAGGTGAGGACTCGTGGCGTACACCAGCGAGGGAAAGATCTTAGAAACATAGATTGAAGGTATTGGAGTGATAAAACTGATGCAAAGATAGGGAAAATGTTTGGATTGGCCAATAGAATGAGGAGAAAAAAGAAAAAGAACCGCCAGATGATTCTCATCAGCTGGCGATTGCCTATTCATGTAAGCAGTTTTTATACTAACACACACATATTTATTTAACGATCATTCCAATGTCCAGACGGCAGAGTCGTTGCCATGAGCCGTACGAACTTCTACGTGGTTCTCGCCCGGCTGTAGAGAGATGTTCTTCCACTGCACAGTAGCATAAGCATCGGTCTTCTGGGTGCCAATCAGCTTGCCATTGACGTAGAGCTTGACCGAAGGAGCGGTGGTGAAGACTATGACGTCGGTGACTTTTTCCTTGCGCTGGATGTATTCCTTCGAGCAGAGGTGTACGGTCTTTTCTGCCTTGTTCCAGTTGGCTTTATACGCATAGAAGGCGTCCTTGCGGCGCTGGCGGTCGTGCGAGACAAGGCCCTTGTCATTCAGGTTGTTGGTGTCACCCTCACGACGCATGGCCGAAGCGAAGTCGAACATATTCCAGACATACGAGCCCCAGATATAGTCTCGCTCGGCAATCATCTTGATGTGCTCGATGTGCGAGGCGGTCTGCTTCTCCATCGGATGCCAGCGGCCACGGGCACTCTTGCGGACATCTTCTTCCTCGACGAACTGGTCAACGTGCTGGCTGAAGGCAGCGCCTGCTCCATATTCGCTGATACCAATCTTGACATCCGGATACTTGGCATGCCAATCGTCGAAGAACGTGCCGAAGTCGGCAATATGACCTTCGTACCAGCCAAAATACTTGTTCCAGCCCATCAGGTCGCTGATGAAGTTGAATGAGCCTTCGAAGCAAGTGGCTGCAGTGGTGAGACGCATCGGATCGAGCTGATGAGCGATGTCGTTCAGTTCTGAAGAGATGGCGTTGTGATCACCAGGCACCTCGTTGAAGAGTCCCCAACAGAAGATGGATGGGTGATTGTAGTTCTGGATGATGAGCTCGCGCAACTGGAAACGAAGGTTCTCATCCATCTGTCCCTTCACATAATTGCTGACGAAAGGAATCTCCTCCCATACCAGCATGCCTCGGCGGTCGGCCTCATAGAACATGTGATGCGCCTGTGGATAGTGAGCCAGACGCAGCGAGTTGACACCCATCTCCTGAATGATGTCAAGGTCGGCATCGTGCTGCTCGTTTGTCAAGGCCGAAGCATACTGCGCCCAGTCCTGATGACGTGAGACGCCGCGCAGCTTGAGATGCTTGCCGTTCAGGAAGAAGCCCTTGTCTTTGTCAATCCAGAAGTAACGAAGACCGATCGTATCTTCCACACGATCTATCTCCTGACCATTGCGACGCAAGATGGTCTCGGTCTTGTAGAGGTATGGATCGGCCATGCCGTTCCAGAGATGTGGCTGATTGATGGCGACGTTGATCCATGCACGGTCATTATTAATATAAGGAGTGGCATGGCTTGCCACCAGATTGCCGGCAGCATCGAGCACGCGGAATTCTACCTCACAGTCCTGATAGCCATGCTGACTGAGGAGATGGACCTCGGCCGAAAGCTCTGCACGCTGTTCGTTGACCACATTCTGATGAATGAGCACACCCTCCGAACCATAATAAAGAGGAGAGATGCAGACATCGTCGGTTATCTCGAGCCAAGCATCACGATACAGACCGCCCAGCACGTTGAAGTCTCCCGACTGGGTGGCCACGTCAAACTGATGCGAGTTGTCGCAGGTAACTGAGACATAGTTCTTACGGCCATAGTCGAGATAATCGGTAAGCTCTACGGCAAAAGCGTTGTAGGCACCTTTGTGCACAGCAATATGACCGAAGTTGACCATCACGCTGGCCACGCTGGCAGCGCCTTCGAACTTGACAAAGATACGCTTGCCTCGCCACGATTCGGGCACCTCGAGTTCTTTGGTATAAGATCCTTTGCCACGATAGTAGCCCGCATCGTCCATAAAGTCATTGGCGTTGAAGGTATGTGGCAGATTCACGATGGTGTCAGGGCGGGGCATCATGATATCGGGATAGACGCCCCAGGTCATCAGAGTGCCTTTCTTATATTGCCAGCCTTCGTTCAGAGGCTGGACATCGCGAGCCGAAAGCTGAGATGTACAGATCAATGCCGACAGAAGCAACAATCCCGTACGAATATTTTGGGTGTTCATAATGAAAGAAGATTAGATTGTGTGTCTAATTACTTGAAGTGTTCAGGGTATTTCTTGCGATAGTATTTCAATCCCCATTCTTTCTCCCAGTCACGCAGCTTGTTGATGATGAGATGACAGGCAGGATTGACACAGAGGTGATTGAATCCTTGCAGCTCAAACAGCTCCATCTGCTTATTGCCCAGATTCTTGTTGACCGAATAGAAGAAAGCATTCTCTTCCCATCGGTCGGCCATCTCGAGCTGACGGTCACCTGTGATGAGCGTCATGCGTGCGGTATTGGCTCGGGCATGGAAGATAGGAGCATATTTGTCGATGGCTGGGATGCCATCGGGCAAGCCATACTCTTTACGGATGGTGAAATGGGTCATCGTCTGTCCGCTTACTGGCAGATAGCCTGCCACGTCACGATCGGCATCGATGCCGTAGGCTGCCAGATACTCTTTGGCCATAGCTAAGATCAAGGCCAGATATCCTCCGGCAGAGTGACCGCTGACGTAAACCTTAGTAGGATCTCCGCCATATTCTGCAATGTGGCGAATGGTCCAGGCTACGGCCTGAGCGGCATCTTCGATATACGACGGACACAGCGCCTGCGGATAGAGCCGGTAGTTAGGAGAAACGACGGCCAGATCCTCTTCCATCAGAGGCTTGGGCAATTCCTTCTCTTTCGAGGTCAAGCCACCGCCATGGAACCAGATGAGGGTGGGGAAGCCTTCGGAATGCAGAGGAACATATACATCGAGTTTGCAGCGCTCCAGTCGATAGGCATCGGTCTCAGTAGCATCTACATACGAGATATTCTGATAAAAACCATAATCTGAGGATCCGTTGTCTTGCTGCGCCCAGGTAGAAACCATAGTCCCCACGAAGAGGACTATGGTGAATAGGATTCGTTTCATTGATTGCCAGTTTTGCTAAGTCTTACTTCCAAAGGGCATTCTGCTCAACCAGCTGATTGACGTCGAGCTCGCTCTGTGGAAGAGGAAGAACAGAGAACTTAGGCTGATAGCCCTGGCTGGCGGTGGTGAGGTAGCTCACGTTGTAGCCATGGACGTTCTCTTTCTGCTCGTTCTCGTTGTCGCTGCCATCGGCCAAGCCATAGAGGTTTGGAATCTGCTTGCCCTTGTCCTTGTAGGCATCGGCGATGATACCCCAGCGGACAACGTCGAAGAAACGGCTTCCCTCGAAAGCAAGCTCCAGGCGACGCTCTTTCTGCACATCGGTCAAGGTGTAGTTGCCCTGCATCTTGCTTGCTGGCTCACCTGCACGTGCCTTGATCAGATTCAGGTACTGGTCGCACTTGGCCTGATTTCCGCCATTGGCTGGGAGCTGAGCCTCAGCTGCGAGAAGCAGCACATCGGCATAGCGCAGCATGACGTAGTCCTGTGCGACATAGTGCACCTTGACGGTCTCCTCGGCACGAGGACAGCACTTGTTCATCAGCAGGCCCGAAGAGGCATAGATATACTTGCCAGTAGCGATGCGCAGAGGAATGGTGGTCAGGTCCTTATAGGTACGGATGGTCTGATTGAGACGATAGCCGTCCTCACCTTCCATCTCGACGAATGCATCATAGAGCTCCTGGGTTGGGTTGAAGAAACCGTAAGACGAAGACGAGCAATTGACTGCGCCGCTGGCCTTGGCAGCCTCGAGCTCGGCAGGAACGAAACGCTCGGTACGCCAGCCCAGACGCTGAACAGAGGCCATCATTGGGAGGTTGTTGGCATCGTACTGACGATTTACCTCGAACATACTCTCGGGGCTGAAACGACCGGTGATGTGGAACTGATCATTAAAGTCGTAACCGTCCTTGTCCTTCTCTACCAGACGATACTTGCCAGAGGTGATGACGGCGTCGAGCACTTCGCGTGCCTCGGCCCACTTGTTGGCTTTCTCGAAGGTGCTCCAATAGACATAGACCTTGCCGAGCAGAGCCTGAGCGGTCTGCTTGGTTACATTGACCACGGGGCTTTCGGGTGAAGTCTTCTCGAGCATGGCGCCCGAAGCGACAGCATCCTTCAGATCCTTGGCAATGTTCTCGAAGATCTCGGCACGTGAGGTCAATGGCTGTGCGTAGTTGCCATCGGTAATGGCATGATCGATGTATGGCACATCGCCGAAGTAGCCGGCCAGGCGCAGATAGCAGAAGGCACGAATGGTCTTGGCCTCAGCAATGATGCGCTGCTGGGTGGGGGTATCGCCCGGAACGCGGCTGGTCAGGATATTGCAGCGATAGATGGTGTTGTAGTAAATCTTGAAGAGCTGAGCAATTTTACCGTTGGCAGCGGTGTGGCGAAGCTCGTTGATCTCCTCGAATGTGCCGTCATTGCCACGGTCACCACCGCCGGTATAGCAGTCGTCAGACATAGCCAGTGCGAAGAACCATTCGTTGGTGTACCAGCTAGAGTAATCGCTCTGCATGGTGTTGAAGATAGAATAGAGTGCAGCCAGACCTTCGAGACACTCGCTGTCGGTGCTATAGAATGTATCGGTGCTCACAGCGCCATGCTGCTCGACGTCGAGCTGGTCATCACATGAGGTGGTCATGCCTCCCATCAGCCCCAATGCAAGGGCAGTGGCAAGAATATAGTGTTTCATAATCGTTTTTTTCGTATTAGAATGTTACATTAAGACCGAATACCATCTTCTTGGCGTTGGGGAAGTTGCCCAAATCGACGCCCAAAGATGAGGTGCTTCCGCTTGAAGCCTCTGGGTCAAGACCAGGATAGCTGGTGAAAAGGAAGAAGTCGTCGAGCGATGCATAGACGCGGACATTGCTGAGCGAAGCCTTGGCTGCGAGCTTCTTAGGCAGTGTATAACCGAGCTGAATCTGCTTGATTTTGAAGTATGAGCCGTCGAAGATGACTGCTGAGCTGTTCCAGTAGGAATTCTCAGCATAGTCCATGCGTGCATACTTGGCATTCTGTCCCTTCTGAGTCCAGGCGTCCTCGTAGTAGCAAGCCAGGCGGTTGGTGGTTGGACGGTCGGTCTTGACGAGGGCCGAATAGATGTCGTTGCCCTGGGTTCCTTGGCCGAAGACGATGAGATCGAAGTTCTTATAGCCGAGGTTGACGGTGAAGCCATAGGTAAGCTCTGGAATAGCAGAACCGATCATGGTCAGGTCGCTCGAGGCGATGGTCTCTGAGAGCGAGCCGTCGGCCTTCACATAGACAGGATTACCATTGTCTGGGTTGATGTGATCCACCTTGTAGCCACGGAAGTACCATACGGGATAGCCCTTCTCGAAGGCGGTGATGCCGGTGTTGTTGTTATACGAAGCACCGTTGATGCGGTCGATGGTAGGATCGAGGAAGGTAACCTCGTTCTTGAGGGTGGCGAGGTTGGCGCTGATGCTGTAGGTGAAGTCTCCGATGCGGTCCTTCCAGGCCAGGTCGAACTCGAAGCCCTTGTTCTCGACGTTACCTGCGTTGACTGGCGATACGGTGTTACCGATGGTCAGGGTTGGGGTCGTATTCGATACGAGCAGGTCCTTGGTCTTCTTGATGTAGTAGTCCATGCCGAAGGTCAAGCGACCGTTGAGGAAGCTGGCATCCAAACCGAAGTCGGTCTGCTCTGAGGTCTCCCACTTCAGGTTGTCGTTACCGGTCGAAGAAGGGAGCGACGAGTTGGTGTAGTTCAGGCTGTTGGCATCGAACGAATAACCAGCTACTGATGAGATGGCGCTGGCATAGGCGAAGTTGCGGAGACCAGCGATAGAACCGTTCTGACCCCAGCTGGCACGAAGCTTCAGGCTGTTGACCCAGTTCTGATCCTTGGGGAACCACTCCTCCTGGTTGATAGCCCAACCTACGCTGACTGCTGGGAAGTAACCCCAACGCTGCTTCTTTGGAAGAACAGAGAGGTCGGCAGCATCGGCACGCATGGTGAACTGTGCCATGTAGCGGTCGGCATAGCTATATGAGAGACGGCCGAAGTATGAGTACTTGTTCACGGTCAGGTCATTGCCTGAGTGAAGCAGGTTGGTGGCGCTGGTTGACAGATAGTCAGGATAAGCGTAGTTCTCGGCATCGGCCTGCAGTCCGGTACCACCAGTGCGGGTGGTGATGGTGCGATCCGAAGAGTAAGAAGTACCGGCCATCAGGGTGAAGTCGTTCTTACCTAATTTAAACATATAGTTGGCGAAGTTCTCCCACTGATAGTACTGGGTCTGGGTAGCCAGCTGCTCGATGTATGGGGTGAACTCCTTGCGGGCAGCAGAGCCGTAGTAAGCGGCCTGGTAGGTCTGGTTGTTACGACTGCCGAAGCGATAGCCCAGACGGCTGGTGAAGACGAGGCCCTTGATTGGCTTGATGTTCAAGGCTGAATTGCCCTGCACGAAGGTGCCGGTCATCTTGAGCGAACGGGTCTTGAGCAGGATGTTCGGATTGATATCGTCACCGTCCTGGAAGGTATGCAGACCATAGTAGTTGCCGTTGTCGTCGGTGATGAGCTTGTAGCCGGCATCGATGAGTGCCTTCATGTCGGCAGGCAAGGCATTGGGTGCATAGGTGTTGGGCACCAGTGGGTCGAGAGCCAGAGAGGCACGGAGCACGTTGACATAAGTGTCATTCTCGGCTACGGAGTTCTGGTTCATGGTCGAGATGACGTTCTGGGTCGAAACGCTCAGCCAAGGCTTGATCTCATACTCGGCGTTGATGTTGCCGGCGATGCGGTCGTAGGTATCCTTGTCGCCCACTACGATACCGTTGTTGCCGGTGTAGTTGAACGAGAGGTAAAGGTTACCCTTGTCGTTGCCATTCTGGAAGTTGATGCTGTGCTTCTGCATTACGCTCTGCTCGAAGAGCTCATCGCACCAGTTCACGTCGGTCTTGCCGTCCCACAGGCTATAGAAGTCCGAACCACGGCCCTTCTGGTAAGCCAAATACTGCTCGGCATTCATGACCTCGGCCTTCTTGCCCAGGTTCTGCAGAGCCAGCTGACCGCTGTAGGTGATCTTACCAGTACCTGCACTTCCGCGCTTGGTGGTGATAAGGATTACGCCGTTACCTGCCTCAGCACCATAGATAGCAGCCGAAGCAGCGTCCTTCAATACCTCCATCGACTCGATGTCCGAAGGATCGACGTTGGCGATTGAGGTAACACGTACACCATCGACTACGTAGAGAGGGTTCGAAGTAGAGTTTGAAGAGAAACCACGGACACGGATGCTGGTCTCGCTACCTGGGGTAGCCGAGGTGCTGATCATCTGCACACCTGCGGTCTTACCCTGCAAAGACTGATTGGCATCGGTCACCGTACGGTTCTGAATGTCGCCCGACTTCACCTGGCTGATAGCTCCGGTCAGGTTGGACTTCTTCTGCACACCGTAACCTACTACAACGACATCTTCGAGCACCTCGCTGTTCTCGCTGAGGGTAATCTCGTAATGTGTTTGTCCTTCAATGGTCACCTCCTGCGAGGTATAACCAATGAACGAGATGGCTAGGGTTTGGCCATTCTTTACGCCATTGAGCGAAAAATTGCCATCCAGGTCGGTGGTGCATCCGGTAGTGGTGCCTTTGACCAACACGGTCGCACCGAGGATAGGCTCACCCAACTGGTCCTTGACATTGCCCGTGATGGTCTGTGCCAACATCTGTGCCGATGCGGCCAATGTGCAAAGCGCTACAATCAGAAACAGTCGGAGCTGTTTCAATAGGTCTTGCTTTTTCATGAGGTAGTGTTTTTAATTTAATAATGTGTTGATTTTTTTGTTCCGTTCCCCGAAAGACGAGGGCAGATCCATTTATTATTTTGACGGTGCAAAGGTATAGCTTTTTTTTGCAGCTTGTGAGAACGAAACTCCAACACAGCAAAGCAGAAATCCAAATATTGGAAATCTGCGTACAGAAGTGCTCGAAAATAAGGAATTCAGGTGGAATATCGTACAGATTTGTGTGAATTACTCATAGCTGACGTCTCCCGAAAATGTCAGAAGTCTTACCTTGGCTTATCTCTGAGAGCGCGCACAAGGTCTGGATTGACAAGAAGATGTGAAAAATGGTTGAGGAGACAAGATATTCACACTAGTGAGATTGGTTTAGAAAATAACCGTCCAATAATTGGAAAAAACTGCGTTCAAAAGAGAAAACAGAGAAGCAAAACAAAACAATGTAAAGTATATGACTATTGTATATTCGCAGCATTGTCAGTACCTTTGCACGCAGAAAACAACAATCTATTCACCTTTTAAATATTTTATAGACATGAAAAATCTTTTCGACATTGCAGGTAAGGTCGTCGTCCTTACTGGTGGTTGTGGCGTTTTGGGCCAGTGCATTGCCCGCTATCTGGCCGAGCGAGGTGCTCACATGGTTATCCTGGATCGTGTGGCTGAAGTAGGTAAACAGTTCGAGGCTGAGCTCTCGAAGCACACCGAGGCCCTTTTCCTCGAGACCAATGTACTCGATATGGACAAACTGCAAGAGAACTGTCAGGCCATCCTTGACAAGTTCGGCACCATCGACGTACTGCTCAATGCCGCAGGTGGCAATATGGGTGCCGCAAACATCGCACCTGATCAGACCTTCCTCGATACCAGCGATGATGCAATCCACAAGGTCGTTGAGCTCAACCTCTTTGGCACCATTCTGCCAACCAAGGTCTTTGGTAAGGTAATTTGCGAGAAGAAGGAAGGCGCCATCGTGAACTTCTGTTCCGAGTCGGCCTTGCGTCCGCTCACCCGAGTTTTTGGCTATGGTTGTGCCAAGTCGGCCATTGCCTCATACACCAAGTATATGGCTACCGAGATGGCACAGAAGTTTTCTCCTCGTGTCCGTGTGAATGCCATTGTACCAGGCTTCTTGATCACCAACCAGAACCGTGCGCTGCTCACCAACCCTGACGGCAGCTTGACAGCTCGTGGCGAAGATGTAATCAAGCATACTCCTGCTGCCCGTTTTGCTGAGCCCGAAGAGCTCTGTGGTACTATCCATTACCTCATCTCCGAGGCTTCTAGCTTCGTGACTGGTGCCCTCTCGGTCGTTGATGGCGGTTTTGATGTCTTCTCAATCTAAAAAACCGATTGTACTATGTATCTTTGTGAACAGACCATGCGCTGGTATGGACCTAAGGATCCTGTCAGCCTGAGTGATATCCGTCAAGCTGGTGCTACGGGTGTCATCACCGCCTTGCATCACATTCCCAATGGTCAGGTTTGGCCTGTCGAGGAGATTCTGAAGCGTAAGAACGAGATCGAGGCTGCAGGTCTCGTCTGGACCGGCGTCGAAAGTGTCCCCGTTCATGAGCACATCAAGACCCAGGAAGGCGACTATCAGCACTATATCGATAACTACAAGCAGAGCCTGCGCAATCTGGGCGCCTGTGGCATCAAGATGGTGACATACAATTTCATGCCTGTGCTCGATTGGACTCGAACGAATCTCAACTATATCTTTGAGGATGGCTCTCATGGTCTGATGTTCGAGATGGCTGCTTTCATGGCCTTTGATCTCTTCATCCTCAGACGTCCAGGTGCTGAGCGAGATTATACTCCCGAACAGATAGCAAAGGCCAAGGCTCGCTATGAGCAGATGGATGCCGACGAAATTCACACTCTGACTCGCACTATGATTGCTGGCCTGCCAGGCTCTGAGGAATCGTTTACGCTCGATCAGTTTCAGAACGAGCTGGACCGCTATAAGAATATTGATGCCGATCGTCTGCGCAGTAACCTCATCTATTTCTTGAGTGAAGTTTGCCCTGTAGCCGATGAGGCAGGTATCTCGATGGTCATACATCCAGACGATCCGCCTATGCCTATCTTGGGCTTGCCTCGCATTCTCTCTTCTGCCGAAGATTTTCAGCAACTCATCGATGCAGTGCCAAACAAAAGTAATGGACTCTGCCTCTGCACAGGTTCGTTCGGTGGTGCAGGCAAGCACGATTTGGTGGGAATGATGCGCCGTTTTGGCGATCGCATCAACTTCGTGCACTTGCGTTGCGTCACCCAGACCGACGAGGGAGACTTCTACGAGAAATGGACCTTCGAGGGCGATCTGGACACCTACGAATTCCTGAAGGCAATGCTTGAGGTGGAGCAGCAGCGACAGTGCAGCATTCCTCTTCGTCCAGATCATGGTCACCAGATTATCGATGACCTCAATGGCAAGAAAACCAATCCTGGCTATACCTGCCTAGGCCGTATGCGTGAACTGGCAGAGATTCGCGGCATGGAACTGGGTATTGCACGTTCACTCTATTGAAAACAACTTGTTGTTTAGCTACGCTTTGACTCCTTGGCGTGTTGTCCGTACTCACTGGGCAGCACGCCAAATTGTTTCTTGAAGTTGGCGGCGAAATGCGAGGAGCTATAGAAACCGGTGAGTTCGGCAATGTAGGTGAGCTTCACATCGCCCTGGCGGATCATCTCGGCTGCGCGATTGAGCTTTATAGCTTAGAGCGGCTCATCATTGCTATGTCGAGCAGTCGCTCCAGATCGAGTTCGGCATCAGAGAGATGCACCTCCATGAACGTATAGAGCTTATCCCTGAAGGCTGAGTCCTGGGCCGAAAGTCGTACTGCAGCCGTATTGTCAGCTTCGGTCTGGGGAGCAGAACCCTGTTCCTCAGTATCCATCGTCTGCTCACCAACGAAAGTATTGGTCGAGAGCATGTGCTGGATGCGCTGGCGGTTGTCGAGCGGACTCTTGATGAGTGCCAGCAAGTAGGCAGGCTCGAACGGCTTGGTGACATAGGCATCGGCACCGACATTGAGGCCCTGGAGCGTTCTTCAAGCGAGACCTTGGCCGTAAGCAGGATGACCGGTATGTGACAATAAGCAATGTCCTCCTTGAGCAGCTGGCAGAACTTGAGGCCGTCCATGCCCAGCATCATCACGTCGCTGACGATGAGGTCAGGCTTGAGCTGCGGCAGGTTGGCTATGGCATCGGTGGCGCTATGCTGAGTGACCACGCGATAGGTGCCGCTCAAGATGAGACGCAGGAAGTTGAGCACCTCGGGCTCATCATCGACCACCAGCACTACGGGTACCGATTCATCGTTATTAAACTCGGTGCAAAGATGGGTCTTTTTTCGTTACTATCCAAATTTTTGGTCACATTTTTGATCACAATAATGCAATCTTAGGCAATTTCGGGCAATTGGCTTAATATTGCAAAAAAACCACTAATAATAAAAATGCATTGTAAATCAACATTTTAATGTTTAATTACAGTGCATTTGATTGCATAATTCTTTTGCCAAAAAAGGCATTTCGTGATTCGACGGGGATTCGAACCCCGGACCGACTGCTTAGAAGGCAGTTGCTCTATCCAGCTGAGAAGTCGGATCGTAGCCATGTCGTTCTGTGAGCCAAGGAGTTGTCCACCAAATTTGTCTTCCTAAGACCGCTTGGCCTCCGACTTGATTGCATAATTCTTTTGCCAAAAAAGGCATTTCGTGATTCGACGGGGATTCGAACCCCGGACCGACTGCTTAGAAGGCAGTTGCTCTATCC
>JAZQPJ010000073.1:0-229545 GCA_045628525.1 Bacteroidales bacterium
GTAGCCATGTCGTTCTGTGAGCCAAGGAGTTGTCCACCAAATTTGTCTTCCTAAGACCGCTTGGCCTCCGACTTCTCAAACTTCACCCAAACAGTAAATAGTAAAATCGCAAATAAAATCATGTTCAGAAAAGAAATCAAAGTGCTGGATTGCACCGTCCGCGATGGCGGATTGATGAATAAGTGGCAGTTCAGCAAGGAGTTTGTCAAGGACGTTTACACGGCTTGTGTCAACGCAGGTGTCGATTACATGGAGATCGGCTACATCAGCAGCGAGGATCAGTTCCCACGCACGGAGTACGGCCCCTGGAAGTTCTGTGCCGAGGACGAACTGCGCGAGATCGTAGGCGACAACAACACCGGCACCAAGCTCTCTGTAATGGCAGACATCGGCCGCATCAAGTTCGATGACATCCGCCCTAAGGACGAGAGCGTAGTGGATCTGTTCCGCGTGGCCTGCTACGACTACCAGATCGACAAGGCCATCGAGCTGGCACACCACGTGATGGACAAGGGCTACGAAGCCACCATCAACCTGATGGCCGTGTCGAAAGTCAACGACCGGGCACTCGATCAGGTGTTGGCCGATGTGGCCGAGAGCCGTGTGGGCACTTTCTACCTGGTCGATAGCTTCGGCAGCCTCTATTCGGAGGACATCCACAGCCTCATGGACAAGTACATCAAGGCCCTGCCCGGCAAGACCATCGGCTTCCATGGACACAACAACACCCAGCTCGCCTTTGCCAACACCATCGAGTGCATCCGCTCGGGTGCCAACATGCTCGATGCCACCATGCTCGGCATCGGCCGTGGTGCCGGCAACTGCCCCATGGAGCTGCTCCTCTCCTTCCTCAAGAACCCCAAGTACAAGCTGGAGCCCGTCATCAAGTGCATCCAGGAGCAGATCCACCCCCTGCAGAAGGAGATCAGCTGGGGTTACTTCATCCCCTACATGATCACCGGAGCCCAGAACGATCACCCACGCTCAGCCATGGCCTGGATGGCCAGCGACCAGCGCGACAACTACCTGGCTTACTATGAGTCGGTGGTGAAGAATAAGGAGATCTGATTCCAGAATACTTCGGCGACGGCTGGCCCAAGGAACTTTTATATCAGAAAACTTCTATACAAGGGGAACCACACAACTGGATTTGAAAAAGATCACCTGGCTTCGTCAATCTGTCGGGAATGAATAATAATTTTGCAGTTCGCAAGGAGCCTCCCTTAGCAATAGGAGGGCTTGACGCAAAGTGCAGGAGGGCTTCACAAGTTGTAGGGAACCTTGCCCCGAAGCTGAGCGATGCCTCCATAAAGTGTGGAAGCCTTGCCGCAAGTCTGGGCGAAGCCTCCACAAAGTATGGAAAGCTTGCCGCAAGCCTGAGCGAAGCCTCCACAAAGTATGGAAAGCTTGCCGCAAACTTGTGAAGAGCCTCTGTAAATGCGCAGGGATGCCAACGCGTACGCGTTGGCATCCCTGCGTGTCTGCAATTGCTTGCCGCGGGTCTGTTTTGTGCTATCCAGGTACCTCGGTAGGACAAAACGGGGCTGGGACGAGGTTTTGCAGATCTGCAGAGATGCCAACGCGTACGCGGTGGCATCTCTGCACGTACGCAATTGCTTGCCGCGGGTTTGTTTTGTGCTATCCAGGTACCTCGGTAGGACAAAACTGGGTTGGGACAAGCTTTTGCAGATCTGCAATCGGTGGTCAACGACTTTGGGCGAAGAATTGCGCAAACGCAATCGATTGGAAACGGCTGCGGGGAAGGGGTTGGGATCGGTCGGTTTTGGCCTGATACGAAGAGACGCCTGCAGGAATCTGCAGACGTCTCTGGCGGAGAGAGAGGGATTCGAACCCCCGGTACCTCGCGGTACGCCGGTTTTCAAGACCGGTGTAATCGACCACTCTACCATCTCTCCAGTGCTCAACTGAAAGGAGCCTCTATTAGGCCTTGGTCTTCGGAAAAGCGGTGCAAAGATACGTATTTTTTCGATATGTTGAACAAAAATGTCGAAAAAAAGATGGAAAATTTTGTTTTTATCACGTTTTTGTGGTATATTTGCAGCATCTAACCGATATTTCTGATCAGTTAGTGTGTGTTTTCTCTGGATTATTCAACTCCAAAAACAAATTGTAGTTATGCATCACATCATCAGTTTTGTCCTGCGCATCACATACGCTGGCGCTTTCGGATTCATTCTCCTGTGGCACACGCAGGACATCGTCAGGTACATCCCACAGCTGCTGGGCGGCCTGCTTATGCTCGAATGCATTGCCCAGCTGCTTGAGCTGTTCGTGCTGAAGACCAAGACTCGCGTACACATCGGCTACTTCATCATTCCGGTGCTGATCCTGCTCTACAGCCTGTTCCTGATATTCTTCTGCAAGATGCAGATCGACCTTAACAACTTCCTGGCGCAATTCAGCACGATGGTCAAGTTGCAGATCGAGCTGAAGATCGGAGGTGCCTGCTTCCTGGCCTTCATGATTTCGGAGCTGGTCATCTCATGCGTATTCTTCAAGCCGCTCTACCTGCCCAAGAAGTTCGCACAGGAACGCGCCAAGCAGATCGAGGCACAGAAGGCCTTGGAGGCCGAGCGTGCCCGACAGGCGGAAATAGAGCGTAAAAAGGCCGAAGAAGAGCAGCAAAAGGTTAAGGAGGAAGCTTTGTTGCAAGAAAAAAACAACTCGTGAATACACTGAATGCGCTTCGCGCACACACAGGCGTTCAATAATTTATTGCGTGTGCGCAAGGGCTTAGTATAAGGTTACAAATAATTAAAAAAAATGTGGCTTTTCGTGTTACAAAACGCGAGAAGCCACGTTATATGTATGAAGGCCGCTGATAACAGGAGGCCCGAAAAACTGATAAACTATGAGCAATAACAATCTGATAACGACATTCACCAAGGGACGGAGCCGGCTGCTCCAGATGGCCCGACGGCTGCTGGAGAACCGCGACGATGCCGAGGATGCACTACAGGAGGCATTCAGCCGACTATGGCCTCGGGCATCGACGCTTCGCTCAATGACTGAGGCCGAGAAACTGGCCAGCGTGACGGTGAGAAACATCAGCATTGACCAGCTCAGACGCAGGGCAGAGCATCCGACCACCGACGTGGAGGGCCTTGGCGAAGACACCTCACTGGCACATGACACCGAGGCCGAACAGGAGCGACAGGAACAATACCGCATCGTTCGCCAACTGATTGACACACGGCTCACTCCCCTGCAACAGCGCATCCTGCAGCTGCACGACGTGGAGGACCGAGGCTACGACGAGATAGCCCGAAGCGAAGGAATGCAGGAGGCGGCCGTCAGGATGCAGCTCTCGCGAGCACGAAAGACGATACGTGAGTGCTACCGAGCGTACGACAAATAGTCTTACCTCCATCAAAATAATTCAAAGGAAATCAATTATGAAAAAAGATAAACAATACTGGATGAGGCTCAGCGAACGATATTTCGAAGCTGAGACGACCGAAGAGGAGGAGCGCGAACTGCGACGGTTTGCCGCTCAGACCTCCGACCCGGACTTCCGCGAACTTCAGGCCGTAATGGGCTTTACGACTATAGCTCGAAGTTCGAAGAGTTTGAAGAGTTCGAAGAGTTTGAAAGGTTCGAAAGGTTTGAAAGGTTTGAAAGTTCAGCAGCAAGCCCCCCTCAAACCTCTCAAACCCCTCAAACCTCTCAAACTTAACTCCCACTATATGGGCCTTGCTGCCAGCATCATTGTGGTACTCGGCCTCTCGCTCTTCTTCAGCCTCAGCAACAGGCAGCAAGATACCGGTTGCGAAGCATGGGTCAATGGAGAAAAGATCACAGATCCTACTGCGGTAATGGCCTTGATGCAGAACACCATGCGCGATATAGACATCGAAGGCACCAACCCCGTAGAAGACCAGTTGCGCGACATGTTCAAGATGATTAGTCTTTGATCCCCTCAACTCACTCAACACCCTTCAACTCACTCAACTATGAAACATACCCTCCTAACCCTCCTGCTACTGCTCCTGCCACTCTCCCTGGCAGCACAGTACGATCTGGCCATAAGCAAAGTGCTGGATGGCCGGTACAAGAAGAACCGCCACACAACCAATGTTGAGATCTCCCGCGAGCGACTCTTGAGCTACCAACTGGACTATTACCATAGCCTCACAGTCACCGACGACGATGAGATCATGGATGCCATCTCGACCGCTGTCATGGCCGACGAACCTCTGGCTATCGAAAAAGACTTCTCGACCATCGGAACCAAGCTCTACTACGGCTTCTTCCAGATGAAAGACGACATGCCGAGCACCTCATCACACAAACCAACGGTGCATCGATACATCTTCTTTCGCGACATGCGCCAGTCGCCCGACCATCCTGCATCCATGGTCACGCTGATCTACATGGAGGGCGATGCCACGCTCGACTTCCTGAAGCGAACATTCTCGAAATAACGGAGCAGGTAACAATGAGCTCCGGGCTAATCCTAACAATAGAAAAAACAATTGATATGAAACCTTTTGCATTGATATTTTCGGCCTTCCTCGCCACCGCCAGCCTCATGGCGCAACAGCAGACAAATGATACGTTGATCATCGAAAAACCTAATCAGGTCACCATCGCCCAGCACGACGATACGCTCAGCATCAAGGTGCAAGGCAAAGAGAATCAACCCAACTACCTCTTTGAACGCGAAGTGGTGCTCGACCCTAAAGCTGAAGTTCGTACCAAGCAGACCCACACCATCAGCAGCCCGCTCACCTGGGACTTTGCCCACATCGAAGGTCGCGATAGCATACGACGCGCAACCCTACATTTCTCACTCATGGCCGACCTGAATTACGGATTAGTTCTTCCCATGGGTTCACCTGCCGACATGAAGTTCTATCACTGGGGCTTTTGGGAGGTGGAGTTCAACTTTGCCAGCTTAAGCTTAATTCCAAGCTACACCAAATGGTGGTATGAGCTGAAGTACGGTCTTGGCTGGCAGGAAATGTATATGAAGAAAAATACGATGGCCTATACCAATCGTGACGGAGACCTGCTGTTCGGACATTATCCCGAAGGTGCCGATCCGAAGCAGAGCCTGGTGCGCTCCTCATTTATGCCCTTCACGCTGATGGCTCACCGAAGCCTCAACAAAGGTCGTTCCTTGGGTTTAGGCATCACGATGCGCTACTACACAAACCTTGGCAGCAATACAAGAACAGAATATAAAGATACCGACGGCAAGAAGAGTGTGGTGCTTAACGAATACTATGGTATGCGTAGCGTCCAGTGGTCGGCTATTGCTCAGTATAACATCGAGCAGGACTGCTACTTCTTTGTCCGCTATTCTCCCTGGAGCCAGTTCCATCCGGGCAGCGGCCCTGACTACTCAAGCTTTACCGTAGGCTTAGGTCTCTGTCTGTGATCTTTGGGTCACCAAAGTTCTAAAAAAAGCAAAACGCATCGTAACTACTAATAAAATATTCTAATTCAGCCTCTCCGATTGGTAATTATCATTAACAGATTACATAAGCATTTGTTTTTCAACCTATCTTTGCAGCACAAAGCTCCACATTGATTCCCTTTGTCGGAGAAATCGTAACCGAAAAACAAATGAAATACAGGCTGACACTGGTCCTCATCCTTGCACCCCTGCTGCTCGTGGCACAAAACGAGCGGCAGGATACTTTGACTACAAAGCACCCTGCCACGCAAGAGGAGGAGATCCGTCTGTCAGACAGCTTCATGCAGGAACTGGAACGCGCCTTCTCCTTCGCGCCTCAGGCCGACCCGCTGATACAGAAGGACACGCTAAGCATCGAGCAGCTGCACGAATGGGTGGGCAAGCCGGACGACATGGACGAAGTGGCGCACATGGACACCTCGCGCTTCACACCCGAATACTTTGCCCTGAAGATGTACGAGAAGGAGTTCATGCGCCCGATGCCCGACACCGTGCCCAAAATCGTGTTCGACCTCAAGCTCAATCTGGGGCCACAGCGCAAGCCCCTCGCCACCTTCGACGTCAATGCCCTGGCAAAATACATCCGGCCCAAAGAGATACGCAAGCGCAAAATGCGCAATATCGCCAATAAGGCACGCGGCGACATGGACCTGCTCTTCCCGATGGTGGACCTGCCTATCTATTCGAAAGATGAATAATCATGCTGTCGAGCGATGGGTTTCCTGTCACTTTTATGTTGCGGAAATGACATTTTTGGGGCAATTTTATGTTGGAAAAGTGTCATTTTGGGGTGGTTTATGTGTTGGAAAAGTGCAAATCACTATCTTTGCATTGCTCAAAAGGCAATAATTATCGTCTGATTGTAGTCATCAAGTTTACCATCAGCACTGTATTGATCCGTTTTATAGGTACACATGCAGAGTATGACAAAATTGATGCAAAAAACATTTAACAACCTACAACTATGGCAAAGATTACAACTAAAGCAGCCTACGACGCTACAATGGCTCGTATCGAAGAGCTCCTTCCACTCGTTTCCGACGAAACTCCTGCTACCGATAAGAATGCTATTGAACTCGATCTTCTCACCGAAATGGTATCGGAATACGAGGATGTGCATTACCCCATTGAGCAGCCTACGCTCATTGAGGTGATGAAACTTCGCATGTACGAGATGGGGCTCAACCAAGCCAAACTCTCAGAACTCCTCGGTGTCAGTCCATCTCGCATCAGCGATATATTCACTGGCCGCTGTGAACCCACCTTGCAGGTTGCACGCGAGATCAGTCGCAAGATGAATGTTGATGCCCATATTGTGCTTGGCGTATAAGACTTACACTTTTCCAACACAATATTGCCCAAAAAATGACATTTCCGCAACATTGGGGTGACAGAACAGACAGCCTTCAGAGGAAAATACGATTCTTCAAACACAAAACAACGCGTTATGAAAAAGACATTACTTGCGATCATCGCCTATGGCTCGCTGACTTGTGCCAATGCGCAAATCTTCATGGCCTCTGACAATACCAACCTGAGAATGGTCAGCTCAATACAGATAGAAGACTCCGAAGACGGTATGCTCGGACAGTTAAATTTCGACTACGACCAAGACGGAAAGTTAAGCCAGATGGATATTTCTTCCGGAGGAACTACGATGTCCATAGAATATACGTGGAGCGAGAACTATATAGAGGGCTACATTGTTGGACTCCCAGGTGCTGATGCCTATAGTTTTGCCACACTCGACGAATCAGGCAATGCCATAGTCGTGGGCAGCGACCTGAATGACGTTAGATACTATTTGGACTACAACTCGGACGGGCTTCTTTCTGCCATCACAGACAACGAATACAACGAAACGACAAACTACACATGGTACGATGGTAACCTGGTTGAAGAACACGACATGTATTATTCTGTCAAAAAGGAATTCTCTGATTATCCCTTTGACATGAATCTCAGTTTCGACGAATTTGTGAACCTTCCCGATTTTGATGTAGCCTTCATCTGCCCTGTGAACAAACTGAACAGGAATCTGATTTCGAGCCTTACCTACAACGACTCGAACTCTGACAGCTACCACTTTGAATATGAATTCAACACGGATGGCAGTGTTCACAAGATCATCAAAAAACATCCTGGCTTTGACATATTGGGAATACCTCCGTATGATACCATCTTGACGCTTGAATACGACACCCGTTTCCCCTTCAACAGCATTGACCCGATCGTTTATAACAATGTGTCAGCTTCAAAAAGCTACAACCTGAATGGCCAGCAGATCAAGACTGACAACGAAAAAGGCCTTTTCATCAAGGACGGCAAGGTCATCCTGATGCGCTGATTTCTCTCACAAAACTGCCTCAAAAAAAAAGAATTATTTCTTGGCTTTATCTGCATTTTTTCTTAACTTTGCGCCAACAAATAAATGTAAAAAGCGTAAGAAATCGAACACCTAAACACAAAGAATATTACTGAAGAAAGAAATCTCATAAGAAAAGGCAGGAAAACTTCATTTTTATAAATCGCTGAAAAACAACAATGTGCATTTATGTCACAGAAATGTCACACTGCTGTCACAATCTTGTCATACCATTATTTTATTGATTTGGATTTATTGCCCTACCTTTGCGCTGTGAAAATTCCTCAACGAGCTCTACGAGGATAAAGTATAAAACAAAAAAACATCAAACATTATGAAAAAGAATTTATTGTCATTGTTACTTCTATTGAACTTTACGTTCTATTCTTGTAATGAGAATATTGTTGAAGAGACAGATTGCGTAGAGACAGAAATCGCTACCAGATCTTGTGCTTTAGAAGACATCCGCACACCAGAAGAAGCCATTCAGATTGCCTTGGAATTCACCAACACCCAAAGCACGAGATCCGCAAGTCCTTCTGCAGCCACAACAGAGACAATTACAAAGCAGCATTTTGCTCCTGGTGGAATTGCACAAAACACTCCACGTGTATCTTCTGATACAATCTTATATTTGGTCAAGGGAGTAGGCGATCCTATTCTCATTAATGCACATAGCAATGGTCCAACAATCTTGGCGACTTTTGATAACAATAATTTTTCTTTTCTTGACGCAATCAACGACCCAACACCTGGCGTTCAAGGTTTAATTGCAGTTTTGTCTCCAATCTTAGACGAAAAAATGCAAAACATCCAAAACCTAAACGGTGAATATTTGAACGGATCAAACTTGTGGACAAATTTCCTTCCGCCATCTTACGGATCTTCTACCGTTATTGTTGAGCCCAAAGTACAAGTAGAATGGGGACAGTGGGCTCCTTTTAATAGATATGCTCCAGCAAACTGTCCGGCAGGATGTGTTGCAATAGCAGCCGCACAAGCTTTTACTGTCACTAGGCATACCCAGGAATTCAGAGGGATACCCTTAAATTATGACAATCTTATTAATGTAAAAAGTGTATACGACATGTTCACATATCCAAATGAAACCGATACTATTGCAAGGTTCGTTAGAGAAATTGGAGATGCCGTTGATATGGATTATGGTGAAAATGGAAGCGGAGCACACACGTCTGATGCCATTCACCTGTTTACATATGGAGGAGTAATGAATTTATCCACCAGCAAACGTAGCATTCAAAATACTCTTCAAAATTACCATGATGGCATTGTCATAATTTCATCAAGATCCGAAGAAGACTTTTGGGGTTTAATTCCTCAAGGAACAGGACATTGTTACTTAGTAGATGGTTTCAAGAAAAGTAGCAACGATGTAGGATTTATGCATGTCAATTATGGATGGGGTCCAGGTTTTAATGGATATTTTTTGGAAAACCTCCTAGCACCTCATTTTACAGACGATGCTGAATATAAATATCCACATGAATGGAGTTTTTATTGCTTATACAAAAACAGATGAAAGCCTTTAATTTACTATTAATAATGGTCTTAGCACTGTTATTTATGTCAAGTTGTAAAGAGGACAATCCTGAGAATCTCGAAATCCCTGATACAATAGTTGAAGAGAAAGAAGAAGATACAATAAAAGAAGATGATGAATTAGGCTATGGAGCCCCACTGTTTCCAAAAATTGTAAATTTTAATCTTGATGGAGGCAGCCTTACCATTCACTCCGAAAAAAATCCCACAAAATGGTATTTTAGTGAAATTGAACTTAATGATTCAGTTATCTTTCTTCGTTCATTGCCAACTATGAAAGACTTGTTTCCAGACTGGTCCTTTTTACAAAGTATGGACGTGAAATACGAAAGCCATCCGACGAATGTTGTATATGTAAAGTCGGATAGGTTCTCGTTGAAAAAAATTGACAATAAAACCATAGACATTATAGTAGAGCCGTCTAAAGAAGCATGGCAGTTCACTTTCCTCGCAGATGGCCTAAACTGTGGTGAATATATTACGATTATTCAAAAAGATGAAAGAAACTAAGTCTCAAAACTTCATTTCTTGTTTGATGCAGCATTGCGCTGCATCAAACTCTTGCAGGTTTGTTTCTCCTTTACTTCTATCCGCACTTGTTGCCGAGCAATGGTTCAACATGTTCAATACAAACTTTCTTCCTTTTGATTTATTATCAACTGTGATATGTATGCTTCTTTTATTCATACTCACAGAAGGAATCTATAAAATAATTAGGGGAAAGCCCGTAGAGAAAAAAAAGACCGAAAAGTATAAGACATTCTGCAAAGAACAACTTACCTTATTCTATTCTTGGTTTGGACTCGTCCTAATCTGCCAACACTATATGCCAGAAGGAATCGAGAACAAAACAATATTGTATGGCGGACCTTGCGTAATATTATTAATCATTCTTTCAACTGTAAAGTATTTCAATAAGAAATATCAAAACTGCTAAATTATAACTCTTAAAAAAAAGTCATAAAATGAAAAAATTATTGGCAATCATAACTTTAGTTTTTGTATGTTTTTCGATTTCTTCCGCTTACGACATACCTATAACAAGAAAAGACCTTGATGGAGAGATTCCTGTCATTCGTAATACAGATATGCAAGCTCGTGTTGAAAACGACACTCTGTTTATTACAACTCAGACTCAGTTTTTGATTGAATTCCAAATAAAAGGACAGACTGTCGCTCTATACGACTCAGAAAACGCAGCAATCAACATCTCATCCTATCCGAGTGGTACCACTTTCAACATCATTACATCTCAAAGTGTTTTTACAGGTAGGCTTGAATAGTAATCAAATAATCCAACAAATGAATGATTAACACAATAAAAAGACAAAAAATACGTTTTTAAAAAGAATTTAAGCATCATGTGATGAGACATACATTTAATGGCATCTTTTTGATTCTGGTGTGTTGCCTGATGGTAGCATGCCAGAATCGTGTCAATAAGACACTGCTTGACCAGGCAGAATCCTATCTTCCTGAATTTCCTGATAGTGCATTGACCATATTATGCCAGATCAACGAGAAAGATCTGACCGCAAAAGAACATGCACAATACATCTTTGTAAAGACAAGAATAGAGGCAAAAAAGACACAAGTTATCACCTGGCAAGAAGAGATGCATGATGCCGCCATTTATTATAAAAAAAATAATTGGCCCTTGGACAAAGAAAAAGCTGCCGCTTATTATTATTTCTCAGGGTTGGCATATAGATGGAATGATCAAATTCCCGCAGCAATAGTTGATTGGTTACAATGTGCTGAATTACTTGAGGATGTTGCTCCCTGCAGAAGGTTATTCTTTACATACCAAAACCTTTACTATGAATACAAGGCACAAATGTGGTATGATAAATATAGTGAATATGCATACAAAATGCTGAACACAGCTCGCGCTTTGAATGACTCCATGCAAATCATGTGGGCTATTGATGCTATTGTTGATTCTTTTCAAGATACTACATCTTACGAAAACAATCTTTCGCTACTAAAAGAGGAGTTGAAAATTGCAAAGCTTTTGAACGATTCGACCTATATTCTTTCCTCTTATAGTGGCCTTGCTTTTTTATACAATCGTTTTGACCAAATTGATTTAGCTTCTGCTTACGCTGACTCAATAAATCAAATTGATAAAAATGCATACTTGCGAAACATCGGCATGATCCGACAGAAGCAAGGCAGAATAGCAGAAGCTGTTGAGTGTTTTATTTCTGCTTATCCTAAAGCTGATCTTTCAGGTAAATACTGGATGGGACGTTGGCTTTTCGACATCTCCAAGCAACCCGGCTTCGAATACCTTGCCCACTATGGCGATTCTGTTATCTACTATAACGAGAAGTTTGACCATGAAGAACAATCGGGGAACATAGAGAAAGCCATTGCTGACTACAAGCAGCAGCGGCAGCAAGAGATGTATCACCAGATGATCAAGAGCTTTGGGGTGGCAGCTGTCATAGTGCTCGTTCTGCTCGGCATCAGTTATGGCTGGAAAACATGGCGAGCCAAGCAACGCATTGACCAGCTGCAGATGCTGCTGCAGGAGCAGAAGGCCAAAGAGATAAGCTCGACAGAACCCTTGGATCCTGCCGAGCTGTTGAAGCAGCAAAAGGAGCTGCTGAGGCTGCACCGCGAACTCTTCGCCACCACCGAGACCTACCGCAAACTGCAACTGCTGGAGGAGATGAGGTCAGGCGACGTGGTCAACAACCAGATGCGCGACAAACTGGTGAACCAGGTGCTCGCCGCATTCTACGACCCTATCCGCACGTTGCTGGAGGGCTCGCAGTTCTCGCACGAAGACCTCTTCCTCTGCCTGATGTTCTACATGAAGTTCCGCACCCGCGACGTGGCCGCTGTGCTCGGCGTGAGCGAAGATGCCGTGCGCAAGCGCAAGAGCCGCGTGAGGGTGAAGATGGCCGAGGAGGGCATCGAGCTGTTCGAAGATGAGGACGAATAAGCCGCAAATGCCTTAATCCTCATACTGGGAGATCCATCAAAGAAATCAGAGGAAATCAAAAATACAGCTTCTCGACCAGTTCCTTCATGCCCTCGCTGGCACCCTTCATAATCTGGGTGACATCGCGGTAAGGCGTCTGCACGGGCTTGGGATCGATGAGCCAGATGGGGGCGTGGGCAGGGGCGTACTTCAGGAGGCCGGCGGCGGGATAGACGTTGAGCGAGGTGCCGATCACAACCACGATGTCGGCTGTGGTCATGGTGAGGGCAGCCTTTTCGAGGTTGGGTACATCCTCGCCAAAGAATACAATGTGCGGACGGAGCTGCACGCCGTTGGGATCGACATCGCCCATGTGGATGTCAGGATTGTCGAAGTCGAGCGGATAGTGGATGCCATTGTCGCGCCCATCGGCACGGCACTTCATCAGCTCGCCATGCAGATGGATCACATGGCTGGAGCCTGCCTGTTCATGCAGGTTATCGACATTCTGCGTGATGACCTGCACCTCGTAGCGATCCTCAAGGCTGGCCACCAGGCGGTGTCCCTCGTTGGGGCGGCAGTCCTTGAACTTGCGACGCAGCATGTTATAGAAGTCGAGCAGCACCTCGGGCTGACGCACCCAGGCCTCATGGGTGCAGACCTCTTCGACCGAATAATTTTCCCAGAGTCCGTCACTGTCGCGAAAGGTGGAGATGCCGCTCTCAGCACTCATTCCCGCACCTGTCAAGAATACAATCCTTTTCATCGTTGTTAGCACTTTATGGTTCGAATTTACTTTATTGATGTGGCAAAAGTACGAAACTTTTGTCAAAAAAGAAAAATTTTTGGGTCAAAAACATACAATATATGTTGAAAAACACTATCTTTGCGCCGCAATTTCGATAAAAAACGAAATAAATAATAAATATTAAATCATAAATTTTCAAAGCAAACATGAAGAAATTCATTCTCAGCGTAGTTGCTGTATGTGCTCTTGCCTGTGGCCTCGTATCGTGTGGCGGTAGCATCAAGAGCGCTTCATTCAAGAACGGCGAGCTCGACTCACTCGCTTATGCCTATGGTGTTCTTTTCGGTAACCAGTATTCAAACTTCCAGGACAGCGGTGTTGTTGTTCCTGAGGAGACCATGAACCTCGACAACTTCCTTGCCGGCTTCGTTACTGCTATCCGTCGTGACTCAAACGACCTCAAGATGACATTGGACGAGGCAAACGCATTCCTGCAGGAGTTCCAGAGCCATCTGCGTGAGAAGATGGAGCAGAAGCGTATAAACGAACTGAACGACGAGAAGACCAAGGGTGCTGACTTCATGGCTGAGAATGCCAAGAAGGAGGGCGTGGTAGTAACCGAGAGCGGCCTGCAGATCCAGCACCTCGTAGCTGGCACCGGCGCTCAGGCCAAGGATACCGACAAGGTGCTCGTCAACTACAAGGGCACGCTGACCGACGGTACCGAGTTCGATGCCAACGACTCAATCGAGTTCAACGTGAATGGCGTTGTACGTGGCTTCAAGGAGGGTATCATGGCTATGAAGGAGGGTGGCAAAGCTATCCTGACCATGCCTTCAGACCTCGCCTATGGTGACCGTGGCGCTGGCCAGAACATCCCTGGTGGTGCAACTCTCCAGTTCGAGGTTGAGCTGCTCAAGGTAATTCCTGCCAGCAAGTAATCGGCAAGCAAGAAGCTATTCTTTCGTGAATAATATAAGGCGTTTTTCGACAGAAAAGCGCCTTTTTTCGACTTTTTGGTACAAAATTCAAACAAAATGCTAAAATTTCGTGCCATTTTGTTTGTTTGTCAGAAAAAAGTCGTATCTTTGCAGCGTATTAAGTTTGAAAAGTTCGAAAGTTTGAAAAGTTTGAAAGTTCGCTCCAAACCGTTCAAACCCTTCAAACTTCTCAAACTCCTCAAACCCTTCAAAACTATTCATAAATCATGGCTATTGAAAGAATTGATGCACTTGACAAAAAGATTCTGGACATCGTGACCCGTAATGCGCGTATCCCCAGCAAGAACGTGGCTGTGGAGTGTGGCGTATCGCGTGCTGCCATCCACCAGCGTATCCAACGCCTCATCGAGCTCAAGGTAATCACCGGCTCAGGCTATAAGGTCGATCCCAAGACCCTCGGCTTCCAGACCTGTACCTACATCGGCATCCGACTGGAGCGCGGTTCGATGTATCGCGAGGTCGTGAAGTGCCTGGAGGCTATCCCTGAGATCGTAGAGTGCCACTTCACCACCGGCCCATACACCATGCTGTGCAAGCTCTTTGCACGCGACAACGAGCACCTGATGGAGTTGCTCAACAGCCGCATCCAGGGCATCTCGGGTGTAGTCAGCACCGAGACCCTCATCTCGCTCGAGGAGAGCATCAAGCGCGAGATCTCGATCTGCGGCGGCACCCCACCAGACATGACCACATTTGCTGCGGCGGACGACGATTGGGATTAAAAAATAACTGCTCACCAGCCTAAAAGCTGGCGAGCAGTTTCTTTATCGCCCCGCTGCAGGGCCCGACGCACCTCGCTGCTGGAGTAGTGGAGGCCCGATCCATCGTCGAACACCGGTTCCTGCACCACCTGCATGCCACATGCGTGACCGTAGCGCACATAGTCGTCAAAACCCTCGGCGCGGTTGCGGCCAAAGCGATGGTCATAGCCGATGAGGAGGCGCTGGATGTGCATCTGATCATGCAGGAAGTCGCGGATGAACTGCTCGGCCGTGAGCTGGCGGATCTGCTCGGTGAAGTCGATGAGAAAACAGGCATCGATGCCCAAGAGCTCGAGCTTGTGCAGACGCTCCTCGAGTGTGTCGATGATCAGCATCGGAAAGTCGGGCTGCAGCACCTTGCGCGGATGGTTGATGAAGGTCACTACTGCCGACAGAGTACCATGCTGGCGTGCCTCAGCCCTGAGGTGTTCGAGCAGGAACTGATGTCCGCGATGAACGCCATCAAAAAAGCCGATGCAGGCGGTGTATTGCCCCTCTATGTGATCAAAATTCCTGTATATTGTCATTTTTTTGTCCAAAATATTTGCTTTTCTCGAAAAAAAGCATTATCTTCGCGCCGCGAAACTGATATTTGTCACCTGACACTTGTCGTTAGCGGGCCGGTCCTATAGCTCAGTTGGTCAGAGCAGCGGACTCATAATCCGTTGGTCCTAGGTTCAAGCCCTAGTGGGACCACAGATACTGGTTTGAAAATTTTCCGTTTGAGGGGATAAGACGAAGTGATTTCGGCTTATCCCCGAGCTTTTTTTGCTGCAAAGATACGCTAAAAAGAGACAAAATCAAAATGAAATGCAACTTTTTGCCCACTTTTTTCTTGTAATTATGAAATAATCTGTATCTTTGCATCGAAAAAAGGACAAAAACTGCTTATGATACAAGCCCGCAACATACATAAATCCTTCGGACAGCTGGAGGTGCTGAAAGGAATCGACCTGGAGATACGCCAGGGCGAGGTGGTCAGCATCGTGGGCAAGAGCGGTGCGGGCAAGACCACGCTGCTGCACATCCTGGGCACATTGGAGCTTCCCGATGGGAGTTTGAACGGTTCGAAAGGTTTGAAAGGTGAGAAGACAGAACTCTCAAACTTCTCAAACCTTTCAAACCCCTCCTTATTCATCAACAACGTGGACGTGCTGGGCCTGAAGGACCGCGCCCTGTCCGACTTCCGCAACCGGCACATCGGCTTCGTCTTCCAGTTCCACCAGCTGTTGCCCGAATTCTCGGCTTTGGAGAATGTGATGATGCCAGCCCTGATAGCCGGCACCGCCAACAGCCAGGCTAAAAGGAGGGGAGAGGAGCTGCTCGACTTCCTGGGATTGAGTGACCGCATGCGGCACCGACCCAATGAGCTGTCGGGCGGCGAGAAGCAACGCGTGGCTGTGGCTCGCGCCCTGATGAATCAGCCGGACGTGATCTTTGCCGACGAACCTTCGGGCAGCCTCGACCTGCAGAACAAGCAGGAGCTGCACCAGCTGTTCTTCGACCTGCGCAAGCAATTCAACCAGACCTTCGTGATCGTGACGCACGATGAGGCATTGGCCGAGATGAGCGACCGCGTGATCAGGATGCAGGATGGAAGGATTATTAATTCATAATTCATAATTGTTTGCTGCCAACAACAAAATAACAAATTAACAAAAATAGATATGAAACATTTCTTTACTCTCGCTATCGCTTCTATGGCTATCGTTTCGGCTCACGCCGAAAACACTTTTGTACAGGCTCAGACAGAGCTCACACCAGTCAAGGCCGAGTCGTTCAAGTTCAATGCCGGCCAGCTCAACGTGCTGAGCCAGAAGGCTCCTAAGGCTGCCAAGGCTGAGGCTTCGGCCATGGAGTGCTTCCTGGGCGACTTCGTACACTCACAGTGGTGCATCGACCCTGACACCTACGATGACTGGATCGGTTCGAGCACCGACATGCATGTGCTGGACAACGGCGACGGCACCGTGACCCTCAAGAACGTGCTGGGCTATGGCGACATCCAGGCTACCTATGACGAGGATGATGAGATTCTGGTGGCCCCATCGATGCAGCAGCTCTTCGAGAGCTCGTACGGCAACGTTGCCCTCTGTGCCATCGGCCTCAACGCTGACGATGAGGTGGAGTTCCAGAAGGACACCGACATCGTGTTCTACGTCGATGACGAGAACCGTTTCCTCATCGAGAACGACGGTGTGGCCATGATCCTGATGGATGGTCCATACGCCGGCTATATGCTCAACAGCTTCTACTTCTTCAACCAGTTCGACCGCGTGAACGCTACCATGACCTGGAACGACTACTATGGCGACGCATGCGAAGTAGGCGTGGCCATCGACGGCACCGCTGAGGACGGCTATGTGGATGTCTATGGCTTCGGCGACGTTTCGTGCGTGGCTATCATGATCGATGGCGAAGAGGCCATCGTGCCTGAGGGCCAGTCGGTATTCTTCCACAGCAGCTATGGCATGTTCTACGTGCAGCCATTCAATCCTGCCACCTTCGAGGTAGGCGAGGGTGACGTGATGGGCAGCTACAACGACGTGACCAAGACCATCGAGCTCGATCCGCTCATCGTCGTCGAGGCAGGCAGCAACACCGTCTATGACATCTACGAGAATGCCACCATCAAGTGGAATGTAGAGGACACCCCAACTGCCATCAGCACCCTCAAGGCCGAGCAGAGTGGCCGCACATTCAACCTCCAGGGCCGTGTAGCCGACAGCTTCGAGCAGGGCCAGGTATATGTCAAGGAGGGCAAGAAGTTCTTTGTCAAGTAATTTCCGATATTTCGATAATTCGATGAATCGATATTTCGATATTTCGAAAAAAATAAGAAAAAAAATGATCACACAGCAACTATACGTCTATAACACGCTGGCTCGCATCAAGCAGCCATTCAAGAGCATCGTTCCTGAGCGTGTGGGCATGTATGTGTGCGGCCCTACCGTCTATGGCGACGGTCACCTGGGTCACGCACGTCCTGCCATCACGTTCGACATCCTGTTCCGCTACCTGCAGCACATCGGTTACAAGGTGCGCTATGTGCGCAACATCACCGATGTGGGTCACCTGGAGCACGATGCTGACGAAGGCGAGGATAAGATTGCCAAGAAGGCTCGCCTGGAGCAGAAGGAGCCCATGGAGGTGGTGCAGTATTACATGAACCGCTACCACAAGGCTATGGAGGCACTCAACGTGCTTCCACCAAGCATCGAGCCACACGCCAGCGGCCACATCATCGAGCAGATTGACTACGTTCAGAAGATCCTTGATGCCGGCTATGCCTACGAGAGCCAGGGCTCGGTATATTTCGATGTGAAGAAGTATGCGCAGAAGTTCAACTACGGCATCCTCTCAGGCCGCAACATCAATGAGTTGCTCGACACCACCCGCGACCTAGACGGACAGCAGGAGAAGCGCGAGGCCTGCGACTTCGCCCTCTGGAAGAAGGCTGCCCCTGAACACATCATGCACTGGCCATCGCCCTGGAGCGAGGGATTCCCGGGCTGGCACTTGGAGTGCTCGGCCATGAGCGAGAAGTATCTGGGCGAGGAGTTCGACATCCACGGCGGTGGCTTGGATCTGCTCTTCCCTCACCATGAGTGCGAGATTGCACAGTCGTGCGCAGCCAAGGGTCATCCCACGGTGCACTACTGGATGCACAACAACATGATCACCATCGACGGCAAGAAGATGGGCAAGTCGTACGGCAACTTCATCACCCTCGATGAGTTCTTCCAGGGCACTCACCCTAAGCTCACACAGGCTTATTCGCCCATGACCATCCGCTTCTTCATCCTCATGGCCCACTACCGCTCGACGGTAGACTTCAGCAACGAGGCCCTGCAGAGCGCCGAGAAGGGCATGAAGCGCATGATGGAGGGTTATGCCTCAATCAGCCGCATGAAGGCACAGGCCGACAGCGCTGAAACCGCTCAAACCCTTCAAACTATTCAAACCCTCGAAGAGCGCATGTACGAGGCCATGAACGATGACCTCACCACCCCAATCGTTATCTCGAACCTCTACGAGCTTGTCTCTATTATCAATAAGGCAGTCGATGGCCAGCAGGCAATCAGCCAGGAGGGCATCGACAAGGCCAAGGCCGTGATGCAGACCTTCCTGTTCGACATCCTCGGCATGAAGGACGAGAGCGGTGCCGGTGCCAGCGACGACAAGTCGGCTGCCTACAAGGCTGCCGTGGATCTGCTGCTCGAAGTGCGCGCCAAGGCCAAGGCCAACAAGGACTGGGCCACCAGCGACCTGATCCGCAACCAGATGGCCGCCCTCGGCTTCGTGGTGAAGGACACCAAGGATGGCGCAACGTGGAGCCTTTGATTAAAGAATAGTACTCCAAAAATACTATTATTACATAAATCCATCAAAGAAATCATAGAAAATCATAAAAACAATCGAGCACCCTGCATTTGATTTACTATGATTTCTTTGATGGATTTGTTTTTTTGCTATTTTTTTGTTATTGTTGCAACTTTTTCATCAATTCCCTCGTCTAACGAACAAACAAACGAAACAACAGTAACAGCTATGAAAAAGATCCTTGCTATGATTTCGGCCCTGGTGCTCCTCACCGCCAGCACACTGATGGCCAACCCGCAGAACCATCGTCACACCGATCGCGATGGAAGTGAGACGGAGATTGTCGCACAATCGACCAACGACACCGTGACGCTGATCGATACGAACAGCGTCAAAGTCTCCGTTACAGAAGACGACATGGAAGAAATCAATCAGGCGATGGAGGAATTCGAACAGTCGATGAACGAGTTCGGCCAGACAATGAATGAACTGGGTGGAACCATGGACGAACTGGGCAACAGCCGCCTGTTCGACTATGCCCTGCTCATCCCCATCCTTGCCATCGCGGGCTTCTTCCTGACCCCGATCCTGATTGTCGGCTTCATACTATTATATAAGTACAAGCGCAAGAAGCAGCGTGATGAGGTGGTCAAGGCGGCCATCAACAAGGGCGTTGAGATCCCTGCCGGCTATGGCGGCACAAGCACGGCATACACTGCAGCAGGAGCGAGCACACCTGCCCCAGCACCAGCACATGCAGGCAAAGACCTGCGCGTCAATGGCATCCGCCACATCTTCGTCGGTATTGGCTTGTTCCTCTTTGGCAAGTTCATCCATTTGTCAATCGTCTCAGGCGCGGCCGTCTTCCTCGCCGTCTATGGCATTGGCGAACTGATCATCCACAAGGTGTCTTCGCCCAAGAATGACAGCAACGGCTATCGCACCGAGAACAACTACACACAACAGACTTCAGGCAACAACCTGCAGAAGAACGAAGGAACCTATGAGAAGTCTGAGTGAGATAGCGCTGACCACGCGGCTCACCCTCTTTGCTGACCGCCAGGCATTCGACGCCCTGGTGCGTCAGCATCAGGGAGCCGTCCGACGCTTTTTCCTCCATCTCACCCTCGGCGACACGATGCTCAGCGACGATCTGGCGCAAGACACCTTCCTCAAGGCATGGCTTCACCTCGATCAATACAGCGGACGAGCCTCCTTCCAGACGTGGCTATTCTGCATCGGCCTCAACACCTGGCGCGACTATCTGCGCGCGCAGCATCTCACCGAGGACATCGACGACTACAACGAGACGTTCAACCCCAGCGAGAACCGTTTCGAAAGCAACGATCGCGACGTCGGCCTCCGCATGGACATGCTCCGCGCCCTCAAGCAACTGAAGCCCATCGAACGCACATGTGTCACGCTGCAGGTGATCGAGAACCAGAAGATCGAGGAAATTGCACGTATTACACAACTCAACGCCAACACTGTGAAGAGCCACATTGCGCGTGGCAAGCAGAAGTTGGCCAATTACCTGAAACAAAACGGATACTGACAACGCAAGCGTAGCAAACAACAAATAATAAATGACGAATAATAGCACCAAACATACAGAGGACTTCGATCAGATCGAAGCATTCCTCAAGAACAATGCTTTCGACGTAGCCGACAACTGGTTCTCCGAGCGTGTGCTAAGCCGATTGCCTGAGCGCGCAGGGTGGGAGCGACGTCTGCAACGCATCTGGCAGATGGTGTGCCTCGCTGCCGCCATCGTCGTCGGCTGGCTCACCAACATCCTCGATGTCGTTGCCACCGATGTGCGCGTGTTTATCCATACGCTGCCCCTCGACTACAGCTACACCCAGATCTTTACCTTTGTGGCCATATCCATGCTGCTGGTGTATGCTTTGGCAATAAGGGTAGTTTATAAAGAAGTTTGAAAGGTTTGAAAAGTTTGAAAAGTTTGAAAGTTCCAACCCTCAAACCCTTCAAACCTTTCAAACCCTTCAAACCTTTCAAACATTCAAACATTCAAACCCCTCAAACTATGAAGAAATATTTATTTACAGCCATTCTGGCGCTCATGTCCACCCTTAACGTGACGGCTGAAAACATACAGCAGGTGGAGCGCAAAGTCAAGGACATCAAGCCTTTCGAGAGGATCGAAATCAAGGGCAGCTCGGAAGTCGTCTATACACAAGGCGACAAGTTCAGCATCACCGTCAAAGGTCCAAAAGATATGGTCGATCTGGTCACCATCACCACCGAGGACGGCAAGCTCACCGTGGCGCAAGACTCAGAATCATTCTCATACAACCGCCGAACGACAAGCTTCGGTGAGTTTTTAGGCTCGCTCCTGAAAGGCTTCCATGAGGAGGATTTCTACCCCATCGTCTATGTCACTTCTCCGGACCTCATCGAAGTCACGCTCACCGGATCGGGCGACTTCGATTGCAAGGGCAAACTCGACACAGACAACCTCAACATCGTACTCAGAGGCTCGGGGGACATCGATGTGGAAGACATCATCTGCGACAATATCCACATCATGCTCCAGGGCAGTGGCGACATCGACATCGACAACGTGGAGGCCATCAGCAGCAACTATGAGCTCAAGGGTAGCGGTGACCTCAAGATCACACAGCAGCGTGTACAAAAGACCGACATCTCACTCTACGGCAGTGGCGACATCGATGTGCATTGCAGCAAGTGCAAGGAGGTCACTGCCCAGCTCCAGGGCAGTGGCGACATCAAGGTATATGGCGAAGTCGAGACCTTCAACCAGTCGGCTCACGGTTCGGGTGATATCGATTACTACAAATGATACTAATAAGTGTGCCTATGCCAGTATGTAGCGCTTGTAGTAGCTGATCACGATGGTGGTGAGAGGCAGGGCGATGATAAGGCCGATGAAGCCGAGCAGGGCGCCCCACACGGAGAGGGAGAGGAGCATGACGGCGGGATTGAGGCCGAAGCTGTGGCCCATGATGCGGGGATTGAGGATGGCATCCTGTATGCCTTGCACCACGATGAAGACGATGGCGACACCGAGCAGCGCCACCCAGATGTTCTGCCCGGACTCGGCGGCACGCAGCATGGCAAAGAGCACGGCGGGCACCAGGCCGAGCGTCTGAAGATAGGGCACCAGATTGAGCATGCCGATGAAGAGGCCGAGGCCGATGGCCATGGGCAGGTCGATGATGGTGAAGCCTATGGCGAAGAGCACGCCCACGATGGCGGCGATGACCGACTGCAGCTTGAAGTAGCGGCGCATGCCCTCCTCCACATCGCTGCACACCATCTGCACCTTGTCGCGGAAGCGAAGGGGGATGAGGCGGATCCAACCCGTAGTGATGCGTTCGTAGTCAATGAGGATAAACACCCAGTAGAGCACGGTCATGAAACCCGAGAACACGCCCATCACCAGGCCGAGCGTCTGCGTAAGGGTCTGCAGGATGCGAGGTGCCACCATACGTACCACACCCAGCACGTTGGCATCCATGAGCCACTGCTGCACGGTGCCGTCGGACAGCACGCCCTGCAGCCAACTCTCCATCTGGCTGGTGAGCTCAGAGGGGTTTACCCGATGCTGTACATAATGCTGCACGATGACTTTGAGGTGCTCACCCTGCTCAATCATCGGCGGGATGAGCATCCAGCAGAATCCCACCACGGCGGCCACGATCAGCACCAGCGCCACGAAGATGCTCACCAACCGGTTGCGCAACCGGCATTTGTGCTGCAGGAAGTGCACCAGCGGATAGGTGAGGTAAGCCAACAGCATGGCGATGGCAAAGGGAAGCAGCACGCTGCTCAGCAGATTGATGACATAGATGATCAGGGCCACGACCAGCAGGGTGATCAGGGCGCGTATGAAGCGGTCGAAGGTGATAGGTGAGGACATGGGAATTTGTGATTATTGAATTTCTGCGGCAAAGATACATATTTTTTCGATATGCCGGCACTTTTTATCTCATAAATTTGTACGGGAAGGATTTTTTGATTACCTTTGCACCCGTTTTGAACAATAATAAAAGTCTTTGTATATTCTACATCATAAACATTTCTTTCATCTTTTCTCGTATGAAACTTATTTCAGGACTCCTGATGTCGCTGGCCATGACTGCCAGCGCTTTTGCTGACACGCAGCTCCAGCCCGTGGCAGCACCTGCCCCCCAGCAGCACAGGCAGATCATGCCCCTGCAGCGCCGTGCACAGCACCACGTACAGCCCATGAGCATCGAGCAGTATGCCACCCAGCATTATGCCGACCCCGCCACACGCACCCCATTCCACATCACACCCGCCTCGTTGCGCGGCAAGGCTCCGATGCACGCTGCCCTGGCTGAGAGCGACGTTGTGGAGCTCATCATGACCGACTACAACTACGGTTGGGTCTATTACGACTATTCGGGCGACTGGTACTGCTCCGTGATGTGCACCGCCGACAATGGCGACCAGTACGATCTGAACATCGACTTCTACAGCGAGAGCCTCTACGGCGAGTTCGGCTTCGAGACCCTCGATCCCTACTACACCTACGGCCGCAAGAACAACGTGGAGTTCTCCGTAGTCGATGGCCACCTCACCGTCACACCAGGTGCCGAGGAGGGCAAGGCCGACCTCGATGCCACCTTCGTCACCAGCATGGGCGAGACGCTCCATGTGGTCGTGGCCCCACTGGCTCACGAGCATCAGGACATCGTGGTTGAGGGCAAGGTGCTCAACAACCTGGCCTACTACGACTATTCGGGCGACTGGAACATCTCATTCCAGGACTACGACAACTATCGTGTCACCCTCGACTTCATCAACCCCGCCGACCCTGCACAGTTCGAAGGCACCTACACCCTCGCCAACTGCTGGGCCGACTATACCGACCTCTACGACATCCAGACCGGCCTGCAGTACCGCTTCACCGAGCTGGAGTTCACCACCACCGGTGACCCCAACTCCGTATTCGAGGTCGTAGGTTCGGGCGTGCTCGACAATGGCGACAACGTCACCTTCCACTACCAGAAGTCGCTGCCTGTCGTTCCCACCGAGTACGTCGAGGTGGACGGCATCCTCGAGTCATTCCTCTTCGTCGATCCGATGTCAAGCCACAACACCTCGTTCGTGGTCAGCAGCGCCGACCAGAAGCTGCAGTTCCACGTGGCCTACAAGGGCCTGACCGGCACGTTCGACAGCTTCGACATGATGCACACCTGGCTGAAAGACAGCGAGACCGGCGAGACCCTTGAGCTCGACCATGGCCAGATACAGGTGGCAGCCTCTACCGACAACGTCATCACCGTCGATGCCCAGCTCGTCTTCGAGAACGCCGTCAGCTATTCGTTCCACGTGCAGAAGGAGCTCGAGGTGGCCGGCCACAAGACCGTCGAGGCACACAACATGGAGCAGACCGACCTCTTCGGCCTCATCTACTACCTCATCGGCAGCAACGACGAGTACAGCCGCATCCAGGCCTCGATGATGGCCAGCCCATTCCCTGGCGACTGGACCGACTACATCGTCTTCGTGCTCGATGCCGACACCTATGAGGTATCGTCAAGCATCGTCAAGTCGGCCATCATCACCGAGGACACCAACGGCAACCTCGTGCTCGATGCCCAGTTCCTCGGCGATGACTTCGTCGATTACACCCTCCACATGGACCTCTACGTGCCCGACGTCACCGACCAGGCCACCTTCGTGTCGCACAGCGCCGAGCTCAACGACCTGACCGACTACTACGGCGCCTTCCAGATCACCGCCCTGAGCGATGACGGCAACGACTACCTCTCGATCGTGCTCGACGACTGGTACATCCACAGCGCCAGCTACAACGCACTCAGCTCGGCCAACAAGTCCTACTGCTACGTGATCCTCAACCTCGGCGGCGAGGACCAGCAGATCCTGCCAATGTACAACTGCGACGTCAACTTCATCGTCGATGGCAACACCTTCTCGCTCACCGGCGAATGTCAGGCAGGCAACACCATCTACGACATTGACCTCTCTGGTGTGATTCCGGAGGAAGAGCCACAGGGCGATGCCTACGACGATCCTGACAACGACGTCGATACCGAGTTCACCCTCGACGAGATCAGCCTCTTCGAGTACCGTGCCGACTATGGCTACTACCTCATCCAGCTGGCCAACGTCGAGGGCGAGTGCTTCTATTCGCTCATCTACACCGACAGCGAGGAGCTCCAGGCAGGCGTTTACCCCATCAGCACCGAGTATGCCCCAGGCACCGTGCAGGCAGGTTCAGTCAGCGGTACCAGCGCATACCCAACCTTCTATGCCCATCTCAACGATGCCGGTCAGATCACCCCGCCACTCTGGCTCTGCGTAGGCGGCACCGTCACCATCGGCTATGACGCCGCCGGCGACATCTCCCTGCTCGTCGAAGCTGTCAACACCTGGGGCCGCATCGCACGCATCATGGTCAACGGCGACCCGACAGGCATCCACAGCGTAGAGGCCCAGCAGCCTAACGCCAACGGCAAGCGCTTCGAGAACCGTCAGATCCTGATCCACACCAACGGCCAGGACTACAATGCCTTCGGCCAGAAGCTGCAGCGCTGAGAAATAAGAACAGTTTTCGAGCGCTCGAAAAAGTCTGACTGAGTTTCGGACAACCTTTTCGTGCACTCGAAAACCTCGCCAGAATCTCTGGCAAACATTTCGACGTCTCGAATTCTTCACCAGATACTTCTGGCAAGGATTTCGAGACGTCGGATTTTTTATTTCTAAAATCTGGCAACGATTTCGAGCCATCGGAAAGTTCTCCACAAACGCTGGCAGGCTTTCCGACGGCTCGAATGATGTGAGGGGTGCATAGATAGTAAAAATATTTGAGACAAGCGACATTTACTACTATTATTTAAAATGTGTAGCACGAAATAAAGAGGTTTGATGTGTCTATGTCTCAAAGACTATACATTTACTTAGTTTGCGGATGTCTCAAATGCCTCTGGAGAGATGACTTCTTCTCCGTCTTCAAGAACTTCGACTAACCGATCCAACCCAGGCAGTTTTATATTTGAATCCTGATTTGGTGAGTAACTACCAAGAAAGACATAGCCGGCGGGTATCTTGATTTCTGCAGCTGAAATATAACCTGCTTTTGAGAGTTGGGACATGTATCGTTCTCTGGCAGATTCCTTTTCTTCTTGAATCTCCTCTTCGTCCAAATCCTCCCAAATCTCCTCGAAGTCTGCTTCTTCCCACTCAAACAACAGCTGGAACCCGGGTAATTGAATAAAGAATCTTTTTGCATCCTTAAATACCCAAGAGGAGTTGCGGTCTTCTAATTCAAAATAGGGGAAAAGCAAAAGCCTACCATCGTCGCTATATAGCATATTAGATGATTTGATACTCTTCCATGTTTTTCATTTTTGTGTTATCAGGTGCAAAGGTAATCACAATCTAAAGAAACAGCAAAAATTCCCCGACGGCTTGACTTGACAAGTCTGTCGGAAAACTTTTGCTGGTGTTACTTATTTTTCGCGCATGAAGATATTTAGACCGTATATGCTCTTGGTTTCCATATCTATGAGTTAGTACTTTTTAAGACGAACAACAAAATAACAACAAAATCTGGCGAGCAAAAGCTAGTCATTGACAGACTTGTTTTCGTCATTAACATGTGAACTATTTTGCTGTTTTGTCTTTAATCAGGGTTATGATTTATAATTATTATTTTTGCGACATGAAAGCATTTAGACTTTATATACCCTTGGTTTACTTAGGCATAAGCAAGTGCTTTCTTTAACGAACAACAAAATAACAACAAACTATAGTTAGTCATAAACCAACTACTAGTCATACTCTGCTGCGGTGCAAAGATAGTAAAAATATTTGAGACAAGCGACATTTACTACAATTATTTAAAATGTGTAGTACGAAATAAGGAGGTTTGACAAGTCTCTGTCTCAAAGATGCATACATTTACTTAGTTTGCGGATGTCTCAAATACCTCTGAAGAGATGACCTCTTCTCCGTCTTCTGTTACTTCGACTACTCGATCCAACCCAGGCAGTTTTATATTTGAATCCTGATTTGGTGAGTAACTACCAAGAAAGACATAGCCAGCTGGTATCTTGATTTCTGCGGCTGAATTAAAGCCTGCTTTTGAAAGTTGAGACATGTATCGTTCTCTGGCAGATTCCTTTTCTTCTTGAATCTCCTCTATGTCCATATCCTCCGAGTAAATATCTATAAAGTCTGCTTCTTCCCACTCAAACAACAGTTGAAACTCAGGAAATTGGAAGAAGATTCTTTCTGTTCCCATAAATACCCAACGGGAGTGACGATCTTCTTCTTCAAAAAAAGGAAATAGCTTATTCCGTCCATCTTCATCATACAGTTCAAACTCTTCCTCTTTCATTATCTGTTCTATTGTGTCTTTAGCTTGTTCTGTAATGAACTTAGTCCATCGTGAAGCGCAATTTTCCCGATACCAATCCGGGATGGATACATATATCTTCATATTTCTTTATTTGATTGTAACAATTGTGACCATCAATACATTAACTAATCGTAAGACCATCCTCGTTCAAAAGAAAGTCATAGATATTCATGATAACGATACCATTATCATTCATGTGTGTTGGAGTCATACCGCCTACGATTATCATCTTCTGGAAGTTGTCGCCAATGCGGAGTAGAGAGTTCTGCTCCTGCTCAACTTTCTCAGGTGTAGGGAGATCCAGCGCTGACTGAATGTAATAACGCTTGAACCCACGATTGCAAACGAAATCGACTTCAAGAGTTTTCCGCTGGCTTTTGCCCTCTTCGTCCCTATAGCTATAAATGACCTGTCCGACATCGACCGATAAGCCCCTCTGACGAAGTTCGTTATACAAGAGATTCTCCATCAGATGGGTCTCTTCTGTCTGCCGGAAATTAAGTCTTGCATTACGAAGACCCAGGTCCTCGAAATAGTATTTAGCTGGAGTATCGATGTATTTACGTCCCTTGATGTCATAGCGGACAGACTTCTCAATCAAGAAAGCATCCTGCATGATGTCAAGATAACGCTTGATGGTTTCTGATGAAAGATTGCTCTGTTTGACGGTCTTAAAGGTGTTCTGCAGCTTGAGAGGATTGACTAATCCTCCAATACTTGAAGCCATTACGTCAACAAGTTCTTCAAGATCGCCATCATTGACTATCTTGTATCTTTCCTTGACGTCACGAAGATAGGTGCTGGCAAATAATGCTTTCAGGTAGTCTTCTTTCTCTTCTGCAGTTTCCAAAGTCACAGTCTGAGGAAGTCCACCATAGGTCATATAGTCCATCAAAGCCTGTTCACGATTTCCGCCCTTATAGACAGACATAAACTCTCGGAAAGAAAGAGGATGAATCTTTATCTCATGCCCTCGTCCTCTAAATTCTGTGATTACATCCTTTGACAGGAGTTTTGAGTTGCTGCCAGTCACATAGACATCGACATTCTTCATTTTCAGGTAACTGTTCAGGACATCTTCAAACTCTGCAACCTTCTGTATCTCATCAAGGAGTACGTAATACTGACTATCATCCGTCAACTTGCTGTCAATATATTCCAGAAGCTTGTCTGGATCGCAAAGCTCCTTATTACGGCGATCTTCAAGATCCACCTTTACTATATGAGCATCATCAATGCCACATGATTTCAAGTGATCGCCAAACAGATTGAAGAGCAGATAAGACTTTCCACATCGACGCATACCAGTAATGACCTTAATCATGCCATTATGCTTGCTTCGAATGAGCTTTTGCAGATGTATGTCTCGATTTATTATCATTGTGACTCGAAATTTTTGTGTAAATACGCATTTTTTTCGACTGCAAAGATAATGACAAATTTTTATTTATGGAAATAATAATTCATAAAACAACGATTCAAGGGTCTTTTTCTCTAGTAAAATTCATTATTTGACCTCATATATGTATAAATTAGTCGAAATAATTGCGTATTGACGCAATTATTTCGACTAAAGAAAGGTTTGATTCTTTTCTTGAAGAAGAAGGATGGAGATTCCCCTTCCTTCTTCTTCAACTCGCTTTTTTAGGATTAGCGTATTGCTGGGCTATATGACTAAGTGCGTCTTCTTCCACTTCTGTAATAGTTTTTACTTTCCCTTGACGCATCCACTCGTCAAGTTCGGACTTGTCGAAATAAGTGATTTTACCCTGAGGCTGGTAGTAAGGAATCAGTCGTTTTGACTTAAGTTTTGCTAAGTGAGTACTTGACATTCCTAAGTAAATGGCAGCCTCCTCATGTGTGAGCACTTGTTTTGCTCCAATAAGAGTATACATCTTTATCTGATCAAGCTTTGTAAGAATTTCTTTAAACATATCTTTCTTTATTATTGTTTTGGACAAGAGTTGATGAAGCACTTGTCTTTGTTATATTTTGCAGAGATTACAGCACCGATCAAACTGTATTAAAAGGCCCAAAACAAATAATGCCTTGGCCCTTTAGTCATTACAGTTCCTATGCCTTAGAAATTCCTGCCAAGAATAGTAATAACATTACCATTCTTCCCAGGCTTGCTGCGGGTTGTCAAGTTAATATCCTTGTGATGGCTTGCATTCCCAAGCAATAATCGCTTAAACCCTTCAACATCCTTAGTCGGTGTAGAGACGTTAGCTTGCCAATAGGCAATCGCTTCGTCAACCGTCATATTGAAATCAATATAACCGGAAGGATTCTCATTGGGCTTAAACATTGACACAAGTGACATAATTGCAGCCTGAGTGAACATTGCGTTAGGACGCTCGATAATAGCAAACTTCTTCATAAGTATAAAAACTAATAATTAATAATATTTTCAGATTCACAAAACGAATATATAAATTCTGAACAAGATAAAAAAATGAAACAAGAAAAAACACCAGAGAATTACCGTTATTCCTGTGTCGTCTGTGTCATTATTAAATTCCGATAGAATCCCATTCCTCCCGGGAGAAGAGTTCCTCTTCTGCCTGAGTCGGAGCATAGTCCTTCTTGCAGACGACCTGGTGCGAATCTTCGTAGCGAAGTATACCATCACCATCAAAGTATACTTCAATGTCTTCGTCATTCCGTAAGAGCTTCCTTCCTCCAAAGGTTGAGAACACCTCTACAGGACCGTAGTGGAAGACGTACGAGTCATAGGAATCGTCATAAGAGACAGCATCGAAAGAATCCCGCATTACGAGGTCTTCATCCTCAATCTTGATGGCATTGTCTCCCATACCCTCAATCAAGCCATCAAGCATATTCCGGATGACAGTCATGCCACCATTGTCCTTGATGAAGATAATCAAGTCCATAACTTCAAAGTGGTCGCTGTAAATGTAATTGTGGGCATAATTAGTAAGCGCTTCATCTACTGCATCTTGATAGGACTCGTCATCCTCGAAGTCATCATAGCTGAAGGGAAGTCGCTCCAAAGCTTCTGAATACAAGGACTCGAACAGATAATCGTTCTCGCATTCATATACATATTCCTCAAGGTCGAACCCTTGCTTGGTAACATAATGCTTGTCGTTCATATAACGAACCAGGCATTTCTCTAAATCGAAAATTTCCTTACTCATAGATAATATGTTTTGTTTGTTATGGAGAGGCCTATTCCTCTCCCTTGCTTTTTCCTCAAACCTTCATGGATATGCCTAACAGACGTCAGGCATATCCATGTTTGACTCTATACCAGCTTTGAAAGGTAAGTGTCTACGACCTGCTTGAGGTGCTTGTTTTTATTGCAGAGCACCTCAAGATCAGCTTCTGCATCCCAGCATTCATCGTAATCATCAGCCCAACAATCCAATGCAGGAGTGACAGAGTCTTCGTGTGGTCCACCCTGGAAGTGTACCTTCAAATAGTTGTAAGCCCAATTAGTAGCCTTACTCCTCTTAAGTAAGAACATCAGCAACTGGAGCTCTGCTCCATTCATTTCAGAAATAGCCTTTGCCATTGTAGTTTACGATTAGCCTATACATCGTGAGGTTCTACGAATTATTATACTTGTTGAGATGGCCTTTAGTTGAACCATCTAATAGCAGGTGATCCCATGTAGCCTTTCGTCCATACGAACCATGCATATGCGACAGCAGATTCCCCAGAGAAGTGCCTATGACCTGCCTGAGATGCTTGTTTTTATAACAAAGCGCCTCAAGATCTGTTCTTTTTCTTCGAGCGCAGAGCGAGAGTATAGAGCGTTGAGTACTTCTCCTCAGGAGTCAGGAAGTCCCAGTACTTGGCAGAACGAGAGGTAGGACAGAGCTGACGCTTATAACGCATAATCTGATTGAGGTAATAGTTTACATTCAAAAAGGTGATGCTGCTTGGAGAAATGAACTCTGCCGTAGTCTTTGGCTTGGCAGGGAGCTTCTTACCTCTATTACGTACGCGTGTGTGTTCAATAGAGATATTGAAGAGGCACTTGCACTGCTGGAGCAAGGTCATCTTCATGAACTTGGCTTTGCCGGCACTAGAGAGAGCCTCGTAGAGGTAACCGAACATAGCCAGGAACTTGTAGTACTCATAGTCGCAAGTGAGGTTTAGAACTGGATTCTTTGGGCAGCCGTTTGCGGTTGCATACTTGTTGATAGAGATAGATGCTGCGGTGGTGTTGGTTGTAACGTTCATAATTGTATATTTTTTAGGTTATTAATGATTTTATTCTGCTTCTTCCTTGGTCATGAGGAATTCCCATGACCAAGGTGTTCAATCTCAAGCAGTCTTCTGCAAGTTCTTCTTAGCGACTCTGCGCTCCTGATGATACTTGCGACTTAGGGCACTTAGTTTCTCTCTGTTCCGATGATAGTACTCACGCTGGTACTTGCGTTTCTTTTCCGCTGGACTCAACGGCATCTCGTCAGAAATCTCTTCACAAGCCTGCTCTTCTATGCTGAGCCCCGTAGACCAAAGTTGTTGAGCGACAGAGCTCTCTTCATCCAAGAACAATGACGAAAACAATGCAACCAATACTTGCACAATTATCGAATTGCCAGCTCGCTTATAAATATGAGAATCTGAGAAGCGAAGTTTTTTACCGTTAACCTTCATAAGTTCATTAATCTGCTCGGGAGTGTATCCAGCGTCAGTCAAGCTTTGACGAGGGTTAACGAGCCTGTCAATATACTGTTGTTCGCATCCCATAAATCTCAAAGCTTCCTCTGGCGTTAATCTCCTGATTCTTAAGTACTGATTGGATTTAAGACCCTCAATTATCTTAAGAACCTTTTTGCGACCTCGGCAAGCATGCTCTGCTGTAGTATGCGTGCTCTTTTTGGGAGCCTTCACATTCACTAATTCAACGGGCTGTATTCCAGGCTGGCCCTCCCAGACCTCTATAACGCAAGGCATACCTTCCCTCCTGCAAGCCGTCATTCCTGCAAGATTTACGCTAGTACCACTCGCCATTAATGTTGGAATTGATCCGTTCTTAGTAATAGGAAAGACTACACGACTAATCATCTTACTCATTTGGGATGTCAGATACTTATGAGGATGATTCCCTCTGTAAATGACATCACTGACATAACCTTTATCAGCATTCCGTATAAGATCCACGAATGATTCACATTGCTCTGTGGTTAAATAATATTGGTCATCTACATTTTCCGAGAGCAGATGCTCTGGGAATACTGTTAGTGGAACTGGATTTGGCCAAGCAAATGTTGGATTGGGCATCTTCTCATCCTTCAGAATCGAGACCATGAAGGTTCTAGGTCTGTTCTGTGGACATCCAAATTCTCCTCCTAGGATCTTTTTGAACTTGGATACATAGCCGTATGAGGCAAGCATTCTGCACCAAGAAGAGAAGTCTTCATAATTACATTTGTCTAGAATTCCTTCAACGTTCTCAAACAGGAGCACTCTTGGCCGCAGTTTTGCGATAACAGGCTCTACCATCCAAATCTTTGCGGATTCAGTGCCAGAGCCCTTAGTCAGTCCTCTTTTTTTGGAGCGATTGGATCGACTGACACTCTGGCAACATGACGAATAAATGATTATATCACAACCGCCATTCCTAAGTACTTTATCACAATTGAAAGTGGTGACGTCCGGCTCCAACAAATCCCTATGTTCTGGATACAAGAAGTTATGCTGAGCAATACAGTGCGGATCATTATCACACCAAGCCATAAGCTTGTATCGCAAGCCTGTAATCTTTCCCAGATTATTAAAAGCCATCAGGCATGTGTCAATTCCGGAGAACAGAGACACAACTCGGATTGGTTCCGACTTAGATGTCAGACACTTGGCAATAATGTGCTTAATAAAATTCTTAATCATTCTCAGTATGAGTCTAAAAAAATTTTTCATATTAGTAAGTATTAATAATATTAAAATAAGTGTTTGCAATTATTGTAACAAGTCGGTGAAATAGATCACCGACTTGTATGGTTTATTATGCGGCTTTCTGTGTTGACATGTCGAGGTAAAGACGCTCGATCTCCTCCAAGTCAACGACTTTGGCCAGTAAATCTCTGCTCTTGCTTGAGATAGCAGCACCTACAAGCATCCGCATGATTGCGGATTTCACTTCCCGACGACGAGCATCTTCTGAGCCAACCCGAGTTCCAATAGAAACAGAGGAACCGGAAATGCAATGAAGTGTCATCTGCCTGCCAGACAACTCTGCGGACAAAACACCATTGGTCTGGCCTTTGATGTCAGAACTCAAAGTACTTCCCTTAAGCGAGAGATACACACGCAGGTCATTATCTGCATTCTGATGGACCATGATGGTAGCACAGATGCCATCAACTAAATCCGATAGATGACAAGATGTTGTCGTTGTGTGGTTGTTACACATATCAGAAGAAGGAGTGCCTGCATCATCAGATGTTACATATGAATGATCTTCTTCAGCAGAAGCATCCATTGATGAACAAGCTTCTGCAATAAGTCGATGACCCTTATCATAGGCATCAAGGATCTTTTCTCCTACCGATTTGGCGAAAATGATACCATTGACCTTGGCATATGAACGGTTGCCACCAAGAATCTCTGTCAGTGGCACATTCCCATGAACAACGCGGTACAGGTTCCAATCATGAAGTGACATCTTCCCTTCCTTGACTGGTTCGCCGGTTGCCTTCAAAAGGGTTCCAGGGATCAAGCTCTTAGATGCCTCAGAAAAGGACTTGGCAAAAGTGTTAGCATCTTGTTTATAGCAAGCAGATACGCTAGTCTGAATCTGCTGAGATAAAATCTCTACATCAGAATGGGACATGGAGAGGAATTCGATATCCTCGGCCAAGAAAATTCCAGCATCGATGTATGCTTTGAGTTTATTACTCAAAGTCATGTTAGTAATAGTCAGTGTCTCGTTATACGAAACAGGCAGAATGTTCTCTTCAATTGGTGTTGCCATATCTTCATTATTAATTAGTTGGTTAGACAGTTCTGTTTGAGGAATCTCATTGTAAGTGATTCGTCCGGTTTTGGTGAGCTTGGCCGACAAAACAAGCTTCTTGTTTTGGTCTGTGATCTCAAACCAAGAATCATGATTGGCTTGAGCCATAAGCACTTTGCATTGACTTATGGAAGCTTCTTCTGCTTCTTGTAAAGTCGGATAGATTTTGAGGTCACAGCTTTGCTGACCTACTCGAATATATGAAAAATAGTATTCTTTCAGTCCAAGATATTTGAGTACATTGATATGTTCGTTCTCTATCGAATCAGAAGAAAGTACCAATGAACTTTCGCTCTTTATTTGAGTTTTGTTTTTGTTCATATTCCTGTAGTTTATGAATTAATGTATACTAACAGGAACTAGGTAACTGGCCAGAAGTACGATGTAGTAGAGAAGCTGGGGGCATCGAGTTTCCCGGGCAGGAAGCACCCGAGCATCTCTTTCGTACTTGATATATCTTATCAGTTCCCTTTGAAAAAAAACACCAGACAATTGGTCTTCCAATCATCTTTTTTATAACGCATGTTGCGTTTCATGAGATTCGCCAATAAGGCAAGTTTTTTATGTTATCATATACTTTATTTTTATAATTATTATTATTGTTATAACTCTCGTTCTGTAGATTATAGGTCTCTTCATCTCTGCGCTATACATTATATTAAATGTGTCACGGCACTTTAATGCAGAATTTACCAGGTGTGACGTCTCACTTATAATCAACAGGAACTATTCTAAAGCCATCTTTCAAGTAGTAGCTATTTAGCTTTTAGGGACATTAACAACGGGTTAATATCCTAATCGCTAATCCAGTTTTCAAAGAGCCACTCTTTACTCAACTCGTAAAACTCATAGTTCTGCACATCCGCCTTATAGGAACATGTGCGTTTTTCTGTCTTGTCAAAGATCGTAAATGAATGTTCTCGAGCTGACATTCATCGTTTAGTAATCTCTCCCCTGCATTCATCCGTTGTTTTGCAGCAAAAAAAGATCGCCAAAACAAACAAAAAATCACTAAATATTTTCATTTGTTCACCCCAAAGGTACTGCGATTTATAATGCTGACCAAGAAAAACGGTGAGTTATCCATAACAAAAAGAAGAACCCGATTGAAGTCATTTTCAATCGGGTTCTTCTTTTGTTATATGATGTTATATGTGCCTATGGATCAGATATATAAACGATATCAAACAGAAATATTCGATTCAATATAGATTGGATTGATTTGTTTAAATGGTAAAAATAAGCAAAAATCACTTAAGTAATGTACTTAATTTTTTATTAATTATTTCTTCTTCTTGTTCACTTATCTCTTTATTAAAATAGTGAGACCTATCTATGGGTTTATTTCCGTTGGTTTCCTGCATTTGCCCATTAGATGTCGATAGGATATTATTAAGTTTATATGGTTTTACCTTAAAATATCCTTTATCTAGAACCATTCCGATAATACGATACACTAACTGAAAGTTAAATCCGCAAGTAAATCCCCTAGGAATATCCATAAGGGTGTCTTGAATGTCATCAAGAGATAGAATTTCCGCAATAGCATCTTTAACCTGCCCAACATTCTCAGCCGAAAGACAATTATTCCTTTCATCAAATAGGCAATTGATATAATTCATTGCGGCAACAATATACCTATTATCCGAGGCTGTTCCATTGAGTCTTCGTTTCCAAGAATAATTGATTTGGTACATTGCTTTATACAAACCTGTTTGGTCTTTCGATCCTGATTGTCGTAGCAAATCGATTAAGTTCATGACAAGGTCAAAGGAGAACTTAGCAGGTTCCTCTTCTTTTGTATGAGAGCCATGGTGTATCAATAAATCCTCTAAAGGGGTAGTACTGTATTGAACATCATTTGCAACTAAAGAATAGTAACATTCTGGTGTTTTGAAGCCTACGTATGCCCTCATTTTACATACTAATACGATATAATAATCATTCCAGTTTGTTTTCGATTTATTCCTATTGTAGTACCAGGCGGCATCCTCTATCGTGTTATTTTCCCAAATATGGGCATAGCCATTATAATATTTTGCTCGAATCTCATGTAATAGATGAATTATACTACCTATTAATTCTTCGCAATTCTTATCAACCATACGTAAATAGGCAATATGTTCCGGATTAAATGTAATTCTCTTTAATGATTGAGCATTATATTGGCTTAAGAATATATCAAATGGTTGTGGTTCGTATTCTACTTCTTCTATGCTTACTTCCAGCGCCAAGGCAAATCCCCTAATTACCGGTGGAGTTGATTTCCTTAGTGATTGAAGTAAAATCACAATATGATATAACTTACTTCTGTCTCTTTCTTTGATTAAATAAAGCGATTTCAGCAGTTCCGTTGTATAACTATAGTTTTCAAGGCATATCTCTTCTGCACTTATATTGAAAAAGGGTTTGTAAATAATTAATAGCTCATCAATATGTGCCCTGTATCTTTCGTCCAAATAAAAAATGCTATCACGCAATGTAGTTAGTATGCGATAAGTTATTTTTAACTGACTAAGAATCTTCTCTTGGACTGTTTCATTTTCATTGACACATTTATAATCATAAAAAGCCGGATCGAAATATATGCTTTCGCCCAAGCATAAAATCCAATTGTCAATAATATAATGAGCTTTTTCTAAGAATGCAGATATGCGCCTCCTAACGCGATGATCATCAATCATACGTGGCCCCATGTCACGATAAGATAGGGTTACCGTCGATAGAATTTCACAATCTTCTGAAGATAATTCTGCTATAGGTAGACTTCGGCGTTCGGAAGAGGTTTCCCTTGAAACAGCAACTAAGTAATTATGGATATCGTATTTTAGGACATATGTCAAACGGCTAATGAGCATTGTTTTGGGGAAACTATGCTCACTTGAATTCAGCAAATCGTACTCTTCTGTACTGATATGTAGAATTGACCTATCTTCTTGATAGGCTCTTACATACGTTGGGACATCTACTTTGAATTCTATCGTTTCGATACCATCTTGAGTTTCCATGCGCGCGAACATTATTAATATATACGCGTGCATGCGCACACGTAAGGTATTGTTATCGGGTGCAAAGGTAATGATTTTTTACGGCATAAGCAAACGAATCCTCAAAATGAAATAATTCCATACCTCACATAACTATCAATCGGCATGATTTGACTACTACACCTTCACTATTATGAATTTTAGCGAACACTCGCAAATAAACATGGATACGCTAAAGATAACTAACATTTGCACTCTTTTGCAGATTAATTTTTACGATGTAAAAATTAACTTCTATCTTTGCGACAAAGATTAGCATTTGACTCAAAACAGAGTGCTTTTAGCCTTATTCAAGGACTCAAAACGTACTAAATTTGTTACTGTGCTAATTTAATATTTGAGATAAGTTAGTACAGACCTTTCTAACTGTGCTACTTAAAAATAAAATCTTAAAACAGATCAAATATGAATGTTTGCCTCCTATGTAGAGTGTCCACCAACCATCAGGACTATAACCGACAAGTCAATGAACTTACCGAATACTGCAATAAGGCAGGATGGACTATTATGCGAGTCTTTGCCAACAAAGTCTCTGGTGCCAAAAAGAACGAAGACCGCCCAGAAATTATAGAACTTATCGACTATGTTCAGACGAATCAAGTTGACAAAGTCGTTTGTCTTGAAATCTCTCGTCTCGGACGAAACACACTCGAAGCGCTCAAAGTTATCCAACAACTCAATGACAAGGGAATATGTTTGCATGTCAAAAACTACAATCTTGAAACATTGACTGATGGCAAAGTCAATCCTATCACCAGTCTTATCTGCACTATCCTTCTGGAAATAGCACAGATGGAACGGCTCACTATCATTGAACGTATGTCTAGTGGACGTGCCCTGTATATTGACAAGTGCCGTAATGAGAATATCAAGATGGGGCGACCAGGCACTTATCGCAAAAGCGAAGAGATCATGAAGCAACAATACGCCAAAGATATTTCTTTACTCAAAAAGGGCATGTCTCTTCGAAATATCAGTGCCATAACAGGAACCTCAATTACAACAATTCGTAAACTCAAATCTCTTTTCCTCTCCATTCCCACCCCATGAAAAACACAAGCGCCGGAAGTTCAAATGACTCCGGCGCTTTCTCTTCAAGTTGTTTTGGCAACTTGTTTTCTCAATCGATAGCTATAGTTATACAGACTATGCTTCTTTACTTTAATTCCATGGCTCAACGCATATTGATAGTTTTGATCTACAGACAATTCAGCATTATACCAATCGGCGATTCTTGTAGGTATAGAGCAACTGGGAATCGGTTTCTCTAGTTGATTAGCCGGTGGCCTACTCTAATTCTTGTAGTCAAAAACATCAATCCTCGTTGACGTACTTCCCCAATAATAGCTCATCTCTCTTGTTATCTCAATTACGATATTTATCAAACCATTCTTCTAAGAGCATCGTTTTCTACTTCTTGAAAAATATCATTCCAGATCTCTTTCTCGAATTTTTCAACCAAGTATTCATTTGGTACATGGATTTCTTGTAGCTTTGGCCAATTGCCTGTTCTTATTTGATTCAAAAAAGACGACAACCCAAATCGACCAATAATTGGGCTATATTCCTCTATATCTTTCAATGACAAGAAAATAACACTTTCTTCTTCTATTTTTTTATCCGCATGGTTTTTCAGATTTCTATACCACTGAGCAATCTTTAAAATTGTATCTTTATAATCTGGAGTTCCAGCAAAACAATTATCTATTGTAACTAGACCTACTGTGCAACGCGCATCTTTTGGAAATGTCAATTCTGGCAAAGACAAGTCAAGACATTTGTCGTAGCATACAAATACCTTACCTAAGTCAATGCCTAAATCTATGAGATCTTTTGTCAACTGTGATTTAACGCTTCTTTTGTACGTTTCAATTTCTCTATTGGACATCTTTTCATGAAGGACCAAAGAGTCAATTATATCATTGTCAAGCTCTACAGTTCCTTTAGAGGCAATCTGTAAGTGTTTTGTTTTACAGTCCAAAAAAAGCACATCTTGTTCTGTCCAGATAATAAAGTCACTTGTCTTCTGACTATTACCATAGACTATCTCTGAAACATAGTTAATTCCATTCGAACGTAAATAATAGTCAAACAAACCATTTACATAGCTTTCCACATTTGCAGCGTATTCCTTGCGTGGTTCTTCTTTTTCTTCCTTGTATAACTCCAGATCGGAATAAATTCCATCAAGCAGAGAATTGAATATGTAAGTAGGAACAACACAATAGTAATTCTGACCTACCGTATAGATTGGATGAACTATATGCAGTGAGTTGTTGTAAAAGTTAAACACCAAATTGGGATCATCTGGTACTTTATACTCTTTAGTCAACAAGATTCGAATATCTGCAAAGGAAATACTTACTTTTGACAAGATTTTCTTTAGATGGTGAGTCGATAGAAATGTAGATGGGACCTTGGAATCCTTATGTTGTTTATAGAGTGATTTCTCGGAAAGGCAATAATGTCTGCTAAATGTTGCAAACAAATAACAGGCCGTCATGATATAGACTTCAAGAGACATCTTATATTTCTCCTCAATAAGGTTTCTCAATAAAGTTGACTTAAAGAGAAAAAATGTACGATACATCTTATAATAGCAATGAGAATCCAGTTGCATATTCTCCTGGTTAAAAATATAAGATGTTAGCCATAAAAATGGATTCTTATCTATCAGTTTCCCATTTATTTCGTTGTTAATTTCAACGATTGGCGCAATAAGTTTAAGTCGATCTTTAGTATTCGACAATTGACAGACACCTTTTTCATCCAAATTTGAAGCGTCAAATTTCGCATACTTCAAGAAATGAACAATGAGAAAGTCTGCTAGATAATGTGTTATCAGACCTTGTTCCGGATTCTTGACTCCTTTAACCCGGATTATTTTTGATTCGCCTTTCGCCTTAGCTGCACTCGCTAACAAATATTCTCTAATGTAATAAAGACTTGGAACTAAAGCGAAGTTTTGTATCTTATTTAATGACGGTTTAAGCCTGCTAAAATAATTTGATATTACCATGACTGTTTAACAATCAAAAATCAAATAGATTTTCTAAATTCAAAATTCATCGATGCTGTCTCAAATTTCAATCGTTGAAGTTCTCGGTTGATTTCATTTGCTGTTCGGCAGAAAGACATTTCAATCATCGATGGTTTATCGTCATCAATATATCGTTTCTCTATGATGCCCAAAGTCTCATCGAACTCCCAAGGTCGAAATATTTCCAGGACGGCATTGCCATTCCTTACTAGACGTTTGTCTTCTAGTAAGTACTTTGCGTAAGAATATCGAACTTCCTTATTCCTCAAATTCCAAGCCTCAGACATTGGAGAACTGTACAAAGTTCCAGATTCTTTCAACTTATTGAACTTCGTATTATAAGAAGCTATCAATCGTTGATCTAAAATCCGACTACCGGCAATAATGGCACAACGGCTGTCAAATATAACTGACTCAATAAACGTATTGGCATCATATTCGACAATGTAAACCAATGCACCCAGACTTGTAAGCGTGTCAATGACTGTATCGGATGTTTTTTCCGTAGTTATAAAGACAACATCGAGACTTTTAGATAAGCAGTCTTGAATCTGATCATCAACTACATACTTAGCGAGGTCTTCAGCAATGACTCTCAATGACCAACGAACAGAAATGTTGTTGGTACCTATTGAATCTTTTGACGTCTCGGTTCCATACAAGAAAAATTGAGCTTTGTGTATGGAGTTATCCCATTCTTTATCAAGTTCCTCTTCTGTGATACCTGGCATCAAATATAAAAAAGCTTCAAAGTATCGAAGGGCATTATCAAACAAGTTGTAATCCGATGCAGCGTCAGGCCTTTCTTTCGTCTTTCCCTCAGTATCATACACACTAAGGAAACGGAGAAGAGACCTGAAAGCATCATACAGACTCAAAGATATAGAGCAATACTTTGTCACATACTGTGCATCAACCATCTTTCCGAACATAGCCATCAGGATACCTGGCATTTCGTCGAAAGACAAATCCAGACGATCATAAGCTCGTTTGATACTTGCTATAGATGACTGCTTAAATTCCTGATATACATAATCGTTGATACGAACGAATAATTCGTCTTCATTCATGCAAAGTCTTTCCTTCTTTTGTTCTGACTTTTCATTAAGGAAAGAAAAGGCTATATTACCAATTACTAGTCGTATAAACGGATTAATGATACCTTTATGGTGTGGCATTAAAAGATATGGCACAACATTTTGATCCGTGTAACCGAACTCTAGTTTGAGCCAGCCATTAGTCAGTTTCTCCATCTCTCGTCTATTCTTTTCTACAATAGGACGAATCGACTTAAGATACTCAATTACTAATTGCTCAATCTCCTGGATTCTAATTTGATAATAGGCATTATCATCAGAACTTTCAATCAGGAAAACATTCTCTCTACCTTCTGAATAGGCACTAGCATCTCTTGATGTCCCATGACGCTCACCTTTTGGAAGCCTATTTGTTCCACCTTCTTGTTCCTCTTTGCCTTCGAAATAGGTCCACCAATCACGATGTCTTGAAGGTATGCCAAACTTGCCATACAAACCAACATTATCCAGAAATATAGACTTCTCCTTACCCTCTGCTATACGTAAGCCGCGACCTACTTGTTGGAGGAAGAGAGACAAAGACTTTGTTGGCCTCGCCAATTGAACGAACTCAATATCAGGACAGTCAAAACCCTCAGTAAAGATATTGACATTACATATCACATCAACTTCACCGTTCTTGAACTGACGAACCATCAAATCTCGTTCAGCAGGATTTGTGTTGCTATCAATGGCCACAGCTTTCACGCCCGCATCACAGAAAGCCTTGCATAGATTGGCATTATGCTGGCGATTAATACTATATACAATACCCTTCTTACCTTTAGCATACTTCAAATAAGTCTCAACGACTTGTGCTCGTATGCCCTCGTTGTCACAGACTCGTATAAGTTCAGACTCTGCGTAGTCACCCTGACTGAATTTTTTAATTCCAGCAATCTGTCGGACAATGGTAGAGTGAGACTTGACTGAGTAATAGTCATAGTCTGATAAGTATCCTCGCTCAATAAACTCTCGAATCGATGGCGAAAGTATCAAATCCTCAAATATGTCAGAGAAACCCTCACCGCTCAGTCGGCAAGGCGTAGCAGTAACTCCAATCAACTGAGCATTAGAATACTCTTCAACAATCTTCCGATAGCTTTGGGCAGGGATATGATGAGACTCATCAACAATAATCAAATCGAAGTCCTTGCTGCTCCAATTATCCAATCGGCGCGAAAGCGTTGGTACCGAAGCAACCTGAATACTCTTGTTCCTATCTTCTTTGATTCCAGACAGAATGACACCATGAGCCATCTTATACTTCGACAGTGTTTCAGAAATCTGGTCAATAAGTTCTATGCGATGAACCAAGACAAGCATCTTCACGGCCCTTTTCTGACTTATGCCAAAATCAAGCAAGTCTCGCATGACAGATACAAACAAACGTGTTTTGCCTGTGCCAGTAGGCATCTGCAACATTACAGACTTATGAGTGGTCAAACTCTCATAAATCTTCTGCTTATTCGTTTGTTGGTAGTCTCGAAGTGACTTGTCTGTCCTATTTTCAACAGATGCCCATTCGATTAACTTATTGAAGTCAACCATATTATTACAGATTATCAAAAAGATGATCCTTGTTGTTTTTTATATCGTCACGAGTTTTATACTTTTGAACCTCAGGGTCTATACGTAAAAGTTCTTCCATAAAGAAATCTCTTGACAATGCCGTTAGTTGTCGGGTACCGCCTAGATGATTGAAATACATAATAGCAAAGTTTGATCGAGACTCGAATGACTCTTTGTATGTGTCAAGTTGCATCATTCCGCTAAGCAAGCCTATCATGCCTTCTCTATTACGGGCAAACACCGAACTGGCAAAGCGTCGAGTTCTGAAATCGTAATGTTGGAACATATATCTAGTTAGTTCATATACATCCTCTCGATCCTTGTCTATAGTCTGATAGACACTCCACCAAAGATTTGAAATACCTTGGCGCATAAAGGTTCCGAACCAGTTTTGTAATATGAACTCTTGTTCTGCATCCTCTCGCAACGGCATAGTTCCATCTGGTTTGCGACGAAGAACAATATCTTCTAGACGATAACGTTGTCGCATATATCCGTACAGATCTACATGGGCCATATAGACCCACAGTCGATCATCTGACGCTTGTAAAGGAGTCAAATTACTATATTTCTCATACAGCAATATTGCCGCATCATAGTCATTCCCGACAGTCTGAATCATCTGTTCATTTAAGCCTTCCGCTTTCTCAACCCCTATCAATTTGAATATCATGTCCTTTTCAAAAGGACAGTTATCTCTCTTGTACAAGTCGAGGTTTGCTTTGGATTCGACACCCTTACGCAACAGATTTACATACTCTTGCTTATATAAACTTTGTGTGACTGCCATAGTTATGCCTCCTCTTGATTATTGTTAGACATTGTTTCTTGTTGCTTTTTCAAATTCACCAATAATCTTTTAGTCGGATTGTCAAGGATGATCTGAGCAACTTTTTGACATACAGTTGGATCCTCAAAGATTGTTCTATCTTCTGCTTCTGCATTTTTCGCATCTTCACCAAAAGCAGATTTCAACGCATCTACATTATCCATATAATACTGGATAGTCTTCACCCAAGTCAAGTCTTTGTCTTTATAGTTGGCAAACTGGGTCAATGCAAACAACAAAGCATTATGAACTACGGATGCGTGAAAAACTTCTGGGAAATTGGGATTTCGCCAAATAGTTTGGTAGTCCTTATACATTTCCTTTGGCAAGCAGATACCAATAATCGGAGATTCAAGATCGAACTGCATATATGGACTATCAATTTCCAGAGGACGGACCTCAATAAACGAAGACGCGGCACCAAGCTTTGAGTACTTTATATCTGTAGCAAGCACTTCGGTTCCCAAATACGCCAAAACTTCGCCAGGTTCTATAGTAAAACTTTGACCACCGAAGTCTTCGTGTGCTCGTGGGTTGCAATAAGCCTCAATGTGCTTAATCGCAGTCACAGTAAAGTTTATCTCTACATTTCCCTTGAGATTTCCTTCTTCAATTGGCATTGCCAAATTTGGATCAGAGCCAGACTCTCGACGCACCAAACGTGTGCCATCGCATTTGACTTCCATTGCAAATACAGCATAGCCTTGTTCTATCAAGTCTATGATATAAGGGTCATCAATGTCAATGGTGACACCGATGTCATACTTATGATTAACTTTATCATACACAACCTCTGGTGTGTAAGAACATGTAGTGAAACTTACATCATCAGTATTGGGACTCAATACTGGATATGGAAATGATGCATCAATTAGATTCATTGACAGTTAATTTGATAGAATGTTTGATATTGTCGAAAAATCTCACATTAATTTTGTTTGGTCCTTTATGCAACCTAATGCCCGACACTTTGTTTCTATCCGCCATATAGGCAATAGATCCACTAGCATCTGTAGCCGTTTTGACAAGTTGCTCTTCATAACCACCTTCTATACTAACAAATACCTTCATTAAAGCATTGTCTATGTCTTTGGGTGAATATATTGTCAAATGATGCATCATACGACCTTGTTCCATTACAGCATACTGCCTTAACGAAACTTTTACGACAGAACTGAGAACAGACTGGCTGCCAGAAGACTCTCCAGGGCCATCTGGTCCTTCTCCTGGTATATCACCAGGGAATTTTCCAGGGAAATCACCAGAATTGATGACGCCTCTATCACCTTCGCCTGGAGTGTGTCCTGATTCTTCTCCTGGTCCACCAGAACCAGTGTTTCCAGCAGAAATAGGGGAATCACCATCGTCATCGACATAGCCCTGATTGCCTCGTTCTATAATTTGGTCGTCATCCTTCTTCTTTGTCTTTGTGCCAACCTTCTTTAGAACTGGAACTTGATTGCCATTTTCCTGCTCTTGCTGTTCTTCTGTCACCCTTAGATTACCTGCATCTTGCGAATCTTCATCCACTTCGACATCCTCTGGCATCAAACTCTCAGGAATCCAGGTTAAGTCACTTAATCCCATAACAGGCAAACTTTTCTTTCCCGAGACCGGGCGAAGATTGTTAATTGTCTCTGTGAGAAAGTTGTCGAGTTCATGGTATGCGTCAATTGTGTCGCGCTTTCTTCCAGCCAACCAAAGAGTATGTGCAGGGTTTTCCATTCGCTTCAACAACTTATTGCCTTCTTCGTCGTCACAAGTAAAAACTGCATACACTCCTATGGGGCTAACATTCCTGAGTTGAACAAGCATCTTAGGTTTGCGAGTCAAAAGGACTTTATTGGATCCATCGCGATTAAGAGAAGCATATAGTTTTACATTGCCAAGAATTGGCAGTTTCTTCTCTACACAACAAAATCTGGGATCTCCACCTCGTTCGCCTCGAATAACAGCCTCAAGATAAGGTCTTGGATTATAGTTTTCACGGGCAGAAGAAGACTTATCGACATTAGTATCAAACAAAGTCGCGGTAGCACCTTCAATATTATCTGCGTTTAGAGTAATGTCGCCAACTTTTACGATCAGTTTACCACAATAGATAGTGTACCAGAAGCTTCTGATTGCTGCCTGGAACATATCCATCATAATCTGATCCCTCTCTGATTCGTTATAGCCAATAATCCAAAAATCGGTTCCAGGACGTTCTTTCTCTCGGCAGAATCCTACTGGAATCATATCTTCGTCCTCAATAGGACATCCGTCATTGTTGTCATAATAGCCGACTGCCGTCAATTTATGTGCGTCATCGCCATCATACGGATACTCCAAATGGGTACACAAAGAAGCAACACCTTCAAAAAATGCCTTGCTTCCATCTTCTGGAGTAGTTCTGGAAGAAATGAGGATAGTCTTCAACTTCGACATGCCAAAGTAGGCAGCCTTGCCAAAGCCAAAGGAACCTCCAGAAGAAGACGAACGCTTTGCTGTTACACCTTTTGAACGAACAAAGGCATAGAATGGTTCTTTGGTATGCTTCTCATCCACATAGTTCATGCCGCAAGTATTCTCATCGCTCACTTTTATGTAGCCGATTGTGCCATTAAGGTTGTCCAAGTACTCCAACATCGGAGGGAAATACTCTTTTGCATTATCATTGTCTGGATAAAGCCTAAGACATCCCTCAATATGTTCTCTGACTTCCAATAAGTTTGGAATCTCATCAACATTTAGCGAGCCGAATGAGAATTCAACCTTAACAGGATGATTGTCATCTACTGCAGCATCCAAAGAGTTCTGGATTGCTTCACGAACAAGAGACATGGTTGGTCGTGCATTGAAGTTTTCTGCCAATGCATCGTTTGGACCGTCATCGGCTCCAGACTCATAACCAAAAAACCAAGTGCAGAACTGCTCGTCAACACGCTCTTCGCTTCTATCGTCGAACAAACTGTCCAAAGTCATTTCTTCCATAATAGTCAAAATTACATAGTCCAACCCATGCTCTTGCACTTGTTCAAAATAGCAAGAGCCTCTGCGGCATAGTTATAAGTAACAGGCTTGTCTTTGGATACAGCGGCTGCAACATGTTCAACCTTCTTTCGTTCAAGAAGAGACAACTTACGTACCTGCTTTCCCCAATTTGCGATACTAGTCCATGTATCTGCAGAAATGCCATTGAAAAGATCCAACTCGGCCTTCTGTTCTGACGTCAACTCCTCTGCTACACCAACTTCATTGAGGCTATTATCAAACTCTGCAATGTTGCCAGTACGAACAAGAATGCCTTTCCAGAAATCAGTACGCTTTGCAGCAGAACTAATATTAACATTACTACTATCCTGAGCAAGTAGTGCAATGTAGTTCTTGATATTCTCAATTGATTTTTCGAGAATTGGAACTAAAGAAGGCTGAACATCCTGGTGATTCCATACATACTCAAGGTCGAACTTGTTATGAGATTTCATAGCCACTGTCGCCAGAGTATAATAACCGATAATATTACCATATCCCTTATTGCCAGACTTAATCAACATATCCTGAACCTTCTGATAGATAATCTGTTTGGCGACAAGACGATGGAAGTATCTCTCGTTGACCTCAATGCTTCCTGTCTTTCCGTAGCTAGTCCAAAATTTGTCAAAGCACTTCTCTCCGCCTAGGCAAGAGATATGGGCTTGCTGCATCCAGGCCATTTCGAGTTTTGCTACATCTGTTTTCTCAAGAATCTGAGTTTTTGGATGCAGACGCAAAAACTCACGTCCCTTCTTAGTTTTCAAGTCACCCTTTGCATCCTCATACTCGCCTCTCATTCTGACAAAGAACCACTGTGTGCCAGCATTAGCGGTACCCATTGGAGCATACTCAGAAAGTGACAAGCCCTTCAATGTATGCATAAATGGCTCGTTTACTGCAAAGTCAGACTCCTTGACCTGATTCTGAGAGTTGGCATATCGAGCAATATTTGAAATCACAGTTTTCTTCTCGTCCTCTTCGGCAACCTTAATTTCTGAAATTTTCAACGCTACATTAACATTCTCAAGCAAGTATCGCTCCTTCTTTTGAGAATAGATGTAGTAAATGACATTTGTTGTCTGGCCGCCATTGACAATCTGCCAATTGTTCATGCTCTTTATCAAAATGCGACCATCATCAGTGCAATAAGTATTCACACTATAAGCGGTACTTGAAATACCATTGTTATAGGCAAAGAACTTGCCTCCTTCAGAACGCAGAGTCTCGAGCATCTTCTTATTGATTGTCTTTCGCCCACCTAAATACTGACGGACATTCTGATTCAGCAGACGAACTCTGAACTTGTCATATACCTGAGCCAGTACCATTGCTGGAATGATAGCCAGATAAGACTTTACATCTTTGTTCTCATCACAAGGAATGCATTCCAATGGCTGGAACAAATTCTGGAAGTCAACATCTACAGAAGGTTCGTAACGAGTAGCGACATCCGACTGACGAGCTGCCTCAATGTCCCATACATGCTCCTCAACTGGAATTTCTTGTTTGGTAATGGTTATCTCATCGGACAAAGCATAGTCACACTTCATCACACCATTTGAGATAATGTATAGGCGTACCTGACGAATCGCTTTCTTCTCGTATTCAGAACGGATGGTATCAATGATTTCTGCCATATCAGGATCCTCATTACGGTATTCCTGATACAAAGTATCATTTTCCACACAGCGCATAAGGAATCGCCACAATGAGTTATGTGCATGTTCTATCTTTGATCTGGTGAACTCTGGGAGTTCTTCCTTGTCTATGAAACATGTGATGAACAAATCCAATACTCCCGCATCCTCAGAGTAGTCAAATCCATCAACTTTATAAAAGCCAGCTTCTGTCTCTTTTGCACACTTGGCATTGAAACACGTGATTAGTTCAGGACTTGTTGCCAAGCCTTCCTGCTTCAAGTAATCTACCATCTCACTGGTAAATTCTTGCTCAACAGTAACTCCATTTTCAGCGGCAAGTTCCTTGACCAGTTCCATGGTCTCAGAATAGAACTTTTTTACAGATACTTCTTCCATTGCAGTATATTTTATAATTTGTATTATCCTTGCTCCTCAATCAGCTTACAGAATTCCGAGAGGGACATATTGAATGCCTTGGCAAAGGCTTCTACCTTGTCAAGTGTCGGCATCTTCTTTCCCATCTCCAGATCGTAATAGTAACGTTCTGTGATGCCTACTTCCATCGCTATGTCCTTTCGCTTAATCTTCAGGTTTGGATCTTGCGTCCTCAGTCTGTAGATTGTCATAGCGAATTTCTTTTTCAATTCCATACGCTTTTTATTGTTTCGCGGTGCAAAGATACACTAATTATGCAAGAATTACAAGAACTATAGTTCATGTTTTGTATTCATGGCGTAAAATACGGAACTATTGTTCTTGAAGCGGAACTATGATTCTTATGAGAGTATTCATGACAGATTATGACACATAAAAGTTAATAGGGCATGACTATCTGTACTATACTTACGATAGTCATGCCTCTATTATCTTTATTATTGCCAAAGTGAAGAGAACGATGCTGCCAAAGCCTTGTTTCGTGCGTCAATCTCGTTGCAATCCCATACAGATACATTCGCAAGGAATGATTCTGCTGAATCTACATTACCCGACCACTGTTTGTATGAAGCAACCTTATTAGCTATTGTAAATCCTGCGGCCTTCTTTACCAACTTCTCATCAACTTCTTCAAGAAGGATATAATTGCCGATAGTATTGATTTTGATTTTTCGCTCTTGTTCTTGCTCAAGGGGAAACATCTTTGGCCAGTTCACACATTCTCCTGGCATAATCTGTACTGCCATATACTTGTTATAACCAAGTTTAACTGTACTCTGAGTTACATCGGCCTTCTTAGTTTCATAGAGATACCACAATAGTCGAGCAATAGTCTCACCCTTCAACTTAGTCTTGCCAATAATCGCTGCAATATCTGCATCCTGAGGCATAGACAAAGAAACAGAAGAACCCTTTGCGGAGATGTACTTATCAAGAGCATTATAGGTAAGAACCTTGTTATTGATCAGATTCTCTGAGAACAAATCACTATAGTTATTATTATTGGTATTAGCGAATACTCGGCGTACAATATAGTTCTCCAGATAACCCCAAATGAGATTTCTCTCATTCAAATTGCTCTGCTTGTTCAAAATATAGAGAACATAAGGTGTCAAGACATACCACTGAGCAGCATTAACCATGCAAGAGATTCTCTCTATGCAAGGAGTATCAGGAATACGCTTGTCAAGCACTTCTTCACCGAGGTTATCCTTGAACAGCTCTGCATAGGCTAAGATTTCATTGGCGAGCTTCTGTTTATTCATACCGAAGTCCTCAACAAATGACTTACAAGCATTGTAAACATTCTCAACCTTTACAAAGTCCTTCTTCTGAAGTTCGTTAAGTTTGAAATCCCACATCTTGATTCGCACAAACGCATGAAGGAATCTGTCAATTACTTTTGAACCTCTTGACTTAGCTTGTTTTTGAGAAGAGGCATCAGTACCCCAGAATTTTTTGGCATCTGCCTGGTCAAACATGAGACGCCAAGATGTATTGTATGCCTGCTCATCCTTCTCTTCATACAGGTAGTTCTTCAACAGTTCATCCGTAGTCAGATCCACGCCAAGAGAGTTGATGGTGTCGAAGATCTGCTGCTCATCATCCTCTTTTTTAAGTTCAATCACGACAAAGTTAACTCGGCTAAGAATCTTATTGCGAAGAACACGAAGCGAAGTTCCCTTGGCTTCAATCTCTCTAAATCTATTCAGGAAGAAGTAATAAGCATCTACAATATTGCCACTGAACCCTGGGAGGGCAGCGAGAGGTGCATCTAATAGCATGATGCGATTAAAAGCAGGACGGTCATCAAAATTATGTTTGATAGTTGGATCCTTTTGTGGATTATCTATTCTAAAATAAGCATCAAAATCCGTAGTACTTCCAGTCAGCAAACTCAAAACCTTCATGTATATAGACAGTGTAGTAAGACGCTGCTGTCCATCTACGACCTGATACTTCTGAGAAATACCAGCCTCTATTTCCTGATCGGTTGCTTCCAGTTCCTTAAGAATCAGCGCTCCCAAGAAATAGTTGCTTGTTGCTGTCAATGTAGATTCCATGTCTTCTGCAAATCGAGACCAGTTGTGGTTTACTTCCTCGTCCCATACATATCTGCGCTGATAGAATGGAATGCACATCAGAGTACTATTCTGGAATACTCCCTTGATAGTTTGAGTTCTTGCCTCCATAATGAATGTTATTTGATTAATATTGAAAGTTGTTTTAAAATTTACCTATATTATGCTTCGAATACACAATATCGGAGTCATCTGCCACCATGCTCAAAGGAGCCTCTCCTTCATAATTGTATGGCATTGGTTTCCGACATCCTAAAATTGAGAGTTCAATCTGACATAAGGTCAACAAGAGGCTTTGTAATGTTGACTCCATGATTCCTGGCTTCAATTGGCATTCCCATATTTGAATCACATTCCACCCAAGTGAGGCCAGAGATTGTCTCTCGTCTATGTCTCGTTGTTGATTTCTTGCGATTTTTGTTTGCCAGAACTCCGTCCGACTTTTGGGCATTACAAAGTATTTGCAGTTAGTCCCATTATCCAAGACATGACCATGCCAAAAGCAACCATTGATGAGAATCACCGTGTGAAGTCTCTTCAAAACTATGTCTGGCTTTCCTGGAAGTCTCTTCTCATGCAGCCGATACCTATACCCATGAGCAAAAAGATACTTCCGGACAATCAATTCGGGTTTAGTATCCTTGCCACGAATATGGCTCATGCACTTGTGGCGTTGCTCAGGAGTCAATGGGTCTGGCATTTTCGTTAGTGTTAATCGTCTAATAGTCCATAGTCCTTATTAATAGGGAATCTATGCAAGATTGTCTTATCTTCAATGCTCGGATTTCGTTTCCTCTTTTTCTCAATATTCTTTGAATACAAGCCAAGAGTGTTAGTCATTCTAATAAAGGAATAATCTAAGGTATGCCAATGCTTCTTAATCGTGCAGTCTATTCTGTCAATATCGGCATCCTCATAAATACGAGCATAGACAGTCTTGGTCTTACTATCTCCGACTAAAGATTCAAGCTTTTCACTCGAAACCCTGACCTTATGGCTTTTAAGTAACTTGACACATACACCGCAGATACTAATGTCTTTGATGAAATCTTGTTCATTAAACTTTGTACCATTGAGATATGCTTCAAGCTCATCCATATCAGTCGCAACTCCGTCAAAGATTTTGTACATCAGCTCAGGCTCTTGTTTTGTCGGGATGTAAACGACAACTTTCTTGCCCGCACCAGCAAACCATCCTGCTTCTGTATGAGCAGAACGACCGCAAGGCAATACAAGCACGCATGCATCACAAGACTTCATAGCCTCAATATCATTTACAAATTGCTTGTTAGCCAATGGATGATTCAAATTTTGCTTGTATTCTTCTGGACTCCACTCCATATAGTCAGCGCTAATGTCGCTCCATTTGAAGCCATTGCCCCCAGAGGGTGGATTTCTAAAGTCATATACTTCAAAACCTCTTTTTCGCAATTCTCCAACTACCATTGGATAGTACTCATTGCGCCAAGAAGAAGCTATATACAGTTTCATTGCCTTTATGTGTTATCGTTTTTCTTCTTTATATCGGCATCTATGATGTAACCAAATTCCATAGTTCTAGACTCATATCCATGCCTGCCAGAAAGGATAGTCTTCATGCTTATATCTTGATCGAATGTCTCTGTGATATTCTCTTCAATACTGAACACCATGAAGATTGAAGCTTCTTTCATCTTATGAGGAATAGAGTTCTTCTGGATGTCATCACTTGTCGTCAACTGCGGACCATCTTTGAGTTTATATAGCTGATAGGTTATTTTGTTATGAAGCAACAAATAACGAGCCGTTGTAAAGCCTTCTGCCAAAGACAAAGCTCCTGGAGTTGAACCAAGGCCAATGGCATATTTCTTAACTGCGTCAACCTGTGCAAGAGACTCTGCATACGCTGCTCTATCGCTTATACCATTCTCATTCGCCATCACAACAATGACTTGTTCTGACACTGGTACAGTGTGATAATACAATCCTCTCTGCGGAACAGAGTCTTTCAACTGTTCAGTTACAGACTCGCCAAGTAATACAGTGCGAAGATGGTCTTCAAGCAAAAGGCCGCTTTCTGAGTTCGGGAGTAATGGGAAGGCTCCAATATTAACTTCCTGGATAGAACGAAGATAGTATGGGAGCCTACCATTACCTGACTTCATGGCTTCAAGAGCCTTTCTTTCATCAAGTCGGCCAGGGAAGAGAATATAACCGCCGATAACCTCCTTTGAGAATCGCTGTTCGCCCTTATTGCCATAGTAGATGGCATCGCGGTAGTGGTGCATGGCATCAAGTGTAGATGGTACCGGCTCATCGATAGGCGATTTTACTGTTGCATCGTCTTCGCCATTGACCCTATACTTAGCATCGTAGAGATAAGTCAGAGTTATGTCTTGTTCGGACTTGTGTATGTGCATCACAATGTCTGGCTTCTGTTCTACCGTGACAGACCGCATCGGATTCTCTTCGGTAGTCGATTTGCGAGAGAACGAGTACTGATAACCGACTTCCACCTTGTCGCCATTCTGCGGATTTGTATAGGTCACATTACCACCCAGGAAACCACCCTCAAACAAGTCGAAGTCATTCTTGGTGTGTTCCTCAATGTATTTTAGGATATGCTCCTTATTGCGTGGGTCAATGCCAAGAATAGAGCAAACCATATTCTTGACTTTGAGGAAACACCAAAGTTCATAGAGTTTCCAGATAGGCTGCACACCAACCGAAGTCTCGCCCTGAATCAAGTCAAGACCACTCTGCAACATAATCCAACTGCGATAGACCTGAGCATATCCACTACGCTGCTGTAGTACCATACTCTGCTGACGCAGTCCGTCAAACAGGCCAATACCCTTGAAGAAAGAGTTTCGACGAAGTGACTCCAATTGAGATAGCCTGTCTTTCAGAATTTCTTTCTCACTCTCAGACGTACCTTCTCCAAGCTTGCGCATCAGTTTTGACAAACGGCTTGTGATATACTCCAGAGTATATTTCACGAAACGGTTCTCTCTGGTATCCTCGGTCGATTCTGCCTGTTCCGTGCGATAGTAGGTTCTCAATGCTCGGCTCTCATCACGCATTCTATCTGACACGAAACGTTCTGCCAAAGAGTTTGTCCATCGTTTGATACGGTCAGGACGCCTATACTCATCATAGAGCCGCATCTTGTTGTGTGGACGATTCAAAACGAATCGGACAGCCGAAAGATAGTCATCGACAATCTTCTTGAATACGGACAGCCAAATGAGTTCGTTATTGACCTCACGACCCATCTCAAACTGCTGGAATGTGAGTGTCAGATAACGGAACACCAGGTCTCCATACTCATTACGAATCTCCTGAATAATCAGATTCAGATCCTTTTTGGTGTCAAGCTTAGGCGAAAGGACATCGAAGGCCAATGTGTCCTGAATGTGCCGACCTCGCTTATCGGTATATGCGAATTCCAGAGCAAAGTGTCCTGGTTGGTTCAGGAAGTCAATATTGCAGTTCAAGACCCAAGCATCTGCCGCAGTTTGAACATCGCTGAACAATGCTTCAACTTCCTTGTTCGGATGAATGATGCGAGGACGATCTGCTGCATCAAAGAATGTCAATGAGATATTATAGCGGTGGTCCTCAAAGAATACGGGTCTTGCCTCTGCCCATTCTGATTCTTCGACCTGTTCCTCTTTTTGTGTGTCATAGTTATAGACAAGAAGCTTGCCACCCGGACACATAGAGTAACTGCAATACCGATCTGGTGCGAGCTCCTGAGCCCTCACTTTGAACTTATCCCATGATTGTTTTATGTCGGTACTGCTCACTTGTATGATGTAAGCAGCACCCTTTTCATTCATCTTTTCGTATCGCAGCAGTTCCATACTGACTATGAGACTTTAGAAGAAGTTAGTGTAATAACCAGTCAGTTTCTTATCCATTTCATCCAGTTTAGTCATGACCTGGTCATAGAGGTTTGTAGATGGAGCTGGTTTATCCTCCTTATCTGCTGATTCTGTAATCGAATCAAAGATGTCTGTGTCATCTGTACCTTCTGTCTTCTGTTCAACAGAGTTAGTCTTAGGGAACTTCTTTTCCACAAAATCCATCATATCTTTCAGGATATTGCTCTTACCATCCTTTGTTTCAAGTTGCTTGGCTTCACCTTGGATTCTTGGCAGGACTTTCTCCAAAAGGATAGCCAGGAATGCCTCACCAATCAGAGAATCAATATTATCGGGGAATCCTGCCCGCTCTATCAATGTGCTCAGATACAGTACCAGTTCGTTCTGCACACGGTAGCTTACTCTGAATGGCGTTTTGTTCAAGATGCCATTCAAGCTACCTTCTGCGGCATGACCATCAGAGTCACCAAGCAGTTCTGGGACCTTAGTTGCAATCACAGACTGATATTTAGCAAAGCGAGAGTCTTCCAAAACCTCGTATGCCTTGACAAACTCAGACTTAAACTCTTCTAACTTGACAGGCTCGTCACGATATTCCAGAGCCAACTTACTCTTAGGCGAGAACATCTCTTCCATCTTGCCACCATTCATTTCGATAGTGAATGCTCGGTCAATCACCTTTCGACTGAATTGATGGGTTGTGTCATCCATATTGACGGTACCAATCACGAAAAGGTTCTCAGGAATGTATAGACCGTATTTCTTAAGGAAAGTAATGATGGCTTCATCTTTCTTGTCTTCATACAAATCTACTTCCTTGGTGTATATATGAGAATCCAATACATATGAATTAGGCTTTGGAACTTCCACAGTCTTCTTCAAGCAACATGAAGCGAACACTTCCCTGTCTAGCAAAGGAGCGGTAAGAATCTCATAAATAGCAGCCTCCTCATTAAAGACTCTCTTTCTAGTTTCGAGGACACTCAGATACTCTGCAAAGTATTGCTCCACTGGGGCAAGATTCATTTCGTCCAAACATACAAAGAATGGTGTATCCTGATTCTGTATGGCCTTATAAACAAAACGGACGAATTTTGTCAACTCATACTTTCCCGACAAGGTACTATAATAACCCAGCAACTCTGTTGAATCATGCCAATTAGGCTTGACTTCTATCAAGCAATAATTGCCAGGCGTCGTACTATTTTCCTCTCGCAGCTCTTTTGGGCATGTCATGAAAGCCAGTTCCTGAACCTTTTGACTCTTACCTGTACCAGAGATACCAGCAAGAAGCAAGAATGGTTTGGTTCGTAGTGCATTGACAAACATAGAGTCCATTCCTTTAGAAGTATAATCAATACTTTGTTCTTGTGAACCTGGAGCATTATTAAAGTCTATGACATTGTAAGGGGTCTTAGCTGTATCCATATAGTTGATATATTCTAATGTTGATAATTCAAAATTATTAGAATCAGAAGGCAACCAGATCTGATTAAAGCATATTATCTGATCAATATATTCCTTATCGTGTAAATACTCTTCCGAATTCAATGAAAAAGAAAGAACATTATTTTTTAGCTTGAAACATTTGCTCGCATAAGTCAATATCGTATAAAACTCTCTTGATTGCCTCGCATACTGCTTCCATTCCAGAACTTTTGATATTCTTTCTTCAAGACTCCATCCTTGCTCTCTGGACTTATAGATTTCTCGAATTATCGTATCATTATCTTTTAGGGGATTCTGATAAACAGATGAATCGCAAAATAGGAAATACAAAATTTCTGAAATACTAAGAAAACTATCACCTTGCTCATTAGTTTCTGCCATTCTTAGCAGCAGAGAAACGGTCTTTCTGTATGGCGCAAAAAGAGTCTTTTCCTCTATTGAATCTTTAAGGGATTCTGGTGTTCTAACATTAGGAAACTGAAATTTCAGAACATAGTTTCTAATCGCAAACAAAGCATCCTTGCTTGCTTCAGAACAAACTTCTGTGTCTGGCTGAAGGTTGAAATAAAATTTCAATGTAGCTGCATTGTTGTTTTCTGACTTATCAACAATATCGCTTATGCTGCCACCTTGTGCTATTCTTGTAGCAACAGATGTTATTCTCGCAGGTAGCTCTGAAATTCTTAAATCAGATGTAAACAAATACTTAGGCATACTTCTCTGGTTTGTATTTCTTCAACAAATCTATTATAGACATAGCCAGAGCTTTTGCCAATTGAGGGGGAACAGCATTGCCTATCATCTCATAAACATTGCCTCTTGCTCCAATAAATTCAAAGTCTGGATCAAAACTCTGCAGCAAACCAGCCTCACGAGGAGTAATTGTTCTTGCTTGTTTGGAGTCATAATGTATGAACCTGTTGCCATCTTTATGAAGGTGTGCAATAATTGTAGTGCTTGGCTGATCTGGTTCCAATACATGATAACGATGAATTGGAGACTTTGATCCTACCTTTTCTTCATAAAGATCAGCAATTTTCTGGCTGTTATACTCTCGTTCACAAGCATTAGGATGTTCTTCCACATCACGAGCTAACGTTTGGAATGTTTCCATATCCCTGGTATTATTATACCGAGGTTCATGCCATGACAGCGTGCATTCTGGTGTACTATGAGATATTCTCTTTTTATGGTTTTCGTCATCCCAAAATGGCGTTAATGATGGCAATTTACCTATAGCATCTCTAACAGTCAGCACTTTTTTCCCTCGATGAGATGGCAATATTTCAAAGTAGAACTCGTTCAGCATTGACTGAATGTCAACTTCTGGAAATGCCTCTTTTCGTACTCCGACCATTACAATTCGCTTACGGTTTTGTGGGACATTATAATCTGCTGCATTTACAATGGCGTGTGGTAAATCTTCAGTTATAACATATCCAATTTTTCGGAATTCGCGAGGAATTACCTCAGACACCTTTACTCCATGAGGGCATGCGCTCAATAAACCAGGAACATTTTCAAAAATGAACAAGTCTGGCTTATAACGGTCAACAATTGACAAATAATGCTCAAAGAGGAAGTTGCGGTAATCATCTTCCATACCATGCTCATCTCGTACTCGCCCTGCAACAGAATAAGCCTGACAAGGAGGGCCACCAATAATAATGTCTATTCCATGAGCTTCATTCACAAAATAATCAAGACCTTTGTTAGAGCCGAAATCCGAATCTTCACTCCAGCCACCAAAGAGTTCTTCTTCTCTCTGAATATCGAAATGAAGCACACTCTCTTCCGCATTTTTCTTACCCCATTTAGTAAGTAATCTATTTCGCAAAGTCAGAACCTGAGGTTTTTTCCACTCTACTGCAGCAATATCCTCATAATTGCCTGTTTGCATAAAGCCATCAGTCAAGCCACCGCAACCTGCGAAAAGGTCGAGCATCTTGACTTTTGATTGTAACTTATTTTTATTTGTCTTACTTTGTGCCATCTCTTGAATCTAACCATTTAATTATTTCACCAGCTACTGCCTTTCCCAGAAGTGGGGGGACAGCATTGCCGACTTGTCTATATTGTTGCGCCTTGTTTCCATAGAATATAAAAGTATCCTTGAAAGATTGCAAACGAGCGCTCTCCCTTACTGTCGGGATACGATTCCATTTATAGTGGAAATGAGATCTATGACAGGTATTGATTGTTGGAGAAGGCTTTTGACTATGGTAACGAGTCAATGCTTCGTGATACTTATAAATACCAGCATATTCAGGTGGCAATGACCTATAATTCTTGCCTTCTGGAACCATTGCAATAAATTTCTTTGTCTTTTCATCATGAATAGTACCAGTGTTATTATGAATAGACAAAGAGCCATCTCGCATCACTTCCTGATACTTTGACTGGGGAGGACATTCATAATCTTGAACTTCTTCACCAACAATATCTATCAATGCTGGGAGATCGCCAATTGCCTGTTCACAAGTAACATACTCAGATGGTTTCAATATCGGTTCTGGATACTTAAAGAATTCCTTTGAATCCAGCAAGCCGACAAAGAATACTCGTTTCCTAATTTGAGGAACTCCATACTCTGGAGCATACAGAATCTTAGGCTCAGACATTTTGTAACCAAGCCTTGTGAAATCCTCAATAATTTTATCCTTTACCAACCCACCATGAAGTTGAATCATGCCAGGCACATTCTCTAGGACAACAGCTTTGGGTCGAAGGATAGTTGCAGTCTTTACCATTGCTCGATAAAGGACATTACGACTATCATCGACTTGACGAGGACCGGCCAAAGAAAAACCTTGACAAGGAGGTCCACCAACAAGGACATCTACAGTTTGACCTTTCTCATCGAAAAAAGCTTTTATTTTATCTACATTATCAAGATCAAACAAATCAAGTTTCATTCCAACTGCACCCTCATGGTTATGTCTAAATGTTTCAAGGGCCATATCATCAAAGTCTATTCCAAGAGAGACATTGAACCCTGCGTCTATGAAGCCTCTAGAAAGACCACCACAACCACAAAACAAATCTAAGACATTATACCTAATGGGGCGAATATCTTCGACGCCAGCAAAGTCTTTGTCCGAGAACAAAGATTCTACATTATCCTCAATTTTGAGTTTCTTTTTAGCCATCGTAATGTCAGTTTTCTTGATTTTGTTTTGGTTCCGGCATTCTTACAAGTTCCTCAACGCCGACATTGAGGGCCTGAGCAATATCTATAAGTGCTTCCAGTGGTGGCTGAGCAGAGTTTGTACACCACTTAGACACTGTAGCTGGATCGCGTTTTATCTGTTCACACAACCACAAGTTAGACTTGTCTTGTTCTGCCAAGACAACCTTGATGCGGTTTAGCTTTGGTTTCTTTCCTTCTTTATTATCCATACGGTTATACGCGCGTGATTTATATTGTGGGCGCAAATATAATGATTTTCTACCAGAGAAACGAATTAATCGACGGAAAAGTAGAAATTTATTAGTAAATTTAGAAATTAATTTGAACTTTGACTTGTTTATTGGCATGTTTTACGACACAAGGTGTATCAATGAACACAAAAGTTGCCGTTAACAGGCAAGAGATCTTTCGAGGACTGTCGTTGTTCTTTAGCCTGTCTATCACGGAAAGAGTCAGACATAAGTTCAACAAAAGAAACAAGAGTTTCTCTGAAGGAAACACACACACTCAAACAAACGATTATTTGTCTGAAAAAGCTCAAAAATATGCTCTGAGAAGAAGTGAAAAAAAGCATCGAAAAACAAGCCACCTTATTGTATTTTTTGAGGGTATTTTTAGGGGTTGAAAAACAGCTTTTTTTTGCTCAAAATAACGATTCAAACTATAATGTAAGAATATCACTTTAATCGGCGTTTAATCGTTTTTTAGTTTACATAAAACTATTATCATTTGTATATCAGCACAATACAATTTCGTTAAGTACAGATTAAAATACGCTAAATTGGCGTTTAATCTTTCTTCTTTTAAATTTTCATACACCTTATCTTTAGCAAGAAATAATGTGTATCTTTGTACTGTCAAACTTGAAAAAGTAAGTTTTATAGAGTAATTTTTCAAGTAATGTTCTTTGATATTTTTGAGGATAAAAAATGAGGCCGATAATTCAGGCTCGCAATAAACCGGGTTCCTTCACAAAAAAGGATGTTTGGTTCGACTCCAAACTATTGCACATTCAACATTATTATTAACAATTAAAATTATTACAATTATGAACGCAACAATCAACACCACCGCGGCATTTATCTCTATCAACAAGTATGCAACTGCTAACGGCAATCCTAAGAATCCAGTTCTCAACCTCACTTGTGACTATGAGTACCACAAGTTCCTGGCTATGTTCGGTTACCTTTATGAGGCTCTCTCTAATGCAGGCAAAGCTAAGTTCGCTAAGATGACCCTCCTCCAGCAGTGCAAGTGTCTCTTTAATATCTCTATGGAACACACACGCGCATGTAATAGTGATAAGAAGCTCCCTGCTAAGCCAAGAACAACTGCAGAGTTCATCTCTCCAAGCAGCATCACCTTTTTGAATATCAACTATTACCTCAATAAGATCATGCGCTATAAGCGTCAGCTCTGTCCTACTTCTCCTTCTGCCAAGAACTGGAACTTCCTGACTCCCGAAGAGCAGTATTCGACTCTCTACACACTTGCTCTCCGCTTGAAGAAGAAGGGCTGTTAATCTGCTCTTCTTCAAAAAAAGTCATTAAAGAACCAACATAATAACATCATTTTAATAACCCTTTAATATTTTTAGAATTATGGCACAGAACAAGAACAACAAGCAGAACAACAACATCATCACCCTTTTCATCTTCCGTGACGGTGAATATGCCTACTGGTCACATATTACCGCAAAAATGGCTTACAAGATAATTGACGACTTTTCTGCCAGGATTGGAAATGGCCATCTCCAGACTCCACGACGAGATGTCATCGAGTCTATTAAGCTCGGACAGTTGGTTGTTAATCTTTCGCCAAATGGTAAGCGATTCGCCATCACCGTACGCGAAGACGAGACTGATGTCGAAGAGTTTATCAAGGACATCAATCGTCACTAAAGAAGTATCTCTGGTGGGATACGGTCATATCCCACCAGAATACAATAGAAAATTAACCCTATAATACATTAAACATATGAGCAAGAACAACAAGACAGATTTCGAACTTATGATTGAAGGAACTGTAAACAATATCGTTGACAATATGTCAGAGAAACGTTTGGAAAAACTTAGTAAGTTGTTAGGCTGTCACAGTCGCATTGATGATGTTGACTTTACCGTAATTGATCCGAAACCATCTCAGCAGTCACGGAAACTGGCCGAAGACATCGCAGTTCTGACAAATGGCTATACATTCAGGGACTTGTTTCAGGACGAAGACGAGTATGACATTAAAGAATGGGCTGGAGATGGCAGTGTCGGATTAAAAGGTTCTTGGGGAGGTAATCATGGCTATGACTCGGTAATCGATGATGCCAAAGACCCCATCATTTGGCACTATGACGAAGCAATAAATTGCTGTGATAGCGAAACATACGAAGGGGTAGAATTGACAGACGACGAAGTAAATATGATTGATGGAGGCATCAGCCAGATCCTGAAAAAGGCGGTCAAGACCATTCTGGAGTTTTTCGATACAAATAAAGTTGGCTATGCAGAGGAATCCTGTTGCTACCCAAGGACATTCTATGCAATCAGCGAGCATGCTTTGGCTTATGCTATTGAGAACTTCAACCTCCATATCAAGGAGAAGGACATCGAACTGATTCATTCTTTGGCTAAGAAAATCCGTAACTATTACGAGGCATCATAACTGGTGCCTCTTCTTATGTTCTGTACAGACAAACCAGCAGCACTGTTGATATATTATTGTATAGACTAAAGACACTATGCCAAGTTATGCTTTGGTGTAAAGAATGTAATGAATGAAGAACTCAAAGGGCTGATGACTTAAATGTAAGATAGGTTAGTAAGGTAGAGCTCCAGATCAATAGACTCGGAAAGCGCCCATTAAAGGGGCGCTTTTCAAGAGTCGTTATTATTGTTTTATTGTTTTATAGACACATTGATTTTATATAGAATTTACATGGTTTTTATCTGCGTTTTTATCTGCGTTTTTATAGACATAATACTTCCTTTGTCGTATAAATAAAAAAGGTGACCATTAGACATTTGTACTAACAGTCACCAAAGTGTTTAATAAAAAATTAATGAATACCTATAAAGAAACATGATATTTATCGCAGAAAAAACAAAGACACAGTTGGAAGAACTGTTCAAACACACAAATGATCTTTATATAGAGCGGTTCCATCAACTCTATGAAGAAGATGGTCAGACAGCCAAGAAACTAACTAAGAATGAGATCAAGGACATCTGTTTATTGCAGGTTGACGGAGAACTTAAGAACTTCATCAGAAAAGAGATTTCTCCACTATTGCCAATGAAATACTCCTATTGCGGGATCCGGTACGAGTATGTCTATCTGACAAAGCCTGGACAGAGACTCAATGCGAGTGACCCTCAAACAGCGAATCACATCATCAGTGCAGTTATCTATCAGATAATGGCCAACTGGGAAGAATTTGAGACACTGACAGAGAAAGAACTACCTACGATAATCCTTCTCTACATACTAAAGACTTCACTCAATGTAAACTGCTCTTGTACTTACAACTATCCTGGAGGCTTTTCATATGACCCGTTAGGTGTATAGAAAGCTATCAATATCAGGAACGTCATCTTTGACCGCATCAAACAGAAAAAATATGAGATATTCGATATGAACAACAACAGTCATATACTACAAGAGAGATTCATCTATCATGAGACTGAAAGATTCTCCCGTGACGAGCTTTTGACCTTCCTGAGTACATTGGCAAGCAAACCAACAATAAAGCAGCTCACGGAACAAATAAACAAGCACGAACGAGACTGTGGTACTGAAAACTATGTGGCTTCGAGCCTGGTAAAGTATTACATTGAGAAATTCGACCTTAGAGACATGATACAAATGAAGAAACGAAGAACCAAAGCAGAGATGCAAAAACAGTAATGTAAGCCATAAGCGATTGAGAGTGTCGAGACATAACTTAGACTATGTCTCGACACTCTCTCTAATGATGCTCTATATGACCCAAGTATTGCAAAAACGGGAACGGATAATTAATCTTCAAGAAAGTTCCATTCTTCCAGTTTCCTGTGCGCAAGAGGGTGGGCTTCCTGATAGGCTAACTTATAATAGGTCTTGGCAGAAGCCTGGTCTTTTTCGACACCCCAACCTTTTTCATAGAACTCACCGACACGATAATGTCCGTATGGTAAGCCACAAGCCTTGTATAATTCAAAAGCACGTGGGAGATTGGTCTTGTATCCACTGGTACCCTTTCTGAGAATGTCTGCCAAGTTCGACATGGCAAGGCAATCTCCTTTCTCGACTGCCAGTTGATACCAATGAACGGCTTTCTTTATATCCTTCTCACATCCGATACCACTCTCAAAGATAATGCCGATATTGTTCAGCGTCTCTGCATCTTGATCTTCAAGAAACTTGGGGCAATTAGCTTCCAATTCAAGAACCTCTCTTACATATTCTTTGTCCATTCCGTATTCCTCAGGATCTGTAGAATAGGAGAGTACAAAAGGCTGCCAATTAACAGGAATCTTGTTCCCATCAATCTTAAAATACTGCATATAATCCATATTGCTAATTATTTAGATTTTTTGTTTTTTCTCAGTTCTTCATAAATGCAGAATGACAACTCGTCCCTAACATATTCTGCATGACCCTTTCGATCTACTAAGATTACAAGGGGTAATCCCATCGGACAAGATTTATATTCTTCTTTTAGAATCGGTCGAAAAACTCTTTTACCTTTGTAGAATCCACATTTTCGGACATTCTCGTAATAGCAATCTTCTCCCTCTTCTTTTATCAAGCGCCAAGCTGCTATACGATAAAACTTCTCATCATGTTCGTCAAATTGGTGGATGGTTTTGTAAATCTTGGGATTTAGATCTAATGCGGCAATGCCACAATAAACCTTAGCTTTCCCGAGTTGATTGACAAATATCCATACAAATCCATCATAATTAATCCAAGGTTTATAAACCGGCTCAAATACCATTTGCTTACGATAGATACAGCAGAATCTTACACCCTTATATGGACTCTCTAGATCTTCTTTGATAAGAGCCTCTTTTGCTATTGCATTGGCATTACTAGGGAAAGATAAATCCTTGAACTGTAATCCACAATCGCAACAAGCATATTCTGGATTATCCTCTCTCATGATACAGCCGCCGTAAATCACGTGCTCGCCATACCTCTTATAATATTCTTCCTCTGGACATGCAGGCATTCCATACAGAATTTTATATACATTCCCTGCACAACGAGGACATTTATTAGGTTTCTTGATTACATGTAACATATCCATATTTTGTATATTATCTTTATTTGCACCAGACCTTCCATGCGTCATCTGGACAGAAACGGTATGGAGTTATTTCGTTCACCTGCCAAAAGTATTCCCAGAAGATTCTTGGCAAATGGACGTTGGGCAAAGCTATGGCCTTGGCAAACAGCGGTGCTATCTGCAAAGGATTATATCCTGCTATGCCACATCCGATAGGAGTTACAAGGAAAGTCAGTTCCTGATGCTCCTTTGCATAGTTGATAAAGCGATTGACGTTTTTGGCTGTCTTGAGAAGTCCTTCCATGGTACTGATAGCATAGCTCTGGCCATGATGGCCATCACCTTCACCCCATACGGCTCCGAACTTCTTGTGTGCGGCTTTGGCAGCTCCTCCTGAGTGATGGCCGTACTTGTTACTGCCGAAGACAAAAACTTCGTTCTTGGCCAGACTATCAATCTTACTTGGCGTCATTCTTTGAGGAACGCGAGTATCAACGCTTGAATGTAACTCGTTGCGTAAAATGCGGTCATACTTATTGATGGTTTCCATAAGTTCTTTGTCTTTCTTTTCCTTTTTCTCATGCTCCTGAAGGGTCTGAATCTCTCTGTCTCTCCAGGCTTCTGTATAGCTCTTCCATGCACGAGAGTCCGGACCCATACGCTCACAATAAAGCAGGTATAGGAAGAGACACTTGGCTGGTATATCTCCATTACATCCGAATTCACACAGTTGGTGATTGACGGTTAGTCGGTCAATAATGTATTTTCCCTCTGTATAACGATAATGCGCCTCGAAAGCACACATACCTGTCCAACTGCGATAATAGCGGATATACTCCTCATCACAATACATGAACCAATGGTCTTCCTGTGCCTCAGGTATGTGTCCCTGACGTAATACGGCCATGTCTTCGTTGGTAAGCGAGAATTCCATAGCCATGACAGAGATGTCTTCAGAAGGCATTGGCTTGATTTCCCAACTCTCCTTTGTCGCTTTCTTTGTTTTGTCCGGAGTTGGATTCTCTCCATTCAGGTATTTTCCAAGATGACCATATCCCAGTTTCCAGAACATCATCATCTCTCGTTTCTGCTGTTCCTTGTCTTTGGGACGGTAATCCTCACGCTCTTCGACTTTCTTATAAAACTCCGTCACGACCTCACGCATCTCGTCTGTAAGATAAGACATTGCCTTCTGTTTCATCCATTCAGGAATACCCCAAAGATGCTCAGCAATGCTTCCGACAATGGCACCAAGTGTATCTGCATCAGCACCAAGGCTTACGGCACGACGGATGGCATCCTCAAAACTGTCACTCTGATAAATGATTTCAAGAGCTGGAGGGATAGTCCCCTGACAAGTCTCATCAAATCGGTTCTTATAATCATCTAAGTCAACACAGCTGGCGAAGCCGTGGTCATTACTTGTGCAGATAACAATATCAAGAATCTCTTCCTTTAGTTTCTCTGGTGTCACGAGTCCATCTCCTGACTCAATGGCACAATGGATAGCCCAAGTAACAGCCTTGGCTCCATTGATACCCTGAGGATGATTGTGCGTACATGCAGCAGATAACTCGGCCTGCTTCATCAGGTCATCTGTCTCAGTAAACCACATGCCCACTGGACTTACACGCATAGCGCTTCCGTTGCCAAAACTTCCATAGGGCTTAGGGCTATCACTCTCTACCCATGCACGGAATCTTGCACCATAACCGCCTTTGGGCTGCATGTATCTCCTACACCAGTCATGTAGGGATTCACCATAGTCACGTCCCTTCAATATGGCATCAGCGATAGCCACGGTACAGATGGTATCGTCAGTAAACTTGTTCTGGTCTGAAAACAACTCAAAATTATAGTCGTTAGTGGAATTGAACTCCCATCTGCTTCCTACAATGTCTCCAATAATTGCACCTAACATAATCTCTGGGGTTAATCGTTAATATTCTATTACTGCTATACTATATTTAATGCGAGCAAGTGCTTAAGTTCAGCAATTCTCTTAAAACTTCGTTACTAACCCTTTGGTTTTTTATTACTATATTTTAAATAGTCATATACAACAAGCAGTTTATTGTATCCGGTAGTAGCTGATATTGACGAATTTTTCAAATAAGTCTCTAATTCCTCTATCGGAAGACTTTTACCGATCATAACCGCATAAATGATAGCGTTGTCCTTATACGAAGCAGGAATTGTGGCATCATTTATTATATCCGAAATAGTCGTATGCTTGTTCTGTATTCGAGGATTACTAATTAGTTTTGATCGTAAGGATCTGATTTTGCTGCATTGGTTATATTTCAACGTACGAGCGTTGCTTATCTTGTCTGTAAGACTAGAAAAACCATATATTGGAAAAAACTGGCTACTATTAATTTGATACTTGTCAATTAATAGAATGCGCTGGATATTAGCTTCTTCTATAACATCAAAATAAGATGAAATTAGTTGTTTTGCTGTTTGAAACTGATATTGAATTGTCTTTTTTGAGCCCAAAACTAAGACCTTGTCACCATTGTTGAGAGCATCGAGGTCTTCGGTTATATTGACTTTTATACCTTGTGTACCCTTGTAAATCTCGCCAACTATGTTTTGTACTTTACGAATATCCATTGCAGAAATTGGCAGATTTAGTTCTGAAAGGGCATCATAGATTGCCAAAAAGTTGTCTGTCTTAATTTTGTTAACTTTGATGTTCATACCATCAATGACAACATCATATTCTATAACCTCTTCATTTGTAGAATCCTTTTGCCACTCCACAACTAGAAAATTATTTCGAACTTTTTCTGCAATGTCCGAGTTTACATCTACATAAGCAAAGATTGTTTTTAGTATTTTAATGATATTCTCATCCTGCAAACTATAACCCATAAAAATAATTGGGTTGTGAACAAATAAAGATAGAAGTTGTGCCCGAATCAACTCATATTTTGAGTTAAAAGCTTTGTAGTCTTTATTTGTAATGATTAGAGACTCTGGCTTCTCCAAACTTCCATGGATTTTGTAAACAGACCCATATGGATTGCTGAGAAGAATGTCATTACCTACAAGAGGACTAAAGTTGAATATCTTTTCAATAAGATTGTCATAATTTGTGGTTATAATTGAACTTATATTCTTTCTAATCTTTGTCAGCGCCTTTATTTCATCTTCCATTTCTGGTCTAATCGATTCTCCCCTTAGTATTTCTGCCAGATAGAGCTTAAATCTGCTAACATCAATTCCATTCCTTTTGTTCTCGAAAAATAAATCATTTATTCTTTCAAACTTTCCATGACGATCATTCTCTAAACTGGTATTAAATAGTCGCTCAATTTCTTCTGCAACTTTAGGACATTCACTATTATAGCGAGAGTCAATATTTAAATACATTTCATCATCGCCTGTTAAATCCACAATAACCTTACGGAGTAAATTTGGCCATGAATATGACTGAGTAAAATAACGCAAGGACATACCTGTACCAACGAATAGTACTGGGTATGTACGAAAATTAGATACAAAATCTCTTATGTTCATTGTTGCTTGATTATACAAATTGATTATACTCTATCTTCTTTAGCATTATGATATAGAGAAGATTCAATTAAAATTCTAACTGAAATCCCTTCTTCTTGAACTCTTCGTAATTCTCTTTGTTGAAACTGAACAGGTATGCCTCGCGCTTTGCCGTTGGCCAGGTGGTCTCTTCAAGCTGGTTCACCAGGTCATAGTGAAGCATCTTTTTGGCAAAATTCCTACGCTCAAACTTGACTTGCAAGATAGCTTCATAGAGTGACTGCAGCTCTTTCATTGTAAACTTCTCTGGCAAAAGCTCAAAACCGATAGGCTGGAAGTGGATACGTTCACGCAGACGAGCCAAAGCTGTGCGCAGAATCATATCATGGTCGAAAGCAAGTTGTGGTACTTCGTCCAAAGCGAACCACTTAGCACGGGCTGCATCATCACCGCCTTTTACTTCCTGTATGCGTACGAGTGCATAATATGCTATAGTAATAACACGCTCGCGAGGATCTCGGTTCGGCTCAGTAAAGGTGTGGAACTGTTCAATGTATGCTCCAGTCAATCCGGTTTCCTCCTGAAGTTCTCTCAATGCTCCTTCCTCAGCCGATTCATCCATATTCAGGAATCCACCGGGGAAAGCCCACTTACCTTTGTAGGGTTCAATGCCTCGCTCAATGAGCAACACTTGCAGCTGAGTGCCGTCGAATCCGAAGATGACACAGTCTGTCGTGACTGAAGGGTGTGGGTACTTGTAGCAGTAGTTTTTGTCTTCCATAATTATTCTTGGGTAAATTTTACGCCGCAAAGATAAAGACTATTTTTATAACTTCCAAATTTTTCGGGGTAAATTTTACGCGAGATGGCTATTTTTTTCTAATTTTGGTTTGATTTGAGTACGGAGAGACATAGTCTGAGTTATGTCTCATCTCTCTCTTTTATAGTTTTTGCAACCCATATCAAAGCCATCATATAGACTTTTTTTCAACAACCCTATATAACAATTGAAAACGATTGATTGATAAAAGGGGATGGCACGTCGAGCTTAGATAGATAATCACCCCTTATAATTAAAACCTATAATAGCAATACGATATGATGGAAGAACTACTTGAAAGACTTGACCAGATCAAAATGTTCACTCTTATCGGGTCAAAGAACATACTCACACATGAAGAAGCAGCATTTTACTTAGGTATATCAAGCACCCACTTAACGAAACTCAAATCAAACCGCAAAATTCCTTATTATCAGCCTCAGGGGAAAATCTGTTATTTCGACAAGTCTGAACTTGATGAGTGGATGCGGCAAGGCAAAGTTAAAACTCTGATGGAAGTTGAAAATGATGCATTGGCACACATAGCCAATAAATGTAAAAAGTCTCTGGTAAGCTCCCTATAACACTTACCAGAGACTTATTCTGTTTAGTTTACATCATCTAAGACATCATTGAGAAGACTGGCCGCCTGTTTCTTCTTAGAGTCAAGTACCTTGGCATATATCTGTGTCATTCTTGTGTCTGAGTGTCCAAGCAACTCTGATACGACATAGAGGTCTGCCCCTTGTGTAATTAACATCGTGGCATAAGTGTGTCTCGCTGTGTGGAATGTGACATGCTTATCGATATTAGCTTTCTTTGTCCAATCATGAATATGAAGTTCCAGGGCAGACTTCTGACACAAGTGAAACACTTTGTCAGTGTCAAGTGCATCGCCGCGCTCAGGAAGCCATCTCATAGCGGGCTTGTCAATAGGTTGGTTGATAAGCTTTTTTGTTTTCTTCATCACAATACTAGCTGTAAGGACCTCTCCATCCTTCTTTAAGTCTCCCCAAGTCATTGCCATAATATCGCTGATACGAAAGCCTGAGAAGCAACTAAAGAGGAAGGCTCGTTTGGTTTCTTCATTCTTGCATGGTACCTCGACAAGTGCTTTTACTTCATCAATCGAGAGGAATGGTCTTTGCTCTGTACACTGTTTCAAAGTAATGTCCATCTTATCAATCGGATTGGCCTTCAAATAATCATGTTTCACAGCCCAAGACAAAGCAATGTTCAATACAGCAAAGTAACTGTAGGCAGTTCCCTGAGAGATTGTCTTTGGTTCAACACCCATTTTCCTTTCCTTTGGTGTTGGCAACTTAAAACGTGTGTCTCTTGCTGTTCTCAAATAGTCCTCAAATCCTTCACAGAAAGCCAAGTCAACATTGCCTATCCTGATGCCCTTAAGAGAGTTCTCTTCAATGTAGTGATCCAGCATGACCATTGCACACTTGATGAAAGTAATGCGAGCTTCACTTTTCTGTTCACTGACTTTCTTGGCAAGAAAGATCTCCATGTAGTCATGCAGAGTAATCTTACTCTTAGATGTTCTTAGTACAAGTCCTGCTGAGTTATTGGAGATGTCAATGATACGTTGAGACTTAATAGCATTGGCAGCTAACAATGTCTCGTCATTCTTGTTCTTATCTGTCTTAGACACCTCTGGAATAAGGTACAAGTTTAGAAACTCATAACTTCTTACTCCATCCTTATAGATGTCTAAGTAAATACTCTGGCTCCCGTCGGCCAGTTTTCTAAAACGCAGTCTTACCTGCTCTTTAACTTTACGTTGTTGGTTATTTGTCATAAATCAATATTTTCATGTTTGTTACTCATGCAAATATACAAGAAAAGTTGTTACTTGTCTATGATTTAAGACTAATTTGCCCAGTTTTCAGTGTTTTTAGCGTAACAATAAAATAAACGATAAGCGCGTGTATCGGGTGCGAATTGTTAATGATATGTTAACGATACTTTCATAGGCATGACCTCTCTATGGAGTTTGCGACTGAAAATCAATATTTTGAGAAGCGATACTTTTATGTTTTGTTACTCGCTCATTTTTTGTTGTTTTAACGTTACTTTACACTTCGAGTAACAAACGAACAACAAAAAAGAGTAAGACAAGAGCTAAACAAAGGCCAGGAAAGAAGGGTTGAGTTTCTTTTCTGGCCTTTGTTGTAAATATGTAACTTATTGAAAACCTTTAGTTTGTAAAAACTTGGTACTTCAAAAAGAGGGTCAAATCATTTTTCGCGCATGAAGATATTAATCGGCGTACCTGAGAAGTCCCACTTCTCGCGGATCTTGTTCTCAAGATAGCGGCGATATGGTTCTTTTACATATTGCGGAAGATTGGCGAAGAAACTAAACGAAGGAACATGAGGAGCCGAAACAATGGTCTCGGGGTTCTTCTCGTCGGTGGTCGTGGTGGTGGCCTTGAGCTGGGTCACGTACTTGATCTTGACGAACTTACCCTTGTTATTTGGTGGTGGATAGGCACCGATCACTTCGAGCATGTACTCGTTGAGCTCGGAGGTCTTGATCACCTTCTTGCGGTTCTCATATACCTTCACGGCAGTCTCGATGACCTTGTAGATGCGCTGCTTGGTGACAGCCGATGCGAAGATGATAGGGAAGTCGGTGAATGGTGCGAAGCGTGAGCGGATAGCATCCTCCATGCACTTGATCGACTCCTTCGACTTGTCGGCCATGATGTCCCACTTGTTGACGCAGACGACGAGGCCCTTGCGATTCTTCTCGATGAGTGAGAAGATGTTCATGTCCTGTGCCTCGATGCCACGGGTAGCGTCGATCATGAGGATGCAGACGTCGGCGTTCTCGATGGCGCGGATGGAGCGGAGCACGGAGTAGTACTCGATGTCCTCCGAGACCTTGTTCTTGCGGCGGATGCCGGCGGTATCGACCAGATAGAAGTTGAAGCCGAACTTGTCGTACTTGGTGTAGATGGAGTCGCGCGTGGTGCCTGCGATGTCGGTGACGATGTGGCGCTCCTCGCCCATGAAGGCGTTGAGCAATGAAGACTTGCCTGCATTTGGACGGCCCACGATGGCGAACTTGGGCAGGTCCTCCAGGTCGTCGCTGTCGTCCTTGGTGAAGCGCGAGCAGATCTCGTCGAGCAGGTCGCCCGTGCCCGAACCGTTGGCAGATGAGATGATGTAGGGGTCGCCGAGGCCGAGCGAGTAGAACTCGGCGGCATAGACGTGCTGGTCGTAGTTGTCGGCCTTGTTGGCAACGACCATGACGCTCTTGCCCGACTTGCGCAGGATGCGTGCCACCTGGTCGTCGAGGTCGGTGACGCCGTTCATGATATCGACGAGGAATAGGATGACGTCGGCCTCCTCGATGGCGATCTCCACCTGCTTGTTGATTTCGTCCTCAAAGATGTCTTCGGAATTGACTACCCAGCCGCCAGTATCGACGAGTGAGAATTCGCGTCCACCCCAGACGACATGACCATACTGGCGGTCGCGTGTGGTGCCAGCTGTTTCGCTGACGATGGCCGTACGGGTCTCCGTAAGGCGGTTGAAGAGGGTCGATTTACCTACGTTAGGACGACCCACAATAGCTACTAAGTTTCCCATTGTCTGTTGTTTTGTTATTTTGTTAATATGTTAATCTGTTGCTTTCAGCCTTGTTTCTGTCCGAGGGGTTTCCGACGCCTGCATTGACCATCACGGCCATGGCTGTCAGCTCCGGGGACGATGGGTAAGGTATCCGAAAGCTACGCTTGATTACAGATCACAAATTACGGATTGCGGTAATTTGACGGGGGCAAAGATAGGGAGTTTAAAGCGAAAAATCAAATTTTTCGCAGGAATAACGGTAAGGAGGGGATGATTATAAACTATTTATCCGCCTTTTTGGCAAGGCGGATAAACAGAAAATCAAGATTTTACTTGGCGAACAGCAGCTGGGCGAAGCGGTAGATGCTCTCGCGCCATACGGGCCAGGTGTGGCCGCCAGGGGTCTCGAAGTAGGTGTACTTGATGTCCATCTCGTCGAACTTCTTCATCATCACCTGGCAGTTCTGGTAGGCGATGTCCTCAGGGCCGCCCATGGTGATGTAGAGCTCCTTGAAGTTGCGGTAAGGGGCAGGGTTCTGGGCCATCTGCTCGTAGATCTGCTGTGTCTGAGGATTCATAGCACCATTGGCACCGTTGGCCCACCAGCCAGAGCTGAAGACGCCGAGGTAGCCGAAGAGTTCAGGATGGCTGACCATGGCGTTGAGCGTCTGGATGCCGCCCATCGAGAGGCCGGCGAGTGCGGTGTTGGCGGCACCGGTCTTGACGCGGAAGTTCTGCTCCACGAATGGCTTGCAGTCGTTGAGGAGCTCTGCCTCGAAGTCGGGGGTGTTGCCATCGAGCATGGCGATGATGAATGGCTTGGCCTTGCCCTCAGCGAGGAGATTGTCCATGATGATGTCGGTGAGGCCCTGGGTGCCCCAGCCGCGTTCATCTTCGCCGCCGCCGTGCATCAGATAGAGCACAGGGTACTTCTGGTTGCCCTTCTCGTAGCCGGCAGGGGTATAGACGAACATGCGACGCCAAGCCTGGGCGGTGGTGCTGTAGTAACGCTTCTGCACGAGCGAGCCGTGAGGCACGTCCTTCATGGCGAAACGCTCGCCACCATCGGGATAAGGCACCTCGATGCCGCTGGCCATCGTGCCGCAGCCGTAGAAGGTCTCAGCGCCCGGGTCGGCCACACGCACGCCATCCACCAGCAGGAAGTAGTAGTGGAAGCCCTCCGATAGTGGCTGGCTCACGCACGTCCAGTTGCCCAGGGCGTCGCGCGTCATGTCGTACTGGTGGCTGTCGATGTCGGCTTGTACGCGATGCGCCGTGGGGGCATGCAGCTGGAATACCGCACGGTTGTCCTCCAGCAGACGTGGGTACTTGCCCGAGCGGATGTTCAAAGCCGAGCGTTCGCCCACCGCAGCATCCTGCCTGGTTAGGAAGCGGACGACGATCTCCTTCATCTGCTGGAAGTGGTGCGAGAAGCCGTGGTCGTCCAGCTCGAGCAGGTGCAGCTCGCTGTTGGGGCACTCGCGGTCGAAGCATACGCCGAATGAGTAGGGCGCCACGCGGTCGTCCGTGCCGTGCACGATGCAGAGGGGGCCGGTGTATTGGCTGGCCGTCTCGTAGATGGGCAGGTCGCGGGCCGTGCGCACGTATTCGCCACCCAGCTTCACAGGGCCGAAGAGCTCAATCTCGGCGGGTGGGTTCACGGGGTCGTACTGTTTGCCGAAGGTCGAGCCGCGCAGGGCGTCCTCGCGCAACACGGCGGCAGGAGCCAGCAGCACGGCGCGCTCTATCTTGTCGGCGCCCAGCTCACCGGCGGTCATGCTGGTCACCACGCCGCCCTGCGAGTGTCCCACCATCGAGATGGTGCTGACGTAGGGCAGCTGGCGTACGTAGTTGTAGATGCACTTGGCGTCCTCAATCTCGTTCCTCACGGTCATCTCGGGGAACTTGCCCTCGCTCTCGCCGTGGCCGTTGAAGTCGAAGCGGATGGTGGCCACGCCCTGTACTTCGAGGGTGTCGGCCAGCTCCTTCATCATGCCCTGATGCTCGTCCTTGGTGGCGCCGAAGCCGTGGCAGAGGATCACCATGGGCACGCGCTGGTTGGGCTGGATCTCAGGGGTTTGCAGAATGGCCGAAAGGTTGCCTTTCGAGCCGGGAACGTTGAGTTTCTTCACTTCGGCCGATGCCTGAGTGGCGAGGAGGCCGAGAAGAGCGGTGGTTAAGAAAAGGGATTTCATATTAGATTGTTTGGTGAAAGATTATTCGGAGAGTCGATTTGTCGATGCTTCGATGGCTCGATATTTCGATGCTTCGATGGGGAAATGATCAAAGGAAATTGATGTCAACATAATTCTCAATCCGCTGGCACACATGCGCCGCGAACCGTTGTCCGCTCTCGATGAGCCGCATCCATTGGGGCGCGGTGAGGGTGGCGAGATTGTTGGCACGGATGCCATCGCGCATCAAGGCATAGACGAAGCCGGCGTTGAAGTTGTCGCCAGCGCCGATGGTCGAGACGACGTTGGGCTGCGCCTCGGTGGGGATGCGCACCTGCATGTATGTGCCAGGATTGGCAGCATTGGGCGCAAAGAGCCAGGTGGCACGGGGGCCGTCGGTGCAGATGAAGACGGGGCAATGGGGGCGGATGTGTTGCTCATAGACTTCAAGCGGATTCTCGGTGCCATACAGGTAGCCGAAGTCTTCGGCCGAACCGCGCACGATGGAGCTAAGGCGCATGTTCTCCTCCAGATTGTCGAGCACAAAAGGGATGTCGGCAATGTGGCTGCGACGGAAGTTGATGTCGTAGTAGAGCACGGCACCAGCATCGTGGGCAGCAGTGATGATCTGGCGGGTATAGTCGCGGATCACGGGGTTGATGGCGAAGAAGGAGCCGTAGAGGAGGATGTCTCCTGAGCTCAAAGAGTTTGAAGGGTTCGAGGTGTTTGAGAAGTTTGAGGGGTTCGAAAGGTTTGAAAGTTTCGAAGCGTCAATCTTTGCGCTCGCGTGATCTTTATAAAATGTATATTGCGCATTGTTGTCATCGTCGAGGAAAGCGAGCGAGATGTGGCTCTTGGTGCCTGGATTGACGGTGACAAGGCTGGTATCGACGCCATTCTGCGCCATGAAGTCGAGCGTAAGGCGACCGATGTGGTCGTCGCCTGTCTCGGTAATCATGGTGACGGTGGCATCGACAGCTGCATCGTCAGTCGCCCCCTTGTGCTTCAGGACGCGACCCAACGAGATGATGGCATTGAACGCCGAACCGCCCGGCACAGCCCTTTCTGGCTGGTCGTGGCGGAAGATGATGTCATAGACGGTTTCGCCGAGGCCGATGATTCGCATATTATTCCAGATTATATCCAAACTGTGTGAGGTCGCGCATATTGTTGCGCCAATCCTTCTCGACCTTGATAAATGTCTTGAGCATGACCTGCTTGCCGAAGAAGGCTTCGATGTCCTTGCGTGCCAGGGTACCGAGCTTGCGGAGCATGGCGCCCTGACGGCCAATGAGGATGCCCTTCTGGCTGTCGCGCTCGCAGTAGATGAGGGCCGAGATGTCGATGAGCTTGTCGCCCTCCTTGAAACTCTCTACCACTACCTCACACGAATAGGGAATCTCCTTGTCATAGAGCTGCAGTATCTTTTCGCGAATGATTTCGGTGACGAAGAAGCGGGCAGGCTTGTCGGTGAGCTGATCCTTGTCGAAGTAGGGAGGACATTCGGGCAGCAGCTCCTTGATCTTGGAGAGCAGGATGTCGGTGCCGAAGCCATGCAGCGCCGAGATGGGGATGATCTCGGCTTCGGGCAGACGCTGGTGCCATTCATCGACTTTCTGCACGAGGGTGGCTTGATCCACGAGGTCCATCTTGTTGATGATCACGATCACCTTGGGTGCCATCGGGCCCTTGTCCTCGGCCATGCGCTGCACCTTCTGGAGGAAGAGTTCGTTCTTGTCGGGCGTCTCGACGGTGTCGGTGAGGTAGAGCAGCACGTCGGCATCCTGCAGGGCGCTGGTCGAGAAGGCCAGCATCGACTCATGCAGCTTCGATACCGGCTTCAGCACGCCCGGAGTATCGCTGTAAACGATCTGCATGTCAGGGGTATTGACGATGCCCATGATGCGATGGCGTGTGGTTTGTGCCTTGTTGGTGATGATGCTGATGCGCTCGCCAACCAGCGAGTTCATCAGGGTTGATTTGCCGACGTTCGGGTTGCCGACTATGTTTACGAATCCGGATTTATGCATGTTTTTAAAGGATATTTATTAAAGAGACACTCGCTCCATCCACAGCTCCGCCATCTTGGCATGTCCTGCCGGGGTGGGGTGGATGCCGTCCCATATCCAATAGGAATTGTCGTTGGTGGGGCAGTCGAGACGGAGTGTGGTGAAGAGGTCATCAAAGGGAACAAGCACGGCCTTGTATTCATCGGCCAGGCGGCGCACGGAGGCGGCCAACTGCTTGACGAGCCATTCGCGCTCATAGTAGTTGTCGGCATCGCCTACCCAGCCGGCTTTGGCCACAAAGGGGGTGCAGAGCACGAGTTGTACGCCAGGCAATGCCTCGGTGGTTTGTTGGAGCAGGGTGTGGTAACGTGCCTCCCATGCCTTGAGGTCGAAGTCGGGAGCCGACTTGCCATCGGCCACGACCTTAGCCTTTTCGTCGAGGAAATAATGCACGTCGTTGGTGCCCACGAGGATGCTCACCACATTCGGCTGGAGGTCGAGGCAATCCTGCTGCCAGCGGTCGCCGAGCTGCTGCAGGGTGTTGCCGCTGATGCCACGGTTCCAGAACTTCATGTCATCCACCGGACGCTCGCTCTGGTAGTGGCTGGCGCAAAGCATCATGTAGCTGTGGCCGTAGATGTGGTTCTTGTCCCACTCGCTGCGTTCGGTTGATGGACGCATGTCGCCTCCCGAGTTGCCCCAGCCGCCATCGGTGATGCTGTCGCCGATGAAGAGCACGCGCCGTTGTGGCAACACATACAGGCGTAGCCACTGCTTGATCTCCGCGCAATACTGCTGCTTGAAGGGAAAACTATCCTTCCAAGCCCAGCCATGGCCGCCGGTAGGGTAGATGTGCATGGTGGCCAGTACGCCGTGCTGCTGCAGGGCATTGTAGTATTCCATGCTGTTGCGGATAGGCACCACGTTGTCATCGCCAGCCGAGATGATGCAGGCGGGTGGAGTGTCGGCGGTCACCTGCTTCTCGTTGCTATAGAGCTCCTCCAGCTTTTTCGATGGCTTCTTGCCCAACAGGTTGTCGTGCGTGCCATCGTGGGTGAAGTCCGGATCCATCGTGATGACGGGATAGAAGAGGATCTGGAAGTCGGGACGGTTCTCCGCATTGGTGTATTTGGTAGCCACAGTGGCTGCCAGGTGTCCGCCAGCCGAGCAACCCTGTACGCCCACCTTCTGGTAGCCGCCCCACTCTGCTGCATGTTCGCGCAGCAGGTGCATGGCCTGCTGGGCATCGTCGAGCGGCACCTCCTTATGCTCACGAGGCAAGCGATACTTGAGCATGGCAAAGACGATGCCCTGCTCGTTGTACCAATCGGCCCACTTCACACCTTCGTGCATGTACCAGACATCCTGATATGCACCGCCAGGGATGGCCATGACGGCAGCACCGGCACAACGTTCGGGCAGCCACACCCACAGCTCGGGATTGGTCACGTTCGACACATGATCGCCATAATCCACCTCCTCGCCCGTCACGCCATTATCGGTTGGCGCACCGTTTGGCCAAAGGGGCAGCACGATGTCGGGTTTCAGCGCAGGGTCGAGTGTTACGGCCGAGGCGGTGAGGGTGAAAAGTGAGAGCAGTAGGGTGAAGAGCTTGCGTACCATAGTAGTATGAGTATCAATCCCTGCGGCTGCCCAGAATGCGCAGCAGATACAGGAACAGGTTGAGGAAGTCCATGTAGAGGTTGAGCGCACCGATGAGGGCAATCTTGCGGATGTTGTCATCTGCCTCGCCGCCATAGCCGTAGATCATCTCCTTGAACTTCTGCACATCGTACATCGTCAAGCCGCAGAAGATGGCCACAGCCACATACGAGATGATGTAGCTCAAACCCGAGCTGTGCATGAACATATTGACCAGCGAAGCCAGAATCACGCCCCACAGCGCCATGATCAGGATCGATCCCATCTTGCTGAGGTCACGGCTGGTGATGTGTCCGTACACCGCCATGCCGGCAAAGGTGCCTGCGGTGATGAGGAACACCTGTGTCACCGATTCGGCGGTATAAACCAGCAGCACCGGAGCGATCCATGCGCCCATCAGCACCGAATAGAGGGCGAAGATCAGCGATGCCGTGGTCATCGACATCTTGTGCAATGCGCCGCCCAGGATGAGTACCATGGCAAACGAGGCAATGGCCAGAATCCACATGGTAGGCGAGCTGAAGTAGGCATTGGCAAACGCCTCAGAGGCATAGATGCGGTCGATGATCACGTATGCCGAGAGGGCCGAGAGGCAGAGGGCTGCTGCCATCCAGCCGAACATGTTCTTGTACACTGAAGTAAGTGTCCCTGCCACACTGCCTGTCTGGTAGGTGGCCGTGTAGTCTTTTACGTAGTTATCCATAATCGTTGTTGTTTTTGTTCTTTTGTTGTTATGTTGTTTTGTTTTTGTGGTGCAAAGATAAAGCAATTTTGCGAGATAACAAGGGATTGACAACATTGTCGTCCGGGAGATGTCATCCATTATTTTACCACTGCAAAAATAGTGCTAAAATTCGACATATCCGCACATTTTTGTCTTTTTTTCAATAAAATAGTATATTTTGTCCTTAAAATTGCCTATCGAAGCCCAAAAAACACTATCTTTGCCCCATAATTATACGTTATACATTTTAAATTATACATTGCAGTTATGAATCTCGAAGGACGTCGAACAAGCAGAAACGTAGAAGATCGTCGTGGCCAGGGCGCAGGTGGCTCAAGCCTGGGTGGCGGATTAGGCAACATCTTTGGCAGCAGTGGTGGCCGAGCCAGCGGTGGCGGAGGCGGCGGCTTGCTGGCATTGCTCCTGCAGCTACTCTTTGCCAACAAGGGCGGCAATAGCGGCGGCAAGAAGGGCGGCTGCGGCTGTCTGGGCATCGCCATAGCCCTGGTAATTGTTTATTTCGTCATTTCCGGCGGTGGCGGCAGCATTCTTGGCGGTTTGTTCGATGGCATGGACACTGGCGGCATGAGCCCTTCCGATGGCCAGCAAACCGAGTACGTGGCTTCGGCACAGGAGCAGGAACTCTTCGACTTCGCCTCAAAGATCCTGGCCGGCACTGAGGACGTCTGGAGCTCGGAATTCCAGAAGATCGGCAAGACCTACAAGGCTCCCAAGCTCGTGATCTTCACCGATGCCGTGCGTTCCGGCTGCGGCAATGCCACATCGAGCACAGGTCCTTTCTACTGCTCGGCCGACCAGACCGTTTACCTCGACCTCTCCTTCTTCATGAGCATGAAGAAGCAGATCGGTGCCGACGGCGACTTTGCCTACGCCTACGTCATTGCCCACGAGGTCGGACACCATGTGCAGTACCTGCTCGGCACCCTCGACCAGGCACATAAGCTCATGGCACAATACGGACAGGGTTCGAAGGAGAGCAACCAGATCAGCGTGCGCCTGGAGCTGCAAGCCGACTTCTACGCCGGCGTCTGGGCTTATCACGACAACAAGATGTTCCATTCCATCGAGGAGGGCGACATCGACGAGGGCCTCAACGCGGCACAGAAGATCGGCGACGACTATCTGCAGAAGAAGGCACGCGGCTACTCGGTGCCTGAGTCGTTCAACCACGGCACCTCGGCACAGCGTTCCAGCTGGCTCCGCAAGGGTGTACGCACGGGCGACATCACCCAGGGCGACACCTTCTCAGTATCGTATAACAGCCTGTAAGCCATGGCCGACAACTATCTCGAACGCCAATATGCCGACTACGAGGCACGCAAGGCGGCTGCCCAGAAGTTCGGCAAGGGCGTCAAGGTGCTCAACCGCGTGACCGGCTCCAAGCTCAACCGCTTCTACACCCGTCCGGTGCCTGGCAAGAGCCATGAGCAGCAGCAAGCCGAAATAGCCGAAAAGCTGGCCAAAAAGGAATAAACACCCCCGCAGAAGGGCAAAAAAGCTTCCCAAGAGTATGGAGAGCCTGCCGCAACCTCGCAGCATGCTCTCCTAATTGTTTGGAACCATGCCACGCAGCTGCGGCGAGCCTTCCTAAGGGTTAGGAAACCTTGCCGCACAGCTGCAGCAAGCCTTCCTAAGGGTTGGGAAACCTTGCCGCACGGTTGCAGCATGCCTCCCTAAAGGTTGGGAAACCTTGCCGCAAGTTCGCGCCAGCCTTCCTGACGCTATGGCAACCATCTCGCGCAGTCGCGTCACCCTCTCCATACTCTTGGGACAGTAAAAACCGGCAAAAAGGTAACAATTTTTTGAAAATTTTTTGTTGAGGGAATAGGGAATTTCCGCCGGAATGTTGTCTTCTTAGTGAATGTACAACACAAAAACAAAGAACTATGACAACAAAACTATTTCATTGGTGCACGATCGTTGCGTTGGTGATGCTACTTCTGACCGGTTGCGACAAGAAGGAGCATACCTATATTTTTAAAGGTGTGGATTTCGCCACTAAAGAACTCGCTGTGGAGGCGGCGGGCGGCAGCTTCGACGTGAAATTCCTGGCCGGGGGACCGGTGGAGTTTTCAAACCTGTCTGCAGGTTCGGACGATGTGGAGTATAAGCACATCAATGGGAATCTGTTGGAGGCGGATTGGTTCAAGGCAGAATTGCAGAAGGAGAGCCTCCACATCACGGTAGAAAAGAACGAGGGGCAGGCAAGGCATGGAATCATCGAGCTGAGAATCGTGGATGATTCCTTTACGACCTCCTTCATGTCCATCAATCAAGCAGGGAAGTAAGTCATGAGCAGATATGTTTTGACCCTACTGACGACGCTGTGCCTCATGATGACCCTGAGCGCACAGGAACGGAAAGCTGACAAGGGTGGCCTTGGCGGCAGGACGTTCGTGTATGGGCAGGAGGTGAAGCTGGAGCAACCCATCACGATTGACGACAAAGACAAGCGGCCGCTGAGCGAGATCCTGGACGAACGGCTGCAGGGCACGGGCATCAGCTACCGCATCACGCGCTCGCACGTACTGCTCTTTGCGCCCAAAGAGGAGGGCACGCCCCAGCAGGAGATCACAAGACACACGCTCTACGGCTACGTGATCGACAAGGATTCGCGCGAGAGCCTCATCGGTGCCAACATCTATGCGCCCCTCTACATGCAGGGCACTTCGGCCAACGACTACGGACACTTCAGCCTTACGTTGCCCGAAGGTGACGTGCTAGTCGAGACATCGTATGTGGGCTACCAGAAAGAGAGTCGCATTATTAGCCTAAGCCGCGACACCCTGATCACCATCGAACTGAAGATGAGCGAGAAGATCGCCGAGGTGGTGGTGGAATCGGTTCGACCCGAGACGGGCGTGACCAGCAGCCGAGCAGGAGCCGTGACCATCCCGATACAGCAGATCATGCGCACGCCAGCCATTCTGGGCGAAGCGGATGTACTCAAGGCATTGCACCTGCAGCCGGGTGTGCAGCCGGGGTTGTCGGGACAGGTGAGCATGAGCGTGCGAGGCGGCAACACCGACCAGAACCTCTTCCTGCTCGACGGCATGATGCTCTACAACGTGGATCACGTGATGGGCTTCGAGTCGGCCTTCATGCCCGATGCCGTGAAGCATGTGGATTTCTTTCGCGGCTCGTTCTCGTCACGCTACGGTGGGCGACTGTCGTCGGTGACCGATGTGCGCACCAAGGATGGCGACATGCAGCAGTATCACGGCACGTTCTCCATCGGCTTGCTCTCGTCGCACCTCTCGGTGGAGGGGCCTTTGTGGCGCGATCGCACGTCGTTCATCGTCTCGGCTCGCCGCACGTATGCCGACTGGCTGATCAATGCGTTCAAGGAGCCGCTCTCGATTGATCTTGACCACATTGACCTCTATTTTGGTGATGTCAACGCCAAAGTCAACCACAAGCTGAGCGATACGGATCGCCTCTACCTGAGCTTCTACTGGGGGCGCGATGTGATGGCGATGAGCGATGACCACAAGGATGAATACGAACAGTCAATGTCCCGACGTAAGGCCGAACAGGACATGCATTGGGGCAATACGCTCTACCATCTGCGCTGGAATCACATCTTCTCGCCCAAGCTTTTTGCCAATTTGACGGTGGGTTACAATCAGTTTGCGATGGGCAGCATGTCGGCTGCGGATTATAGCGACTATCACGATGGCATCATGACACAACATCAGGAGTTTGGCCTTGATTTCCGTTCGGGCATCAACGACCTCTCTGCAACCATCGACTTCGACTATCATCCCAACCCGATGCACCATACGCGCTTCGGCACGCAATACACGCGGCATGAGTTCAAACCCGAGGTGCAGTCGAGCAAGATCATATCGGAGACACCCAACAGCGACCGCATCGACGAGCAGTTCCATGGCAACAACCGCCGGATCCTGGCGCACGAGGCGGCCCTCTATGCCGAGGACGACATGAACCTGGGTGCCAACTGGCAGCTGAATGCCGGCCTGCGTGCCGCACTCTTCACGACCGACGGCAAGACGTTCCCTGCGCTCGAACCACGGCTCTCCCTGAGCCGCGTGCTGCCCTATGGCATGCGTGCCAAGGCATCGTACACGATGATGCATCAGTATGTGCACAAGCTGGCATCGTCGCTCATCGCATCGCCCAGCGACCTGTGGGTGCCCGTGACCAGGCAGATGAAGCCGATGGCGGCCAACCAATGGACGCTGGGCATCAGCAGCAACTACCTCGCAGGATGGGAGTTCGGCATCGATGCGTACTGGAAGGAGATGAGCCATGTGATTGACTATGTGGATGGTGCCAGCTTTTTCGGCAACACCAAGGGCTGGGAGTCGAAGATAGCCAGCGGCCACGGACGGGCTTACGGCATCGAGCTGAGTGCCACCAAGACGGCGGGCAGAACCACGGGCATGCTCAACTATACGCTGGGTAAATCAGAACGCTGGTACCCTGACGGCAGCATCAACGGCGGACGGCACTTCCCCTACCGCTTCGACCGCCGCCATGTGGTGCACTTCGGGCTTCAGCACCAGCTCACCAGGCACATCGACCTCAACGCCACATGGAACTTTGCCTCAGGTGCCATGGTGTCGCTAGCCAAGCAGCAGTCGCTCTACATCGAGCCGGGCATCATCACCACAGGATTGCAGAGCAACAGCCAGCAGACCATTGGGGGCGAAACGGGCGTGACGCACATCACGATGGATGCGTTTCAGGGCGACTATTACAGCAGTCGCAACAACTACCGCCTGGAGCCGACACATCAGCTGGATCTAAGCATCAACATCCACAAGCCCACACGGCATGGCGAGCGCATCTGGAACTTCAGTCTTATGAATGCCTACTGCCACCTGAACCAGGATCTGCTCTACACCGCGTTGAAGACCGAGACGAAGCAGATCGGGCAGAATCCTGACGGCTCGCCCATCTATGAGATGACGGAACGCAGCGTGCTCAAGCAGGTGACGGTGATCCCGATTTTGCCATCGTTCTCATATACGTATAAATTTTGAAAACAATGAAATACTACATATATATTATAATGAGCGCCCTGCTCCTCGTTGCCTGCGAGCAAGAGATCGGCGAATTTACCGACTACGAGGCACCTCGCCTGGTGGTCAACGCGCTCATCACGGCGGGTGGCGAGAACCAGCAGATTCGTATTCATCAGACGGGCATCACCCACGTCAGCACGGTGACGGGGGCAGAGGTTTCGATGGCGGTGAATGGCGAGGAGGTGTTCTCGCAGATTTCGAATGGCGAGGATTCGTTGGTCATCGCACAAAACAACTTCCATCCAGGCGACGTAGTGACGATCTCTGCCCACAAAGGCGAGATGCACGCCTCGGCATCGGCCATGGTGCAGGAACCAGTCATCATCACGGGCGTGGATACGATGCTGGTGAAGGTGAAATCGTCAAAATGGAGCCAGCAGCTTGTGCCACACACGCGCTACATGGTGCATCTGCGATTGCCCGAGGGCCAGCCGAAGGAGACACGTTACTTCCGCGTGGAGGTGGTAAAGGACATTCACACGACCAGCATGTTGAGCCATGATGACGAACTGGACACCTTGGTGATCGGCAGCGTGAATACCGACACCGACCACTCGCGCTTCAACTATGCCTACGACCCCGCCCTATGCGAGACGGAGAATGCCGACCAGGAGGACTATCCCGTGCAGATCGACTGGCTGGCGGGTGTCGAAAACCTCTACCATGTGTTCAGCAGCAACTTCTTCGACAAGGGCGAATACACGTTGCGCCTCGACCTGCCTCACAACCTGTGGTTTGCCGGCAACGGCGGCTGGGATCAGCATGTACGCATCCGCATCTACAGCATCTCGAAGACCGAATACCACTACCTGCAGGCACTCTCGGCAGCCAAATACTACGAGCGCGACGTCATCACCAATGGCGAGCCGATGGTGCCATCGAACGTGACGGGTGGCGCCGGTATCTTCTGCGTGGAATCGGTAGCCGAAATCTCGTTCTACGAGAACCATTTCACCTATCCGCAGGACGAACATCTGCATGACTTCTATAAGCCGCAAGAATAAACACCTCCTATGAACCACAATATTGACCAGATCATCGACCGCTTTGCGCACCTCACCCACACCCCCCGTGGCCGCTATGCCGACCACGAGGCGGCTTATCGTCAGCTCCTGGAGCGATTGCAGAAGGAGGATTATCCAAGGCAGGTTGCCACTTCCCGCCACTGGAGTGCTGCCGCCAGCATCGCCCTGGTGGTGGGCATAGGCATCGCCATTGCCGGTGTCTATACCTATCGCAGCGGCTACTTATCAACCCAGGAGGAGTTGCCCGGAACATCGGCTGTCCCCGCAGCCATCACCGCACAGACGCTCGTCTTCGACAACACGCCGCTCGCCGAGATTGTTGCCACATTATCAGACATCTACGACACAAAAATAAAGATAAGCGATTCATCTGTTGCCAATTATTGCGTTACTGCAACATTCAGCACAGACGAACCGCTTGAAGAGATCCTTGAAGCAATTACTGATGTGAGTGGATTGTCGTATTCGGTGGTTGATGGTGTTTACATTATTCAAACTTTGCCACCTTCTGGAATGCCTTGAAGAAATCCCAGATCACCAAGCCGGTAGTGACCGACACGTTGAGCGAGTGCTTGGTGCCGAACTGCGGGATCTCGATGCAGCCATCGCACAGATCCACGACGGATTGCTGCACGCCCTTCACTTCGTTGCCCATGACGACGGCGTAAGATTGGAAGAGGTTTGAGGAGTTTGAAGGGTTTGAAGGGTTAACAGCCGAAGAACTTTCGAACTTTTCAAACCCTTCAAACTTTTCTAACTTTATGAATTCCGGCTCCCACGTGTCGAGCATCACCGAACCCTGGCATTGCTCAATGGCCATGACACGATAGCCGCGTCCTTGCAGCTCACGGACAGCTTCGTGTGTGTCCTCGAAGTATTGCCAAGCCACGGAATCTTCGGCACCGAGGGCCGTCTTGTGGATTTCGGGCGAGGGCGGTGTAGCCGAGATGCCGCACAAGTAGATGGCTTCGACGCGGAAAGCATCGCTGGTGCGGAACACCGAACCGATATTGTTGAGCGAGCGTACATTATCGAGTATGATGATGAGCGGCATCTTGTCGGCAGCCTTGAACTGCTCGGCATTGATGCGCCCCATTTCGAGCATGGTTAGTTTCTTCATTGCCTGTATATATAAATAATGAGGGGCAAATATAGCGATAATTTTTTACAAATGACGAAAAAGAGGAGAAAATTTTTATCTTTCGAGTTTTTTTTGTAACTTTGCGGCGTTTTTTTGAGTTTGAAAGGTTTGAAAAGTTAGAAGGGTTTGAAAGTGCCCACCCCTCAAACCTCTCAAACCCCTCAAACCCTTCAAACCCTTCAAACCCTTCAAACTGCAAACAATGAAAGCCACCGATCCGAAAGATACTCCGATGCTCAAGCAATACTTCGAGCTGAAGAAGAAGAATCCTGACGCCATCATCCTCTACCGTGTGGGCGACTTCTACGAGACGTTCTGCGACGATGCCGAGGAGGCACATGCCATCCTGGGCATTACGCTCACGGCACGTGCTGGCTCGCCATTGGCAGGATTTCCGTATCATGCGCTCGACACCTACCTGCCTCGTCTGGTGCGTGCCGGCAAGCGTGTGGCTATCTGCGAGCAGCTGGAGGATCCGAAGCTGACCAAGAAGCTGGTGAAGCGTGGCATCACCGAACTCATCACCCCAGGCCTCACCATGGGCGACAATGTGCTTAATGCCCGCGAGAACAACTTCCTCGCCGCCCTCTCTTTCGGCCTCAACCAACAAATTAACAAAACAACAAAACAACAAAACAGCAATACCGTCGGTCTTGCCCTGCTCGACATTTCAACAGGCGAATTTCTCTGTACTGAAGGCACTTACGATTATATCGACAAACTTATCAACAATTATGCCCCGAAGGAGATTCTCTTCCTCCGAGGCATGAAGCAGCACTATCAGGAGCACTTCACCACGCAGCCGTATTGCTACGAGCTGGACGACTACTACTTTGCCTACGACAATGCCCGCCGCCAGCTGTTGAACCTCTTCAATACGCAGTCGTTGAAAGGCTTCGGCATTGAGGAGATGCTGCTGGCCACACAGTCGGCAGGTGCCATCCTGCGTTATCTGGAGGCCACACAGCACACACAGACACGCCACATCACCTCGATCCGTCGCATCGACAATGAGGCATACATGCGCCTGGATAAGTTCACCGTGCGAAGCCTTGAACTCGTCTCGACCATGAACGAGGGCGGCCGCTCGCTGCTCAACGTCATCGACGAAACCACCACGCCTATGGGCAGCCGACTGATGTACCGCTGGATGCTGTTCCCCCTGATCCATGCCGAGAGCATCAAGGAGCGCCTGAATGTGGTGGAGCACTTCTTCCGCGACCCTGACATGGCCGACACCATCGAGGAGGGCTTGCGTCGATTGGGCGATATGGAACGTATCGTGGCCAAGGTGGCTGTAGGACGTGCCAATCCGCGCGAGATCGTGCAGCTGCGTGTGGCGCTGGAAGCTTTGAAGGAGATCAAGCAGGTATGTTCGGCAAGCGACCAGCTGCAATTGCAGCACATCGGCGAACAGATCAATACCTGCGACAGCATCGCCCAGCGCATCTATCACGACCTCGAACCCGAGCCACCCATTCAGTTTGGCAAGGGACAGGTGATCCGCCAGAATGTCAATGCCGAACTCGACGAACTGCGTGCCATTGCCTACGGTGGCAAGGATTATCTGCTCAAGTTGCAGCTGCATCTGGCTGAGCAGTACGACATTCCGTCGCTCAAAGTGGCCTTCAACAACGTCTTTGGCTACTACATCGAGGTGCGCAATACACACAAGGACAAGGTGCCCGATACCTGGATTCGCAAACAGACACTGGTGGGTGCCGAGCGTTACATCACGCAGGAACTCAAGGAATATGAGGACAAGATCCTCACTGCCGAGGAGCGCATCGGTGTGCTCGAACAGAAGCTGTATCAGGATCTGATGAAGGCACTCGAAGAATACATTCCGATCATTCAGCTCGATGCCCAGCTGATGGCACGCCTCGACTGTCTGCTCTCATTCAGTCGCGTGGCTGCCCGCTATCATTATGTGCGTCCCGATGTAGACGACTCCCTGGTCATCGACATCCGCCAGGGCCGCCATCCGGTCATTGAGCGCCAGATGCCGGTGGGCGAGAGCTATGTGCCGAATGATGTTATGTTATCTAGCTCCGATAATTCGATTACTCGAAATATCGAATCCGCAAAACAACAAAACAACGTGGCGGAGCCACAGATCATGATGATCACCGGCCCTAACATGGCCGGTAAGTCGGCCCTTCTGCGCCAGACAGCCCTTATTGTGCTGCTGGCTCACATCGGCTGTTTCGTGCCTGCTGAGGCTGCCCACATCGGCATTGTCGATAAGATCTTCACGCGTGTGGGCGCTTCTGACAATATCTCGCTGGGCGAATCGACCTTCATGGTGGAGATGACCGAGGCATCGAACATCCTCAACAACCTCTCCCCTCGCTCGCTGGTACTCTTCGATGAGCTGGGACGAGGCACCTCGACCTACGACGGCATCTCCATCGCCTGGGCAATCGTGGAGCATGTGCATGAGCGTGCCGAGGGGCACCCCAAGATGCTCTTTGCCACCCATTATCACGAGCTGAACGAGATGGAGAAGTCCTTTCCGCGTATCAAGAACTACAACGTCTCGGTGCGCGAGGAGAAGGGCAAAGTGCTGTTCCTGCGCAAGTTGAAAGAAGGCGGCTCGGAACACTCCTTCGGCATCCATGTGGCCAAGTTGGCCGGTATGTTGCCCGAAGTGGTGAAGCGTGCCGACGAGGTGCTGAAGACGCTCGAAGAGAATGCCGCATCGGTAGAGAACTCCTCAAACCCCTCAAACTCCTCAAACCCTTCAAACCCTTCAAACGCCTCAACCTCCCCCTCTTCCCTAACCACCAAACTCTCCACCCTGAACTCTCACCCTCAAGCCGGTTACCAGCTCAGCATCTTCCAGCTCGACGATCCCGTGTTGAGCGAGATCCGCGACGAAATCAAAGGCCTCGACCCCAACAACATGACCCCCATGGAGGCACTGCAGAAGTTGGCCGAGATCAAGAAGATCTGCGGATTATAATATGGCAAATGATTGCGTGATGTATGTAAAAACGTCCGCTTTTGCTCAAGAACCTGGCGAAAGGCTGCAAGTTGGCTTCCCAAAAGTTTGAAACCTTGCCGCAAGCTTGAGAAAAACCTCTGTAAACATGCAGGGATGCCAACGTGTACGCGTTGGCATCCCTGCATGTTTAGAATTCCTTGCCGCGGGTTTGTTTTGTGCTATCCAGGTACCTGGGTAGCACAAAACAGGGTTGGGACGAGCTTTTGCAGATGTGCAGAGATGCGAACGCGTACACGTTGGCATCTCTGCACGTACACAATTCCTTGCCGCGGGTTTGTTTTGTGCTATCCAGGTACCTGGGTAGCACAAAACAGGGTTGGGACAAGCTTTTGCAAAGCTGCGATCAGTTGAGAGCGAGTTTTTGCTAATTATTTCCTCATCACCTTGACCCCAGGCTTGCCCTGGCGGCGGAGGATGCTGAGGCCGGTGGCATCGGCAGCGGTGCGCTGGCCGTGGAGGTTGTAGCAGTCGGTAGCGGCATCATCGGCAGAAAGCTGCTCGATGGCTATGGAGTGGGTGTAACTGGCCTCGACTGACTGGATGGTGATGGTGTAGAATTGGCCATCGTAGCTTGGGTCCTCCTCGCTGATGTCGGTGGCTGAGCGGAGGCCCAGATAGAGACCTTCGGCATCGGTGACGGTGAAGGTGAACTCTGCCTCGTGCTCATCGGCTGGCAGGGTGGCCACGACCTCCATCTGCTTCATGCTGTCGAACTCGCCCAGATAAACCTGCAGGTCAGGACATGGGCCGCTGATAGGGCTGACGTTGTAGTGGATGCGTACTGAGACCTCACGTCCTGGCTCGACATGGAGCTTAGGCGAGGTGGTGAGGTTCTCGAAATATCCGCCCTCGTTGCCGTCGTGACGGCATGTGAGGCTGCCATCGGCTGTGTAGCGCCACTGGGTGGCACCGTAGGTGTCGTTGCCGTGGAAGGTCCACTGTGCCTCGGCTTCGGCGCTGAACTCGCTGCGGTATGGCAGGGCAAGGCCTGGCTCGATGGCGCGGATCGAAACATCATCGACACGGATCTGACCATAGTTGCCCACGCTGACATCGTGGAAACCGAGGGTCCAGACGCCATCCTCAGGAATGGTGACATGGCCTACATAGCGGTCGAAGTAGCAGCCGTGCGAGTCGATGTCGCGCAGAGCGACTACAGGCACGGTCATGGCCTCGGCGTTGTTGCTGATGGGTGTAAGGTCGCTCACAAGGCGACTTGATCATGTAAGGCTGCAGGTCGCACTTGCCGGCCGCAGAGAGTGCCTCAGGCATTGCGGCAAAGGCGGCAAGCAGGAGGCAGGGGGTGAGAGAGGATTTAGACATTGTAAAAAACATCTATAATACTAAGTGTATTATTCGGCCACGAGTTGCAACACACGGCTTGCCCAGTCGTTCTGCTTGTGGTAATCTACGATGTGGGTGTAGGGGAACTCCAAGCCATTCTCCATGAGGTAGGCACCGCTGTAGGATTTGCCCTCACAGGCGAGAGGCTCGTTGTCGATGCGGTTGAGCTCGTGCACGGTGTACATCTTGTTGGGGTCGAGGCCGGCCATCTGTACGCGGGGCAAGTGCTGGTTCTTGTAGGTTTCGAGCTTCCACCAGAAGAAGACGGCCTGCTGCTTGTCCTGGCTCACGTACATCTCCGAGGCGAGGAAGTCGCCCTTGTAGGGTGAGTGGAGGCGGTAGAGGTCGCCGAACTGGATGACGGGACGCACCTGCTTGTAGTCGGTGATGACCTGGCGGCAGAAGGCCTTCTCCTCGTCGGTCATGTTCTTGGGCTGAATCTCCATGCCGAGGCGGCCGGACATGGCCACGTCGCAGCGCAGCTTGAGCGAGGTGGTGCGGAACACGGCATGGTTAGGCACGGCGGAGATGTGGCTGGCCATGGCGATGGCAGGGAAGAAGTACGAGGTGCCCCACTGCATGCGGACGCGCTGCAGGGCATCGGTATTGTCGCTGACCCAGAACTCGTCGAAGTATGGCAGCAGGCCATAGTTGGCACGGCCGCCACCCGAGGCGCAGTCCTGGATGATGACGTCGGGGTACTTGGCACGGATGCGCTCGCAGGTCTTGATCAGGCCCTCGTGATACTTGATATAGAGGTGCGACTGCTCGTCCTTGGGCAGATACTGCGAGCCGTGGTTCATGACGGGAGCGTTGGCATCCCACTTGATGTAGGCAATCTCGGGGTACTGGCTGAGGAGGTTATCGACGATGCCGAACACAAAATCCTGCACCTTGGGGTTGGCCATATCGAGCACCACCTGCGTGCCGCCACGACCGAGGACAGGCTCACGACCCGGTGCCTTGATGATCCAGTCAGGATGTGCCTCGTAGAGCTCTGACACGGTGTTTGCCATCTCTGGCTCGATCCAGATGCCGAACTTCACGCCATTCTTTTTGGCATCGCGCAGGAGGCCGGGGATGCCGTCAGGGAGCTTGCGGGTGTCAACGACCCAGTCGCCGAGCGATGAGTTATCGACGGCACGTGGGTACTTGTCGCCGAACCAGCCATCGTCCATGACGAAGAGCTCGCCGCCCATCGAGGCGATGTCGTGCATCATCTGATCCATGCCTGGCTGGTTGATGTCGAAATAGACACCCTCCCAGGAGTTGAGCAGGATCATGCGCTCCTGATTGCCGTGACGCAGCTGATACTTGCGTGCCCAGCTGTGGAAGGCCTGGCTCACGCCGTTGGTGCCGCGACTGCTGTAGGTGAGTGCGGTGCGTGGGGTGGTGAAAGTCTCGCCCTTCTTGAGGTGATACTCGGAGTTGTCGGGGTTGATGCCGGCGAAGTACTGGTGGTAGTCGCTGTCGTCGGTGTCGATCTTGATGCTGTAGTTGCCGCTGTAGCAGAGGGCAGCGCCGATGACGCGGCCGTCGTTCTCACGGGCAGGGCCATCGAGCGAGAGCATCACCTCGTTGCGGTCGGAGGTGGCGTTGCGCGCGCCGTCCTTGTTCTTGATCACGAGCATGCCGTTGTCGAGCTTGCTCTCAACCAACTGAGCCTCCGAGGCCCAGGAACCATGGAAATGGGTGGCGTGAACATCACCGCGGCGTACATATAATATAGGATTATAGAACTGCGTGAGCGTGACCGTCTGTTTCTCGCCGTTGGTGATATCGGTCCAGGTCTCGATCATATCCACATCATCGTAGGCAATATAGTACAGATTGACTGTGGTTGGATAGAGCGGGTCCTTGAGGGTAATGGTGAGCAACTGGCCTTGGCGCTTCTCTCCATTTGGAGCGACATCGTTGAGATTACTTTCCTTCCAATTGTCGACAAGCAGTTGTGTGGACAGATTGCCGTCAGCATGACGCATGGCCAGACAAACTTCGTTCTGTGTGTGGGTGGCACCGTAGGCGGGATAAAGGTCAGAGCGAGACCAGTTGGCATCGTTGACCTTTTGGAGGTTAGCAATGTCCTGGCTCTTAAGTGCAGGACCGAAGTAAATAAACTGTGGTTCCAGCCCTTTGTTGACATCAACTACAAGGGAGTTATTGGGAGTGCGCAATTCAATCTTATCGGCGAAAGCCTGTAGCGATAGCAGCGAGGCACAGAGGAAAAAGAACAGTTTCTTTTGCATAGAATATGTGTGTACAAAGGTTTATAAATGAAGCACTATCAAATACGCAAAGAGCATGCTTTACGCATTTGATAGTGATTAATCATGATCAGTTATTATTTCTTCAATGGGAACTTATATGCCAGCCAGCACATTGCTGCAGCGATAACGGCAGGGAAGAGAGAGAACATAGACCAAACCATGGTCTTGACAGACTCCTCGTCTGTGATGGTGACGATGGTCTCGCCGGTGAGCTCATCGGTCGAAGAAACGAGGCCAGCAATGCCGAGCAGAGTTGCGATGAGCGAACCAGAGATGGCGCCACCAAACTTCTGAGCCATGGTGCCCGAAGAGAAGATGAGTCCGGTGCTCGATGTTCCGTTCTTCTCGGTAGCATAGTCAGCTACATCGGCATACATAGACCACATCAGTGGTGAATAAAGACCAGCACCGACAGAGGTGAGGATAGAGACCACAATCATCGCCCAGATGTAAGCAGGATCGATCGGGATGAAGAAGAAGAGTACTGAGGTGACACAGCAGATAACTGATGCCCAGACGAAGGCCATACGCTTGCTGCCAATCCAGCGGGTGAAGGCAGGAGAGACACCACCGAAGATCATACAGGTCACTTCACCAATAGCCATGAAAACGGTATAGTTGATGATAAGGGCACCCATGGTGATGTCGCCACCCATACAGTAAGTGAACATGTAACCGGCAGCAGCATAGCGGAAGCCGTTGAAGAAGTTGGTGCAGACTGCTACGAGGGTCATGAAGATCCAAGGCTTGTTCTGAACCAGGTCAACATACATCTTGAACGAGAACTTCTCGGCACGTACATTCTTGACACGCTCCTTGGTGAGGAGACCGCAGGCAAGTGTCATGACAGTGGCGAGCAGACCAAAGCCAGCGCCCAGTACGGCATATTGGTGAGCTTCGGAACCACCCACCCACTTCTGAAGATAAGGGAAAGAGAGCAGAGTGACGAAGCCCATGGCATAGGCACCGATCATGCGGTATGAGGAGAATTCGTTCTTTTCGTTGTCATCCTCGGTCATGACGCCCAGCAGCGAACCGTAAGGCACATTGACGAGGGTATAGACAGCCATCATGAGCAAATAGAAGCTATAAGCCCAGATACGCTTGCCCACAGGACCCAGTTCTGGGGTGAAGAGCAGACAGGCGAAGATGATACCGAAAGGAATAGAGCCCCAGATGAGCCAAGGACGATAGGTGCCCCAACGAGACTGTGTACGGTCGGCGATGGTGCCCATCAGTGGGTCGGTGACCACATCGAACATACGCGCCACGAGCATCAGCAGACCCGCATCTGCGAAGGAAAGGCCGAAGACATTGGTGAAGAAAAGAGGGAATGCGGTGGACATGATTTTCCATGTAATGCCACCAGACGCTGCGTCACCAAGGGCGTAGCCGATTTTTTCTTTAAGACTTGCCATAGTGTATTGTTTATTTAAGGGTTTTTAAGGGTTTTAAGGGTTTTAAGGGGAGTGAAAGGGACGAATGTGTCAGGGGTCGAAGGAGGAGGGGAACTTCTGGTTGTATCGTCCCTTTCACTACCCTTTCACTACATTTTCACTACTCTTACTTACTCTTTGAATAGCGCAAATATACAAGATTTTCGGCAAATGAACAAATATCTGTGCGAAAAACCTGTTCATCGAGCCGAAAATCTGTCGTATTGTCATAAGTTTACCTGATATGGGCGGTCAAGAATGTTGCGTTGCCGAAGATGTAGAGCACGTTTTCGGAGGCGGGAACGAGCAACGTTTCGCCCTGACGCACCTTGATGCCATTGATGTTGGCTTCGCCCCAGAGGCAGACAACCACAACGAACGAATCGCAATGGAAGTCGATCTGCTGCGCCACCTGAACCACGACGCGATGCACTACGAAATAGGGGCAGTTGATGAGCTGCGAAGTGGGCTGGGTCGAGTCGTACGAGGTGCGATACTCTGGCCATACCTGGTAGTCGATAGCATCCTTCGCCTGCTCGATGTGGAGCTCGCGTGGTTTGCCATGCGCATCCTTGCGGCCGAAATCATAGACGCGGTAGGTGATGTCCGAAGTCTGCTGGATCTCGGCCAGGAAGCAGCCGGCACCGATGGCGTGCAGACGGCCGGCAGGGAGGAAGAAGAGGTCGCCCTGGTGTGCCTCGTGGGTGGCGATGACGTTGGCCATGGGGTTGGAGCCGCCTGCGGCATCGGGGATGGGGGTGAAGGTGCTGCCTGACGGAGAACCGTCGGGAACGGTGGCCGCGGTGGGTTCGGAAACCATGCGCTCGTAATCCTCGGGCGTGATCTGCTTCTTGAGGCCAGCGTAGATCTTGGCACCTACGTCGCTCTTGATGATGTACCACATCTCCGTCTTGCCCGCGCAGCCGTGGCGCTCCATAGCGAGCTTGTCGTCGGGATGCACCTGCACGCTGAGGTCCTGACGCGAATCGATGAACTTCACCAACAACGGGAACTTGTTGCCAAAGCGCTTATAGACCTTGTTGCCCATGAGCAGGCCCTTGTACTTGTCGATGAGCTCGGTGAGGGTAAGGCCAACATCCACGTCGTCGATGATGCCGCGTTCGATGGCCACGCTCTCATGACCTGGCACGCCGCTGATCTCCCAGCTCTCGCCGATGTTGGGCTGAGCCGTGTATATGCCCTTGAATGGGGCAATCTGATAGCCGCCCCAAAGGGTGGTCTTCAGGTAGGGTTCGAATTTGTAGGGTTTCATTTAAAAGGAAAAAGGATAAGGGATAAGGGAAAAATAAAGATTGGTAAAGGAAAAAGGTGATATGAATTATATCATCCTCGCCTTAGCAGTCTTGATTGATGCAACTAATAAAGCAACGATTTCTCTGCAATCCTTTATATATCTTTGTGCAGATTCTTTATTGATGCTATTTGTGTCATCTAACAACTGCAACCAATAGACTGTTTCATTGGCTTCTTTTAAAGAGATTGATAGTTTTGCAACAAAATCAGCTGGACTTTGTGCAAATTCGGATTCGTGAATATTGGCTGAAATGGAAGTACCAGAGCGAAGCATCTGGTCAAACAAGGATTTTATTCTCCAGTCGTTTTGACTATTCTTTACCAAGTTTACGATATTTATCGCAAACTGATAACTTTTTATACTAAGAGGAGATGCTGCCTTGTTATATTCAACCATAGTAACATTTATTTTTCACTTTTACCTTATCCTTTTTCCTTATTCTCACATGTACGCTCAAAGAGTTCTAAGCACATGCGAGAATTGTGATATGGGCACTTCCAGAATCCGGCATGGTCATCCTTGAGGTTGATGTTGCGCTCGGGGTCACGGCTCCAGTACCACTCGCCCAGTTCGTGGTCGATGAGATTGTCCTTGATGTACTGCCAGCAGTTGAGGCACTTCTGGAGGGCGGCTTCATCGCCAAAATACTGGTAGATGTTGAAGAAACCTACGACGGTTTCTGCTTGCACCCACCAGTGGCGGTCATCGTCGATGTGGCCGGTGTCGAGGTTAGCTTCGTGCGTCATCGAGCCATCGGCATTGAGGCCCTTCTCGCTTGCCTTGGCGACGAGTTGCACGATGGGTTCAACCTTGGCCAAAACCTCCTTGTCACCAAGGACAAGGGCAGCTTCGTGCATGAGCCATGAGCACTCGATGTCGTGGCCGTACGATTCGAGCCAGCCGGCACCACGCTTCCAATCCATGTCGAAGAAGAGGTCGAGGTGATGCGTCTCGGGGTTGAGGATGCGGTCGGTGAAGATGGTGATGAGGTTGCGGAGTGCCTGCTCCACCTCGTCCTTCACGGCTGCGTATGCCTCGGCATGCTTGGGGCATGAGCAGATGTCCTGCAGCACGCGGTAGAGGTTGGTGTAAGGTTCGATGATGTGCAGATGCGTGTTCTGCGACTTCGGATAGTTGGCGTCGAGGTCGGACAGGCGCATGTCGGCAATCTCGCCCCACTCGCGGGTGCATGCCTCGATGTATCCGTTGTTCACACGGTCAAGGCTATGCTCCTCGATGCAATGGAAGAGCTGGATGGCATAGTCGAGCGACTCCAGATCGTGGGTGGCACGGGCATATTCGCTGAGGCCATAGATCACGAAACCAATGGCGTAGAACTGCTTCTTGGTGTCGAGCGGACGACCCATGTAGTCGAGCTCCCAATAGGTGCCGCCAAACTCACGGTCGATGAAGTGCTCGAGGATGTAATCCTTGGCGCGGGTGGCAGCCATCAGGTATTCGGGTTTGCCCAATACACGATAGGCAGCCGAGAACGACCAGAGGATGCGCGCATTGAGGATGCCGCCCTTCGAGGCCTCCTTGACCAACGTGCCGTCGCCGCGCATCTGGCCGTAGAAGCCGCGATTTTCGCGATCCTGCATCTTGTTGAGCCAGAAGGGCAGGATGTTGTTCTCCACAACATCGCGCATCTCCTGCTTCAGATTAAGAATAGCATTGTCCATAGCAATGAACTATTTAACTATTTAATTCTTTAACTTTTTACTTTGCCAGGAATGCCAGATTCCGGTCGATCAACTCGTTGCGCGTCTTCACGCTCTCGCCCGTGGTGAACTTGTCGGCAGGGGTGTTCATGCAGTAATCCACCAGCTGGCCGATGGTCGAGGTGGCCACATGCATGCGGGTGTCCGACGATGCGTAGTAGATGAAGACCTTGTCCTCCATCTGGTGCATGGCGTTACCTACGGTGTTGCCCTGGGCATCCTCACCACCTTCAGCAATCCAGCCATTGGTGAAGAGCACGTTCATCACGTCGCCGATGTATTCGCCATCCTTAGGCACCATGAAGGCACCGCCTGGCTGTGCAATGACCTGGGTAGGGTCTTCGAGCGAAGTCATATACATATATAATACGTAACGTAAACCCGAGGCACAGCCACGCACGCCATGAGCCAGATGCAGCCAGCCCTTAGGCGTCTTGAACGGATGAGGGCCCTCGCCATTCTTCACCTCCATGATGGTGTGGTAGTGGCGGGCGTTGATGATCTGCTCCTCCTTGACCACGGCATGCTCGATGTCATCGACCAAAGCCCAGCCGATGCCACCGCCGCTGCCAGCATCGATGAAGCCATCCTGCGGACGGGTGTAGAGGGCGTAGTATTTATGATTTACGATTTGACCATCTACCACCTCCTGCTTGGTCACAAACTCTGGGTGCAGCACCACGTTGCGCTGCTGTGAGTTGCTCTTCAGGTCGTCCAGACGCTCCCAGTGCTCCAGGTCCTTGGTGCGTGCAATGCCGCAGGTGGCGGTGGCAGCGCTGAGGTTGCCTGGCTGCGAGTCGTCGTGGCGCTCCACGCAGAAGAGGCCATAGATCCAGCCATCCTCGTGCTGGGTGAGGCGCATGTCATAGACGTTGGTTGCCTTGGCTTCTGGCGACTCGGCCAATGGCGAGAATTTTGCCTCGGGCAGGGTGATAGGGTGGTCGCGGAACACGAAGTTATCCACTCCATTGTCCGACTCAGCCACAGCGAAGAACGACTTGCGGTCGTCGCCCTCCACGCGCACCACCACGCAGTACTTGCCATTCAGCTTGATGGCACCACTGTTCAAGGTGGCATTCACGCCGATGCGCTCCATGAAGTATGGGTTGGTTTCCGGATTGAAGTCATAGCACCAGATGAGTGGTGCATGAGCTGCGGTGATGATAGGGTTCTCGTAGCGGCATACGATGCCGTTGCCCTCGATGGGGTTATTCTTGCGTGTGATCAAAGCCTCATACTGTGCGGTGATGAGGGCTTTGCGCTCTTGGAAAGTCATTGTCGGAAATTGTTATTTGATATCGTTCAGAAACAAGGTATGTGGCTCAGCATAGAACTGCTTGAAGTCCTCGGCCGTTGGGGCGTCCTTCGAAGCGCCGAAATGCTCCTTGGCAGCATTGCGCCAGGGCAGGCAGTAGCAGATAGGGTACTTGCGGGCGATGGGGTCGAAGACGCGTGTCCACCAGTCAGGGATGTCCGAATTGACGCGTCCGCACTCGGTGACGGCAATGAGCATCGGGTGCTCCTTGACGTATTCGTTCATGAGGTTCAAGCCGAACTCGAAGCCTGCCTTGAACTCCTCCTCGGTGCCCCACTGGTAGGCATCCAGACCGAAGAGCTGCACACGGTCATCGCCCGGCCAGCGCTCCAGCAGGTGCTCCATCGAGCGTGGGCTTGGCGAGTAGCTCCACACCAGCTGGCCAGGCAGCTGCTCGTTCATGTAATCCTGCGTCATGTTCCAGAGGCCCTTGTATTCCTCAGCGGTGCAGTTTGCCTCGCCCCACCAGAACCAGTTGCCCGTGTTCTCGTGCCATGGGCGGAAGATCACAGGCACAGCGTTGCCTTCGCTGTCCTTGAGCGAGCCGATGAAGTCTGACACGCGACCGATCCAGGTCAGCGCCTTGTCATGGATCGAACCGCCCTCGAGCATCTCGTGTACGGTCTGCTTAGGATCGACCAAAGTGGCAGGATCCACGCCCTCGGCCACCAGCTTGTTGTAGGCAATGATGTCATTCTCTATCCAGGCGGTGTTGCCGTTGAGCGGGTTGCGTGGGTGCCATGAGATGGTCACGATGCCGCCGCGCTCATGATGGGCGATGATCTCCTCGCGCATCCAGTTGAATGGCACGGAGTCGAGGTTCTTGAGGTCGTTCATCTCGATGCCGCCCAGCTCGAAGCCCATCACGGCAGGGTAGTCGCCCACCAGCTCCTTGGTGTCCGAGCGTCCGTCCTTCTCCCACTCCCAGGTGATACCGTAGAAGGGGTCGTCCTGATGGCCATACATGTAGCCATGCTGGCGCAAGGTGTCCATACGTGCAATGAGTGCCTCAGCTACCGTTGCAGTAGATTCTTCGGCTTGCTGTGGTTTCTGATTTGTACAAGCGGCCAACCCCACAAGGGCAGCGGCTGCGAACAAGATCTTTTTCATGTCTGTCTAAATGTGAATTATAAATTATGAATTATCCGAATATGTGTATGTCCGAATGTGTGAGCGGTGTGCCTGCTTTTCGCGGTGCAAAGATACTGCTTTTTCACCAATCCACCAAAATACATTTTTATCCGTTAGTTGTCTTTATCGTATTCTTGTGCAAAAATAAGGTTCATACATTGTTGTTTTTAGCAAAAGATTGACTTTATTTGCCTTTTTTGTTGGCCGAAAATGTGTTTTTTTGTTCTATATTCGCTTTAAAACAAAATAATCATTATCTTTGCCCTCAGATTTTAGTGAATGCCTGGCACTGCCAGCCGAAAAGCACTTCTATCCAAACGACTTATGCAAGACGAACAGCATCCTTTCCACCGCTTCCGTTTCTGCCCCTTGTGCGGCAGCGACGGCTTTGAAGAACATGGTGCCAATGCACGCCATTGCCGGGCATGCGGGTTCACCTATTACACCAATCCGCGTGGTGCCACCGTGGCTGTGATCGTGAACGACCAGGGCGAGCTGCTGGTGGGTCGCCGAGCCAAGGAGCCGGCACGCGGCACGCTCGACCTTGTGGGCGGCTTCCTCGATCTGGACGAAACCGTTGAGGAGGGCCTTTGCCGCGAGATCCTGGAGGAATCCGGCATGGTGATCGACCCCACGGAGGTGCGCTACCTCTTTTCGCAACCCAACCGCTATCCCTATTCAGGCATCGTGTGCCGCACCATCGACCTCTTCTTCGAGGTGCGCGTCAAGGGTCGCCCCGCCATCAAGAGCATGGACGACATCGCTGCCCTCCAGTGGGTGCGGCTCGCCGACCTCGACACCACGCAGTTCGGACTGGCTTCTGTGCGACGAGGCGTGGAAGCGTATCTTAAAAGGGTTCGATAAGTTTGAGGGGTTTGAAAAGTTTGAAGGGTTTGAAAGTGCCCACCCCTCGAACCCCTCAAACTTTTCAAACTTTTCAAACCCCTCGAACCCTTCAAACCCCTCGAACCCTTCAAACCCCTCGAACCCCTCAAACCTTTCAAACTCATTAAAACTTACAATATGATCGATCCCATTTACTCTCCGTCGCCATCGCGCTATGATGGCATCATGCAGTACCGTCGCTCGGGACGCTCGGGCATCAGGATGTCGGCACTCTCACTCGGCTTCTGGCACAACTTCGGTTCCATCTCCAACTTTGCCAACAGCAAGGCCATGATGCACTATGCCTTCGACCATGGCATCACCTGCTACGACCTGGCCAACAACTACGGCCCTACCTACGGCACCGCTGAGGAGACCTTCGGCCAGATGATGGACTTGTCGTTCCGTCCTTTCCGCGACGAGATGTTCATCACCACCAAAGCCGGTTACGACATGTGGCCAGGCCCTTACGGCGAGTGGGGTTCGCGCAAGTATCTGATGTCGTCGCTCGACCAGAGCCTCAAGCGCATGCGTCTGGATTACGTTGATCTCTTCTACAGCCACCGCTTCGACCCTGAAACCCCGATGGAGGAGACCTTGCAGGCACTCGTCGATATCGTGCGCCAGGGCAAGGCGCTCTATGTGGGCATCTCGAACTGGCCGCTGGAGGCATCGGAATATGCCTATCAGTATCTGCGCGAGCGCGACGTGCCTTGCCTCTGCTACCAGGGCAAGTACAACATCATGCACCAGAACCCCGACCACGAGGGCATCCTGGCAGCTGCCGACGATGCCGGCGTGGGCTTCGTGGCCTTCAGCCCCCTGCAGCAGGGCTTGCTCACCGACCGCTACCTGCAGGGCATCCCTGCCGACAGCCGCATGGCACGCCGCGAAGCATTGACCCCTGAGGCATTGACCCCAAAGACCTTGCAGCAGATACGCGACCTCAACGAACTGGCCACAGAGCGTGGCGAGTCACTCGCCGACATGGCCCTGGCATGGGTGCTCCGTCGCCCGGAGGTGACCTCGGTCATCATCGGCGCCAGCTCGGTGCAGCAGCTCGAGAAGAACCTCCACTGCCTCCAATCGCAGCCATTCACAGAGGAGCAGCTCGATGCCATCGAGGACATCCTGCACTACGGCAGATAACATGGAAGACAAACCAATCTACGTTGTCATTGTCAATTGTCATGATTGTCATTAAGGATTTTCCACTTTTCATTTTTCTTAATGACAATCATGACAATTGACAATATGACAAGGTTTGACTTTTCCTGCCGGCAGTAGACACATTAGCCGGAAATTTCCTAAATTGCTACAAGAAAACTGCAAAGAACCGCTTGCCATGGTCACGTCCGAGGTATTTGGCAAGATTCGAGCGCAGGTATTGCAACGCCTTCTGCAGCTGTGCATCCACCGTCTTGGTCGAAATACCCATCTCTGCTGCCACCTCGGCATACGACATGCCCTCCTCCTTGACGCGCACGAATACCTCACGGCATCGGTCAGGCAACTCGCCCAGCAGCCGCTCATATTCCTCAAAGAGCTCCGACTCCTCCATCAGCAGCTGCGGATCGGGTGCGGATTCCTCGGCAGCGGCATCTTGAGCTTCTTCGTAGTTCGACAAACTTCCCGTCCCTCCCCCTTGGGGGGATTTGGAGGGGACTTCATGCCTGAGCATGGAAAATGCCCCATTCTTCACCATCACAAACGAGTAGTGTCGGAAATCCTCGGGAATCACCATCGTCTGGCGTCGCTCCCAGAGGTGCGCAAACACATCGAGCGTCACCTCCTTGGCCCATTCCTCCTGCTGCGTGAAGTAGAGCGCGACACGGTACAGACGATCATAATGACGCTCGAAGAGTTCGCGCAGCGCACCCTCCGAACCGCTATCCTTGATCCGTGTCAACAGTTCCTTATCGCTCATAATCGGGTGCAAAGATACAGCTTTTTTCGCTAATGTCTGTATTTTTTTACACAAAATTATCATAGTTTACCATTCATTAGCGAGATTTATCATCCCAACACCTTGAAAACCTTCACGCAATCACCCGACACACCTCCCAACAAGTCAGGAAACCCTCAATCACCCACTCGGCACACTTCCCACAGGTACTGATACCTTCCCGACACCTTGCAGCAAGCTTTCCTATATGTCAGGAAACCTCACCGCAGTCACGTGCCTTGCCTCCCACAAGTATGGAAACCTCCCTGCAGCGATGCGCAATACCTTCCCAACATATAGGAAACCTCGCCGCAACCACGAGCCAGCAATCCTATATCCATGCAAGCCTTCCCGCAGACGCAGGGCAGGGTTTCCCAACTATTATTTAAATTATGTATTTTTGCATTATGCAATTTTACATAATTTGCAGCAAAAGTGTATGATTAAGGAAGCATTGCACCCCCCTGTTGAAAACCCCTTGATAATGCTGATAAGTGTTGATAAAAACAATGGGAAAAAATTATGAAAAGTTTTGGCCTAAAAATTTGGAAGTCTCAGAAAACTTGGGCTTAATAAGTTATTTGGAACTGCCAAATTTTTTAGTAACAAAATATAAAAAAGTTTTTCACTCAAAAAAGTGGAGTTATAAAGTCCATCGTATTGAAATAATTATTAACTTTGCCCGCGAAAGGGTGAATGTTGAAATGTTGAAAGCCGTTTTCAACCAATAGGCTGATGCAGATATCAACACAAATGCCATACTGGGTGAAACGAAGAATCTCACGCGTAAAACAGCTCTGTTCTTTGATGCTACGAGATTCTCCACTACGTTCAGAATGACAGCAGACGAAAAGATATCAATTGTTATCAACCATTATCAACAAAACAATAAACACCCTGTCAACTGTTCATAAGCAACAGCTAACTTTTGATAACTTCCGAGCCGGAAAAGACCCCGGAGTTATCCACCTTATCAACGCTCCATTATCATCATCATTTAGGAGTTTTGATTAAAAAATTTTTTTTCAAACAAAACGAATTTAAAATAATAATAGAAAAGTTGAAAACTATGGATAAGCTCGAGTTGATAGCCGAAATCAAGCGACTGAAGGCTGAGAAGAACGCCGTGATCCTGGCGCATTACTACACGATTGGCGACATTCAGGACATTGCCGACTTTGTGGGCGATTCGCTGGCGCTGGCACAGAAGGCCGCCGTCTCGACCGCCGACGTGATCGTGATGTGCGGTGTGCACTTCATGGGCGAGACGTGCAAGATCCTTTGCCCACAGAAGAAAGTATTGGTGCCCGACCTTGCAGCTGGCTGCTCGCTGGCCGACTCTTGTCCGGCCGAGGACTTCGGCAAGTTCGTGGAGGAGCACCCTGGCTACACCGTGCTGTCGTACGTCAACACCACGGCTGCCGTGAAGTACTATACCGACATCGTGGTGACTTCGGGCAATGCGCTCAAGATTGTCAACTCGCTGCCCGAGGACGAGAAGATCATCTTCGCCCCTGACCGCAATCTCGGTAATTATATAAATGTGGTGACCGGCCGCAACATGCTGTTGTGGGATGGTGCCTGCCATGTGCATGAGCGCTTCTCGACCGAAGCCATCCTCGCCTTGAAGGCCGAGCACCCAGATGCTCAGGTGCTGGTACACCCGGAGTGCAAGCGTCCGGTGGCTCTGCTGGCCGACAAGATCGGCTCGACTGCCGTATTGCTCAAGTATGCCGTTGAGAGCGAGTGCCAGGAGTTCATCGTGGCCACCGAGAGCGGCATCCTGCACGAGATGATGAAGCAGGCTCCGGAGAAGACCTTCATCCCTGTGCCACCTGAGGTGAGCGAGGGTTCGATCGGTTGCTCATGCAACGAGTGTGCCTACATGCGCCTCAATACGCTCGAGAAGCTCTATGCCTGCCTCAAGGATGAGAAGCCGGAGATCACAGTAGATTCTGCTATCATCGAGCGTGCCAAGTTGCCTATTGACAGAATGTTGGAGCTCAGCAAATAATATTACATTATACATTTTTAATTATACATTTCTCTATGATAGAGATCATGGCCCCTGTGGGCTGCTACGAGTCACTGGCTGCTGCCATTCAGGCAGGGGCGGGGAGCGTGTACTTCGGCATTCAGGGCTTGAATATGCGCTCGGCATCGGCCAATAACTTCACGATCGATGATCTGAAGAAGATAGCGGATATCTGTCGTGAACAGAATATGAAGTCGTATCTGACGGTCAACACCATTATCTATGGTGAAGACTTGGAGAAGATGCGCCAGATCATCGATGCGGCTTCGGAGGCAGGCATTTCGGCCATTATTGCTTCGGATGTGGCAGCCATGTCGTATGCCCGTGGCTTGGATAGGGGAGGAGTGCCACGTATTGAGGTGCATCTGAGCACGCAGCTCAACATCTCGAACGTTGAGGCGTTGCGCTTCTATGCCCAGTTTGCCGATGTGGTGGTGCTGGCGCGCGAATTGAACATGGATCAGGTGCGCGCCATTCATGAAGCCATCATCCGTGAGCAGATCAAGGGTCCATCGGGCGAGCTGATCCGCATCGAGATGTTTGCACATGGTGCCCTCTGCATGGCGGTGAGTGGCAAATGCTACATGAGCTTGCACGAATACAACCGTTCGGCCAATCGTGGTGCGTGTGCGCAAGTATGTCGCCACGGATACGATGCAGCAGTTATCAACAATACAGAACCGGAGGACAAATATCTTTTAAAAGATCAGGATCACGACATCCAGCTGGAAATTGACAACAAATACATCATGTCGCCTAAAGACCTGAAGACCATACACTTCATGAACAAGATGCTGGATGCAGGTGTGGAGGTGTACAAGATAGAGGGTCGTGCCCGTGGTCCTGAATATGTCAAGACCGTAGTGGAGTGTTATAAACAGGCAGCCAAGGCTGTGGAGACATTGGGCATGCACGAGTGGCAGCTCAAGGAACTCAAGGCCGAGGAGCGTGACGAGCGCTATGCCGCCTGGGACAAGCTCTGCCAGGGTTGGGACGAGCAGCTGAGCCGCGTGTTCAACCGCGGCTTCTGGAACGGCTACTATCTGGGTCAGCGTCTGGGCGAGTGGAGCAGCGTCTATGGCTCATTGGCCAAGGAGCACAAGGAATATGCTGCCAAGACCGTGGGTTGGTTCAGCAAGATCGGCATTGGCGATTTCCAGTGTGAGGCACTCGAATTGCACAAGGGCGACAAGGTGCTGATCATAGGCCCTACCACGGGCGTGATCGAACTGGTGCTCGACGAGATACAGGTGGATTACAAGGTGGTGGAAACCGTGCATAAGGGCGAGCGCTTCACCATCCCGATCAAGGAGAAGATACGCCCGAGTGACAAGATGTTCCTGATAGTGAAGAATTAAAAACAATCTCGAAAAATAGATGCTTCGATGATTCGAAAATTCGACGTTTCGAGAAATTGTAAAAAAAAATAATGAACTCAAGGCTCAGAAACATACTTCAGTGGATATTCCTGGTGGCAGCGGTGGTGTTGATCACGCTGTTCCTGCTCTTTTCCAATCGCTTGGTCAAGTCGTTGGGCGAAGAGGAGCGCACCAAGATGGAGGTATGGGCTGATGCCTACCGACAGTTGCTTCTGGCCGACGAATATGCCGACATGAGTATGGAGCTGAAGGTGATGGAGAGCAACAAGACCATCCCTGTGTTCTATACCGATGATGATGGAGAGCTGTTGGGGTACAACAACCTGGAGATTCCGGCCGACACGACGGCATTCATTGCCCGCAAGGTCAAGGAGTTGACCGAGCAGGAGCGATACTTCGACATAGAGATCGTAGAGGGCTTCACACAGCGGCTTTATTACGATGAGTCGATTCTGTTGCAGCAGCTGCATTACTACCCATACGTGCAGATGGCCGTGGTGGTGGTACTGATCCTGCTGCTGTACTATATGTTGCTGAGTCGCAAGCAATCAGAACAGAATCGCGTATGGGTAGGACTCTCGAAGGAGACGGCTCATCAGCTGGGTACGCCTATCCAGTCGCTGATGGGTTGGACGGAATATCTGCGTAGCCTTGAAAGCGAAGAACTCGAAGACGTGGTGGGCGAGATAGATAAGGATGTGCAGCGATTGCGCACCGTGGCCGACCGCTTCTCGAAGATAGGTTCCGAGCCAAAACTGGAGGACACCGACCTCTGTCCGTTGATAAATGGTGTGGCCGACTATATGCAGAAACGTGCATCGAGCCACATCAGCATCTGGGCACAGGTGCCCGAGCATCCGGTCATCTATAAGACATCAGGGCCGCTCTTCTCGTGGGTGATCGAGAACCTGTGCAAGAATGCCATCGATGCACAACCCACCCGCATCGAGATCCGTTTGAGCGAAGATGGCGTCATCGAGGTGGAGGACAATGGCAAGGGCATAGCCAAGAATCAGCAGAAGAAGATTTTCCAGCCAGGATTCACCACCAAGAAGCGTGGCTGGGGCCTTGGCTTGGCGCTGGTGAAGCGCATAGTGGAGGAATATCATCATGGACGGATTTTCGTGAAAAGCTCCGCGGTAGGCGTGGGAACGACCTTCAGAATTGAGTTATGACACCCTTCGCACAAGGGTTATCAACACTTTTTTGAATAGAAAAAGGTCAAAAAAAGCATGTGCAGAAGGCAAAATCAAGGTTTTTGACATTTTTTTTGCATTTTCTCGCGTATAAAATATACAATGTAATAAAATAATTATTAACTTTGCCGCCGATTAACGCATCGATAACGCTAAAAGATGAGCAAATTCGGTTCATATAGCATACAGCTCAAGACGATGGAAATCGGCGAGAGTGTGTTGGAATATCACCTTGACAATGAGTTTTTTGAAGCCATTGGCGAGGAGGCTATTCAGAAAGGAAACATCAACGCAAAGGTTCGTGTTGTTAAATCGTCCAAGCAGTCAGAGCTTTTCTTTGAGCTCGAAGGCAAGGTAGTAGTGCTTTGCGACCGCTGCCTGGAGGAGATGGATCAACCCATCAAAACCAGCGGACACCTGATTGTCCGGATGGGTAAAGAGTTTATGGATGATGGCGATGATATCGTAGTCATTCCAGAAGAACAGGGTGTCATCAACGTTTCCTGGTTCATGTATGAATTTGTCGAACTGGCAATACCCATCAAGCATGTGCATCCATTCGGTCACTGCAACACGGGTATGGCTTCGAAGCTTAGCGAGCATCTGGTCAACTCGGATTCGTTCGAAGATGATGTAGAGAACTTAGCAAGTGTGATGGATGCCGTTAATGGTGACTCATCGGCCGAAGGTCCTATCGATCCACGCTGGGAGGCACTCCGTAAATTGAAGGATTAATTTAATAACATAAAACAATGGCACATCCTAAAAGAAGACAATCAAACACCCGTACTGCCAAGCGCCGTACGCATGACAAGGCTGTGGTTCCTGCAGTCGTAGTATGCCCCAACTGTGGTGGCTGGCACCTTTCACACACCGTTTGCCCTGAGTGCGGTTACTACCGTGGCAAGCTGGCTATCGAGAAGGAGGCTGCTCTCTAATCCCCTTTGATTAGAGAATTACTACAGATTACGAATTACAAATTACACCCCAAGTAGGCGTAGTTCGTAATTCGTAATTTGCTTTTTATAAGGTATAGTTTTTTTATCTTATACAAGGCACAGTAATTTGTAATTAGTAATTTGTAATTTTTTTCGATAGAAAAACTATGATTAAAGCAGCAATTACTGGTATCAGCCATTATCTGCCCGACTATGTGCTGACCAATGATGAGATTGCTACGATGGTGGATACCAACGACGAGTGGATCACTACCCGTACCGGCATCAAGTCACGTCACGTGCTCCGAAATGAGCCAACCGGTTCAAGCCGTCTGGCCATTCCTGCCGTGAAGGACGTGCTCGAGAAGACCGGTACCAAGCCTGAGGAGGTGGAGTGCCTGATCTGCGCTACTTCCATGCCAGATTACATCTTCCCTTCGACTGCTTGCGTCATTGCCGACAAGCTCGACATCCGAAACGCCATGTGCTACGATGTACTGTCGGCTTGCACTGGCTTCCTCTACTGCCTGCAGCAGGCACAGGCCTTCATCAAGGCTGGCATGTACAAGAAGATCATCATCTGCTCGGCTGAGAACCTCACCTCGTTCGTGAACTATCAGGATCGTACCACCTGCGCCCTCTTCGGCGATGGCGGTGCTGCTGCCCTGATCGAGCCAAGCGAGGAGTATGGTGTGGAGATCACCAAGATTCATGCCGACGGCTACGGCCACGAGCACCTGATCCGTCGTGGTGGTGCTTCGGCCAACATCCCAACCCATGAGATGGTTGACGAGGGCTTGCACTACATCCTGCAGGATGGCAAGTTCGTGTTCAAGCAGGCAGTTACTTTTATGACCAGCGCTGTGAGCGAGGTGATGGAGGAGGGCAACCTCACCATGGACGATATCGACTGGATCTGCACCCATCAGGCCAACAAGCGCATCATCGATGCCGTACGCGAGCACTGCAATGCTCCTGAGGAGAAGGTAATCTGCAACATCGACCATGTGGGCAACACCTCATCGGCTTCCATTCCTATCGCACTACACGAAGCTGCTCAGGAAGGCAAGCTCAAGAAGGGCGACCGCCTGATGCTCGCTGCCTTCGGCTCGGGCTTCACCTGGGGCGCTATCTACCTCACCTGGGGCGATTGCAAGTATTGATAATCAGTGTGCCGAAAGCTTCACCTTTCGGAAAAAAAGATAAAAAAACGCGACTCTTTTTGCACAAAGGAGCCGCGTTTTTGTTGTTATTGTGTCAAAATTAGTGCTAATATTGTAATTATATTGCTAAAAGGTTGGTAGAGAAAAAATAATTCATTATTTTTGCGCACGTTTAATTTCGATTACAACCTATTTACGATAAACCGATTCCAATCGAATTCAATCGATTCCAATCATTAAAAAAACAGCAACATGAATCAGAACTTTGCCTTCATCAGTTATAACCACAAGGATGTGAAACATGCCAAATGGCTGCAGAAGCGACTGGAGCACTACAAGCTGCCTGCCGAGATTCACAACGAGTTTGAGGATTCTCGTTTCATCCGTCCTGTATTCCGTGACCAGACAGATCTCAACACCGGTGTGCTGGCCAATGTGTTGCGTGACCAGCTGGAGGCATCGAAATACCTGATTGTGCTGTGCTCGCCCAACTCTGCCAAGTCGCAATGGGTGTCGAACGAGGTGAAGACCTTCATCGAGTGGGGTCGTCTGGATCAGATCATTCCTGTCATCGTAGAGGGTCAGCCAAACTGCTACAATCCCGATCTGGAGTGTTTTCCTGAGTATATGCGTCAATATACCAAGGATCATCCGGAGGCAGAGCTGCTGGGCATCTCGTTTGCCGAGGTGGGCAAGGACAAGGCCTTCATCCGCATCGTTTCGAAGATGCTCGATGTGTCGTTCGATACGTTGTGGAAACGTCATGAACGCCAGAAGCGCTTGCGCATCATCCAGTGGACGTTGACCATCATCACCGTCATCTTACTGCTCTACTGGCTGGCATTGCCATACAACTTCAAGGTGCATGTACACGATGCACAGCATCAGTTGCCTGTGTCGGTAAGCGATGAGGGCAATGTGGGCATGCTGACCGTCAATGGCGTGGATTATGCCTTGCAGTCGCTCGACACTACGGTCAACGTAGGTTGGCTGCCTGGCTATTACAAGTTGCGCACCATCGATGTGTCATTCCAGGCAGCTTACTACTACGAGCCATTGCAGCAAGAGGTGAAGCTGGGCACAGGTTTGGGATCGGACACGGACCTTCAGCTGATGCGTGATAATACCTTCGGACAGCTGGCAGGTCGTGTGTACGATGGCATGACGCTTAATCCATTGGCCAATGTCACTGTGACCGTGAATGATGGCGAGTTTGAGGCAGTGACCGATGCCTCGGGCAACTTCTCGATCCAGATACCGCTGGAGCAGCAGACAGAATGCAAGGATATAAGCCTCTCATGTCCTGGCTATAAGGCAGACGAATGGCCGGAGGAGGCGGTTTCGGCTACGTTGGAATTCAAGTTGTATAAGGAATAAATATTGGCTTGACGAGCAAGTCGGTAACTATGCTTGACCAATGAAAAGATTACTCATTAACATATTCTTTGGCTTTATACTTTCGCTGTGTGCTGCCAACCTTTGGGCACAGAGCACACAGCAGGTCATTGTGCTGGAATATAACGGCAAGGAGCAGAAGACACCCCTGCAGGGCGTGAGCCTTTCGGTGCAGAATGCAGGCAGTGCAATGAGCGATGCCCAGGGTGCCTTGACCTTGCAGTTCCGTACACTGAAGGCAGGTGATGCGGTGCAGTTGCGTCGCATCGATCTGGCCAGCTATGAGGTGTTCAATCAGGAGGCAGTGGATGCTTGGACGATCTCGCCACAGCGCCCCTTCACGCTGGTGCTCTGCAAGAGTGAGCGTTTCAAGGCATTGTGCGATCAATATAATGCGGCTGCCAGTGCCAGTTATGAGCGGCAGCTGAAGAAGGACAAGACCGCCTTGGAGCAGTTGCGTCAGGAGGGCAAGATCCGCCAGCAGGAATACGACCAGCAACTGACTGCCCTTGAGCAGCAATACAATGAGCAGCTCGACAATCTGGAGAACTATGTGGATCGCTTTGCACGCATCGACCTCTCGGAGATCAGCGAGGAGGAGCAGCAGATCATCGAACTGGTGCAGCAGGGCGAGATCGAAGAAGCCATCCGTCGCTATGAGATGCTCGACCTGCTGGCAAAATATCAGCAGCAATCGGCCGAGATACAGTCAGTACGTGCCACACGCTCCGAACTGAAGGAGTTGAGCGAACAGAAAACAGAGGCACGCGACAGCTTGATTCTTATACTTAGAGAACAGATCAAGCTCTATGAGCAGTTGGGCAACGAGCAGAAGGCCGACTCTCTGCGCAAGGCCTTAGGTAATGACCTTTAAGAGGATGTGTGTCTTCATTCTGATTTATTTATAAACTTTGCAATTTAGTATGACACTGAACGATATTCTGATTTTCATCATTGGTGCTGCCGGTCTTGTGCTTTGGCTGTACGTCATCTTCTGCATCTTCTACAAGCAGATCATGGTGGACAGAATCCTGGCGCGTGCCAAGTATAAGCATAGCATACTCATCTTCCTGCTCATCGGCATCATGCCATTCACTATTACCTCGGTGGCGATGCTGAGCGACGTGCAGCCGTACGACTTGCTCTACAATCAGAGCCTCTACAATGGCGAGGAGCGCGATTATGACCTCAAGATGGGTTATCGTCAGGATTTGCAGAAGGAGTTGCTCGAGAAGTCAGACGACCCGAGCCTCCTGGGTACGGTATTCTATCAGTTCCGTGGCATCGGCGGCCAGTATTCAGCTGGTACAACCAAAGGACGCAACTGGTCATTGATGATAGGCATCTTGGGTACGTTGCTCTTCTCGGGATTGCTGATACCGAGTGTGCTCAGTATCATCACGCTTCGTACCAATCGTTTCAATTATGGTCAGGTGCGATACAATATCCAACGCTCGAAATATGCTGTCATCATGGGCGGTAGCGACATCGTGCCTGAGCTGATCCACCAGATTCTGTCACCGATGCGCAAGAACAAGATTGACTATGTCATTGTGCAGACGGTGGAGAATGTCTATTACTATCGCTTCAACATGAAGAGCGCCCTGTCGGCCGATGAGGAGTGGCACACCATATTGTACAATGGCGGCCGCTCGACGATGAAGGACGTGCTGAATCTACATCTGGAGCGTGCCAGTGAGGTATATGTGTTGGGCGAGAAGCCTTATTGGGAAAACTCCAACGAGCACGATGCCCTCAATATGCAATGCATCCGCAACATCGGTGAGGCATTGAAGAACAGCAGGCGCAAGACACGTCTGCAGTGCTACGTGCTCTTCGAATACCAGTCAACGCTGGCATCGTTCCAGTATAGTGACCTCAGCGAGACGGTGAAGCAGCAGATTGAGTTCATTCCGCTCAACTTCTACAACCAGTGGGCACAGAATGTATTGCTCAACCAGCTCAAGGACGACAAGGGCAAGAAAGCCATCAACTACCAGCCACTCGAAGGCAGGGAGATCATCAATGGCGACAGCGAGAAGCACGTGCATTTGGTCATCTTCGGCTTGACCGAGATGGGCAAGGCCATGGGCATACAGGCAGCACATTTGGCACATTATCCCAACTTCAATACCAAGCAGATCCGTACCCGCATCACCTTCATCGACCCATCGGCTGGCAAGCTGAAGGAGGAGCTGTTGCGTCAGCATTCCGATTATTTCTCGTTGGCACGCTGGCGTGTGGTCGATGCCGACAATGCCGAGACGTGGGATGCCGCCTGGGTCGATAAGCTCAATGAAGCCGCCCAGCTGAAGCGTGAAGGTAAGGAGGTGCCTGCCGATAAGTATCCGTATGCACACCTGTCGCATCCGGAGCGCGAGGACAACAACTTCATCGACGTGGAGTGGGAGTTTGTCAATGGCAATGTCGAGAATCAAGCCACCAGCGAGTATATGAATCATGTGGCTGCCGATCCGACCTCAATTCTTACGATTGCAGCATGTCAGAAGGATTCGCACATCGCCTTGTCATCGGCCATCTATCTGTCACGTCAGGTTTATCGCAAGGCTATTCAGGTGCTGGTCAACCAATATACGTCGGACGACATCGTGCATTCTCTGTCAGGCAATGGATTGTCCGATGAGGCACGCTCGCTGATGCGCTATCAGCATGTGCGTCCATTCGGCATGCTCAACCATTGCTTCCCCAACAGCATCGTGGATTATCGTCTGGCCAAGTTGGTCAACTATGTATATTGGCGCATGGATGATACACAGCTCAGTGGCATCAACCAGATTGATAAGTCAACGGGCTTGCCCAACCAAGAGTCGTTCTGGCGTCAGTGTGCTGTGGTCGATCAGTGGTCGAGCGAATACAATGCCAACGGCATCGCCACCAAGATCCGTATGCTGGGCCTTGACTTCGACAGCACAAGCATCGAGGAGATGCGTGAGCTGCTCGACCAGAAGGAGGTGATGCAGACGCTCATCAAGGTGGAGCACAACCGCTGGAACACCGAGAAGCTGCTCTCAGGCTTCCGTCCACTCTATACCGACGAGTGGCAGGAGGTCGAGAAGCTGCTGAAACCTGAGCAGGTCAAGGAATACAATGCCTTGAAGAAGAAATACAAGAAGAGCAGCGAAATGGCACATCTCGACATCTGTTCGTTCCAGGATCTGGAGTACATCGACGAGCCATCGATCGCATATGATGAGGTGCTGACCCATGCCTTCCCAGGCATCGTAAAGCGCTATCGCGAAGTAGTCACGATGTAATTTGACAACAGACGATTTTATTTTCCGAAATCTTGAAGAATCGAAATCTCGAATTTTCGAAAAAAACGAAACAAAATGAAGACAAGCTTCAAAATAATCCTTTGCTTATTGCTCTTGTTGCCTTTGCAGCTGTTTGCCCAGAGTCAGCAGCAGGTGATGGTGCGTGAATATCGCGAGAAGTCGCAGAAGACACCTCTAGAGGGTGTCAGCCTCTCGGTTCAGAATGCTGGTAGTACCATCAGCGATGCACATGGAGCGATGACTTTGCAGTTCCGTACGCTCAAGGCAGGTGATGCCGTACAGGTTCGTCGTGTGGATCTGGCAGGTTACGAGATTTTCAATCGTGAGGCTGTGGAGCAATGGACTATCTCACCACAGCAGGCTTTCAATCTGGTATTGTGTCGCAGCGACCGTTTCAAGCAGTTGCGCGATCAGTATATGCGCGTGTCTAGTGCCAGCTACGAACGTCAGTATAAGCAAGATCAGGCACGTCTGGCAGCTCTTCGTAAAGAGAATAAACTGCAGGAGGAGGCCTACCAACAGCAGTTGGCCGAACTTGAGAACAACTACTACGAACAGCTCGACAATCTCGAGAACTACGTTGATCGCTTTGCCCGTATCGACCTCTTTGAACTCTCAGCACAGGAGCAGCAACTCATCGAGCTTGTTCAGGAAGGAAAGATTGACGAGGCCATACAGCTTTATGAGTCGGCTGACTACCTCTCTCAATACAATGCTCAGGTCAAAGACATTCAGGAGATCAACCGTGCCCAGGCAGCTCTTGCCAAGGTTGAGGCCGAGAAACTCGAGGCACGCGACAAGGTTCAAGCAGCTATCACCCGTCAGGTACAGACCTATCAGTTGGCTGGTGGACGCGAGAATTTCAACAAGATCTCTGCCCTGCTCAAGGGTGTGGCAGATGCGGATACGACCAATCTCACAGCTTTGCATGATTATACCAATCATTGCATTACGCAGAATATGTTTGCTGATGGAGAAAAATATTTGAATATTTACCTTCGTCAGTGTCGGGATGATAAGTTCCTGCAAGCACGAGTTTGCCTTAATTTAGGGCGTCTCTTTGGTTCAAAGTACGAATTTGCTTCGGCTGAAAAATATGAGCTGCAGGCGTTAAAATTAGCTCGGGAATGTGTATCAGAAGATGCTAAAAAATATCTTCCATTGCTTACACAGGTTCAGTCTTCACTACACACATTATTTATATATATTAATAAACCTGAGTCAGCGCTTGCTTTTTCAGAGGAATTAGAGCAGAATTTCGGAAAGATCAGTGAAGAAAATGAATTACGATGGAATCTTTCTTCTTTCTATGGCGAGTATGGATATGCTTTCTTTCAGGTTGAGGGAGATGTTGAGAAGGCAGAGCCTTTGTTACAGAAAAGCTATACAATTGCAAAAGAACTTGTAGAGAAAGAGAATCATTCTTATGAGAGTGTAGTATATCTTCTTGATGCAATTAATTATTTAAATCAATTGTATTATTATTCTCAGCAATGGTCAAAAATGGAAAAATATTTAACTGAAGAATTAAGACTTCGTGAAGAACAATATATAAAAAATTCAGATGCTACAATTCGTTATCTTCTAAATGTCTATAATAATACTTCAGAGTTATTTTATCATTTAGAGAGATTAGAAGAATCGCACAAATATCTTGATTTAGCATTTAGTCTATTACCCCGTTTAGCCGAATTGTATGATGAATCAACATTATTTTTTGATAAGATGAATCTCTATGATGTTGCCTCTCAGCTCTACAATAAGGAGGGTGACAGAGAGCAATCACGCAAATATGCCTCTCTTTGCCTCGATTCCTTTGAGCAGATGCCTGATGAACTGAAACAAGGCTTGGAGGAATTAGTTCAACGCAATCAGGAGTATTTAAAGTAAAAAAAGAGGCTTTGTCAAAGTGAAAGTGACAAAGCCTCTTATTTTATAACATTAAGTTCCTTAATCGAATGTGATGTTATGTTCGATCACATCACCCCAAGAATCAACTGAAACGAAGGGTTTATCATAAGGAAGACCAGTCTCAGGCAACTCCAGGTACTCTTCGAGGTCTGTACCCAAATCGAGCACCAACTCTACTTCTACATCTGCTGTATAGTCTTGAATTGCACTGGTTACATCGAAGCGATAGCTGACGTATGTACGGTCCTTCAGCAAGAAATTGAGGTAAAGAATATTTCTATAATCATCTTCTTCTGAATTCTCAACATAAGTGGTCTCATATTGTGCCTTCGTTCCACCATCTGCTTTAGTTGTAGTTGCCTGGCCTACTGTTGGTGACAGACCGAAAGTACCTACAGTGGTATGTATAGAACCAATGTTACCATCAACATTCATCTGAATCTCCCAATTATCCAACTCTTGTGTGAGTGGTTCACGACTGACAGTATTCTCCATACCGAGGAACGATCCGCTTGCCATACTGGTGATAGCACCATTTACACCAACGGCATTGTGTAATCCGGATACATGTACGGTGGCAGTGAGCTGACCAATCTTTGGCTTTGGTTGCATGTGTGAGGAATTATTATAACCACGGGTAGGTCTGGTATTACCACTTGTGGTTGCTGTAGCAGAACCAAGACTTTTTGGTTGCATATGCGATGAGTTATTATACCCTCTTCCACCGCTCTTGTACAACCTGTCCAGTCTGCTGCCCGTATCGGTCGATTCAGGTGCATAAGCCTCCGCCGTATTCAGCCTTTCCATGCCACGGAAGTTGATGGTAGTAAACTCCGGAATACTCTGGTTGAAGATAAGGATGTCGTAGTCCTTCTCAGGCAGGTCACGCTCGATGTGATGTACTTCGTTCGTCACATAACTGTAAGGTTGACTGCCATCGGTAGGGTAGAATATTACGGTCATACCCGTAGGTGTCTCGTCCATCAGTGACCAGTCCACATCGATGGAAATGTGACCCTGATCATCCGGACCCAATATATCGCGCAACTGACATGAAGTGATGCCAGCAAGCACGCATCCAGCCATCAGCCATGGGGCCGATGCCTTCATCCATTTGGATTTCTGATTTGTCTTGTTCATAGCATCATTCATTAGAATACCCAAATTATTGAAACACCAGCCTTCGTAGGGCCGAACCAGCGGAAAGTACCGTCTTCAACCCTATAAATGCCCGAACCGTCATACACGGTATTATATCGCGTATAGTCAGTCTGCAGATAGCCGATACCTATGGTACACTCCAGTCGCAGATTATCATTGATCTGGAAGTTGTATCCATAGCTCACACCCGTAGTCCAGAACCACTTGCTCTGCCAGCCCATATAATCATGACCTAAGTCGAAAGCTCCACCATTAGCATAAAGGCCCACAAAGTGACCGGTCAGCTTGGTGTTATCTTTCCAGTAGTCCTTTTTTTCGTTAGAAAGGCTTTCCCAAGGCTTCAGCCAGTAACGACCCTCAAGGCCCACATTCAGCATCTCATAGCACCATTGGTTGTGTGTCTTATCCACCCACCAGGGAGCAGTTACATCAGCCGTTGCACTCCATTGACCTTTCCAGCCATATTCCACACCTATATTTGGTGCGCCAACCACATCGTAAAGCAGATTGCTTTTCACTGCCCACACATCAGCCTTCACCTTGAGTGAGGTCAAAGCAAAGAGCATGAGCAATATTAATACAATATTTCGTTTCATTGCAATCTTCTTTAGTTAACAAGATCAGGATTGACGTAATAAGGCAGGGTAAGGTATACTCTGTTCTTCTGACCTTGTATCAAAGTAACATCTGTCGACTTTGATGTCCATCCATGCAGACTGTTATAGTAAGCCTCGATGGTATAGGTGCCTGGGAACAAGAATATGTATCTGCTTGTCGGATCCTCTCCATCATACGTAATAATACTATCATTATCAAAGCCTACTTCATAGCCATTGCTGCTGAAATAGTCGTGTTCGAAAGTGCCGCTATTATCAGTATCTGACCATTCATTGGTGTCGAAGTGATAAATCTTCCTATCGTTTCCTTTGATAATGATGTTCGACAGATAGTATCTTGAATCCGCTCCAGATTCTTCTTTGTGCTCTTCACCTTTCACCAGAATACCCAACTCTGCCATGATATGCTTGAAGCTTAGACGCACCAGATTGTCAGCAGGACGCTTCATAGAAGCATAAGCTGCCACCATGTCTGTTTCTATGTAATAGTTATTCAAGTATAGTTCGGCAGCATGATCTGTCAGGCCTCTGTCTTCTCTATAGAACAAGCTAGGGAAACCCTCGTAATCATTCATGGCATAGAAGTCAACAACCGTTCTGTCGTCACCAGGCCAAAAGAGATTCACTTCGGTTGTTCCTGGTTCTGGGAAATACTCCCATATTCCAGTATCTTCATTAAGCTCTCCGTTGAAATGGTGGAAGAAGTAAAGATCTTCATCAATCTGTGCTGCTACACCGAATGAGGTCAGTTGATCGACAGAATTAATATAGCTGATGCGGGAAAGGGGCTCTTGGCTAACAGAGAAACTCATCGGAACACGGATGGTATCGTCAGACAACTGTCCGGACAAGTCATTGTCCGCACAGCTGCCTAACAAAGAAATCATGGCTATTGCTCCAATGATTAATTTCTGCAACATTATAGTTTGATTATTAATGAGCAGCTGGATCTACCCAGTTACTTACATTATCAACAACGATAATCATCTCAGCACGCTCGTGTGGCAGAGTCACGTTATAATTATTGATATTACCAGCAACAGGAGTGATGGTTTCTGACTTGGTAAGGGTTTCTGTATCGCCGGTTCTGTCTTCTGTTACTGTATAGGTAATATCCAGATCATAAGAAGCAGCTGGCAAAATCAGTGCATCGTTGAGAGTAGCATCAAAAGATGTATTGGTAGCACCCTGTGCGGCAGTGACAACATTCTCAGCAAAATTGTAAATGCAAGAACTTGGTACTTTAGAGAACTTGATGCTGACAATTTCAAAAGAAAAGTCAGTTGTTACGTCAAGATTTACTGATGCTACAGCTACCTGTGCATTGATATGCTTGAACTGAAGGCTGACTGTGCCAGTCTCATTAGTGTCACCATAGGATGCATTATCATAGGCAGCAACAATATCACTATCACCATCAGGGGTAAAGGTAACGGTACCATTGTTATTGATAGTTTCATTGCCTGGGGTGAAGAGACCGTAGAAGGTGATAGCTGTGGCATCATTTCCTGGCCAATAATAATTAGTGTTGCCATTTCCGATGACCCAAGAGCCAGACGCATTCGTTACATTTGCTTTGATCCACTCTACGTCACCATTCATAGCCAGAAGCTGAAAACCATTTTCTTCCAGATCACCGATTCCGGTTGTGGTTACACGGGTCTGGCCCTGCTGGTAAACGTTGATAGAAATAGGAGTCTTTGACTTCTCTACAATAACGTTGTTAATCTCGTTGTCTGAGCAGCTGCTCAGTGCAAGTGCGGTGGCTGCTGCCACGAAAAAGAATTTTTTCATTTTGTTTATTGATTTTAGTTATTGAATTGTTTTTCGAAATCTGAGGCAAAGTTATGAATTTATTTCCAATTATTATATATATAAGGTGGAAAAAAAGATAATTGTAACAAATTTTGAACGGATTTTCATAATAATAACCCCTTTCAAAGCTTTTTTTGTGCAAAAATGTAGGCAGTTTCGTGCATTTTCTGTATCTTTGCACCCCGTATTAAACTTCACAGGCATTCGCTTGTCTTAAAAGTAGAAACATAAAAAAACATTAACTATGAAGAAGAACAACTTCTGGGCACTGATGTTAGGAATTGCCTGCACGGCCCTCTCGCTCCCCACGTTCACCTCTTGCGTAGATGATGATGTACACGCTTCTGTTACACTCTCTGGCGATTGGGATGGTGACTTCGGCATGTATTACGATTACTATGACCGTCACGGCCGCTATGTCGAGACCTTCAACTGCCACGATACCGATATCTCCTTCTATCCCGACTACGACTATGCATCACACGGCTATGGCTATCAGGTCGATTTCTATCGCAAGGGACCTTACACCAAGATCTATCACAGCTTCGAGTGGGAGATCCACAACCAGAACATCTACCTGTATTATGCAGGCGAGAAGGAGCTCGACACCGTCATCCGCGACTATCGTCTTAACAGCAGCTACTTCACCGGCTACTTCAACAATTCCACCACACGCTTCTCACTGAGCAAGTATCGCGACTACTACGAGTGGGATCCTTACTGGGACGAATACGGCCGCGATGGCTACGGCTACTACTACAATAGAGAATGGTACTATGACGATGACTACTATTACGCTCGCACCCGCAGCAGTGCCGATGCCCCTGACGTAGAGCAGCTCAAAGCCGATGGCAATAACTTCACCATCCGCTACGGCAATCGCTTCGATAAGTAAAAGAAAATAACAATCCGACGGCTCGAAAACCTTGTTCTAATGTGTTGGCAAGTTTTTCGAGCCGTCGGATTTTTGTTTACAGAGTTTTACTGATCGTTATCTTTGATCTCCTCATCAGAGAAGAGGACTGATTTCCCTTGTATAGAGGATGTTAAAATGTCAGCCTTGCTGATGCGGACGATTTCGATGGTTGGGATAATGAACTTTTTCATATTCTGCAGTTTTATTTGATTACTTGATTAAGACTTTCTCGCCATCCTGGATGTAGAATCCGGCGTTGAGTCCATCGACATCGTCACCTACGTAACGGCCATCGACGGCATGGATGCTGGCGGCGGCAGATGTCTGCTCGATGCGCTCGATAACCGATGAATTGTCCTCACCGTCAACGAAGATGCCACCAGCCAGACGGGCACCGCTGATTACAGAACTCTGCTGCAGATACCAGCGGTTGGCGTGTCTGATCTTACCGGTGGTCTTGTGCAGTTCGCCGTTGTACATGGTGTAGCAGTCGCCATTGATGGTAGGCAGTTCGACCATGCTTGCGTACGTACCATACATATTATATAATCCTGTGTAGAACGAGAGGTTATTATTTGTATTGTATGGAAGCAATTCGACGTCGCTCTGGGTGAGGCTGAAGTTCTGCACTCCCTTTGGACGGATGAAGAGTGGGGTGGCAGCATCAGTCTTTTGACCAGCCTCATACTTGGTCAGGATGGCCACATGGGCATCATCCTGATCCTCGATAGAGGAAAGGATGGCAACATCACATTGTTCAAGCAAGTCGCTGGTCACGGTGATTGGGAATGGCACGTAGAGTGCCTGCCACAATCCATCGAGCGACTCAGCAAAGGTACGCTTGTAGGTGAGGCTGTTGGTGCGAAGCGGCATTGCACGGCTGTATTTCTCATCATCGGTAATCACGGTGGTGAAGCTGTGGCCGTTGGTGTTGAGCAGCACATCGGCATCGCTGAATGCCTCGTTGACAGGCATCTCAACGTCCTGATATATCGACACGTTGACCAGTTCGTTGTTCTCGTTGCCCAATGCGGCATTTACATCAGCAAAGAATGGAGAGTCGATGGCATCGTAGTTGGTGGTCTCGATGAGCTTGTAGTAAACAGGATCGCCTTTGACATCGATCTCGTATCTGCTCTCGATTTCGACATCAGAACATTCTGTAATATAGGCTTTTGCAGTATGGATATCTTCGTCAGGAACCAATTCTTTATTATTGCTATAAACGACGTAACTTGGGTTGCCATATTGATCTCTGTACGGACGGCCATATTCATCAACGCTCACTAAATAATGCTGTTCGTGGCATACGCCATCCTCATCATAGTTGTGGCGCATAGGCTCTGTTGGGATGAAGTTGGTGAAGTCTTTTTCGATCAACAGCTTGTCCTGATAGCTCATGGTGAGGTGATAGATGCCTTCGCCCAATGTAGAGCAGGTTGGCAACTTGGTGATTTCCTTCAGTTCAGTCTTGTACCAGTAGCCAACAAATGGATGTCTTTCGTCATAGATACCTGTCACGCCATTCAAGCCGAAGTGGAGGGCGTGCAGTTCATGATTGCAATGCTCACACATCAGCGACAGGGCACCCTCCTGTGCTACCTCATTGCTGATATAGTCGAATCCGACGAACTTGTAGTCGTGACCGAGGTTAGAGTCGCGGGAGCCAAATGTATAGTTGTAGTCAGTTGCCAATATACCACAGTCAACACAAGTATGATAATAGAGCTGGTTAGAGGTACAGGTGGCTGGAGAAGCGATGTTTTTCTCGTCTTTGATATAAGAACTTGAGCCATCTATATTGGCAAAGAAGTTATGACCCTTTGCTGGAATTGCAACTTGGCTTTGGCTTGTAAATGCCTCGTCGTCTGATGGTGTTGCAGATGTAAACATCATGTCACAATGACCGCACTTATAAATCGTTGGATAACCCATTGTCGTACATGTCGCATTTTGGGCATTTACAATCAAAGTCAGGTCACTATGCTTGGCATCTACTATTTTAACATTGGTTAATTTGCAATTTAGACACTGATAAGTTTTGAAACCAGGAACAGAACAAGTGGGGTCTAATTCTTTTATAGGATTTTTTCTATAACTATGCATGGTACAACCCTCAGGTTTTGGTTGTCCTATAGGAGCCAAATATTCTACATAACCACAGGTGTTACATGTTTTAATTTGTTCACTTAAGTTATTTTCGAAATCATGATTAACTTTTTCAATTGATACCGGCTCAGTGATATGCTCCTTGCATCTAAAACAATATTGATAACTGGTTCGACCTTCAGAGTAGCAAGTAGCTTCAATAGCAGGAATGGTGACGACAGAGTGACCCAAAGCCTCTGTATGGATATGTGTCGGTGTCCATTGACCTCCACAAGCTTGGCAATTGGCCTCGTAATGGGCTGGTTCGGTACAAGTGGCAGCATGGTTACCCCACTTTTCCTCCATGTTAAAGTATTTTTGCATGTGTCCAGCGGCATTGATGGTGCCGTTGTTGGTGAATGGAACGGTAGGCTCGTCCCATACACTACAGCCACGAGGGTTGACGATATTGATTGTGCCATTGTTGACCAAGGTGGTCAAGTTGACATAATCATCTTCCTGTGGCTCGCGGCGAGGACCCTGTCCGTTGCTGCCGGCACTCAGGCGAGGTGCCTTGTAATCTGGTCGGAGCGCAGAATGTGGATCGACGTAGAAATATTCGGTGGTCACCTCCATGCCTGCTGGGATGACGGCCTCGTTGACGGCAATCATCATGTCACGATATGAGTAGTAGCCGCTGAATTCGTCACCGATATGATCGGCTATCTCCTCACGACGTGGGAAGACGGCACCCTTCATAAAGTACATGGGGCTTACAGAGGTGTAGTCGGATTCGTCCCTGTCGTACAAAGCCTTCTCGGGCAGTGCTGAATCGTAGTTGAAGTAGCAGCTGCTGTTGATGAAGATGCTGACATTCTCGTAGTGCTTGATAGTAACATCATAATGTTCTTCATCTTCCATTTCAATTATTTCCAAATAGCTGGCAAGCTCCATGCACGTAGCACCCGTATAGGTCATGTCCGACATGATGATGTTGACATTGCCCTTGACAGGAGCATCGTTGCGACCTATTACTGACAAGTATTCGATTGAGCCACCCGTGATGGTGAGGTCAACATTTCCTGTTACCGTTTGGTTTCTGTCGAAGCCACCCAGGAAGAGTTTGCCCACATTACCGCCGTCCATCTTGATCTTGATAGGATGATTGATTACATTTTCTTCTGCAGAAGGCTCGGTGCCGCCAAAGAAGAATGCTACCTGTGACCAATGAGTTTTCTCAGGCAGTTGTACCAGGCAATCCTCATTCTGTGAGAAGTCTGTGCCACCCTCGTTGACGTAAACGAGCGTATTACCATTACTATCGGCTGTGATGAGTGTTGGCCAGCCTTCTGTACAGAGGTAGATGGATGGTGTGCCATCCTTTTGACCCTTGCCCGAACGTGGTACGGAACCAGATGTCGTCTTCTTGATTACTTTGACTGCAGCATTGATTTCATTGCCCGTCAAGAATGTCAGGAAAAGGCTGAATACAAACAGTAGCCATGCCTTTGTGATGAATAAAGATGTTTTCATAAAGTAAATTATTTTGTTTTTTTTATATTTTCGATTCGTTGCTTGCTATAGGCAAAGACTGCCACGCGTTCGGCCTCCTTGAGGGTGCGCTGGCATTGCTTGCGATTGCCTTGCTGAGCCTGCATTTCGGCCAGCATCAGCAAGTGGCGGCATTGGTTGTCGGCATCTTGTGCATCGCCAGACTCCTTATATAAAGTGGCAAAGTGGCTGATAGCCTCGCGATAGAGTTTTTCGGCTTCGCTGAATTGTCCTTGTGCTTGTCGGATTTGTGCCAGAGCTCCGGGTTGTATCTGTTGCAGGATGCTACCGTCTTCGTCAGCTTCGGTTAGTCGTGCGATTCCTGCGTCATATCGTTGCTCTGCATCAGCCAAAGCTCCTTGATGGAGGCGGGATGTGACGCTGGTCAGTTGGTAGATACCATAGTAGATATCGTTTTCATGAGGAAAATACTGATCAGTCAACTCAAAGACTTGATATTTGCTGGCCAATTGTACGATACTATCACACAACTGATATTGCTCAATGGCATTCAGCGCATCGGTAATTCGAAGGAAATCATAACATAGTATGAAATAATGAGACTTACGGAATCCATGTTCCTTGAGTTCTGCAAGCAAATACATGGAATGACGTGCTGCATAAATAGCCTCCTCGTTTTTCCCGTTCATGGCATACGAGAAGCATGCCTCAGCGTATGAGTCGAGATTGATGTTCGTCCAAGGCTTCAGCTTATGGAATTGTTCGCTGAATGCAAGCAACTGTTGAGTACACCATAGGGATTTTTCGCCATTGTTGATGCGGAAATAGTATTCAGACATGTTGCCGAGCAGTTCGATGTACGATTTAAGGCTACTGCTATTGAGTGTGTCTGGCGTCCAGTAGCGATCCACGCGTTCCATGACTTGTTTGCAGGCTTTGAAATCTTCTTCTACATAGTAATGGTTGAGATAGATACCGAAGACAGCGGGGAGGCCACGGGTCAGCACTTTGTAATTGGATTCGCGAATCGGAAACAAGATGCTGTCGGCTTGTTGGGCAAGAGCAAAGCCTTGGTCATAGTCGCCGTCATTCCAATTGATGTCCATGAGGTCGAGCAGCAGCATTCCATGATTGTAGGGATCGGTTGCTGGCGTGATGCCTGCTTGCAGGACATTGGCAGCCTCGCTGTTGCGGCCTTGTTCGACGAGTGAAACAGCATAAGTTCTTCGTGCATCGCAATCCGTGGTGTCTGCCAGGAACGTCTGGTGAATAATCTCGTATGCCTTCATCAGATTATCCTCACCGCCAGCCATGCGGAGCAGGGTGACCTGTCGGTCGATGGATTGACGCAGGCGCTGGTTCTCGAGGGCTTTCTGGCGCTCGGCAGCGGCAATCTGCTGGCTGGTTTCGGCGAGTTTCTGCTGGTCGGCACGGCTCTGGCGCAGGCGGTTGGCAAGGTCCTGCTTGTCGTAGATGGCCAGTGCCTCGTCGAAGCTGCCCTGCTGCACCAGTTCGATGATCTGCTGCTCGTCGGCATCGAGGTCTGAGAGGTCGATGCGTGCAAACTTCTCGATGTAGGTCTCCAGCTGCGACAGCTTGTTTTCGTACTCCTCCTCCAGCTGGTTCATCCGTTCGTTGTACTCCTCTTCGGCCAGCTTGCCGGCTTCGCGCAGTTGTTCTATCTCGGCTTCGGATGCCTTGAGCTGCTTCTCGTAGCGTTGCACAGCCACCGAGCGGTAACCGTCGCGCAACTGGCGAAGCAGCTGGCGGGGTGCCATCACGATGCGGAGCGTGGAGGCATCGGGGTCGCTGGCCGAGGGGCGGGCGATGCGTGCTGCGTCGATGGCTTCGGTGTTCATCACCTCATAGCCAGCCATGTCGATGCGGCGGAACTGTATCTGGTCGCCCACTTTTAGCGTGCGGAATTGCAATGAGGCATGTCCGTTGGCATCGCTCATCACCGAGCCTGCGTTGGCGGCAGTCACCGACACGCCCCCGAGTGCCGTCTTGGCTTCGCGGCCGTGGTATTCGGTCACGAGGCATTCCTGCACGGATTGTGCCTGCAGCTGGGTGATGCATCCGCAGAGCATTATCAGCAATAGGAAGGTGAGTATATCAATTCGCTTCATCGTCGTTTATTCTTGTTTGGCTTTTTCCAACTCGTTGGCTTTCCGTTCATTCTCTTCGCCGCCCACTTTGCGAAGCAGCGAGATCTGCTCATCCAGGTTGTGCTCCAGGCGTTCGCCTTCCTGCTTCTTGGCATCGAGGGCACGGTCGATGACCTGCATGTCGTTCTGTAACTGTTGCTGTTCGCGCACACCCTGCTGCAGACGCTCGGTAAGGTGCTGGTCATCGTAGCGGGCTATGGCTTCGTCGAATCGACCCTGCTGCACCAGCTCGATGATCTCCTGCTCGTAGGCATCGAGTTCCGAGAGGTCGATGCGGGCAAACTTATCGACGTAGGTGTCGAGCGTCTGCATCTGTTGTTCGAAGGCCTCCTCCAGCTCGTCCAAGCGTCGGGCATATTCTTCGTCGCGTAACTTGCCCTCCTGCTTCATGGTCTCGACCTGCTGCTGAGCCTCGAGCAACTGCTGCTGGTAGCGTTGGGCAGCCGCAGTGTGGTAGCCGTCGCGCAGCCGGTTGAGTTCTTCGCTATTGCACATCACGATGATGGAGGTGCCTGTGCCGATGCGCATCACCTCAAGGGCTTCGGTGTTCATGACCTCGTAGCCCGCCATGTCGATGCGACGGAACTGTATCTGGTCGCCCGTCTTCAGCGTGCGGAAGGTCAGGGTGAGCTGTCCCTGTGCATCGCTCATGACCGAGGAGGCACCGACAGCCGAGACGGAGACACCCTCCAGCGGCGTCTTGGCCTCCTGTCCGTGATAGAGGAGGACTTCAATCTGTTGTGCTGATTGAGCATGCACCCAGAGTGCTGAAGACATCAGCACGGCAGCGGCCCCGATTTTTACATGGTTATGAATCAAAGAGTTTATCATATCTGCAACAGGCGAATTTGGTGCAAAGATATGTAATTATTCAATATAATGGTAAAAAAACAGCATAGTTTTTGCCTTTTTGGGACAAAAACTATGCCATTTTGTAACAAAAAAAACCGATTTTAGTATAGAAAATATTTAAATATCAGTTTTTTATTTGTTCAGATAACGCTCTGCATCCATGGCAGCATGACAACCTGAACCGGCAGCCGAGATGGCCTGACGGTAGATGGGGTCAGCCACGTCGCCAGCGGCAAACACGCCAGGGATATTGGTGGCGGTGGTCGGGTGCTGGGTCTTGATGTAGCCCTGCTCATCCACCTCTACGCCGATGTGCTGGGTGCCGTCGGCATCGGTGCGAGGCAGGAAGACTTCGGTGTTGGGGTGATGGCCGATGGCGAGGAAGAAGCCGTCGATGGCAATGTCGAGCAATTCCTCGTGGTCGGTGCCCTTGCCGCGAACCAGATGTGCGCCCTCTACGCCACCTTCGCCAAAGAGGCCTACGGTCTGCGTCTCCCACAGGATCTCGATGTTCTCGCGCTCCTTTACCTTCTGCTGCATAGCCTCGCTAGCACGCAGCACATTGCGACGCACGATCAGATAGACCTTCTTGGCCAGATTGCTCAGGTACTGTGCCTCCTCGCAGGCGGTATCGCCACCACCCACTACGGCTACCACCTTCTTGCGGTAGAAGAAACCGTCGCATGTGGCACAGGCCGAAACGCCCATTCCGGCATACTTCTGCTCGTCGCTCAGGCCCAGGTATTTGGCCGAAGCACCGGTCGAGATGATGATGGTCTCGGCCTCCAGCTCGGTGCCGTCATCCACGTGTACCTTGTGCACAGGCTTGGGGTTCTCGGCAGTAGCCACGCCGAACTCCACGCGATCCACGATGCCGAAGCGCACCTCGGCGCCCAGACGCTCGGCCTGCTTGCGCAGATCCTCCATCAGCTCAGGACCGGTGGTTCCCTCAGGGTAGCCTGGGAAGTTCTCAATCTCAGTGGTCTGCATCAACTGTCCGCCGCTCAGCGGTCCTTCATACACTACTGGCTGCAAGCCTGAACGGCTGGCATATATGGCGGCAGTATAGCCCGCTGGGCCGCTGCCGATGATAAGACATTTGAGTTTTTCCATTCTCAATTATGAATTATGAATTATCAATTATGAATTAAAAATCACTGCTTGTGTGTCATAATGTCCAGCACCATCCGATCCGTCTCGTTCATGCCCTCGGCTCCGATCCGTGTCAGGTTGTGGATGCAGCGATCCACATCGTCCTCGATGAGACCCTCCACGCTCGATACGTGACGGTTCTGGATGGCAAGCATGGCCGAGAGTACGGCGGTCGAGACACCAGACGATACTTTCAAGGCGCATGATGGCTTGGCACCATCGCACACCATACCAGCCAGATTGGCAATCATGTTCTTGACCGAATAGGCCACCTGGTCGTAGTTGCCGCCCATCAGGTAGGTGATGCCGCACGACGATCCCGTCGAGGCCACCACGCAGCCACACAGGGCGCTGAGTCGTCCCAATGAGAGCTTGATGTAGATAGCGGTGAGGTGGCTGAGGATCAAGGCACGGGTCAGCTCCTCGTCGGTGTTGTGGTTCTCTTCGGCAAAGACCACCACAGGCATCGTGGCAGCAATGCCCTGGTTGCCACTGCCCGAGTTACTCATCACCGGAATCATGGCACCCGCCATGCGGGCATCGCATGCCGAACTGGTCTTCGACAGGATGTGGCTGAAGATCGAGTCGCCCATGATGCCGCGACCCAGCGGACGGCTCAACGTCTTGCCCAGGGCATGTCCGTAGTTGCCCTTCAAGGCCTCCTCGGCGGCATGTTCATTCAGACGGCGTGACTCGTTGATGAACTCCAGCTCCTCCAGTGGGGTGGTGGTGGCGTATTCGAACACCTTGCGCAGCGAGAGTCCGTCGTCGCCCTCTGCAGCCTCCTCATGACTGGCATGGTTGCTCTCGTTGAGCAGCTCCGTGCAATGACCATCGGCCGAGGTACGCGACACGTAGATGAACTTCGTGTGCTCCTGTGCGATGATGGCCATCGACTTTTCGCCATTCTCGCCCATGCAGATCACCTCGATGTAGAGTTTCTCTGTAATGCCCTCTTTCAGTCCTATCGAGATGCGGTCCTCGCTGATGTACTGCTTGCCCTCGGCCACAGCTTCAGCGGTTGTGTCCTTCAGCACCTCCAGGCCGTATTCGCTTCGTCCGATGAGGGCACCCAGGGCCACGGCGATAGGCAGCCCTACCATCTGTGTGCCAGGGATGCCTACACCCATGGCATTCTTCAGTATGTTGGCACTCAGCAGCAGGTCGATGCGCTGAGGATGACATCCCAACGTCTCAGCCGCCTTGGCTACACACAACGATACGGCCATTGGCTCCGTACAGCCGATGGCAGGCACTACTTCGCGCTTGATCAGTGCCGCGATTCTATCTCTTTCTTCTTTTGCTAACATGGTAATTTATAAATTTGGTGCATGACACCGACTGAAGTATTTGTTTTGTGTTTTTATTCTATTTCCTCAAGCCGCTCCATCGTCTAGCCTCGGACAACGAGGGCTATGCGATGCAACTGCCAGCCGTAGGCATGAGCCTTGGTGAGCAGCGGGTGGCTCTGGGCATATTATTCGACGTTGCAAAGGTACGGTGTTTTTGCCAAAGAACCAAATTATTGTGCAAAAAAATACTCTTCGGGTACATTAAATTAACGAAATCAGCTGTTTGCATAGCTATGCATGCCTCCCAGCAGGAAGTTGACGCCGAAATAGGTCATCAGGACGGAGAGGAAGGCGAGGATCATGAAGAGGTGGAAGACCTTGGGCTTACGGAAGAAGGGGAGGGACTGGCTGTGCATGGCGAAGCTATAGACCAGCAGGGTAATCAATGCCCAGACCTCCTTGGGGTCCCAACCCCAGTAGCGACCCCAGCTGACGTTGGCCCAGATGGCACCGATGAAGATGCCGGCGGCCATGCAGAAGAGGGCAGGGTAGAGGAGGAGGCGGCTAATGGCTGTGAGAGATGCAGGGTTTGAGGTGTTTGAGGGGTTCGAAAGGTTTGAAGGGTTCGATAGATCGATGGATCGATTCTTCGAGTTTTCGAATGATCGATTGGAAAGAATGAAATACGCAATGCCGTTGAGGAATGTGAATGCCAGCAGCGAGTAGGCAATCATGATGACGCACACATGGAGGCTGAGCAAGGGCGACTGCAGCACGGGCATCAGCAGGGTGATCTGCGGATTGGCTTCGCCCATCATCGCGACGAGCAGCGTGAGGCCGGTGAGCAGGTAGCCGAAGGGGATGGCCAGCGGAAAGCGTCGTTGCATCAACAGCGTGATTATGAGCACGCAGAGAGCCATGAACTGCATCGTCTCGAAGCCGTTGCTGAGCGGCAAGTGGCCGCTGACGTAGGTGCGCAGGCTGAGCAGGAATATGAGATACAGAGCGGTGACAACCAAGAGGACATTGCAGGCAGGGATGAGCCAGCGAGGGTTCTTCGATAGCACAAAAAGTAGGAACAGGATGATGCCTAACGTGGCGAATGCCATGGCCAGGGGCTTGGTGTAGTCGGCCACGTTATATACCTTCTCTGCGTGGAAGGCGGTATCTGAAGGCAGGGTCGAGGCGATGATGCGGTCGTCGGCATCGGTCGTGGTGCATTGCTTCTGCTGGTATTTGCGAATCTTGCCAATGGTTTCAGAGAACTTGTCATATTGCTGGGTGGCGACGAGTTCACCCACATAGTCCATGCTCTTCTTGATGAAGAAATACTCATCTTCGGGCATATCCATGGGCTGGTTGTCGCCCTGGCTCAGCCATTGGCCCTGGTAGGGATAGAGCTTGAGCAGTTCGCCTGCCCAGAGCATACGCAGGATGTTGGCCTTCTCGTCGGCTTCGAGCAGGGCACGTTTGTTGTCATACAGGTGCTCTTCGAGTTTGTATTGGTTGTCGTCGAAGAAGTCGTTGTAGGCGGCAAATTTCCCTTCGATGCCGAGCACCTGGGCTGCCTCGCCCTTCACCTTGATGATGGGGGCATCGAGCCAGGTGGTGGGGTAGAATACGAAGCCGCAGAACACCTGTTCGAAGTTCAAGCCCTCGTAGCTCTGCTTGCCATATAGCTTGATGGTGAAGTCCTTGGCCACGGTCTGCAGCGGGCAGATGCGGCCATTGTAATAGACGTGCAGGTCGCAGAACTCGCTGGCTTGAGCGGCAGGGAGGGTCTTGGGGGCGGCGGAAGAGTGAGGAGTGAGGAATGAGGAGTGGGGAATAAGGAATGCTATGCAGAGCAACAGCACGCGTGCCGATCTGCTGAGGTCTTTGCCTTTTTTGCCGTCATTACCGATGGGTGTTTTCAGTGCCCGTATCGCCCGGCGCAAGCCCTCGTTGGGCAGCACCATTATCAGCAGCATCGCAAGGAAGAGCAGGGCATAGCCTGTGTAGGTTACGCCGATGCCCCAGGGGTCGTGGCTCATGGTCAGCAGGGTGCCTTGCATGTCGGGATCGAATCCCGACTGATAGAAACGGTAATGCTGGTATTCGCCGATGTGGTTCATCGAAATCGAGAGCGTGGAGTTTGAGGGGTTTGAAGGGTTTGAGGGGTTTGAAGGGTTTGAGGAGTTTGAAGGGTTTGATGAGTTCGAGGGGTTCGAAAGTTTTTTGAACTCGGAATGTTCCATGCACTCAACCTTCGACACATAGTCCATCGGCGATTGCGTGCCGGGATAGTATTTGACGTCGAACTCTTGCAGCTGCATCACGAAGGGCAGCTGGTGCACATGGTGATCCTCAGTGACGAATTCGGCCGAAGGGTAGCCGATGCGCAGATGCACTGTGCCTTGCTGTCCCCAGATGTGGGTGATGAAGGCTCCGGCCAGTATCAGGACAAAGGAGATGTGCAGCAGCAACGTGGCCGGGCGCTTCTGCAACTTGCGCCGCAGACAATACACCAGTCCGCATACAGCCACCAGGGCCCAAAGCGAGGCAAACCACCACGATCCGTAGATCGCGGTGGCCGAGCCTGTTTGTTTCTCTATCAAAGTCGCTGCCACCATCACCAGGATGACGCCGGCAAGCAAAAGGAAAGATGTCTTACGTAACATGTTAATATAACGGAGAGAAAGATGTTTTATTGTCAGATTGCCTCGCAGAATTTCACCACCGCATCGCGCTCCTCCTTCGAGTGTGAGCGGAATTGCTCCACAGTCCAGCGCAGATGTTTATCGGTCAGCACCTCCTGTCTTATGCCTGTGAAAACCCTTGCGAGCCATCAGTCAGCACCTGCCCAAAAGTAAAAAAACATGCCCCGAACATGTGAAAAACCTCCCCAGAAGTATGGAAACCCTGCCTCGGGTGCGCGAGAGGCATTCCTTAGCCATAGGATTCGTTGCCGCAGCAAGGGGGCGTGCTTCCCAAGGGTTAGGAGACCTTGCCGCACGCCCGCGGGAAGGTTTCCTAAGGGTTGGGAAACGTTACCGCACGTCTGCGGCGAGCCTTCCTAAAGGTTAGGAAACGTTGCCGCACGCCCGCGGCAGCCTTCCTAAGGGTTGGGAAACCTTGCCACACGCCCGCGGCAGGGTATCAGAACTCTTGGGGAGCCTTGTCGCGATTTCGGGACAAACTTTTGCGCAGAAACAGAGAGTTCAGCGCATCTGGGGCGGAGAAATTCGGCGAGAACGAAACAAAAACTACAAAAATTGTAACAATGTCCACATTTTATTCCCTCCCATTTGCGTATTGCGGAATAAATGTGTATATTTGCATCGGAATATACAATATACCTTAAATTATAATTTCTCTTATGAAAAAGTTTTTCCTGAGTGCTGCGCTGGCATTGTTCGCCGGCTTTAGCATGTTTGCCACCGATTACCACGTGGCCAAGACAGGTTCCGACCAGAACGACGGTTCGGCCGAGGCTCCCTTCCTCACCATCAACAAGGCTGCATTGATCCTGAAGCCAGGCGACGTAGTCACCGTGCATGAGGGCGTGTATCGCGAGTGGGTGCAGCCACGCAATTCGGGTGCCGACACCTACAGCCGCATCACCTATCAGGCTGCTGAGGGCGAAGAGGTCTGGATCAAGGGCTCGGAGGTAGTCACCGGCTGGAAGAAGGATGGCAAGGGCGACGTGTGGAAGGTCGTGCTGCCTAATTCGTTCTTCAAGAGTTTCAATCCCTTTGCCGAGCCGCTCGTAGGCGACTGGCTCAGCCAGACCAACGACAAGTTCGTCGTAGGCGAGGTCTATATCAACAACAAGTCATTGTTCCAGGCCATCGACCTGGAGGGTGTGAAGAATCCAGTCGTTTCCGATCGCACCAAGAAGCCAGAGGATGCCAAGCGCACCTGGTACGTGGAGGTCACCGACACCGAGACCACCATCTGGGCCAACTTCGGCGAGGGCGTCAATCCCAACAAGGAGCTCGTGGAGGTCAATGCCCGTCCGGCTTGCTTCTTCCCTGCCCTGCCTGGCGTGAACTTCATCACCGTGCGTGGCTTCCACATGAGCCAGGCAGCCACCAACTGGGCACCACCAACAGCCTTCCAGCAGGGTCTGCTCGGCCCACACTGGAGCAAGGGCTGGATCATCGAGGACAACGTGATCAGCAACTCAAAGTGCGTGGGCATCTGCATCGGCAAGGATCGCGCATCGGGCCAGAACCGCTGGACCATTGAGCGTGAACTCACCGGCTTCAACCGCGAGCTCGAGGCTATCTTCCAGGCAGAGGATATGGGCTGGAAGAAGGAGAACATAGGTTCGCACATCATCCGCAACAACGAGATCTTCGACTGCGAGCAGGCTGGCATCGTGGGCCATCTGGGCTGCGTCTTCTCGCTCATCGAGAACAACTACATCCACGACATCAACGCCAAGCGCCAGTATGCCGGTGCCGAGGTGGGCTGCATCAAGCTGCACGCTGCCATCGACTGCGTGATCCGCAACAACATCCTCGAGAACGGCTTCAACGGCCTCTGGCTCGACTGGCAGGCCATCGGCACCCGTGTGTCGAGCAACGTCTTCTTCGACAACGATCACACCGACTACTGGAACGAGGTGACCCACGGTCCGGCCCTGCTGGACAACAACGTGATGCTCTCGAAGCAGGCCTTCATGGACTGGGGCCAGGGTGCTGCCTTCGTGCACAACATCATCTCGGGCTACATCAGCTTCCATCCTGTGCTTGAGCGTTATACGCCTTACCACTACCCACACTCGACCAAGATCGTGGGCGTGATGAACTTCCCTGGCGGCGACGACCGTTACTACAACAACATCTTCACCGTCGTTCCTACTTCCGATCATGAGCTCAAGGAGGCCGGCACCTCGGTCTATGACCAGCGTCCGCCTTACTACCCTGGCATCTATCGCGACATGAACACGCGCAAGACCGATGCGCTGCCTAAGAGTTTCGTGGAGCAGATGAGTGCCGGCAACAACCAGACTTCGCGCTTCCAGCTTGCCATGCATGTGGCCAACAACCTCTACATGAACGGCGTGAAGAGCTATGCCTACGAGGATAATGCCGTCAAGACTGGCACCGACGCCAAGGTGAGCATCGAGAAGACCGCCGAGGGCATCGTACTCCACGTCACCGTCGATGGCAACTACAGCAATGTCAAGACGCAGCCTATCACCACCGAGCTGCTCGGCAAGACCTACTACTCGAACGGCTATTACGAGAACCCTGACGGCACACCACTCACCATCGACCGCGACCTACTGGGCAATCCACGCAGTGCCACTTCGCCAAAGGTTGGCCCATTCGAGAACCTGAAGGTGGGCGAGAACTCGATTGTGGTGTGGATGTTCAAGAAATGATTATTGTATTACATAACATCACTTTTTATGAAAAAACTCTTTTTCCTCCTCTTCGGCGCAGCCCTCATGAGCAGCTGCTGCCAGCAGCACCAATGCCCCTGCCAGGCCGACTCTAACGAGCCCGGCATCAAGGAGTACACCAACAAGTATTTCTACCTCGGCACCGCCCTCAACACCGACCACATCATCGGCGCAGACAAGGAAGGTGTCCGCACCACCGAGAAGCACTTCGCTGCCATCTCGCCCGAGAACTGCCTCAAGCCCGAGGAGGTTCACCCATTCGAGAACGTCTATGAGTGGACCATCCCAGATGCCTACGTGGAGTTCGGCCAGCGCAACAACATGTTCATCCACGGCCACACCCTCGTATGGCACTCGCAGTGTCCTGACTGGTTCTTCTTCGACGAGAAGGGCGACACCGCCTCGTACGACCTGCTGAAGCAGCGCCTTGAGGATCATATAGCCACCATCGTGGGCCACTACAAGGGCAAGATCCACAGTTGGGATGTCATCAACGAGTCAGTCGTGGAGGGCGGCCACCAGCGCCAGTCAATGTGGTACAAGATCCTGGGCGACGACCTTTATGAGATCGCCTTCAGCGCTGCTGCCAAAGCCGACCCGGAGGCAGAACTCTACCTCAACGACTACAACATGACCGACAATGGCCGTCGTGAGCGCTATGTGGAGATCATCAAGCGTCTGCAGTCGAAGGGCATCAAGATCGACGGCATGGGTCTGCAGGGCCACTGGGGACTCGAAAACCCATCGATCGACGAGATCCAGAAGTCGATCGACATGTTCGCCGAGCTGGGCATCAAGGTGAGCATCAGCGAGCTCGATATGTCGATCCTGCCACGCCGCCAGCGCCAGATCACCGCTGCCGTTGACCTGAACTTCCAGTACGAGCAGTCGCTTGACCCATACAAGGGCAATTTCCCTCAGGAGCCACTCCACGACTGGAACTACCGCATGCAGCAGTTCTTCCAACTCTTCAAGGACAATGCCGACAAGATCGAGCGCGTGACCGTATGGGGTGTTTGCGACCAGGACAGCTGGCTCAACAACTGGCCTATCGTGGGCCGCTACGACTACGCCACCCTCATCACCCGCGACCATCGCATCAAGCCTGTCGATTTCTGGATTATGAAGAACTATTAAGCTTGCGCTGGGGCTGAAATAATGCAAAGAGACCGCGACGATTGCCTTGTCGCGGTCTCTCGTTGTGTTTTGCGGTGTAAAAACACATGATTTCGGGTGGTGTGTAGAATATTTCTACTATTCGTTATAGAAATATTTTGCAAATATTCTTTTGTTGCGAGTTTTGGTTGGATTTTGTTCCAGAATAGTCGTACCTTTGCAGCGCCAAACAGAAAGGCGGACGCCTGATTCCTGTTGGCACAGAATAAATAGCAAATAATAATAACAAATAAAAAAAATTACGACAATGGCACAGAAAAAACTTCACCTCGAGACCCTCGCACTTCATGTAGGTCAGGAAACCCCAGATCCAGCATCAGATGCACGCGCAGTACCTATCTATCAGACCACCTCGTATGTGTTCCGCAACTCACAGCACGCTGCCGACCGCTTCGGCCTGCGCGATGCGGGCAACATCTACGGCCGACTGACCAATTCGACCCAGGGCGTGTTCGAGGATCGCGTGGCTGCCCTCGAGGGCGGCGTGGCTGGCCTGGCAGTAGCCAGCGGCGCAGCAGCCATCACCTATGCCTTGCAGAACGTGCTGCAGCAGGGCGACCACATCGTGGCAGCTGACAACCTGTATGGCGGCTCGTACAACCTCATCACCCACACGCTGACCACCCAGGGCGTGGACTACACCATCGTGAAGGTCAATGACCTCGTGGCACTTGAGGCTGCCATCCGCCCCAACACCAAAGTGATCTATGCCGAGACCTTCGGCAACCCTAACTCGGACGTGACCGACCTGGATGCCATCGCTGCCATCGCTCACAAGCACAACGTGCTCTTCATCGTCGATAACACCTTTGCCCCGATCCTGATTCGTCCTATCGAGCACGGTGCCGACATCGTGGTTCACTCGGCCACCAAGTTCATCGGCGGTCACGGCTCATCGCTGGGCGGCGTGATCGTGGATGCCGGCAAGTTCGACTTCAAGGCCCATGCCGACAAGTACCCGACGCTGGCCAAGCCCGATCCATCGTACCATGGTGCCGTCTTTGCCGACGTGGCTGGCGCCGCTGCCTTTGTGACCCGCATCCGTGCGGTGATCCTGCGCGACACGGGTGCTGCCATCTCGCCATTCAATGCCTGGATCCTGCTGCAGGGCGTGGAGTCGCTGCCATTGCGCATCGAGCGTCATGTGGAGAATGCCCTGAAGGTGGTCGATTACCTGGCCAAGCATCCTAAGGTGAAGAGCGTGAGCCACCCTGCACTGGAGAGCCATCCCGACCATACGCTGTACGAGAAGTACTTCCCACAGGGCGGCGGTTCGATCTTTACATTCGAGATCAACGGCACGCAGGAGGACACCTGGAAGTTCATCGACTCGCTGCAGATCTTCTCGCTCCTGGCCAACGTGGCTGATGTGAAGTCGCTCGTGATCCATCCATACACCACCACTCACAGCCAGATGAGCCCTGAGGAGCTGGCCGAACAGCACATCACCCCCACCACCGTTCGCCTCTCGGTGGGCGTGGAGCACATCGACGACATCATCGAGGATCTGGAGCAGGCATTTGCGCAGATTTAAACTATCTGCAAAGAAACTACTCTAAACACTAAACTCTCCACTTTAAACTCTCCACTTTACACTAATATGTATAACACAATCACGGAGCTGATCGGCAATACGCCACTGGTCAAGATCGGCAAGTTCGCAGCTAAGCGCGAGGCAAAGGCAGAGATCTTTGCCAAAGTGGAATTCTTCAACCCTGGCGGCTCGGTCAAGGATCGGGTGGGCCTGGCCATGATCGAAGATGCCGAGCAGAAGGGCATCCTGAAGCCAGGCGGCACCATCATCGAGCCGACATCGGGCAACACGGGCGTGGGCCTCTCGCTGGTGGGTGCCGTGAAGGGTTACAAGGTGATACTGACCATGCCCGAGACGATGAGCATCGAACGCCGCAAGCTGGCAGCAGCCTACGGCACGGAGATCGTGCTGACCCCAGGTTCGGCAGGCATGAAGGGTGCCATTGCCAAGGCTGAGGAACTGCGCGATGCCACCCCGGGAGCCGTGATCCTGCAGCAGTTCGAGAACCCCGCCAACCCTGCCATTCACGAAAAGACGACGGGCGAAGAGATTGTCCGCGACTTCAATGCTGCCGGAAAGCAAGTGGATGTGTTTGTGGCCGGCGTAGGCACCGGCGGCACGGTATCGGGCACGGGAGCAGCCATCAAGCGCCACTTCCCCAATGCCTATGTAGTGGCTGTGGAGCCCGCCACGAGTGCCGTATTGAGCGGCAATCCGAGCGGCGCGCATAAGATTCAGGGCATCGGCGCGGGCTTTGTGCCCAAGAACTTCAACCGCGCCGTGGTGGATGAGATCCTGCCCGTGAGCAATGAAGATGCGCTGGAGACCGGTCGCGCCCTCGCCCGGGAAGAGGGTCTGCTGGTGGGCATCAGTTCGGGTGCAGCCGCATACGCCGCCTCGGTATTGGCCAAGCGTCCGGAGCTGGCAGGCAAGAACATCGTGGTGCTGCTGCCCGATACCGGCGAGCGCTACCTCTCGACAGCATTGTTTGAAGGATAAATGCCTCAGCAAATGACAAATATTAATCCCACTCCTGTCACAGTGCATCGTACAGGGGTGGGATTAATATTTAATATCTTTATTATACAAACATCGGCAATGCCGACAAGACGTATAGTGCCAGGATGATGACCAAAGTCCACCACTCGTTGAATGCCCGTCGGACGTTGGCCATGTGAACGGTAAGCTGAATGCTGAGAAACAATGCCAGGAGGCATATATAAATGGCAAGATGCGTGACATCCAAGAACGAAAACACCACCGTGGAGATACTTAACGTGGAGATGAGCGAAATGCTAGCACCCACACGCACACTGCCCACATTGAGCAACATGGCAGAGATGCTGTACACGATCACCAGCAAGGCAAGCAGTCCTAAAAACAGCCATTGCCAAAGACCCAGGCCAGAACTAAGCAGGTCAAAGTTCTCGGGCTGCACAATGACGGCATAGTTCAATAGCATCTGGTCGGCCGGATACGAGACCTCGGCTGCCGTACGCCACCATTGGTCCCAGGCAAAAAGCCCGACGTAAACCACCCAGATACCCAACAATGTACCCGTAAGGGTGCCAAAGGCATTGCGCATACTCCACGAACGCATGTGAAAACCAGCCAGCGGCAACAACGTAAGCCACAGAAGCGTATGAGGAAACAATGTGGAGGTCAAGCCAATAATGATGCCAAGCAAAATGTGCCGCTTCACCGACATCTTACCTTGCCAGGCACTCAATATTAAGGAGAGCACGACCAGCATTGCCATCTCAAGAACGACACCCATATAGAACCGCTCGAAACGAGGGAAATAACAGAGCGTGAAGTTCATGACTGCACACAATAGCGGCCAGGAGATGGCGATGGCCCGGCCATCGTAGATGCCGCACAGGTGATAGCGCTTGGTGATGTGCCAGATGCCCGCTGCTATCAATCCGGTAAAGAACCAGTTGATCCACAGGGCCATGTCATTAGCCTCGCTCAGCAACATCTGGGCGATGACCAACGCTATGCTCAGGAGCAGGAGCAGCGGGGTGGTATAGGGGCGGGAGAAGGGGTGCATTAGTCCCAGGCTGCGAGGTCCTTGCCGATGTCGCGGCGGTAATACTTGCCTTCGAACTGGATGAGCTCGGCACCACGCATGGACTGAGCGAGGGCTGCAGCACGGTCGGTGCCGTAGGAGGTGACGCAGATGACGCGACCGCCAGCGGTAACGACATCATCGTCCTTCATGGCGGTACCGGCGTGGAAGAGGATCGACTTCTTGTCGCTATCGGCCTCAGCCACCACGCCCTGGGTGAAGAGGTCGTTGTCCATACCGGTCATGACCTTGCCCTTCTCGTACGAGCCAGGATAGCCGCCACTCACGAGCACCACGGTAACGGCAGCGCGAGGATCGACCTCAAGGGTCTTCTCGTCGAGGTTGCCATTGGCTACGCCCTCGAAGAGCTCCACGAGGTCGCTCTTGATGCGAGGCATCACGACCTCGGTCTCTGGGTCGCCCATGCGCACGTTGTACTCGATGACCATTGGGTCGCCGGCATGGTAGCACTGGATGTCGCGATCCATGCGGATCAAGCCCAGGAAGATGAAGCCCTTGTAGGTGAGGCCCTCCTTCTTGAGGCCGGCGATGGTTGGCTTGACGATGCGCTCCTCGACCTTCTGCATGAACTCGTCGTTGGCAAAAGGTACAGGCGAACAGTTGCCCATGCCGCCGGTATTGAGGCCGGTGTCGCCCTCGCCGATGCGCTTGTAGTCCTTGGCTACAGGCAGGATCTTGTAGTGGTCGCCATCGGTCAAGACAAATACTGAGCACTCGATGCCCGACATGAATTCCTCGATGACCACAGTAGCCGAAGCGGCACCGAACATGCCGCCAAGCATCTCCTTGAGCTCGTGCTTGGCCTCGTCGAGGGTTGGCAGAATGAGCACGCCCTTGCCGGCAGCCAGACCGTCGGCCTTGAGCACGTAGGGAGCCTGCAGGGTCTCGAGGAAACGGCATGCCTCATCGTACTCGGCAGCGGTGAACGACTGATAGCGGGCAGTCGGGATGCCGTTGCGCTGCATGAAGCGCTTGCAGAAGTCCTTCGAGCCTTCGAGCTGGGCAGCAGCCTTCGATGGGCCGATGACCTTGATTGGGCTCTGCTCGAAGTAGTCATAAACACCATTGACGAGCGGATCCTCAGGGCCGACCACGATCATCTCGACCTGGTGGTCAGCAGCAAACGAGGCGATCTTCTCGAACTCGTTGACCTTGATGGGCACATTCTCGCCATAGGCGGTGGTACCGGCGTTGCCTGGGGCAATATAGAGTTTGTCACACTTGGCGCTTTGAGCCAACTTCCACGCGATGGCGCATTCACGGCCGCCACTACCGAGCAGGAGGATATTCATTTTTTTGTTGTTTTGTTCTTTTGTAAATATGTTGTTTTGTTGCGTTGTTGTTCAATCAATATAACAAATTAACAAAACAACAAATTAACAAAATAACGCGAAGCATTAGAGATGCTCGTCGAAATAACGTGTTATATTATTTAAAAGGTGTACACGATCCTTGCCGCGCACGTTGTGCTCGTGGTTCATATACATCAGGAAATCGGGATAGGTGCCGTTGGCCACGGCATTCTTGAGGAACTGGTACGACATCTGAGGCACCACGGTGCCGTCCTGATCGTCGTGGATGATGAGCAGGTGGCCACGCAGCTTCTCGGTCTGGTTGATCATCGTATTGGCAGCATAGCCCTCGGGGTTGTCCTCAGGGGTACCCATGTAACGCTCGCCATACATCACCTCGTAACGGCTCCAGTCGAGCACAGGGCCGCCGCAGACGCCCACTTTGAAGGTCTCGGGATAGTTGAGCATCATGTAGGTGGTCATGAAGCCGCCATAGCTCCAGCCGTAGATGCCGATGCGGTCGGGATCGACGAAAGGCAGCGACCTGAGATACTCCACACCCTTCATCTGGTCGAGGCCCTCGTGGTAGCCAAGGTTGTGCCAGATGGTCTGCTCGAAGGCGAGGCCACGATTCTCGGAGCCTCGGCCATCGATGGTGAACACCACGTAGCCCTTGTTGGCCATGTAGCAGTCCCACCCCGGCAAGCCCCACTGGAAGCCCTCGGTAATCATCTGGGCATGGGGTCCGTTGTAGAGATAGACGATGACAGGAAGCTTCGCTGTTGTTTTGTTGTTTTGTTGTTTTGTTGTTTTGTTGGGCTTGACCAAACGATAATACAGATCGGTGACGCCATCGGCAGCCTTGAGGGTGCCAACTTCCACCTCCGGACGTGCCAGGCCCTCGAAAGGATTGGGGGCGGTGTAGAGCACGTCGGTCTTCAGCGGCTTACCATTTTTGAGGGTGATGAGCTGGCACTGACGTGGGGTTTCGTGGTTGGTGAAGGTGTCGTAGATCTGGGTGTATTGCTTGTTGATCATGACGCGATGCACGCCCGGCTCGGTGGTGAGGCGGGTGACCTTGCGCTTCTTCAGATCGACGCTGTAGAGGTTCTGCTCAAGGGGCGACTCCTTGGTGGCCATGAAGTAGAGGTTCTTGGCCTTGGGGTCGGCACCCATGAGACTGGTGACGAGCCACTCGCCGCTGGTGAGCTGCACGGGATCCTTGAGCGATCCGTCCTGCTTGTTGCGGGCCGAGAGGTCGTACAGGTAGGCATGCTTGAAGCCATCGCGCTCGGACATCCAGACGAACTTGTTGTTCGAACCGGGCAGGAAGTACAGGGGCTCCTCGGGCTCGACGTACTTGGAGCTCTCTTCAACGAAAAGGGTCTCGACGAAGCGGCCGGTGGCGGCATCGTAGGCATTGAGCTCCATGTAATTCTGCTTGCGGTTGAGCTCGGCAATGAAGATCTGCTTGCCATCGGGACGCCAGCTGACGCAGGCGAGGTAGTGCTCGGGGTCGGAAACCAACAGGTTATGAGGTTGTGAGGTTGAGAGGTTGTGAGATGGCGAGGCCTCTGAACCTGAAGATCTAATAACCTCAGAACCTAACTTTGCACCAGTCTGTACCCAGCAGATATGCTGCTGATCGGGGTTGTAGATGCCCAACACCACCTGATGGCTGGTCATGCCGGCCATTGGGTAGCGGATCCACTTCACCTCGGCCTCGCGGGCATCGGTCTGGAGCAATGGGTACTTGCCCACCATCGACTGATTCATACAATAGAAAGCGAGCTGATGACCATTGGGGCTCCAGAAGAGGCCGCCATCGATGCCGAACTCGTTGCGATGCACCGACTGGCCCCACACCACGTCGGACTGACCCGAGACCGGGCTGTCGGATGGGGCATCGGCATAGCTCACCTCATGGCGGGACTGCGGCTTGTCGCCCTCGGTGGCCAGGGTCTCGACCCAGAGGCGATCGCCCTCGTTGAGCGCCGTCCAGAGGCCATCGGCACTGGGTGTGCCCTTCACGCGCTGCTGGGCAGGAGCCTTGTCGGCATCCTCAGGCAGATAGAAGTGGAAGTTGCCCTCGGCATCGAACTCCGCACCCACCAGCGACTTGGCATAGAGGTAGTCGGGATTGCCCGGCGTGAGCTGTGCCATGGTGGGCAGCGTACCCTGCTGGGCAGGCGTGGTGCTCAGGATGGTGGGCTGTGCCTGGCTCGATGCGATGGTCAGTGCTGCCATGAATGCGGTTGACAAAAGATATTTGTGGAATGTACCCATCGATGCTGTCTTATTTGTTCTCGTCCTTAGGCTGTGTGTAGTCCAGCACGGCCTTGCTCATATCGAAGTCCTTGCCGAACATCGGACGGTTAGGATCGTACTCGCGCTTGCCACGAGGCTGGAAGCCGCCCTCGCGCTCCTCAAGCTTGCCCTCGGCATTGCGCTTGAAGTTGCCGCGTGGGGTGAATGGCTTGCGGTCGCCCTCCTTGTCGAAGGGCTTGCCACCCTTGCGGTCAAAAGGCTTGCGGTCGCGTTTCTCAAACGACTTGTCGCCACGCTTCTCGAATGGCTTGCCTTCGCGTTTCTCGAACGGCTTGGCGTCGCCATCAGGCTTGCCGGAGATGCTGCCATCCTTATTGACGGTATAGGTGCGCTCGGTGCCTGCGGTGCGGGTGCGGTTGGGCTTGTCGTCATGACCTACGCGCTTGTGGCCACGCTCGAAGGCGTTGCCATCCTTGTCGTAGAAACGCTTCTTAGGTGCACCATCGCTCTCCTTGCGGTCGCCACGCTTGAAGTCACGTTTGTCTCCATCGCGCTTGAAGTCGCGCTTAGCACCACGAACCGGACGCAGACGCTCGAACTTGGAATTGTCCTGCTTCTGGTCGGCCGACTCCTTGTCGAGTTCGCCGCCCTCCTTGCGGAACTCATCGTACTTGCCGCTGAAGAGCTCGTACTTGCGCAACTGGCAAGGGATGCCACCGTTGTTGAGGTCGATCTTGATCGATGCCTTGAGGCCGATGAAGTCAAATGGCGTGCCTTCCTTGCGGAAGCCGCGGGCATCGGTGGTTGAGAAAGTGGCGTTGGGATCGTCGCTCGAGATGACCCAAGCCTCCGAGCCCTGGAACTTCTGCTTCAGCTGGTTGCCGATCATGCGATAGAACGTTGGCACATCGGTGAAGAGACGCTTGCCATAAGGAGGGTTCATCACCACGATGCCACCTTGCTTCTCAGCTCCCTCGGCAGGTGCTTCGCCACCCTCCATGGCCTGACGGATCTGCTGCTCGCCCCATGGCGACATCTTCAGCTCCTCGAAGTCCTTCACCTCGAGGGTAATGTACTTGTTGAGACCGGCAGCACGCACATTCTCGGCCGTTGCCTCGATGGCCACCTTCGAGATGTCCGAACCATAGATATGGTGCATGAACTCGCGCTCCTGCGAATCGTCATCGTAGAGGTCCTGCCACAGCTCCTCGTCGAAAGCCATGTCGCCCACGGTCCAGCGCTGGAAGCCGAAGCCCTTGCGATAGAGTCCGGCAGGGGTATTGGTGGCGATGAGGGCAGCCTCGATGAGGAAGGTACCCGAACCGCACATCGGGTCGTAGAGGTCGCGCGTGCCGTCGTAGCCAGCCTTCATCAGGATGCCGGCGGCCAAAACCTCGCTGATAGGGGCATCGGTCTGATACTCCTTGTAGCCACGCTTGTAGAGCGGATCGCCACTCGAATCGAGCGAGAGGGTGCAGTGGCTGACGGTGGTGAGGGTCTCGGCCTCAGCGGCCTCGTCCTCGACGCCCACGGTCAGCTCGCGGGTATCGGTGATATGGAGGTTGAGCTGCACGTCGGCACTGCCTACGCTGACGCGAGGACGCTTCATGCCCTGCTCCACGAACCAGTCGCAGATGGCATCCTTGGCGCGATAGATGGCGTAACGTGAGTTGCGGAAGTTCTCGCTGAAGATGGTGTTGTCGATGGCGATGGTCTGACCCTCGGCCACATACTTGCCCCAGTCGATGGCCTTGATCTGCTGATAGAGCTCATCAGGATCACAGGCATCGAACTGCTCGACTGGCTTCAGCACACGCAAGGCGGTGCGGAGCCAGAGGTTGGATTTATAAAGGAGTTGCTTGTCGCCTACATAGCTGACCATACGATTGCCGATGGCGATATTGGTGCCACCCAGCTGCTCGATCTCTTTGGCCAGAATCTCCTCGAGGCCGGCGAGGGTCTTTGCGACGATTTTGAATTTATCCATGAGGGATAACTATTAACTATTAACTTTTAACTTTGCTTGTAAAACAACTTGGTTCCGGCCGGCACATCGTGTGTGAGCCAGATATTACCGCCGATGGTGCTGCTGTCGCCGATCTGGATGCGGCCCAGAATGGTGGCGTTGGCATAAACCACGACGTTGTCGCCCAGGATTGGGTGACGGGCGATGCCCTTGACCAAGGTGCCGTCCTCCTCCTGCGGGAAGTTCTTGGCGCCAAGCGTCACGCCCTGATAGAGCGTCACGTTGTGACCCAGGATGGCGGTGGCACCGATGACTACACCCGTGCCGTGGTCGATGGCGAACGAGTGGCCGATGGTGGCACCGGGATGGATGTCGATGCCCGTCTCGCTATGTGCCAGCTCGGTGATCATGCGTGGGATCAATGGCACTTCGAGCACCTCCAGCGCATGTCCGATGCGGTAGTTGGTGATGGCCCTCATGCCAGGGTAACAGAGAATCACCTCACCAAGGTTGTGGGCAGCAGGGTCGTTGCGATACATGGCCACCACATCGGTCTGCAGCAAGTCACGCAGGGCTGGCAACTGCTCCACAAAGGTCCTGGCCTTCTGGCAGGCCGCCTCACGCAGGTTGCTGCGCTGCTGGTAGTCCTCGGGCATCGAGAAGGCCAGACCGGCAGCAATCTGCTTGTGCAACTTTTCGTAGATGCGCTCTACCGCCACGCCGATGTGGTACTGCACGCCCCCATCGACCACGCTCTTGCCGTAATAGCCGGGGAAGAGCACAGCACGGCACAGCTCCACGATTTCACGAAGCTCCGGCACCGATGGGAATGGTACTCCATCGATGCCATAGTGGTGCAACTCACTGCCCTGGATGTTGCTCAGCGCATCTACGACTTGTTTCAGTTCCAAAGCGTAATCCGTAATTTGTAATTAGAAATCTGTAATTACTCAAATGCCATACTTGGCACGCAGGGCCTTCGAGATGGCATTCTTGTTGACCACGTAGTTGATGGTCTTGGCGCGGATGAACTCTGGGGTCATGTACCAGATACCGTCCCACTTGCCGGTCTTGCCCCAGCTGTTCTTCACCATGTAGTATGGGTTGCCCTGCTGATCCTTGGCAGTACCGAAGAGGTGCATGCCGTGGTCGTCGCCGGTCTCGAAGTTGTCATAGCCACGCTGACGCTCCTCGGCGGTCACCTTCTTCTGTGGCAATGGACGCTTGCTGATTTCGGCGTTCTTGGCCGAGCGGTCGAGCTTGAGCCAACGAGCCTGATCGAGGCCTGGAGCCTCAGGTGCCTCCATGTCAGGATAAACGCCGAGGCCATCGCGGGTGAAGCCATCCTCGCTCACGTCGCCACCCCAAAGCACGGTGTAGCCGGCCTTGATGGCATCATCGATGATCTGCATCATATCGTCGAGCTCCACGTTCAGGCTCTCGCCCCAGCGCCAGTTGTCCTGTACCTCGATGATGAAGCCCTTGCCCTTGTTGTCACCGGTAGAATATGGGTGATGCATGAACGAGGTGATCGATACATAGTCATCTGCATTGAGACCGGTGCTGGCAGCGAAACTCTTAGGAGTATATTTCTTACCCTCGAAGGTAAACTCGGTTGGGATCTTGCCCAGATAAACCTCGTGTACGGCACGGACAGCCTTCTTCCAGAGTGGCTCGCCATCAGGGCTGAACTGCAGCTTGCGTGAGCTGGCAGCAGCGTGTACCAATGGGTCGGTCATGGCCGAGAGTTCAGAGTGGTTGCTGAGGGTGTCGCCATACATCACGCCGGCAGGCATCTCCACGTCTGGCACGAGGCCATAGTTGCGGAGGCAGTAGATGTCGTCAACGAATGAGCCGCCCTGGGCAAAGCTCACGTCACCGTGGGTGCGTACAGCCTTCTCGGCACGGTCCATATAGGTGTTCTCTACGACGAACATCTCCGAGAAGTCGTATACCTTGCCAGTCTTCTTCAGCGCCTCGCTCTCCAGGAAGCTCATGCCCGAATAGCTCCAGCAGGTGCCGGCATTCTTCTGGTTCTTGACCGAAGTGATGGCCACGGAGTCAACGGTGGTAAAACGGAAGCCCTCATCAATGGAGTCCTTCTTGTTCTCGTCGGCAAAAGCTACAGCCGAGAGGGATGCGGCGAGGCCGCAGAGCAAAATCTTCTTCATATCTTTTGTTTTTGTTATTTTGTTTCAATATTGGGTTTTTGTTCGGGAAATAGGGCTTTTATTCGGGAAATAGGCCCAAAATGGCAGAATTCAGCCTTAGCATTCGGAAACGTTGCCTCAGACTTGCGGAATGCCTTCCCAAGCTGTCGGAAACCTTGTCGCGAACCTGTGGCGAGTTTTCCTAGGGCTCGGAAACCTTGTCTCAGGCTTGAGCCAAGCTTTCCGACTACTAGGACAGCTTTCCCGGAACTTTCGCCAAGCTTTCCGTCAGGATTTCCGACTACTATTTCTTTTTCCTGGCGGCCTTCTTTGCCTTTTTTGCAGCCTTTTCAGCCTTCGGGGCAGCGGCCTTAGGGTCGAGGATGGCTTCGTAGCGGTCGATGTCGGCCAATAGGGCGGCTGCCTCCTTCACCTGGTTGTCGAAGAGGAGGTTCTGTGCCTCCTGGCCATGCTGATAGTAGTAGCGCAGGGCGATTTCCGACTCCAGGCTCTTCTGTATCTCGTCACGGAGCGAGTCGAGTTCGTGAGCCATGTCATTCACCTTGAGCAGCGTGAGGATGCTGTCCTTGCGGTTGGCCAATGCCTGCTGGCAGAATGCGGCATAGTCGGTGTCCGACAGCTTGAACTCGCCGATGGCAGGGATGCTCTCATGCTCATGACGATAGCGGGTGGCATAATGGAAAATCTCATTCTCGCGAGTCAGATAATAGGTCAGGTTCGACATCATCTGTGGCTTGGCCTCCACATCGGGCTTGATGCCGCGACCGTCACGCACCTCACGGCCATTGGCTGTATAGAACACATGAGTCAGCGAGTCGGGTATCTGTGCCACCTGGCCATCCACGCCATAGTTCAAGGCCTGGATGCAACGGCCCGATGGGATGTAATACTTGGCCGAGGTGAACTTCATGAGCGTGTTGAACTTCAGCGGACGGGTGCTCTGCACGAGGCCCTTGCCAAACGAACGCTCGCCCATGATGACGGCACGGTCCAGATCCTGCAGCGAGCCGCTCAGAATCTCCGAGGCCGAGGCCGAGTTGCGATCCACCAGGCAGACGATGCGCAATGATGGCTCGATCGGGTTGGTATTGGTGCGGTACGAGCTGTTCCACTCCTGACGCTTGGCCTTGGTCTCGACCACAGGGCTGCCCTTGGGCACGAACATGCCCACAATTTTGACAGCCTCATCGAGCAAGCCGCCGCCATTGCTGCGCACGTCGAACACCAGGCCCTTGAGGCTATGAGCGGCATCGTTGCGCAAGGCCACCAACGCCGACTGCACATCCTGTGCGGCCTTGTCGGTGAACTGGTCGAGGGCGATGTACGCCACCGAGTCGTTGACCCAGCCATAGTAAGGCACGGCATCGAGCACGATCTTGCGGCGGGTGATCTCTACCTCACGTGGCTCTGTCTCGTAGGGACGCAACACGCGCAACTTGAATTTGGTGCCAGCCTGACCGCGCAGCTTCTCGCTCACCTGGCTGGTGGTCTTCTTGATCATCGACTCGCCATCGATGGCCAGGATGGCATCGCCCACACGGACGCCAGCCTCCTGTGCCGGACGGCCCTCGTAGGGATTGGCAATCACCACCGTGTCGCCATGCTGCTGGATGAGGGCTCCGATGCCGCCATATTCGCCGGTGGTCATGGTCTTGAATTCCGACTGATCCTCCTCGCTGTAGAACTCGCAATAGGGATCCAGCTCGCTCAGCATGGCATCGATGCCGGCGGTGAGCACACGGTTCCAGTCGATGCTGTCCACATACTGTCCCTGCAGCGTGGTGACTGCCGAACCGAGGATCTCCATGTACTGCTGCACATCGAGGTGAAGGTCTCGTTTCTTGGAAGATTTTGGGGACTGAGCGGTAACCTGCGATGTACCTACCGCAGTGAGTGAAAATATAAGGAGGAGGCTCCATAAGCCAAACACCTGTCGCTTCATAATGTCTTCTAATACTTTAAATATTTGCGCAAATATAGCGATTTTCTGCGAAAACGCAAAATATTTGGGACGAAAATTACATTTTTTTATTGTTTCTGCCCTATATTCTCAAAAAATGTATTATCTTTGCACCAAAAAACAAAACAAATATTATTCTAATCAAATCAATTAAATTATGAAAAAGGTTCTTTTTTCAGTTTTGGCCATGATGGCATTGTGCTCAACCCTGAGCGCTAAGATTTTGGATTTTGGTGTTACCGCTGGTATGAACATCAACAACACCGAAACTGAGACAACTGACAGCAACTACTCTTACCAGGGCTGGTCGGCCGACTACAAGAGCGGCTGGTATGCAGGTCTGCAGCTCAAGGCTTCGCTCCCACTCCTCGGCTTGGGCGTTGATGCCGCTGTTACCTATTCGCAGAACGAGGCTACCCTCAAGCAGAGTGGCGGCAGCTCTGAGTCGGAGACCGTAGGCTTCCTCACCGTTCCTGTTCATGCTCGTTTCGACCTCGACATCCTCCTGGTTGACTATGCTGCTGTTCCTTTCATCTTCACCGGTCCTCAGGCCAGCTATGCCATGAATAAGGTTGAGGACAAGATCAAGGACCTTCAGAACGACAACAATGTCAAGATCGAGACCAACGACCTCGTATGGAAGTGGGATATCGGTGCCGGTGTGATCCTTGCCAAGCACCTCCAGGTGGCTTATGCCTATGAGTTCCCATTGACCAATGGCCTCTCAATCAAGGACAAGAACGATGCCAAAGCTATCAGCAAAGACTACAAGAACGGCACCCATCGTCTTGGCGTGACCTACTTCTTCTAATGTTCGAAACCCATCAAATTTATGATTGAAGACGACGAGAAGCTCGATGACGAGACTTTGAACTCCGATGACACTACCGAAACCACCAGCGATGATGCCGACGAGGCTGTCACCGCTGGTGGCAACGGCTATATGCCCCATAACGACGACGAAGCGGGCGAGGACAAGATTCACCACCTGGGTGGCATGTATCAGAACTGGTTCCTCGACTATGCCTCGTACGTCATCTTGGAGCGTGCCGTGCCTCACCTCGCTGACGGACTGAAGCCGGTGCAGCGCCGCATCCTGCATGCCATGAAGGTGATCGATGACGGCCGCTTCAACAAGGTGGCCAACATCGTGGGCCAGACCATGCAGTACCACCCGCACGGCGATGCCTCTATAGGCGACGCCCTGGTGCAGCTCGGCCAGAAGGACCTGCTCATCGAGTGCCAGGGCAACTGGGGCAACATCCTCACCGGCGACTCGGCAGCGGCTCCCCGTTATATCGAGGCGCGACTCTCGAAGTTCGCCCTCGAGGTCGTCTTCAATCCTAAAATCACCCCTTGGCAGCTCTCGTACGACGGTCGCAAGAAGGAGCCTATCAACCTCCCTATCAAGTTCCCTTTGTTGCTGGCACAGGGTGTGGAGGGCATTGCCGTGGGCCTTTCGTCCAAGATTCTGCCCCACAACTTCAACGAGCTGCTTGATGCCTCCATTGCCTGCCTGAAGGGTGAGGAGTTCGAGCTGTATCCAGACTTCCCGACAGGTGGCCTCATCGACGTAGCCAAATATCACGACGGCATGCGTGGCGGTGTGGTCAAGGTGCGTTCGCGCATCGACAAGATCGACCAGAAGACGCTCCGCATCACCGACGTTCCTTTCGGCAAGACCACCGACTCGCTCATCGAGTCGATCAAGAAAGCCATCGAGAAGGGCAAGATCAAGATCAAATCGTTCGACGACTTCACCTCGGATCATGCCGAGATCGTGGTGCACCTGATGCCTGGCGTCTCGAGCGACAAGACCATCGACGCGCTCTACGCCTTCACCGACTGCGAGATCTCCATTTCGCCCAACTGCTGCGTCATCTACGACAACAAGCCGAACTTCCTTTCGGTCAGCGAAGTGCTGCGCCGTTCGGCCCTCAACACCAAGGAACTGCTCCGTCAGGAACTCGAGGTGCAGAAGGGCGAATTGCTCGAACACCTCATGACCTGCTCGCTCGAAAAGATCTTCATCGAGGAGCGCATCTATAAGGATAAGGAATATGAGCAGGCCAAGGACCTCGACACCGCCCTCGCCCACATCGACCTGCGCCTGGAGCCCTTCAAGAAGGACTTTGTGCGCGAGGTGACCCGCGACGATCTGTTGCGCCTGGAGGACATCAAGATGGCTCGCATCCACAAGTTCAACAGCCAGAAGGCCGAGGAAGACCTGCTCCTGACCAAGAAGAAGATCCGCGAGGTGGAGAAACACCTCAAGCACCTGACCGAATACACCATCGACTGGTTCCAGCACCTGAAGGAGAAGTACGGCAAGGATCATCCGCGCCTCACCGAAATCCGCAATTTCAACTCGGTCGATGCCACCAAGGTCATCGAGTCGAACCAGAAGCTGTGGGTCAACTACAACGAGGGCTTTATGGGCACGGGTCTCAAGCAGTCGGAGTCTGAGTTCGTATGCAACTGTTCGGAGATCGACGAGATCCTGGTCATCTACAAGAACGGTCAGTACAAGGTCGTGAAGGTAGATTCGAAGGTCTATATCGGCCAGGACGTTATCCATTTGGCCGTGTATCGCAAGAACGACTCGCGCACCATCTACAACGTCGTGTATCGCGACGGCAAGGGGGGGGCGCACATGATCAAGCGCTTTCCCATCACCTCCATCATGCGCGATAAAGTCTATGACATCACGCAGGGCAAGGAGGGTTCGCGCATCGTATATTTCAGCGCCAATGCCAATGGCGAGGCCGAGACCATCAAGGTCTATATCAAGTCCAAGTTGCGCAACTCCAAGGTCATCAACTTCGACCGCGACTTTGCCGAGACCCCCATCAAGGGCCGTGGCGTAAAGGGCAACCTGCTGACCAAGGCCGACGTGCAGAAGATCACCAAGACGGCCGATGGCGGCTCGACCCTCGGAGGTCGTCCCGTGTGGTGGGACCCCGACGTGCAGCGCATCAACTACAACAAGCAGGGCAACTACCTGGGCGAGTTCCTCAGCGAGGATCGCGTGCTGGTCATCCTCACCAATTATGACTACTACGTCACCTCGTTCGACGAGAACAACCACTACGAGTCGAACATCCTGCGCGTCGAGAAGTACGATCAGCAGAAGGTCTGGACCCTCATCCTGTGGGACAACGAGAATCGCTGCTACAACCTGAAGCGCTCTACCCTCGAAGCCCGCGCTACCAAGCAGAACCTGCTAGGCGACACCTCGCGCTTCCAGATGGCCACTGTCACCGACGACCAGAAGCTCTCCATCGACGTGCGTCGCCAGGGCCGTCCGCTCATCAGCGATGTGCCTTATCCCCGCTTCCTCGTCACCCTCGGCAAGCCCGATGACTTCCGTCCTGCCCTCGAAATCGATGCCGACGAGTTCATTCCCGTCCGCAGCATCGGCACCAAGGGCAAGCGCATCACCAACTACAACATCGCGCTCATCCAGGAGCTCGAGCCAACGCGTGTGCCTGAACCTGCCACCGATGACGACGAGGCCACCGATGCGGCCGAAGAGGAAGAGACGGAATCCTCGGATGCAGATTCTTTGTTCTAGTGAATAGAGTTTTAATGATGATTTTCTTTGATTTCTTTGAAGGATTTTAGAAGGTCAAGATCAATGAAGTTTCTATCCTTTATAATCATAGCATTGCTACCAGCCCTGGCACATGCACAGTTCCGTCCCATTGCCAGCAGCGTGGAGCTGCACTTGGGCACGGCCAGTGTGCGCAATACCTATCTGGCACCGCTGCTCTACGAGGGGCAGGACCTGAGTATCGGCTATGAGCGTGCCCGTGACTGGCGCACCGCCCCATGGTCGAGCCTGCAGACCCTTGTGGGACAGTTCACTATGGGCGAGGACAAGGGCGCACACAGCGAGAGCTGGTCAGGCCGACTGCGCTATCGTTATGCGGCACACTATAATTGCGTATTGGCGTTCAACGATGACATCAAGTTTGGCGTGGGTCCTTATGCCGGAACGGAGGTGGGCTTCGACTACAACCTCAAGATGGCCTCGGGCAACAATCCCGCCACCGCTCGCCTTGTGGCCAATGCCGGCTTTTCAGCGTTGACTACATACAAGTATAGCATGCGCGATCATCATGGTGTGCTCAACCTACTCGTCCAGGCACCCCTGTTGGGCTATGCCCTCATGCCCGAATATGGTGCCAGCTACTACGAGTCGTTCCTGCTTAGCAACACCTCCAACCAGCACCACTTCACGTCGCTGCACAACCTGCAGGATCTCGACGTGCGACTCACCACCGACTTCAACTTGAGCAGGAACAGCGCTGCCGGAGCCTTGCGCCTCGGTGTCGGCTACCACATCGAGACCATGGCTATCAACGGCATCCATACGCGCTTCTCCTCCATCGAGGCCATCATGGGCTGGACGTTCCGCAGCATCCCTTATTCTAACATATCAAAGACTGTACGAGCATGCGAAATCATAGAATGACACTCCGTCTGTTGGCTCTCTTTCACTTTTTCACTCTTACACTTTTTACCTTCTCTTCCTGCCTCGACGACGACAGCATGGAGCTCTCCGACGACTACCTCGGCACCTTCGAGGCCTGCTGGCAGACGCTCGACCAGCGCTACTGCTACTTCACAGAGAAGCACATTGACTGGGACGCCATCCACGACACCTATCTGCCCTACGCCAAGGATTCTGTCGAGAACACCGTACAGCTGCTCAGCCTGCTCGATGCCATGCTCGACCATCTGGAGGACGGCCATGTCAACGTCTATGCCCCCTTCAACACCACTCGCTACAGTAGCTGGTACGACGACTATCCCACCAACTACGACGCCAACCTCGTGCAGCAATACTATCTGGGCAAGAACTACTGGACCGCTTCGGGCATGCAGTACGGACGCTTCGGCCGCGACTCTGTGGCCTATATCCGCTATTCTTCGTTCGACAACGCCATCGGCCCCACCAACCTCGACTTCGTGCTGGCAGCCCTCCACGGCTCCAACGGCCTCATCATCGACGTACGCAGCAATGGCGGCGGTTCATTGAGCAACGTCCCCACGCTGGCCGAGCGCTTCTGCACCGGCAAGACCCTTTATGCCTACATCAGCCACAAGACGGGCAAGGGTCACGACGACTTCTCAAGTCCCGAGCCTCTCTATCTGGAGCCCGCTGAACCTGGTCGCATCTCGTGGGATGCCTCCACCTATCCCGTGGTCATCCTCGCCAACCGCCATAGCTATAGTGCCACCAACAACTTTGTGCAGGCCATGCTCGCCCTCGACGGCACCCTCACCACCGACTCGCTCGGACAGCAGTACCCCAAGATGATCAAAATGTGTGGCGACCGCACCGGTGGCGGCAGCGGCATGCCCTTTGAAAGCGTCCTGCCCAATGGCTGGCCCATCCGCTTCAGTGCCTGCCCCATGCTCGACAAGGATCGTCACAGCACCGAGTACGGCATCGATCCCAGCCCTGGCCTCAAGGTTGACATGGACAGCACCACGATGATCGAAGACCACAAGGACGACATCATCGAGGCAGCTCGCAGATACATCATCGAGCATACACGTGCCGAGAGATGCGAGCCAAAAGACGACGACGACCCCCAAAACACCGACGATTAGCGAAAAAAACGGCCAAATATTTGGCAATATCAGAAAAAACACGTATCTTTGCGCTCGCAAATATCACTTATTCTCTAATATTTAATATTTGCAACAGCCAGCAGGTATGCTGAAATTGGTAGACAGGCCAGACTTAGGATCTGGTGTCGTGAGGCGTGTGGGTTCGAGTCCCACTACCTGTACCCTAAAACAGGAAGCATCGTCATGGATGCCTCCTGTTTTTAGTTTTACACATTTATTATATATAGAATGAACACGAACATATTGAATCCGCTGCATGACCCGATGGGTGCAGCCATAGCCGAGTACCAGAAGACGAGTCGGGCAGGGCGACTGCGCGTGCTCTCGTCGATGTTCGATGAGGACGAGATCCCTGTCAGGCACCTGTTCCGCACCCTGGAGCAGATGTCGCCATTGGAACAGAAGGCTCTCGAGATGGCTGCCTCAGCAGGTGGCCGCATCCTCGACGTGGGCGCAGGTGCCGGATGCCATGCACTGGATCTGCAAGGCCGTGGCTGTGATGTTACCGCCATCGACATCTCGCCCCTAAGCTGTGAGGCAATGACGGCACGCGGTATCCGTCAGGTGCAGTGCATCAACCTCTTCGACCCACGGCTGACAGGACCCTTCCGCACCATCCTGATGTTGATGAACGGCACCGGCATCATCGGCAAGCTGCGTAACATGCCCGACTTCCTGACCCGCATCCATGCCCTACTTGCCCCCGACGGACAGCTCCTTGTGGATTCCAGCGACCTGAAGTACCTCTACGAGAACGAGGACGGCACCTACGACATCGACCCCCTGGGTCCATATTATGGAGAAGTAGATTACCAGATGGCTTACCGCAAAGTCAAAGGCGACCCCTTCGACTGGCTCTACGTCGATTTCCAGACCCTCAAACTCATTGCCGAAAGCAACGGCTTCGTCTGCGAACTCCTGCAACAAGGCGATCACTACGACTACTTAACTCGGCTGAGGAAGAGGTAATTTGTTATCTGATTCGACTTTATGGTTATTTGCATTTATTTCCGAGCGCAATGGATGATGTGTTGGCAAATCAGCGGCAGGCGGCGGCGCTGAGGCCGCGCTTGCGGAGCAGGGCGTCGATCTGTGGGTCGTGGCCACGGAAGTTCTTGTACATGACGAGGCCGTTGTCGATGCCGCCGGGTTCGAGGCATGACTTGCGGAACTTCTGTGCGAGCTCAGGATTAAAGATGTCGCCTGTCTCCTGGAAGGCCTCGAAGGCGTCGCAGTCGAGCACCTCACTCCAGAGGTAGCAGTAGTAGCCGGCCGTGTAGCCGCCACCCATGCAGTGGCTGAAGTTGGTGACACGGTAGCGAGGCAGGATCTGGCGTGGGATGCCGCGCTTGGCCAATGCCTCCTCCTCGAACTTCATCACGTCGAGGTCGGCAGGGATCTCGGTGAGGGTGTGCAGGTCCATATCGACGAGCGAGGCTGCAAGGTACTCCACGGTGGCGAAGCCCTGGCCGTACTTGCCGCTCTCGTCGAGCTTCTGGATGAGCTCCTGTGGGATCACCTCGCCGGTCTGGTAGTGCTTGGCATAGACCTTGAGCACCTCTGGCTCGAGTGCCCAATGCTCGTTGACCTGCGATGGGAGCTCCACGAAGTCGGTCTCTACGTCGTACGTGGCGTTGTAGTGCACGTCGTGCAACATGAAGTGCATGGCGTGGCCGAACTCATGGAACATGGTGGTGACATTGTCTATGTTCTGCAGGGCAGCACCCTCGGCGTTAGGACGGGTCATGTTGCAGACGTTGATGGTAACAGGAATCTGGCGCACGCTGTTGCCCTCGGCATCCAGGGTGTAGCTCTGTGGACGCATATCAGTCATCCAGGCACCGGCACCCTTGCCGTCGCGAGGATAGTAGTCGTTGTAGAAGATGGCGATAACCTGGCCGTCACGGTCGCGAACTTCCCAAGTCTGGGTCTCAACCTCGTAGGTAGGCACCTGGCCGGTGATCTCGGTGAAGGTGAGGCCGTGCAGGCGCTCGGCGGTGTAGAAGATGCCCTTCAGCACGTTGTTGATCTCGAAGTACTTGCTTACCTCCTCTTCGTCGATGCTATACTTGGCTGCCTTGGCGCGGCTGCTGTAGTACATGTAGTCCCAACCCTCGGGCTCGCCTTGGATGCCGTCCTTCTGCATCTCGACGCGAATGTCGGCCAGCTCCTCCTGTGCCTTGGCTACGGCTGGGCCCCACACGGCATCGAGCAGGTCATAGACGTTCTCCTGAGTCTTGGCCATGCGATCCACGAGGATCTGCTCGGCACAGTTCTTGTAGCCCATGAGCTGGGCACGCTGCAGACGAAGCTTGACGAGCTGGCGGCAGATCTCCTTGTTGTCCCACTCATTGCCCTGGTTGCCACGGTTATAGTAGGCATCATATACCTTATGGCGCAGCTCGCGGTTCTGGCAATACTGCAGCACAGGGTTGCACGATGGGCGCTGCATGTTGAACATGTACTTGCCCTCCTGACCCTGGGCCTTGGCCATCTCGGCAGCAGCCTGGATGTTAGCCTCGGGCAGGCCGGCGAGCTCCTCGCGGGTATCGACGGTGACGTAGGTGTTGTTGGTCTCGTGCATCAGGTTCTGGCTGAACTGGAGCTGCAGGACGCTGAGCTGCTGGTTGATTTCGCGCAGCTGGGCCTTCTGCTCGTCGTTGAGCTCGGCACCGCGCTTGGCGAAGTCGTGGTAGATCTTCTTGAGCACGGACATCTGCTCGTGGTTGAGCTCCTCAGGCATCTCCTGCTGGATGTCGCCATTGAGCACGATGTGCTTGTCGTAGACGGCCTTGACGCGGGCAAAGAGGGCGTCGTTCATGTAGATGTCGTCCGAGTGGGCCGACATGAGGGGCGAGAGCTCGGTCTCGAGGGCCTCAATGGCGTCGTTGGAGTTGCTGCTCGACAGGTTGCTGAAGATGAGGCTGGCCTGCTGGAGCAGGGCGCCACACTGGTCGAGGGCTACGATGGTGTTCTGGAAGGTTGGAGCCTCAGGGTTATCGACGATAGCCTGGATCTCAGCCTTCTGCTCGTCCATGCCCTTGAGGATGGCCTCACGGAAGTTTTCGATGGTGATTTTGTCATAATCCACGATGCCGTACTTGGCGGTGGGCTCCACGAGCAGGGGGTTGACATTGGCCTCCTGCTTGCACGAGGTGGCCAGCAGGCCGCTCATCAGTGCCATAGATGCAATAAGTTTTTTCATTTACCTTTTTACTATTTACTATTTACGATTTGGCGGCAAAGTTACACATTATTACATAAAAAAGCAAATCTGATGGCAATAATCGATGAATAAATGCTGAATGTGTGGCAAAAATTTGGATATATGTGCAAAACTCTCTATCTTTGCCGCGATAATCTATTACTCATTTTAAATAAAACAATGCTTATGAAAAAGTATTTACTCATGTTGCTGACCGCATCGGCAGTAAGCGCCTATGCACAGGGTCCTGCCGTAACTGCAGAGGAGACCGAGATCACTTCGACCGAGATCACCTTGACCTTCACACCTAATGAGGAGACCGGCCACTACTACGCCTGCCTGTTCGGCCAGGGTGAGATGGAGGCTCAGTATAATATGTTCGGAGCCTGGATGGGCTTCACCTGCTATGGTGACATGGTCAAGTCATGGGGCTTTGACTGCGTAGATGTGCAGACCAAGACCTGGACGGCCCTGAATCCTGGCGGCACCTACGACATCTGGGTACAGCCTACCGATGCCAATGGCGCATACGGCGAGCTGCAGTGCTTCACCATCACTACTGTGGGTCAGGGCGGCACCGGCGAGGCTGTGATTACTGTTGAGATCGGTGAGTTCGGTGGCGATGAGGTCAATGGCTACTGGCAGCAGGTGATCAACACTCCTAATGAGGAGACCGCTGTATATTTTGACCAGATCTTCGATAAGAGCTACTATCTGGAGAATGGTCTGGAGGGCATGCAGGCATACCTTCAGGAGGAGGACGATCCAAGCAGTTTCTACTATGACTACTATGCACAGTTCGGCGTAGATAACGCTGTCTGGAATGCCAATCCTGGCACCACCTACTATGCTTGCGCCATCGGCAAGAATGCTGCCGGCGAGTGGGGCGAGATGACCGTAGTAGAGTTCACCACCCCTGGCGGTGAGACCGCTATCCAGAACGTTGAGGCCAAGGCAGAGAATGGCGTACGCTACAACCTGCAGGGTCAGAAGACCAGCAGCAGCCGTGGCCTGACCATCCAGAATGGCCGCCTGATGCTGGTTAAGTAAGTCATGCGCGTGTCAGAAGCCACGAAATACTGAATATTTGCTGGGTCTTTTGAACACAGCCTCAAACTTAATCCCACCCTCGCTACAACCCTGTGGCGGAGGTGGGATTTCTTATGGTTTGTCATTGAAACTCACTCGGTGTCACGCCGAAGTGGCGCTTGAAGCTGGTGGAGAAGTGCGAGAGGGTGCTGAAGCCGGTGAGGAGCGAGATCTCCGACACGTTGTACTTGCCCTCGCGCAGCATCTCGGCGGCACGGTTGAGCTTGTACTGGCGGAAGAAGACGCTGGGGTTCTCGCCCGTCAGGCCCTTGATCTTGTAATAGAGCTTGGAGCGCGACACATGCAGCATGTCGGTGATGTGGCTCACGTCGAGGTCGGGATTGGCCAGCTCCTGCTCCATGATGTTATAGAGCTCGGTCATGAACTGCTTATCCTGTGGCGAGAGCACATTGTCCTCGATGTCCTCGAGGGCTTCGGTCTGTGTATTGGCCGAGAGGAGGTGACGCACCTTCTCTCGGTTTTTCAGTATGCTGTCGATGAGGGCGAGCAGGTAGGCGGGGTCGAACGGCTTGGTGACGTAGGCATCGGCACCCACGCCGAGGCCCTGCACCTGATCGGAGGTCGTGGTCTTGGCGGTGAGCAGCACCACGGGGATGTGGCACAGCTGCAGGTCGTTCTTGACCTGGCGGCACAGGTCGAAGCCGTCGCGCCCAGGCATCATGACGTCGCACAGGATGATGTCCGGCGCCTTCTGCTGCAATACCTCGAGGCCGGCATCGGCATCGAAGCGGCCGATGACCTGATAGCGCGACGAGAGGAGAGTCTTGATGTAGTGCACGATCTCGACATCGTCGTCGATAACGAGGACGGTGGGGAGGGTGGATTCGGGGGCGGAGGTGCTTGATTCCAATCGATTTGAATCGACACCAATCGATTGGAATCGAGAATTCGATGGCTCGATGATTCGAGATTTCGACGATAGGGCATCGGCAGCCTCCAGCGGGAAGAGCGACTGCTGGGTGGGCTGGAGCTGGGTCTTCTCCTCGTCGCTGTAGGCCAACTCGTGGGCGGGCAGGGTGACGGTGAAGATGGCGCCGGTGCCCTCTTTGCGGTTCTCGACACTGATGTTGCCGTGATGCAGGTGGGCAAGCTTCTGGGCATAGTAGAGGCCGATGCCCGTACCCCAGTTGAACAGGCCCTGCTGCTGGCGGTGCAGCTGGTAGTAGCGTTCGAAGATCTTGGCCTGCTGGTCCTCGGGGATGCCCTGGCCGGTGTCGGCCACCGAGAAGCGCACCTGCTGCGGGGTGGCATCGAAGGTGAGGTCGATGTGGCCGCCCGATGGGGTGTATTTGATGGCGTTGCCCAGCAGGTTGTAGATGATCTTCTCCACCTTGTCCGCATCGATCCAGAGCAGGTAGTTGTCCTCCATGCCGAAGGTGCGGAGCTCGATTTTCTTCTCGGCCGCTTGCAGGCGGAACACTTCGGCCGATTGCTGCAGCACCTGGATGATGTCCTGGCGACGCACCTCCAGACGCAGGGCATCGTCTTCCAGTTTGTGAAAGTCCATCATCTGGTTGACCAGACGCAGCATACGGTTCACGCTGCGCTGCACGATGCGGAGCAATTCCTCGTTCTTCATTCCTAATTCCTCATTCCTCAATCCCAACTCCTCATTGGCAGCAATCAGCTGCTTGATGGGCGCCGAGATGACGGTGAGCGGGGTGCGGAACTCGTGCGACACGTTGGCAAAGAAACTCATGTTCATGCGGTTGATGCGACGCTCATGCTCCTTCTCTCGTTCCGACATCAGGCGGGTGCGGCGTTCGGCACGGTTGCGCTGTATCAGTCGGATGATGTAGAAGAGCAGGGCAGCAGCGATGCACGTATAGATGAGGTGTGCCCACCAGGTTGCCCAGGGGGCAGGTGCGATGTAGATGGGGAGGCTGCGCTCGGCGATGATGCGGTGCTGGTCCTTGCTGGTGGCACGCACGCGGAAAGTATAGCAGCCAGGCGAGAGGTTGGCATAGAAGGCCTCGCGCGAGGTGTTGGCATCGACCCACTGCCGGTTGAAGCCTTCGAGCTGATACTGATAGTCATAGCGCTCGGAGCCGCTGTAGTCGAGCACGGCAAACGAGAGGCTGAAGTTGGTCTGGTCATGTCGCAGATGCACCTCAGAGGTCGTCTGCATCGAGCAGTCGATGCCCTGCTGCTGCCAGGGGCGCACGATGCGGTTGTTGACCTTGAGGTTCTCGAAGTAAAGGCGCGGACGGAGCTCCTCCTGCAGGTCTGATGGGTTGAACACTGTGAGGCCGTGGGCGCCGCCGAAGACTAGCGTGCCATCGGGCAGGCGGCACGAACAGCGGTCGTAGAACTCATTGCCGCCGATGCCGTCACTCTCGTAGTAGCTGGTGAATTCGAGCGTCTCAGTGTCGAGTTTGCACAGACCATCCTGCGTGCTGATCCAGAGGTTGCTGTCCGAACCCTGCTCGACGCTCGAAATGTCGTTGCACGAGGCGCCGCTGATGGCGGTGAGTGTGCCTTGCTGCAGGTCGTAGTGGAGCAATCCGTTGCTCACGGTGCCGATCCAGAGGTCGCCCGCCTTGTCCTGCAGCAGCGAGGTGGGCAGGAAGGTGCTGCGCGAGATGCAGGACGCCAGCAGACTGTCGGTGAAGACTGTGGGCATCATCTCCATCCGTTCGCTGTCGATGAAGCGCAGACCCTGGCTCTTGGTCAATGCCGCCATGCGTCCGTCGGCCAGCGGCTTGAGGCAGGAGGTGTATGAGGGGATGTTCGATAGGATGCGGTGCTCCTCGACATGTGCATCGTCCTGCCGGTGCGAGTAGTACAGATTGCTGTAGGTGCCGATCCAGACGGTACCTTCGCTATCTTCGCCGATGGCGATGGGCATGGGCAGGTCGTAGCCGTGCACATACTGCAGGCTCTTGCCCTGCGGACGAAGTTGCATCACGCCGTTGGGAGTGCAGGTCACCCACACGTCGCCCTGGCTATCGACCATGACAGAGTAGATGCGCAGCTGGCTGCCCTGCATGGTGGCAGGGTCGGGCAGGTCATAATGGCATACGGCATGCGACTGCAGATCGTAGGCATAGAGCCCCTCGGCCTGTGTGCCTACCCATAGGCGCTGCTGGCCATCGAGCGCTACCGAGGCCACAGGGATGCCCTTGAAGGCCGAACGCAGGTACGAGTCGCTGTTAAAGTGTCGGGTGTTCTGTGTGCGCACTACGAAGCCCTGCGATGCGCTGCAAAGCCAGAGGTTGGGCTTGTCGTCGCAGAAGATGTGCGTCACCACAAACCCCGGCGCCTCGAACGGGAAGGCCGCCTCGCTCTCGTGGATCAGCTCCTGTGCAAAGGGGTCGTATTCGAACATGCCATTGCGCGTGCCCAGCAGCATCCGGCCCTGCGGCATGGGCTGCATGCACTCCACAAAGGCCGAACGAAACTCCGGATGGCGGCCAAAGACCTCGGGCACCTCCAGCCACTGGTGGCGGATCATGTCGTAGATGCGCAGTTCGTTCTGGTGCGAGAGCCAGAGCTGGTCACCATAGAGGCACGAGCGGGTGACCGCCCAGTCCGAGCAGTCGATGACGTCATGACGACTGAAGGTGTAGGTACTGTAGCAGGAGACACGGCTCTCGCACACCACCCACAGCTTGTCGTCGTCATCGATATACATATTATTATTTAAATAGGAGGTGCTGCCCAATCCCTGGATGACGGACTCGAAGCTACAGGTCACCGAGTCATAGCGCAGCACCTGGTCGGCCTGCAGCAGGAAGACGTCGCCGGCGCGGTTCTGTGCAAAGCCCTCGCTAAGGCGCGAGGCATCGGCCAGATGCACATGGCGGAAACCCTCTCGCTCGGTGTGGTAGGCCACGCCGTTCTTGGTGGCCACCCACACACGGCCCTGTCGGTCGGTGAAGACATCCCACACCTGGTTGTCGGGTATGGAATGCGGCTCATCGTCGCAGAAGAACTGCTGCATCTCGTGGCCATTGTATCGGTTCAGGCCGCGGTAGGTGCCCATCCAGATGTAGCCCAGGCTGTCCTGCGTGATGGAGGAGATGCGCTGGTTGGAGAGGGTAGAGGCGATCTGCAGGTCTGGAGCGAGTACGTCCGAGCGTTCCGAAAGGTGTTCGGTCGTACAAGCTGAGAGAATGAAAGCGCAAAGAATGAATACGAATAGCATGTCAGTTGTTTTAGATTCGCTGCAAAGTTACGACAAAAATGGCAAAAAAACAAAATAAATGTTGTAAAAAGTGAGAATAATGACGCGTTTGCACAAGCAGAAAATATTTTTGAACAATCCGATAACGCTACATACACGAAAAAGCCGTACCTTTGCACCACAAAAAAGCAACAGGAAAAAGTCTCATATACCATTTAGGTTATCTATTTTTTATAAAGATTGGTTTACAATAGTGTGTGTAATGGGGCGGCGGCAGAAGTGAATTCTCCCGTCGCCTTTTTTTGTGCAAAATCTCAAAGACATGGCATGAAATGCAAGTTTGGGGCATCGTCGTGCATCGTTGGGGGTGGAAATGAACAAATGGAAAAGTTTTTGGACAAAACGGCAAGCACATTTGCACAATGCGGAAACGCGTTGCACGCGAAAAAGCCGTACCTTTGCACCGCAAATTCAAATACATCACTACACAAACCGTAAAACGCAATTTTCGCATGAAAATCTTTCAACACACAGCTTGGGGCAAGACCACAGGCATGATTGGATTGATGCTCGGCATGGCTCTCGCGCAGCCAGCTGCTGCACAGCCCAAACTCAACCAGAACAACATCGACGAAGTGATCAGCGCCATGACCCTCGAAGAGAAGGTCGATATGCTGATAGGCTGTGGCATGGCCATGGGCGAGGAGGTCAAGTTCCCTGGCACCGCCGGTCGCACACGCGACATCCCACGCCTGGGCATCACCTCGGCTTATCTGGCCGATGGCCCACACCGTCTGCACATGACCAAGACCCGCGACTGGGACAGCCGCACCTACATCACTACCGAGTTCCCATCGGAGACCAATGTGGCTGCCCTGTTCGACACCGATGCCGCCTATCAGATCGGTCAGGCCATCGGCGCAGAGGTGCGCGACTTCGGTCTGGACGTGCTGCTGGCACCTGGCGTGAACCTGATGCGCTCCAGCCTCTGCGGCCGCAACAATGAGTATTACTCAGAGGACCCTGTGCTGGCTGGCAAAATCGCTGCCGGCTACATCAACGGCATCCAGAGCCAGGGCTCAGGCACCTGCTTGAAGCATTTCGCCATCAACAACCAGGAGACCAACCGCAACAACAACGACTCGCGCCTCTCGCAGCGCGCCATCCGCGAACTCTATTTGAAGAACTTCGAGATCGCTGTCAAGGAGTCTAATCCCTGGTCGATCATGACCTCGTACAACCGTTCGCAGGGCAAATACACCTGTGAGGATCGCGAACTCACCGAGACTATCCTGCGCGAAGAGTGGGGCTGGAACGGCCTCGTGATGAGCGACTGGAATGCCGGCAAGGATGCCGTGGCCAGCATCAAGGCCGGTAACGACATGCTGCAGCCTGGCCAGCCACGCCAGCGTGAGGCCATCCTCGCAGCTGCCAAGGACGGCAGCCTCGACTTGGCTCTCATCGACCTCAGCGTGAAGCGCACCCTCGAGTTCGTACTCAAGTGCCATACGCCAAACGGCTACGTCTATCCTAACGAGACCGACCTCAAGAGCCATGCACAGGTGGTTCGCCGCCTCGGTGCCGAGAGCATGGTGCTCTTGAAGAACGAGGGCGTTCTTCCACTCCACTCAAAACTCTCCACTCAAAACTCTCCACTTCGCATCGCCCTCTACGGCTGCACCAGCTACGACATGGTTCCAGCCGCTATGGGCTTTGGTGGCACCAACGTAGGTCCATACATCGTCAGCATGGTTGAGGCTGCCCGTAATGCAGGCATGGCTCCAGACATGACATTGGCCAAAACCTACAAGCAGCACATTGCTGACAAGAACAAGGAGAACTATCCTAACGGTATGCCTCCATTCAGCATCACCGCTCCACTGCGTGCCAGCGAGCTCGTTCCAACCGCCGAGATGCTGGCCGAGAACGTGAAGAACAACGACATCGCCGTGATCACCTTGGGCCGCACCAGCGGTGAGGGTGCCGACCGCAAGCGCGAGCACTTCTTCCTCACCCAGGAGGAGAAGGAGCTGTTCCGCGTCGTGGCCGAGGCTTATCACAAGGCTGGCAAGAAGGTCATCGCCGTGCTCAACGTCTGCGGCCCTATCGAGACCACAGCCATCCGCGAGTCGGCCGACGCCATCCTCTGCGCCTTCGAGCCCGGTCAGGAGTGCGGCAACAGCGTGATGGACGTTTTGACCGGCAAGGTCAATCCAAGCGGCCGTCTGCCAATGACCTGGCAGGTTGCCTTTGGCGATGCTCCTGCTGACCAGAACTTCCCTGCTGACTATGTATTCGACATGAGCGCCTTTGCCAAGGCTTACAGCGGCGGCAGCGCCAAGGATGCTGCCGAGCGTGCCCAGCGCGAGGCTGAGCCAGTATTGGTCAAGGATGTTGACTACACCGAGTACCAGGAGGGTATCTACATCGGTTATCGCTATTTCGATACATTTAATAAAGAAGTTGCCTACCCATTCGGCTTCGGCCTCTCATACACCACCTTCGACTACGAGATCGTGTCATCGGCCATCGACGGCGACAAGTGCCAGATGGAAGTGAAGGTGACCAACACCGGCAACGTGGCTGGCCGCGAGGTGGTGCAGGCCTACGTCAAGGCTCCAAAGGGCAAGCTTGACAAGCCAAGCAAGGAGCTCAAGGCATTCGGCAAGACCCGCGAGCTCCGTCCGGGCGAGAGCCAGACCCTCACCCTCAGCTGGAACACCATGGATATGGCTTCGTTCGACGAGAAGGCTTCGGCCTGGCAGCTCGACAAGGGCGTGTATGAGTTCCTCGCAGCCGCATCTTCGGCCACTGTAAAATGCTCGGCCGTTCACAAGGTGGCCAAGGCTCGCACCCAGAAGGTACATAACGCCATGGCTCCCCAGCAGAAGATCGCTGTGCATCCTTGGGTGAAGCGCAAATAAGTCTGAAAATGTAATGTAAATCTGCAGAGCGACCAGATCGGCGGGACCTGAGCCTCTGCAGATTTACAGAGCCGCGAAACCGACCAGTCCGGAACCTCTGTAAACTTACAGCACCAGGATCCAGTCGTGGGCAAGCTTCTGTAAATTTACATTGCCTTTCTAAATCGTATTTCCCCGTTTCTGAGAAAAAACAATATACCTATTGTCTATTAATTAATAAATAACACAACATGAAAAAGAACGAAACAAAGACGTCTTGGCGGAAGTTGAACACCGCTGCGTCGCTCTGTTGTCTTTCTCTCTGCGTTCCTGCTATCGCATCGGCACAGATCAAGGTCACTGGTACAGTGGTCGATGATCTTGGAGAGCCAGTCATCGGAGCCTCAGTCCTCGAGAAGGGTACCACCAACGGTACCGTAACCGACCTCGATGGTAAGTTTGAATTCACTACTACCAAGAATGGCGCAAAGCTGGTGATCTCGTACATCGGCTACAACAGTCAGGAGGTCAACGCCGCTGCCGGCCTCAACATCAAGCTTGAGGAGGACAACCGCGCACTCGAAGAGACCGTAGTCGTAGGTTACGGCGTACAGAAGAAGTCATCACTCACCGGTGCTGTGAGCTCGGTAAAGAGCGAGGATATGCAGGCACGTACCATCACCGATGCTGCACAGGCACTCCAGGGCAAGACCGCTGGTGTACAGATGTCTGGTTCGGCAGGTCCTGGTGGCAATCCTACCATTCGCATCCGTGGTATCGGCTCTAACGGTTCATCGGACCCTCTCTACGTTATCGATGGCCGTATTGCCAAGAGCATCCGTGGCATCGATCCCAACGATATCGAGTCAATGGAGATCCTGAAGGACGGTGCATCGGCCGCCATCTACGGTGCAAGCGCCGGTAACGGTGTGATCCTCATCACCACCAAGAAGGGTAAGGGCCAGGGCAAGATCCAGTACGATATGCAGCTCACCCGCCAGAAGATCAAGACCGTTCCTGAGTTGATGGGCTCTGAGGACTTCATCAGCTACTATGCCCAGGAGACCAACACCCTGTCGCTCGACGCTATCAACGCAGCATGGGACGGCAAGACCAGCACCAACTGGGTGGACGAGATGTTCGAGGATGGCGTAATGCAGCGTCACAACATCACCCTTTCGGCAGGTTCGGACAAGGGCTCAATCTACGTTTCTGGTTCATATCTCGACAACGACGGTATCGTTAAGGGCAACTCTGATACCTTCCGCCGCCTCACCGGCATGATCAATGCCAACTGGAGCATCAAGCCTTGGCTCGACATCCAGACCAACAACCAGATCTCGCACATGAAGATCCAGTCGGTAAGCGAGGGTTCTGAGTACGGTTCAACCTTCTTGACCGCCCTTCAGCTCGACCCAATGACCAAGCCAACCTATACCGTTGCTGATATGCCAGCCAACATGAAGGCTGCTTACGACAACTGGCAGGCAGGCATCGGCCCACAGCTCTATGGTCCAAGCGAGGGTGTATATTATGGTGTTTCTCCATTCATCGCTCTTGAGGGCTGCAACCCATTGATCTCGCGCGCTGCTGGTTTCACCAAGACCCGTATGTTCAACCTCAACGGTTCTACCGCTCTCAACCTCAAGCCTTACAAGGGCATCGTGGTTACCTCACGCCTCAGCTATCAGTTGAGCAGCAACGAGTCGTACGGTGTAAGCCGCGATTACTGGGGATCTGAGAAGTCAAGCCAGGCATTCGTCAGCCTCAACGCAAGTGACGGCAATACTGTTTACTATCAGTGGGAGAACTTTGCCAACTGGAACCAGACTTTCAACAAGTATCACAACGTGGGCTTGATGGTCGGTTCTTCATTCAGCGAGAATCGCTCTTCATCAGTTAGCGGTGGCACCTCCGGTTCGGGTGACGACTACGGAATCAAGCAGCCATTCCCTAACTTCTGGTACATTGGCTATGCTACCCCAACCGCAACCAAGAGCATTAACGGCGGTGAGGCCATGTATATCCGCAAGCTTGCCTACTTCGGCCGTGCTTCTTACGACTATCAGGGCAAGTACCTCCTGACCTACAACTTCCGTGCCGATGCTGCCGATAGCTCTATCCTGCCAATCGACAACCGCTGGGGCTTCTTCAATGGTGTATCGCTGGGTTGGACCGTATCGCAGGAGAAGTTCATGGAGAGCACCCGTGAGTGGCTCGACTTCCTGAAGGTTCGTGCCTCTTGGGGCCAGAACGGTTCTATCGCTTCGCTTGGCAACTACATGTATGACAAGACCATTGCCTCAACTGGCAACTATGCTTCCAACCCATTGGCTGACGGCTATGGCTACATTGCTACCTACGCTCCATCTTCAGCAGGTAACAAGGGTTTGAAGTGGGAGACCTCTGAGCAGACCAACGTCGGTGTTGATGCCCGCTTCCTCAAGAACCGCTTGACCTTCACTGTTGACTACTTCCTCAAGAAGACCAAGGACCTCATCGTTACCGGTGCTGCAGCATCTTATCTCACTGGCCTCAAAGACTCACCTGTCAATGCAGGTGCCATTGAGAACTCTGGTTTCGAGTTCGAGCTTGGCTGGCAGGATCAGATTGGCAAGGACTTCAAGTATGGCGTTCGTGCCAACCTCTCTACCCTCAAGAACAAGGTAACAGAGATTCACCCATCCCTCAGCAGCGGTATCGATGGCGCTACCTTCCATGTGAATGGTGCCGTGACCCGCTTCGAGGTAGGCAAGCCTGCCTGGTACTTCTATGGCTACAAGTTCGCCGGCATCGATGCCAATACTGGTAATCCAGAGTTCGTTGACGTGAATGGTGATGGTCAGGTTGGCCCAGAGGACAAGACTGAGATCGGTAAGGGTATGCCAACTGCAAACTACGGTCTCACACTCAACGCTTCATACAAGGGCTTCGACTTCATCGTATTCGGTTCAGGTGCTGTGGGCAATGACATCTACTGCCTTATCAACCGTGCTGACTACCCAACCAACCGCTTGACCGAGTTCACCAACAACCGCTGGACCGAGAGCAACAAGCAGGGTGACAAGCCACGTGCAGGTGCTACCGACTACGACAAGTACCTCATGTCTGATGCTGTTGTATATGATGGCTCATACTTCAAGATCAAGCAGATTCAGCTCGGCTATACCTTGCCAAAGAGCTTGCTCAAGAAGGTGCAGATCGACAACGTACGCGTTTACGGTTCACTCGAGGACTACTTCACCTTCACCAAGTATCCAGGCTTCGACCCAGAGACCACCGGCACAGGCATGAGCCTCGGCCTCGACAAGGGTGTTTATCCAAACTCTAAGAAGATTGTCTTCGGTTTGAGCGTTTCTTTCTAAATATAATAGGTCATAAGGTTGTAAGGTTACAAGGTTGTAAGGACCCTCAAAACCTCAAAACCACAAGACCTCAAATCCTTAAAAACAATGAAAACTAAATATTATGTATTGGCTGGTCTGTTGGCTACCGGTGTAGCTACCTCTTGCACGGACCTTTTGGAGATCGATCAGCATGGTGTTCAGCCATACGATACCTATTATCAGACCGACGAGCAGATTGAGGCTGCCGTAGCCGAGTGCTATCAGCAGGCTCTCAGCATGGGTCTGGGTTCATTTACCAACAAGGCTCTCCTTGACGGTGACTTCTGGTGCGGTGGCGGCCAGCGTGGTGATAACGGTGGTTACGAGCAGCTGAACGAGTACCGTTTCTCTGCCGACCTCGATGCTATCCTTTCATGGTTCTCGGGTTACTATACCGGCATCAATCGTAGCAATATCGTGCTTGACAAGTGCTCTGACAACCCTTCACCAGTTGCCAAGCGTGCCGTGGCTGAGGCTAAGGTATTCCGTGCCTTGATGTACTTCGAGCTCGCCTCAATGTGGGGTACTGTACCTCTGGTAGATCACGTGATTGACGCATCTGAGGCTCAGATCGGCAATACCGATATGGCTACCCTCTGGAAGTTCATCCAGGACGATCTCAACGATGCCATCAACTCTGGCTTGCTCTATGAGAAGAGCGGCGTTGACTCAAATGATGCTGACCGTTGGCGCGTAAGCAAGCAGTTTGCTCAGGCATTGCTTGGCAAGGCTTACCTCTGGGCAGGCGACAAGGCAGGTGCTGCCAGACAGTTCGACGCCGTTATCAGCAGCGGCAAGTATGCCCTCTACGGTGGCGATGGCCGCCCGGCATCTGAGGAGTATCAGAACGTAATCCAGAACCGAGCCAAGTACAACTGCGAGAGCCTCTTTGAGTGCTCACAGGCTAACGACCCCAACAACTGGGTATTCGCTATCCTTGGCTGTATGCTCCGTTGGCGTTCGGGCAACCTCACCAACACTTTCATGATCGTTAACGACTTCTCTACCTCTGTTGCTCCTGAGGCTGTCGATGTTAACTACTGGTCGTATTTTTCTGGTCAGGACTACGGCTTCTACAACCCTACCGGCACTCTGGCTGCGGCCTTCGACGAGCTGGGCGACACCTATCGCAAGGATCAGACCATGAAGTCGGTTGACTGGCTGCCAATGGGCCTCGGCCTAATGGTTACTGGCAACCTCTACGGCGTGGAGAATCACCTGATGTGGAAGTGGCGCGCAGGCGTTGATACCCAGAACTGGGGTGGTTATGGCCCGATGGCTTACACCAACAACTATCGCTGGATGCGTCTGGCCGAGGTTTATCTGCTCGCGGCTGAGGCTAACCTTGAGAGCGATCCGTCGAAGGCTGCCGAGTATCTCAATGTAGTACGTCGTCGTGCACATCTTGCTCCCAAGGGCGCTGTCACCCTGCGCGACATCCAGCTCGAGAAGCAGTGCGAGCTCTGCGGCGAGGGCGTCCGCTATCAGGACATCCAGCGTTGGGGCATTGCCAAGGACATACTTGCCAAGATGGGCGAGAAGATTCCTACTCGCTCTGCAGTGGGTATCGAGTGGGACACCAAGGCCAACAACGACCCATCGAAGTATGGCTACAAGACTGGCAAGCATGAGCTCCTTCCTTTCCCATTCAAGGAGATTCAGTTGAATCACGAACTCAAGCAGAACCCAGGTTGGGATTGATTTAGTGACAATATTTAAGGTTAGCAAAGTTAATATATATTAATTGTTTGGTAATATAGATTAACTTTGCTAACTTTGCTCCCCGAAAACATACCATGTACCATTTGACTATTTACTATTTGACTCTATGAAAAAACTCTTTATTGCTACTCTCTTTCTTGCTGCAGGGACCACAGCCTTTGCCCAGCAGAACCTGTTTGGTGGTGCTCAGATCAAGTCGCCTGAGGTAAATGCCGACGGTACCCTGACCATCCGCTACAAGAATCCCAAGGCCGTGACCGTACAGGTCAGCGGCGACTTCCTGCCAGAAACTCTCGTTGACACGCCACAGGGCAAGTGGGCCGTGCATGCTCCTGCCAACCTCGTGGAGAAAGATGGTGTGTGGGAATACACTACTCCCGAGCCTGTCGAGGCCAACTACTACACCTATTCGCTCATCGTGGATGGCCTGACCACCGTCGATCCTGCCAACGTGTATATCAACCGCGACGTGGCTACCGTGACCAACCAGCTTATCGTCAGCCGTGAGAAGGGCGACAAGGGCGATATGTTCGCCGTGAACGATGTGCCACACGGCACCGTCCGCACCATGTGGTATCACTCGGCTGAGCTCGGCACCGACCGCCGCATCACCGTCTATACTCCTGCCGGCTACGAGACTTCGGGCAAGAAGTACCCAGTCTTCTACCTCCTGCATGGTGCTGGTGGCGACGAGACGGCTTGGTACACCCAGGGCCGTTCGACCCAGATCCTCGACAACCTCATTGCTGCCGGCAAGGCCGAGCCAATGATCCTGGTCATGACCAATGGCAACGCCTGGGACACCGCAGCTCCTGGCGAGAGCTCACAGGGCTTCGTGCAGCCATCAATGGGCGGTAACCGTGCCCAGACCAAGGAGGCAGCCTTCGAGCTCCACTTCCCTGAGGTCATCAGCTTCATCGAGAAGAATTTCCGTTGCAAGACCGACAAGAACTCACGCGCCATCGCCGGTCTCTCAATGGGTGGCTTCCACTCACAAGCTATCTCGCGCTACTACAACCAGAAGTTCGGCTACGTAGGCCTCTTCTCGGGTGCTAACGGTGGTGCACAGTCTATGGGCAACCAGCCGGCACAGAGTCCTGTCTATACGCAGTTCGATGCCGACATGGCCAAGCAGTTTGCCAAGGGTAAGGCTCCTAAGCTCTACTACATCGCCTGCGGCAAGACCGACTTCGTGATGGGTGGCGTCACTGCCTTGCGTCAGTACATGGACGAGAAGGGTTATCCTTATCTTTACAACGAGAGCGAGGGTGGTCACATCTGGCGCAACTGGCGCGACTATCTGCTCGACTTTACGCCAAGACTTTTTAAATAAATAATCGATTCTTCGAAATCTCGATGTATCGATTCTTCGAAATCTCGAAAAAACAAAGTTCTATGAAAAAAATCACAATATTTGCCCTTGCCCTCGCTGCAGGCACCAGCGCATTTGCCCAGCAGGCTCTTTGGGGCCGCGCTTCAGTCGTTTCGCCTGAGATCAATGCCGACAAGACCGTGACCTTCCGCCTCGTTGCCCCTAAGGCTGTGACCGTAGAGGTGACCGGCGACTTCCTCCCAACCCAGAAGATGCAGACTCCATTCGGCGAGTTCGATGCTCCTGGTGTTGCTGCTCTCGTCGAGAAGGAGGGCGTGTGGGAATACACCACTCCAGCCCCTGTTGCTCCTGAGCTCTACACCTACACCTTCAAGGTGGATGGCCAGACCATGATCGACCCATCGAACGTATATATCAACCGCGACGTTGCCAGCCTCACCAGCCTCCTGTTGGTCGATGGCAACGAGCTCACCTCGCACTTCAAGGTGAACGATGTTCCTCACGGCACCGTCTCTAAGATCTGGTACCACTCTGACCACGAGGGCATCGACCGCCGCCTGACCGTCTATACCCCTGCCGGCTACGAGACTTCGGGCAAGAAGTATCCTGTCTTCTATCTGCTTCACGGCATCGGTGGCGACGAGGAGGCTTGGCTGACCCAGGGACGTGCTTCTCAGATTCTCGACAACCTCATCGCCGAGGGTAAGGCTGAGCCAATGATCGTGGTGATGACCAATGGAAACATTTCGCAGCACGCTGCTCCTGGCGAGGGTCCTGAGGGCCTCGTCCCAGTGACCATGAGCCTGCCAAAGACCATGGAGGGCACCTTCGAGACCTGCTTCCCTGAGATCGTCCGCTTCGTCGATAAGACCTTCCGCACCAAGGCTCAGAAGAAGTTCCGTGCCATCGGTGGCCTCTCGATGGGTGGCTTCCACTCGGGCAACATCTCACGTCAGTATCCTGACATGTTCAACTATGTAGGCCTCTTCTCTGCTGCCATCGGCAAGGAGACTCCAGGTTCTGAGATCTACACCAACGTCGATGAGAAGCTCGCTACCCAGTTCTCGGCCAAGAACTGTCCAGCCCTCTACTACATCGCCATCGGCAACTCTGACTTCCTCTACAAGGACAACATGGAGTACAAGGCCAAGCTCGAAGCTAACGGCTATCCTTTCGTTTATAAGGAGACCGAGGGCGGCCACATCTGGCGCAACTGGCGCATCTATCTTGACGACTTCGTACCACGTCTCTTTAAATAATATAATATGAAGAAACTCACAATCCTTGCTGCCTCCCTCATGATGGGAGCCAGCGCATTCGCCCAGCAGGCGCTCTTCGGCGGTGGCGAACTCAAGTCGCCTGAGATCAATGCCGATCACACCGTGACTTTCCGCATCCAGGCTCCTAAGGCCGTGAAGGTGCAGGTCAGCGGCGACTTCCTGCCCGAGACTCTCATCGACACCCCACAGGGCAAGTGGGCGGTCAGCGTGCCTGCCGACCTCAAGGAGGGTCCTAACGGCGTATGGGAATATACCACCGCTGCTCCACTCGAGGCCAACTACTACACCTACAACTTCATCGTCGATGGCAAGAAGGAGCTCGACCTGATGAACGTCTTCGTCAACCGCGACGTCAAGACCCTCACCAACTACTTCATCGTCACCAACGAGAAGGGCGACCAGGGCGACCTCTTCCAGGTCAACGACGTGCCACACGGCACCGTTCGCAAGTGCTGGTACGACTCTCCATCGCTCGGCATGAAGCGCCGCATGACCGTCTATACTCCTGCCGGTTATGAGGACAATGGCAAGAAGTACCCAGTCTTCTACCTGCTGCACGGCAGTGGCGGCGACGAGGAGGCATGGTTCACCCAGGGCCGCGTCACCCAGGTGCTCGACAACCTCATCGCTACCGGCAAGGCTGAGCCAATGATCCTCGTCATGACCAATGGCAATGCCTACGAGGAGGCAGCTGCCGGTGAGCGTGCCGGTGGTTTCGCACAGCCTGAGATGGTGATGGGCGGTGTCAAGCCAGGCATGAAGGAGGCTGCTTTCGAGCTCTCTTTCCCCGATGTCCGCAAGTATGTGGAGTCGCACTTCCGCACCCTCAACGACAAGAAGCATCGTGCCATTGCCGGCCTCTCGATGGGTTCGTTCCATTCGGAGCACATCTCCAAGTACTACGCTGGCGAGTATGGCTACATCGGCCTCTTCTCGGGTGCCAGCGCAGGCGATGGCCGTCGTGGCAAGGACGAGCCAGGCGCATGCCCTGTCTATGCCAACTTCGATCAGCAGATGGCCAACCTCTTCTCGAAGAAGAACAAGCCATACCTCTACTACATCGCCATCGGCAAGACCGACTTCCTGAAGGAGGGCAACGACGGCATGCTCAAGTACATGGATGAGCACGGCTATCCATACGAGTACCGTGAGACCGAGGGCGGCCACATCTGGCGCAACTGGAGAACGTATTTTATAGAGTTTTCACAAAAAATATTTAAATAATGAAAAAGCTTATCATTGCCGCCGCTGCCACCACCCTGTTGGCCAGCTGCACAGAGAAGGAGGTAAAACTCCAGGAGAACAACATCGATGCCATCGTCAAGGCTATGACCCTTGAGGAGAAGGCTGCCCTCGTAGTGGGCGTAGGTATGGACAATGGCGAGGAGGGCCTCTCGGCTACCATCGGTGCACAGGCTGAACTCGTGCCTGGTGCTGCTGGTTCGACCCATGCTATCGCACGTCTCGGCATCCCTGCCACCGTGCTCGCTGACGGCCCTGCCGGTCTCCGCATCAACCCAACCCGCGAGGGTGATGACCAAACCTATTACTGCACCCACTTCCCAATCGGTACCCTGCTGGCCAGCACCTGGAACCAGGAGCTCGTCGAGGAGGTAGGCAAGAGCATGGGCGAGGAGGTGCTCGAGTATGGTGCTGACGTGCTGTTGGCTCCTGCCCTCAACATCCACCGCAACCCTCTCAACGGCCGTAACTTCGAGTACTACTCTGAGGATCCATTGATCTCAGGCAAGACCGCTGCCGCTTACGTTCGTGGCGTACAGAGCAACAACGTGGGTACTTCGGTAAAGCACTTTGCTTTCAACAATCAGGAGACCAACCGTACCGGCAACGATGCCCGCATCTCTACCCGTGCCATGCGCGAGATCTACCTCAAGGGCTTCGAGATCACCGTCAAGGAGTCTGACCCTTGGACCATCATGACCTCATACAACAAGATCAATGGCACCTACACTTCTGAGGAGAAGGATCTCGTTGAGACCGTGCTCCGCGAGGATTGGGGCTACAAGGGCGTAGTCATGACCGACTGGTACGGCGGCAAGGATGCCGTGGCCCAGATGAAGGCTGGCAATGACATGCTGCAGCCTGGCCGTCCAAGCCAGTACCACGAAATCATCGACGGTGTGAACAGTGGCGCGCTCGACGTGGCTGACCTCGACCGCAACGTCCGTCGCATCCTCGAGTTCGTAGTCCGCACCCCACGCTTCAAGGGCTATGAGTTCAGCAACAAGCCACAGCTCGAGGCTCACGCTTCCGTTACCCGTCAGTGTGCTGCCGAGGGTATGGTACTCCTTGAGAACAAGAACAACACCCTGCCTCTCGCTGAGGACATCAAGAAGATGGCTCTCTTCGGCATCACCTCATACGACTTCATCGCCGGCGGTACCGGTTCGGGCAACGTGAACCGCGCCTACACCGTGAGCCTCGTCGATGGTCTCAACAATGCCGGCATCCAGGTGGATGAGGCTGTCAAAGCTGAGTACGTAGCCTATCAGCAGAAGTGCGCTGCCGAGAAGGAGGCCAAGGATAAGGCCGCTCGCGAGGCTGGCGACTTCCTCTCGACCTTCCTCCCACAGCCACTCCCAGCTGAGATCCTGCCATCAGCCGCAGCTCTCAAGGCTGCTGTCAAGAACAACGACGCTGCCATCATCACCCTGGGCCGCATCTCTGGCGAGTTCCTCGACCGCACCGTCGATAACTTCAACCTCTCGAAAGAGGAGCAGCAGCTCATCGCTCAGGTCAGCAAGGCATTCAAGGCTGCTGGCAAGAAGGTGATCGTGGTGCTCAACATCGGTGGCGTCATCGAGACCCAGTCGTGGAAGAACATCCCAGATGCTGTGCTCCTGGCATGGCAGGCTGGTCAGGAGGGCGGCAACTCGGTTGCTGACGTGCTCACCGGCAAGCAGAACCCATCGGGCAAGCTCACCATGACCTGGCCTAACTCATTCGGCGACCACAAGTCTTCTGAGAACTTCCCACGTGCCGAGCAGTTCCAACTCGACCTCAGCACCTTCATGGGCCAGGAGGCCGCACAGCAGGAGCCACGTGCCACCTATGACTGGACCAACTACGAGGAGGGCATCTACGTAGGCTATCGCTGGTTCGATACCCAGAAGCTCGCCGTCTCATATCCATTCGGCTATGGCCTCTCATACACCACCTTCGAGTATGCCAATGCCAAGGTTGAGAACGATGGCCAGCAGCTCACCGTCACCGTCGATGTCAAGAACAACGGCAAGCGTGAGGGCAAGGAGGTCGTAGAGCTCTACGTTACCGCTCCTGCCGGTGCGCTCGACAAGCCTGCACAGGAACTCAAGGCATACGCCAAGACCCGCGTGCTCGCTGCTGGCGAGGCTCAGACCGTGACCCTCACCGTTCCTGTTGCCGACCTCGCTTCATTCTCTGAGACCGAGTCTGCATGGGTAGTCGATGGTGGTCAGTACCAGCTCCACATCGGTGCCTCAAGCCGCGACATCCGCGCCGAACTCATCACCGAGGTTGCCGCACAGAGCACCAAGGTAAGCAACGTGCTTGCTACTGCTGCATTCCTGTAATTGAAAAAAAGTTTGAAGAGTTTGAGGAGTTTGAAGGGTTTGATAGTTTTCTGCTGCCAATACCCCTCAAACTCCTCAAACCTTTTTGCCCCTCTGCGCTAAGTGCGCTGTGCGCAAGGGATTTTAATAAATGTGGACAATAGTAGTGCCAGCAATCCAGGTATGGGAACCTGTGATTGCTGGCACTACAGTTAGTTAGGGGTGAGTCGAAGTGTAGTCCAATGCAATTGTTCCTGTGGACTCCGAAAATCATCCCTCATCATCCAATCTGTCTTCAGGATTTATGAGGAGTGAACTATGGATGGCATCATGTATGCGCACAATTTGTTCTCCAGATTCCAAAGAATAGATTTGGTAAGCGACATCTAAGGCAGGGTGCAATTCGAGCGTTGCCTCATAGAAGCGTTCTATTGAGACATGCACCTTTTTATCAATAAAGACTCTCATCGGTACTAAAAGTAGAGCCAGCAACCGGGGATGGTTACCTGCGGTTGCTGGCACTGGAGGATAGTTAGAGTTAGGAGGAGGGGGAATATCCCTCATGACACCTTTTAATTACTCGCATTTGATATAAACATCTGGATCTGCACTGCCATAATTTCTACAAGATAGACCCTTTTCCTTTATAGTAGCAATTTTGGCAGCATCTGTTATCTCTACAGTTTTGACAAGATCTGTAGAATACCCAAAGTTAACCAATTCCGTATATGTTCCTCGTTCTGTATAGACGATGTTATATGCGCCATTAGATTCTTGGACAAGTGTAATACTAATCTTGCTAGACGCAGAACTGAAACAATCCTTGTCGATGTCATAAGTAAAGTTGCTGTCGGAATTCTCAATCTTAGAAACCTTAGTTCCATAATCAGGACCAGCAGGCTTTTCCTTGAACAGAGCAACTACCTCAAGATTTCCACCATTCACAGTAAATGTGCGTGGATTGGTTGTAGAATTGTTGTCTGACCACATCTCGAATGCATAGCCATCATCGCCTACAGCCTCTACGGTATATCTGGTGCCTTCGTAAACATTGGCAGCAGTGAATTCGGAAACAGCTTCGCCACCGTTCACCTTAATCATACCATGTTCGCCAGCAGTGATGGTAACATTGTATTGTTCTGCTTGTCTAAACGTGGCGGTATAGCTAACATTGGTAGAGATGTTAAATGTCCACGGATTAGCGGTAGAAACAATTTCGTCATCTGCATTCTTCCAGCCTTGGAATACGTAGCCATCGTTTGCCGTAGCAGTAAGTGTGATCGGATCTCCGCTCTCTCCACTGCTGGCACTCGCTGTTGCTGTGCCATTGGGCTCAGAAGCAACTTCGACAGTAAAGCCAACTACAGGCTCCAAATCGTAAGCCTTGACTGCAGCAATCTTTGCACCGCCATTTAACTTAAACTCGATTCGAATACCGTTGGTTTCGATAATCTTCTGAGCCTGTTCCTCGGTCAGGTGCAAGATATAATATCCCTTATTGGACATTTCGACATACTGCAACTCGACCCAGTTTGCATAACGAATCTGGAAATTACCTGACACCTTGTCGCTGAACTCGAATTTTATGTAGCGGTTGCCCTCCTTGAGCGACTTGATAAGCTTCTTGAGTCCATCACGATGCTCTCCATTGTTCATACCTTCATCACTCAATTCATTATACTGAGTGTAGTCGTTAGCATTATGGACTCCGCTCCATACATTCTTGCCGCCGTCATCTGCTGGGGTGAGCTCAACATCCCACCATGGCGCTGCAAAGTGTGCTGTGAGTTGGACAGACGAACTGCCAGCACCATCGATAACATAGTCGAAGTCGGGGCGTGTAGAGACGATGTTGTCACCAATCTTCCAGTTCGCAAACTCAAGAGAAGAGCTCTCGGTTGTGGCATTGAAGTGAATTGTAGCTCCTTCGATAAAGCTTGTTCCTGATTCGACGGCTTCGCCCTGCGTTGTGGCGGTGATTGTCGAATTCTCTGCGGGATCTGCACTCCATGATACGGTTACATGCTGGCTCTCACGGAAGTTGGCAGTGAGAGTGGTGTTATCGTTGAGGCTTGTAATCTCGCGTGTGATTTCTGTATTATTATCACTCCAGCCAGTGAACACATAGCCCTCGTTGGCTCGTACCGAGAAGTGTACCTTCGAGCCATAGAGATACGAACCAGCACCGATAAAGGTGCCAGCACCTGCAGGATTGCTGATGAGGTTAAGGGTCTTGCGGAAGATCTTGCCATCCTTCCACCAGGATTCTGGGATATGCACATTCTCATCCATCCACTGCACGGATTGATCCAGTGCAAGGATCATAGGAGGAGTGCCATCCTTTGGGAAGTTGACACGGTAGATGTGCTCTGCTGCGTTCTCGTTTTCTACCGATGCAGCAAAGAGATCCGTGAATACATAGCTATCGGGATTGGTACGCGCATCCTGCACGGTGATCCAGATGTTATTCTCTTCGGGTTTCCATCCTGTGATTTTCTTGCAAACATCAGGATTCCAGTTGACGCCACGGGTGTCTGAGGCTCCCAAGTCCTGTCGTGTTCTGTCTTCATCTGTCGGGTCATAAACCTTATTGAACGTGAAGTCGCCTACCTTCACCTGGAATGGCAAGGTGCCGCACACATGCTTGATGGTAGCGTACTGCTTGCGACTACCGGCTTCTTCCTCAAACACGATCATGGTGCCATCTTGCGAAATCTTAGCCTCCTTGACAATTTCCTGATCCACATCGACTACGATGTCATTGAAGTCGAAGTCGAAGGTATTGCCAAGGTCTTCGCACATATAGCGCTTGCGAGTGTACTCTACAAGATTGGGAATGTCAGGATAACCCACGATAAGGAATACCAGGTCATTGATATCCCAGTCGGAGTTTGCCTGGTCAGAATCCTCGCAGCCGATGATCATCACCTCGTTTTGACGTTCGCCTGTGCTGGAAATGTTTTCTGGAATAGGGCATCCCAATGCCAGCATCATGCCTTCGTCCGAACGCTGTGCAGTGCCGGTAATGGCATAGTTGCCGTCGGAATATTCGTAACCGGAATACCCGTTCTCATTCTTCATGTGGCCCTTGTCGATGCTGAGGTAGAAGAAGAACTCTTTGGTGACTACTTCGTGGTTGATCATGATAGGCTTAGCCTGCACGTCGTATGCCGAGAGGGTGTTCTGATTGCTTTTCAGCGTCCGCCAATCAGCAGTGGCATTATCCTTGACCTGGACACCTGTATCGCCTTCCCATTCGCTCCAGATCTTATAGTCCTTGCCGTCCGAAACAAGGTGCAAGGACACGTCCATCGTGTGCTGGCCAACGTAGATGGGGATGATGGCAAAGTCGTTGTGAGGCGGTGGAAGGAGCGAGAATGGCTCGCCAACGGATGTGTTGTTATGCTCCTCCACGAGGTTGGCACGCATCCAGTCGAGTGTCTCGTCAAGCACGTCATAATAAGCATTGCTGCCAGAATTTTTGATAATGGCAGAGGCGTCGGTTTGTGTATATCCTGGAATGCCAGCTCGCGTCTCAGCTTCGCCATGCATCCAAGGCGAAAACTTGGCCGTACGAGGCTTGGCACGATAGAAGTCCCAACTCTGCTCGGGATCTATCTTGCCGTATTCCTTCTGAAAGTTTGTGTTGAAAGAAATCTCTTCGGCCGTGTAGCCGAAGTCTTCATCCTGGCACCCGGTGAGGGCGAAGATGGACGTGAGCCCGAGAAGGGCTAACGAGCGGGTGAGAATTGCTTTCATCATAATATTTTGACTTTTAATTTTCATTGGTAGTGTTCTGGTTCGAGAGTCATAAAGCAGGTTAATGCTTTACTGGTTCTGGAAGAGAGTCACTGGTTGATGTGAGTGTGGCGGTGAGTAGTAAATTGCAATGTGGTGTGGCGCAAAATGTGTCAATGTCTGTTTTAACGATGCAAAGATAAGTGTTTTTTATTATATAACAAGGAGCAGATTCACAATTTTATCTATTTATGTATCATTTTTGAGATTTTCATTATTTTTTTGACCAAATTTCGACGATTTTCAGTCCGATTTTATTATGTTAGGATGACAATTTAGCAAATAATGCGCGAAAAAGTGTTGATAAGTCAAAGATTTTCGGAATGGAAATATTTGATATTTGCAAAAAAGCATCATCTTTGTCATGCAAAATAAGAACTTATGCCAATAATTATACCAATTACAAGTATGGAGATTTGGACGATAATGCTACATGTCGTCGGCATCCTGGTGGTGCTGCTGATAGGAATGTGGTTACATTCCCTGCTGCAGGGACGCGGGGGTGGCAAGAGGGCTGAGGCGCCTGCCGGAGCAGACGGCGCGCCTCAGGCTGCCGCTGCTGTCGTCGATGCCGAACCGGCGCCTCGCGTGAAGGTGCTCGGCAGGAGAGAGGCGACGCCTCAGGAGGAGGCAGATGCGCATGAAGATGGCGACATGGATGCCGAAGAGGATGGGGGAGAGGCCGCGGCGGATCAGGAGGGTGCCGAAGCCGCAGAGATCGACCTCAGCTACCTGAAGCCACTGATACATAATTATTGTGTAGAGGAGAGGCACTTCACCGACCCGACCCTGAACATCATCACACTGGCCAAGGGTGTGGGTTCGAACCGCACGTATGTGTGGAAATACTTCAGCCAGCAGGGCACCAACTTCAACACCTATATCAGTGATCTGCGTTCGGACTATGCCGCCGAGCTGTTGCGCACCACCAGCCAGAATGTTAACGAGATAGGCGTCCAGGCAGGCTTCCGCACCACGAACACTTTCATCGTGTCGTTCAAGAGGCGCTTCGGTGTCACCCCCAAGCGCTACCAGCTGGCCGACCGACAACCGGCGTGAGCGGCCGGGGCAAGATCAGAAAGAGATGGGCAAAAAGAGAATGCCATCCCCAACGCACAAGCGGTGGGGATGGCATTCTGCTGTTTGGTGTATCGGCTGCACGGTGGCAGTCTCGGGCTGTTACTTCACGATGATGTTGCGTGCCTGGCCATTCACGGTGACCACATAGGTGCCAGCGGTGAGAGCGTGGCTGAAGGTGGTAGCGACATTGGCCGAAGCGACGAGCTTGCCGTCGAGGCTGTGGATGGTGATGTCGGCAGCCTGCTCAGCCTTGAAGTTCAGTACGCCGGCATTGATGCTGATGGTGGCAGGGGTGCTGACGGCCTGGATGCCAGAGTCGGTGTTGTCTGAGTAGAAGAAGTAGTGCGAATCGGTTGACATGACGTTGCCTGCGTGGTCATACCAAGAGGTGATCTCGCTGTTGATCTTGTTCTTGTACAGGTAATTGTCGCCCAGACCCATGATGTCGGCGGCGGCAACAGAGAGGTCGAACTGCCATACGGTCTCGTGGTCAAGAATGTAGTCCTTGAGCCAGTCCTTGAAGTCGTAGTGTGTTTCGCGGGTCATGTTGTCGTTGGCATCAAATTCGCGGGTCCACTTCTCGTGGCCGTCAAATGCCTGCGATTCGGCATTCCAGCTCCACTCTGAATGCTTGAGGATGCAGTTGCCATGAGCGTCGTATGTCTGGTGTACGTCCTCGTTGAGCACAAAGGCCTGATGCTCTACGTCCCAGGTGTAAGCGGCATACGAAGTCTCCTGATGTCTTTCGTTGAGCGTGCGCTCGATCTTGTAACCTTCCTGCCACAGTTTGTTCTGGTCATCCCAATGGTTGTTGCGCAGTTCATACAGTGCGATGCGCTCGGTCCAGTCCTCGTGCTCTACGTAGGTGTACAGATTCTCGTCGTGGCTGTCGCTCACAAAATCCTGCGCGTCAGCATTCCAGTTGTAGTAGTTGCGGAAGATGCTGCTGCCATGGTCGTCAAAGCGCTCTTCGTACTTGTAGCCCTCTTGCCAGCTGTTGTATCGCCAGCTATAGTTGTGCTGGGCGGTCTCGGTGCCATCGGCAGCATAGTTCCAGGTGCTCACATGGTCTGGTGTCCAGTCCTGCACGTCTGGGTTCCAGTTGTAGTACGAATCCTCCAGTCGGCGACCGGTCTCGTCGAGGGTATAGATGTACTTGGTGCCAGTGGCCCAGCCCAGAGGAGCAATCCAGTTATTCAGGCGGAGCTCGAAGGTGGTATAGCGGACGACGAATCCCTCCTGGTCGGTGAAGTAGCCGTTGACGTGCTCGTAGCGATACTGAGGCCTCCAGTTGTCGTTCTCGTAAGTATAGACGTACTCCTTGGTGCAGTCGCCGTACTGGTCGTAGGCATATTCATACTTCGTGGTAGGGTAGGCCACGCCACCCTCGCAGTTGAACTCGATCATTTCCAGCACTTGGCCGTACTCGTCGTTCTTTGCCTCCCAGTGGTAGTTCATCTCGCCACGCTGCCAGTTCTCGAAGTCCCAGTAGCCGTAGGCGTTGTATGTCACGGGGTAGCCGTTCTCGTCGAGGTCCCAGTTTTCCGTCCAGTACTCATACCAGTCCTGATGCTCATCGTCCCAATGCAGGTTGCCGCTACGCATCGTTGAGCCCTCAACGTATTTGTTATAATAAATGTTGGTTGGCTTGTAGTCATTCAAATCCCAGCTCCACTCGGCATCGATCTCAGAGGTGATTTCGTGCTCGTTGTCGTAGGTGTACTGATAGAGGTGGCTTGGCACCCAGCTGTGGCCACTCCAATAGCGATACTCCTCGGACAGCTTGTTGCCGTCGTTGTCGTAGGTGTATATGTACTTGCTGTACCCGGTGTTGACCAAGCTGTCCAGGCGAGCCACGAAGTGCGACTGCTCGGCAGCACGCTTGGGGGCGGCAGGCTGTGTGTGGTTCACGACGCGCACAGGCTGCTGGCTGCTGAGGTTGATGACGGCGTTGCGCTTCAGCGAGTTCATCTCAGCGTTGTGCTGACGGTTGGCGCGCTCGGCCTCGAAGCGGGCTCTCTGGCTGCGCAGTTCGGCCTGACGGTGATGCTCTTCGACCTGGCGAAGGAAAGCCTCTGACTGGGCATTGACAGCAATGGCAGTGCCCATCATCATGGCGATGGCGAAGAATTGTTTCATAGGAGTGATGTTTTTAAGTTTGTATTGTGTTTTTTTGCTTTTACGAGGCACAAATGTATGTGTTTTATTCCGTTTCTCCAAATTTATGGCCGAAAAGATGCAGTTTTGCCGCTGTTTTTTGTTGAAAATGGGCGTGGTAACGTTATTTTTCGATGTTTGATTTGGATTTCTCGAAAAGTTTTATCATCTTCGTGGCATCAAAGTAATACATTATTTATAATCAAGTAATATGAAAAAGCAATCTTATCTCGTAGCAGCATTGCTGCTCATTGGTGCCATTCCAACCATGACGTCGTGTTACATCGGATCGTTCGGCTGTCTGAACAAGATGCTGGAGTGGAACGAAGGCATGACCGACAACCGCTATATCAGTGCGCTCATCGCCGTAGTGATCGGCCCTATCGAATTCATGGTGGGCGGATTCCTCGACATCGTGATCTTCAATACGATGGAGTTCTGGACAGGCTCCAACCCCGTGGCCGCCACGCAGATCGTGCAGGGTCAGGACGGCCGCCTTTATGCCATTGCGCCCAATGCCGAGGGTGGCTACATCGTGACCTGCCAGCAGACCGGGCAGCAGGTGGAGTATCTGTTCGATGCCCAGACCCACACCTGGAGCCTGCGCTGCGAGGGCGAGACCATGGAGCTCTTCACGATGACCGCCCCTGACGAGGCACAGGTGCGCATTCCCGGCAGCGACGACCTCATGGCCATCAGCCTCGACGAGCAGGGCATCTTGGCCCTGGAGGCGGCATTCGGCAGCGACACTATGCTGGCAGCCAAGTAAACAACCAGACATACTAGACCATCTAGACTATCTAGACCATCTAGACTCTCAGACTTATAGACTCATTAAATATGCTTCAACTGAAGGATACGAACTTTACGGACCTGATGCAGCGCCGCATCTGCAACGTGCTGCTCATAGCCAATCCGTACGATGCGTTCATGCTCGAAGACGACGGCCGCGTCGATGAGAAGATCTTTGCCGAATATGCCCGCCTGGGCCTGCGCTTCCCGCCGCGCTTCATCCAGGTGTCGAGCCGCGAGGAGTCGGAGGCGCACATGAACCGTGGCGACATCGACCTCGTCATCGTGATGCCTGCCCGCTCGGCTTCGGGCCAGGACGAGGATGTGTTTGAGATTGCCCAGGGCATCAAGCAGGCTTACGAGAATGTGCCCATCGTGGTGCTGACCCCCTTCAGCCACGGCATCACGGCGCGTATGCAGGAGGTCGATCTCTCGATCTTCGAATACGTCTTCTGCTGGCTGGGCAACACCGACCTGCTGCTCACCATCATCAAGCTCATCGAGGACAAGATGAACCTGGAGCACGACATCGAGGCCGGCGTGCGCATGATTCTGCTCGTGGAGGACAACATCCGCTTCTACTCGTCCATCCTGCCGCACCTCTACAAGTACGTGCTGCAGCAGAGCCAGGAGTTCGCCACCGAGGCGCTCAACGCCACCCTCGAGACGCTGCGTATGCGAGGCCGTCCGAAGATCGTGCTGGCGCGCAACTACCAGGAGGCGTGGGAGCTGTACGACCGCTACAAGGGCAACACCCTGGGCGTCATCTCCGACTGCCGCTACCCACTAGAACCCGCCAAGGGTGCCAACCCCACCGACGACGAGAAGAACGCCCGCGCCGGCTTCAAGCTGCTCGACGCCATCCGTGCCGAGGACCCCTACATGCCGCTCATCATGGAGAGTGCCGAGAGCGAGAACCGCGACGAGGCCGACGACAAGGGCTACCACTTCATCGACAAGAACTCGAAGAAGATGGACGTGGATCTGCGCGACATGGTGCATTCCTGCTTCGGCTTCGGCGACCTGATCTTCACCATCCCCGACCCCTCGTTCCCCGACGCGCCCGAGTTCTCCACACAGCTGCATGTGCACAACCTCAAGGATCTGCAGGACAACATCCTGACCATCCCGCAGGAGTCGCTGCTCTACCATGTGAAGCGCAACAACGTGTCGCGCTGGCTCGGCTCGAGGGCCATGTTCCCCGTCTCGGACTTTCTGAAGCACATCACTTGGGACTCGCTGCAGGACGTTGAGGCACACCGACAGGTGATCTTCGATGCCATTGTGGCCTATCGCCGCATGAAGAACCAGGGCGTGGTGGCCGTGTTCCAGCGCGGACGTTTCGACCAGTACAGCAACTTCGCGCGCATCGGCGACGGCTCGCTGGGCGGCAAGGGCCGTGGCCTCGCCTTCCTCGACCACATCATGGGCCGCCACCCCGACCTGCAGGAGCAGCGCACCGACCGCTTCCTCACCCACGCACGGCGCAATGGCCCGCTGGCCGAGTTGCCGCAGCAGGCACGCGTCAGCATCCCCAAGACGGTGGTGCTTTGCACCGATGTGTTCGACGAGTTCATGGACCAGAACCAGCTCTACCCCATCGCGCTGAGCGACGCCTCGGATCAGGAGATCTTCGATGCCTTCCAGAAGGGGCACCTGCCACAGCACCTGCTGGCCGACCTTGAGGCCTTCATGGACGTGGTGCACGGACCCATCGCAGCCCGCTCGTCATCGTTGCTCGAAGACTCGCATTATCAGCCCTTTGCCGGCATTTACTCCACCTACATGATCCCGTATGTGAGCGACAAGTACAAGCGTCTGGGCATGCTGGCCAATGCTGTCAAGGCGGTGTATGCCTCGGTGTTCTACCACGGCTCGAAGGACTACATGACCGCCACTAAGAACGTCATCGACCAGGAGAAGATGGCGGTGATCCTGCAGGAGGTCGTTGGCCAGCAGCATGGCACGAGGTTCTATCCGCACATCTCGGGCGTGGCTCGCTCCATCAACTATTACCCCATCGGCGACGAGCGCGCCGACGAGGGCACGGTGTCGCTGGCATTCGGCCTGGGCAAGTACATCGTCGATGGCGGCACCGCCCTGCGCGTCTGCCCTGCCCACCCCAGGCAGGTGCTGCAGATGAGCGAGATGGAGATTGCCCTGCGCGACACCCAGACGGCGTTCCTGGCGCTCGAGATCCCCGAAGGCGAGGACTACAGCATGGACTTCAAGGCCGACGACGGCTTCAACCTGCGCAAGTGGCCGGTACGCATCGCCGATGCCGACGGCACGCTGCCCCCCATCTGCTCCACCTTCGACCCCATGGACCAGTGCATCTACGACGGCTACTACGAGGGACGCAACCGCAAGCTCATCAGTTTTGCCGGCGTGTTGCAGAACGGCATGTTCCCGTTGCCCGAGCTGATGCAGAAGGTGCTGCAGTATGGCGAGGAGGAGATGCGCCGCCCCGTGGAGATCGAGTTTGCCGTCGATCTGCGTCCGGGCGAGACTGGCACCTTCTACCTGCTCCAGATCCGTCCGATGGTCGATAACAATATGAAGCTCGACGAAGACCTCACCGCCATCCCTGACCAGGACTGCCTGCTGCGCAGCCACTCCGCCATCGGCCACGGCATTATGGACGACGTGGAGGACATCGTCTATGTCAAGACCCTCGGCCCCGCCAAGCCCGACGGCTCCGAGCCCGACATCATCTACTATGCCGGCCACAATCCGCAGATCGCCGAGGAGATCGAGCGCATCAACCGCACGCTGCTCGACGAGGGCCGCCACTGCGTGTACGTGGGCCCAGGCCGCTGGGGCTCGAGCGACCCGTGGCTGGGCATCCCCGTCAAGTGGCCGCACATCTCTGCTGCCAAGGTGATCGTGGAGGCCGGCTTGGATTCGTTCCAGGTCGATCCGTCGCAAGGCACCCACTTCTTCCAGAACCTCACCTCACTCGGAGTTTCGTACTTCACCATCAATGCCTTCCGTGGCGACGGTGTGTGGCGCGAACAGGAGCTCAATGCCCTGCCCGCCGTCCACGAGACCGAGCATCTCCGTCATGTGCGCCTGCCCAAGGCCATGCTGATCAAGGTGGACGGCATCCATCGCGAAGGCGTAATCCTGCGGTGAACCAACCGTCGAGGCCACCCGCCGCCGTTGCTGCAGTTCGCGGCAAGGCTCACAGGGCATTGCTCCCCTTTACGATACCCCTTCAGCTGAAATCCACTAACGCTTCAATCTTATATATGAAAAGTTCTTTTCTTGCTCTCTCCCTTGCCGTAGCCGCACTCGGTATGTCGGTCCAGGCCAGTGCTGCCGTTAACGTGCAGCAGGTAGGCGGTTGGTTCGAGAGCGGCTATGTCCTGTGGACGGCTGCGGCTCCCGCCTACAATGTCTATGTTGCCCCAGTAGGCACTGACGACTACGCCAAACTCGATGCGGAGCTGATCCGCGAGTATCCCGGCTACGTGCGAGCCGACGTGCCTGGCCTCAAGGCTGGCGACTACCAGTTCCGCATCGTCCCCACCGCCAACGGCGTAGAGGATGCTGCCGAGGCCACCGTCACCACCACCTTCACCGCCACCGCCCACGACCGCTCGGGCTTTGCCCACGTGGGTATGAGCGAGGGCATCGGCGCCTACCAGAACGACGGCACGCTGAAGCCCGGTGCCAAGGTGCTCTATGTGTGGGCCGACAATGCCAAGAGCGTCAGCACCACCGTCAAGACCGGCTCGAAGGACTCGAACATCACCACCTGCACCGGTCTGCAGGCCATCATCACCGCCTATCAGAAGGGTTACGATACCACGCCGCTCGACATCCGCATCATCGGCACCCTCAGGAAGGACGACATGGACGCGCTCGGCTCCTCGGCCGAGGGCCTGCAGGTCAAGGGCAGGAACGCCTACAGCCCGATGCCCATCACCATCGAGGGCATCGGCAACGATGCCGCCATCTCGGGTTTCGGCGTGCTGGTGCGCAACTGCAAGGGTACGGAGTTCCGCAACTTCGCCGTGATGCTCTGCATGGACGACTGCCTCTCGCTCGACACCGAGAACTCCAACATCTGGATTCACAACATGGACTTCTTCTACGGCTCGACCGGTGGCGACAGCGACCAGGCCAAGGGCGACGGCACCGTGGACATCAAGGCACATTCCAAGAACGTAACCCTCTCATACTGTCACTTCTACGACTCGGGCAAGAGCTCGCTGGGCGGCATGAGCGGCGAGCAGACCGATGCCTGGCACACCTATCATCACAACTGGTTCGACCACTCCGACTCGCGCCATCCGCGCATCCGTGTGCAGTTCTTCCACGTCTATAACAACTACTTCGACGGCATCTCGAAGTACGGCATCGGCTGCACCTCGGGCGGCTCGGCATTTGTCGAGGCCAACTACTTCCGCAACACCAAGTATCCTATGCTCATCTCGAAGCAAGGCACCGATGCCGAGGGTGCCGGCACCTTCTCGGGCGAACCCGGCGGCGTGATCAAGGCGTATGGCAACATCGTGCTCAATCCGCGCAAGCTGCAGTACAACACCGGAGCCATGACCAATGGCAAGTGGGATGCCGTGCTGGTACAGGAGCGCGATGCCGAGGTCACCGCCACTTCCCTCTCAGGCGGCACAGGCTACAACCACGAAGCCGACAATGCAGCACGCACCACCTACATCGAGCAGCGCATCGACGACCCTGCCGACGTGCCTGCCATAGTGTGCGGCGAGCTCGGTGCCGGCCGCTTGCAGCATGGCGACTTCACCTGGACCTTCAGCAACACCGCGCAGGACGAGAACGATGCCGTCGTCGCCAGCCTCAAGTCGGCATTGCAGAGCTATCAGTCCACGCTGATCGGCTTCTATGGCGGTGCCTCGATTCGCAATGGCGGTGCTGCACAGCCGGTCGATAGCGGCGACGGCAAGGGCATCGACCCTGCGGTCAACCTCGCGCACCTGCCCTCGTGGGGCACAGGCACGCTGATCATCGACGGTGTCAGCGAGGGCGGCGAGCTCGGCCCAGGTGAACCCACTGATGCCGATGCCGTGATCATCGGCAGCGACGGCGACTACTTCTGGTTCAACAGCGACAACGAGGCCGCCGTGCTGGCCTATCTCGCCGACGGCACCATCACGCTCGATGCCGGCAGTTCGTTCAAGCCCACGGTCGAGGTGACCAACAGCAATGGCGAGTCTTTCTCTGACCGCACGGGCTCGCTTCAGCTGGTCAAAGGCACCGGCACAGCCACCTTCTACCATGCCGGCGGCATCACCAAGGTGTGCCTCTATCTGGCACGCACCGGCTCCATGACAGGCAAGGTGCAGGGCAGTGCCGACGGCGTGACATTCACCGAGATAACCACCTATTCGGCCAGCAAGGGAACCTATGAACTCACCGTCACACCCCAGCCGGAATTCAAGTACATACGCATCACCAACGCGGCCACGGGCTCGCTCCACATACAGGGCCTCAAACTCTACGGTAGTGGCGATGATGGCATCCGTTCCGTCATCGGCGATGACACCCCCGCCACCCTCTACGACCTGCAGGGCCGCAGGCTGCAAGGCACCCCCACGGGCTTGGTCTTTGTCAACGGCAAGGCGGTATATCTGCGATAACGTCGCCTTTGCACATCGTTTCCTCTGAAAAATAGCGCCGAACTATTACAATATTGTGTATTTTCACCACTTTTTTGTCCCGAAGTTTGGAAGTTACACATATTTAATATAACTTTGCGGACGAATATGCATAAATAAGAAGAAAAACATGACAACGAGTGCTGTAAATAGTCCAGTTGAAACCATACAGATTCAACTTCCAAAATGTGACTTAGCTTTTCTCAAAAAGCTGGCCACAAACATGGGATGGACACTGCCTGCCAAGAAGAGGACATCTTCATTAGACCGTTCTTTAGAAGATCTTAAGAATGGGCGTGTAACCACATACCAATCCACTGAAGAGTTTTACAAAGAAATGGGAATCTGATGTATTCATATAGGGTTACAACGGAATTCAAGAAGTGTGTCAAACGATGCATGAAGAGAGGTCTCAATATGGAGATTCTCAAAACTGCTATCGACATATTAGTTGAAACAGGCTCTCTTCCGGTGCAATATCGCCCCCACAAACTCACAGGTAATTTGTCTGGTTTGTGGGAATGCCACCTTCAGCCAGATTGGCTACTTGTATGGGATCAAAACGATACCGAGTTAACATTAGTAATGATCTCTACAGGGACACATGCAGACGTATTCTAACCTTTGACAAACAAGAATAGAACAATTAAACATTATACCTTATTAAATTTTAAAAATTTTCATTATGAAAAAAATTTTACTTTTGATGCTTGGACTCTCGATGAGTGCAGGCGTGTGGGCAAAGACCTACACAAAGGTGACTGATGCCGCTAGTCTTACAGACGGCTCGGTTGTGATTCTTGCATGTGATACAAAGAGTACTTATGCTGGCCCTATGGGCTCTGCTGCGTTCCTCTCTTCTGTCAGTGCCAAGGGCGATGCTATTGAGATTACCCTTAATCAGGCTGAAGGTGCTTGGACTTTGACCACTTCTGAAGGCACGATTTATACTTCTGCTGCCAAGAAGATGAATCATACTGGAAATGGAGAAAACACCTGGACTATTACATTTGCTGAAGGAAATGCTGTAATTACTAGCACTAATGCTTCTTATGGCTGGATTCAGTACAATGCAAGCAGCCCACGCTTCTTGAACTATACTTCTAACCAGACTGCTATCCAAATGTATTTGGTAGGCGAAGGAGACGAGGAGCCAGGCGGTGGCGATGAGCCCGAGAATCCAGAGGAACCAGAAGATCCAACATTGGATCTTGTAGGTGATGGCTCTGAGGCTAATCCTTACACTGTTGCTGACGTTATCGCCTTGAACAATACTACGACTGGCAAGTTCTGGGTAAAGGGTATGATTTGCGGTACTGCTAGCTCTGGTACTGAGCTGAACGAGACTGATGTTAACACCAATCTTGCTTTGGGTACTCCTGACAGCTTCATCCCTGTTCAGCTTCCTACAGGTGCTGTTCGCAACGGATTGAACGTTGTTGATCACCCAGAGCTGCTTGGCTGCCAGGTTGCTGTCTATGGCACTCTTGAGAAGTACTTCACCGTTACTGGTGTCAAGAATGTTAGCGATTATCAGCTCCTTTCTATGCCAGGTGCATACAACATCACCATTGGCGAGACCGGCTATGCTACCTTCTACGAGTCAACTTATGCAATCAAGCTTCCTCTGGAGGTTGAGGCATTGGTTGCTTACGTGGAGGATGGTGTCTTCCACGTTGAGACCGGCTACGAGGGTGGTACTACCCTTCCTGCCAACGAGGCTGTAATTCTCAAGACCGCAGTTCCTGGCACCTACTCTCTTTCTTACACTATCAATGACACTGACGAGACCTGGACTTCGATTGGAATGAACGATCTGCGCGGTACCGATTCCAAGGCTACCACCACCGCTGAGGGCGACTGCTACTTCTATGCTCTCCAGAATGGTTCAAAGGGCGTAGGCTTCTACTGGATGAACGAGACTGGTGCTGCCTTTACCAATGGCGCACACAAGGCTTACCTCGCATTGCCTAAGACCTCTGCTGTTCGCACCAGCTACATCTTCGATGATGCCACCGCTATCTCTACTCTCAATGCTGAGGAGGGTGAGGCTGCTATCTTCAACCTCGCTGGCCAGCGCGTTCAGGAGGCTAAGGGTCTCGTGATCATGAATGGCAAGAAGAGCTACATCAAGTAATCGTAATGCCGAAATCAGGTACAGCGTACCAAAAGTTTTCGATAACCATAAAAACAGACAAATCATTATGAAAAAGAACTATATCGCTCCTTCTATGGAGCTCGTACACGTAAATTCAGCCGATATCATCGCCACATCAGACATCGTAGCTATGAATGAGGAGGGTGACCTCTTCCAGCTCTCTCGTTCTGGCCGCAGCTGGGAATTCCTCGGCAACGTGGATGACGACGACTTCGAGTATTAAAAAATGATATTCGAGCGCTCGAAAAGTCCTTCCCCCTTGCGTGGCAGACTTTTCGAGTGCTCGGATAGTTCGTCTTAAACAAATAATCATGCTTAATATGGCAGCATTTTTTTGCCATGCTTGATCACTCTATTGAATAGGCAGAGAATGGTCTATGTCTCACGTAATCCGTCGTGCAAACATTTATTATTACCTATAATACTAACATTATTTAATTTACAAACAAATGAAAAAATTTTTACTCAAAGCGTTTATGCTCCTTTGCCTCATTTTATGGGGAGGGGTAAGTAGTGCTTGGGCAGAGTCAGTTGAAGTTAGTTCATTCTCTGCTACTTCTGGAGATCTGGATTCTTACATCAGCTACGAGGCTGCTAAGGGAAATGCAAGTACTGTACCTGCAGTAAATAGCAATGAGATTCGCGTTTATCAGAATGGTGGTCTTTTCACCGTAAGTGCTAATAATGGCGCAACAATCACAGAGGTTATACTTGGTTCGTCTATGGCAACTAAAGTAACTTATGCTATTGATGGCGGTGCTGCTTCTTCAGAGGAGTCTATTACGGCTAATGGCAAACTCACTGTAAGTAGTATTAGCGCAACTGAGAACGTGGTTTTCACATGTACGGGAACTGACACGAAATCTCGTTTGTATGTCAACTATCTCAAAGTGACCTATTCTGTTCCAGCAGCAGAACCTTACACAGTAACATTCAATGCAGGTGTAAATGGTACTTGCTCAACCACAAGCCTTACAGAATCTGCTACTGGAGCAGGTATTACCCTTCCTGCTGCAACACCTAACACAGGCTATGTTTTTGTTGGTTGGTCAACCGATGCAACTCCTTCTTCTGCAAATGCAGGTGAAGCAGGTGAGACATATCATCCTTTAAGCGATTGTACTCTTTATGCTTACTATACTGTCGCTCGTCCTGCAGGTGAGGTGTTCTACGAGTCTTTTGATACCAATAATGGAACTGGTGGTAATGATGACAAGTGGAATGGTTCTATTGCTTCAAATAATATAAGTTCTGATAATGAAAATTGGACATTTGTAAGTGGTAATGGTGCAAATAAATGTGCTAAGTTTGGTGCAGGATCTACTCTTGGCTCGGCAACCACTCCAGCAATTGCAGCTTCAGGAAACTTCACTCTCACGTTCAAGGCTGCAGCATGGGATGGTACTGACGAGAAAACAACTCTTATGCTTTCTGCTACAAGTGCAACACTCAGTGTATCTTCTGTAACATTGACAAAGGGTGCATGGGATACCTATAATGTAAATATCACAAACGCAACAGAGGGATTCAAAATCAAATTCGCAGGAAATTCATCTAGCAAATCTCGTTTCTTCCTTGATGAAGTAAGCATTGTAGCTGCTGCTGCTCCTACTTCAACTGACGTTACTATCTCTGCTGCTGGCTATGCAACCTTCTTTGATGCAGATCATGCTGTAACTCTCCCAACTGGCGTTACTGGCTATGTATTCACTACTGCCAACGGTCTTGAGGTGGCTTATAACGAGGGTGAAGTTGTTCCTGCTGGCGAACCTCTCGTTCTTGGTGGTGCAGCAACTACTTACACTCTCAACTACACTACTTCCGAGGATGAAACATTCAAGTCAGCCGACATGAACGACCTCTGCGGTGCAGCTACCAACATGACCGCTTCCGAGATGGCTTCTGCAAATTCTGGTATGGGCAAGTTCTATGCACTCTCTCTGAATAAAGCTGGCGAAGCAAGCAGCGTAGGCTTCTATTGGGTAAATGAAGGCGGAGCTGCATTCGATATCTCTGCTGGCAAGGCTTATCTGGCTCTCCCTGCAGGCATTCAGGCTCGTTCTGGCTATGCATTCAACGAGGAAACTAATGCTATCAACACCATCGGTACCGAGGCAGAGCAGACCGTTACCTATAATCTCAATGGTATGCGTGTGGATGACAACGCCAAGGGCTTCGTAATCCGCAACGGCAAGAAGTGTGTTGTCAAGTAATCATTAACTATTCAACAGATCACAAATATGAAAAAGACATATAAGGCTCCAAGCTGCGAGATCATCGAAATCCAGGGTTCTGACATCATCGCAACATCCTTTGGCACAAACGACGAAGTAGGCAACAAAAGCGTCCTCGGTCGTGGCGACTGGGATTGGGACGATGAGGAATAATCCCCTGTCCGTTAACTACACATTTTAAATATATATAATACCACGGAGTCCCGGCTTCTGGCCTTGGCTCCGTGGTGTGTAAAAAAAAAATGAACAGCAATCTAGTATCATTACAAATAATCATGAAAAATAATTTCCATAAAATTATGCTCACCCTTCTCTGCTTCGTGATGGGAGTGGGAATGAGCTGGGCAGAAACGGAAGACATCGTTCTGTCAAACGGAGTTTTTGATACTGATCATATCACTTGGTCTGGTACTTACTGCAATATTACACAAGCAAAGGGCACTTCTGGTATCAATGTAAGCTCCAGTTACATAGCAGAACCTCGTTGGTTTGCAGGTCATAAAATTGCATTCAAGGCTACGACTGGATACACTTTGACGGGTGCAACAATCGTATGCACATCGGATGGTTATGCAACAGCTTTGAAGAATTCTACTTATTCTACTGGTGCGTCTGCTTCCGTGAATGCTTCGACTGTAACTGTTACATGCTCTGGTGATTTCGATATAGACATGGGCGCTCAAGCGAAAATTAGCTCAATAACCATTAACTATGAAGAAACTAAATATTATACTATCGCATGGATAGTAAATGGCAAGGAAGTAAAGTCTGAAGAACTTGTAATAGGAGCTCCAGTAGTTGCACCAGAAGTCAATCCAATCGAAGGAAAAGTGCTTTATGGTTGGGCAGCTACCGCAAACGTAGATGCAGAGAATCCCGTGACCGTTATTCCATCATCAAGAGCCATTGAAGATGCTACTTATTATGCAGTATTCGCTACAAAGACACCTGCAGTACACGGTTCGGACGTATTGAATAGAGAGACGATAGGGGTCACGGACACGTCTTATGAAAATTGGTCTGGCAAAACTGCAACTGATGGTACTGACGCTGTCTATGCAGGCAATAGTGCAGGAGGCAACAATTCTATCCAACTTCAAAGCTCCAATAGCAATAGTGGCATTGTTTCCACCAAATCGGGAGGCAAGGTAAAGAAGGTGTCTGTGGTGTGGAATAGCAACACGACAAATGGACGCACACTCAATGTGTATGGTTCAAACACAGCATATACAGCTGCAACTGACCTCTATAATACTTCAACAGACGGAGATCTTCTTGGAACAATTGTTTGCAGTATCGGTGCTAGCCCCGCATTGACCATTTCTGGAGACTATGACTACATCGGCCTCCGCTCTGCCAGTGGTGCAATGTATTTGACAAGCGTTACGATCGAGTGGGAGACAGTTCCTGACGTATATTCTGACTTCACTACCACCGTCGCAACCTCTGCTAATGTAACCATCTCGGCTGCTGGCTATGCAACATTCTTCGATGCAACTCACGCAGTAGTTCTTCCAGAAGGTGTTACTGGCTATGTATTTACAGCTGATGATGGTCTTCAGCCTGCTTATGGAACAAAAGAGGACGACAAAGTTGTTCCTGCTGGCGAACCTCTCGTTCTTGGTGGTGCCGCTGATACTTACACTCTTGTTTACACTACTTCCGAGGATGAAACATTCAAGTCAGCCGATATGAACGACCTCTGCGGTGCAGCTGCCGACATGACCGCTGACGAAATGGCAGCAGCAAATCCAGGCAGCAGCAAGTTCTATGCACTCTCTCTGAATGCAGCTGGCGAGGCAAGCAGCGTAGGCTTCTACTGGGTAGAGGACGATGGTGCTGCATTCGATATCTCTGCTGGCAAGGCTTATCTGGCTCTCCCTGCAGGCACTCAGGCTCGTTCAGGCTATGCATTCAACGAGGAAACTAATGCTATCAACACCATCGGTACCGAGGTAGAGCAGACCGTTACTTACAACCTGAATGGCATGCGTGTGGATGACAACGCCAAGGGCTTCGTGATCCGCAACGGCAAGAAGTGTGTTGTCAAGTAATCATTAACTATTCAACAGATAACGTATATGAAAAAGACATATAAGGCTCCAAGCTGCGAGATCATCGAAATCCAGGGTGCAGACATCATAGCAACATCCTTTGGAACAAACGACGAAGTAGGCAACAGAAGCGTCCTCGGTCGTGGCGACTGGGATTGGGACGATGAGGAATAATCCTAAGACTGCTGACTACACATTTTAAATATATATTTACCACGGAGCCGCGGCTTCAGACTCCGGCTCCGTGGTGTGCACATCAACAACAATGAAAAAGCTCTTTATTCTTGGTGCTCTGGCACTGGCTGCACTCGCTGCCAATGCGCAGGAGCAGACGAAAGTCACCATCTTTGGCGACTCGTATTCCACCTTCGAGGGTTGGCTCACCCCCGCCACCAACGAGCCTTGGTATTGGACTGAGGACAGTCCCCATCGCGACAAGAACAACGACGTGTGCAAGGTGGAGCAGACGTGGTGGTACCAGGTCATCGAGGAGATGGGCTGGAAACTGGAGAAAAACAATTCGTACAGCGGTTCGACCGTAGGCTACTACGGCTACCAGAACGAGAACTATCAGCCCCGTTCGTTCAACACCCGCGTGGCCGACCTGGGCGAGCCCGACGTGATCCTGTCGTGCTGCATCACCAACGACTCATGGACAGGCGAGCGCGTGGGCGAATACAAATATGCCAACTGGACGGAGAACGACATGTGGTACTTCCGTCCCGCCATGGCCCGCCTCTGCTCGACCATCAAGCAGAACTACCCGATGGCCAAGACCTACTTCATCCTCAACACCGAGCTGAAGCCCGAGCATGCTGAGTCGATGCGCGTCATCTGCCGCCACTACGGCCTGCCGCTCATCGAGCTCCACGACATCGACAAGCAGGACGGCCACCCCAGCCAGAAGGGCATGAAGGCGTTTGCCGAGCAGGTGGTGGAGTTTTTGAGGAATGAGAAGTAAGCGCCCCCAACATAAGAACATATTAACAAAACAACATATTAACAAAAACATGAAGAAACTGATTATCCCCGCAGCGACAGCAGTGGCCCTCCTGGCTTCGTGCTCAGGCAGCGGCGTGCAGCAGCAGGGGCAGCAGATCACCGTGAAGGTGGAGCAGGGCGAAGCCAAGCTCGTGCGCCTGGAGGTGATGGGCGAGAAGATTATCCGCGTGAGCGCCACCGCTGAGCGCAAGTTTGCCGACAAGCCATCGCTCATCATCGTGCCACAGCACAAGCAGACCCCTTACGAGATGCAGATGACGGGCGACACCGTGCGTGTCAGCACCTCGGCCATCAGCGCATACGTGCTCAAGAGCACCGGCCAGGTATGGTTCACCGATGCCCAGGGCAACATGATCCTGCAGGAGCAGGCACAGGGCGGCAAGACCTTCGAGCCCTACGAGTGCGAGCAGACCGTATGGACACGCAACGAGCAGGGTCCTGCCGAGCAGGCCAACCCAACCAAGTACACCGGCTGGTCAACCCGCGTAGTGTTCGAGAGCCCTGAGGACGAGGCCTTCTACGGCCTTGGCCAGCATCAGGCCGACGACTGGAACTACAAGGGCAAGAACGAGGAGCTCTTCCAGTACAACACCAAGGTGTCGATCCCGTTCATCGTGTCGAGCCACAACTACGGCGTACTCGTGGATAGCTACTCGCTGATGCGCTTCGGCAACCCCAAGGACTACAGCCAGTTGCCCGAGCTCTTCACCCTCATCGACAAGGAGGGCAAGGAGGGCGCCCTGACCGGCACCTATTCGGCACCTGACCAGGAGACGCTGGTTCGTCGCGAGGACTCGATCTACTTCGAGAACCTCAAGTCGGCCAAGAACCTGCCAGCCTTCAACCTGGGTCGCGCCACCGTGACCTACGAGGGCGAGATCGTGCCAAAGGAGAGCGGCGAATACCGCTTCAGCCACTACTACAGCGGCTATCAGAAGATCTATATCGACGACCAGAATGTCTATACCGAGGACGTGATGGGTCTGAGCGGTTCGACCACCCAGTACAACCCTTCAAACCTCTCAAACCCTTCAAACACCAAGCATGACCAGACCATCTGGCGCACCGCCTGGAACCCTAATGCCCGCAAGTTCGCTGTCAACATGGAGGCAGGTCGTCACTACAAGTTCCGCCTGGAGTGGATTCCAGACGGAGGCGAGGCATACTGCGGCCTCCGCGCCCTGGCACCAGTGGCACCTGAGGAGCAGCAGAAGCTGTCGTTCTGGAGCGAGATGACCCAGCAGCTCGACTACTACTTCATCGCTGGCGACAATGCCGACGAGGTGGTGAAGGGCTACCGCACCCTGACCGGCAAGGCACAGGTGATGCCTAAGTGGCTCCTGGGCTACTGGCAGAGCCGCGAGCGCTACAAGACGCAGGACGAGATCGTGGACGCCCTCACCGGCTTCCGTCAGCGCCACCTCCCTATCGACAACATCGTGATGGACTGGAACTACTGGACACCAGACTCTTGGGGCGCATTCACCTTCGATCCTGAGCGTTTCAGCGACCCGAAGCAGATGATCGACGACATCCACGCACAGAATGCCAAGATCATGATCTCGTGCTGGCCAAAGTACTACCTCACCGTCGATAACATGAAGGAGCTTGACGAGAAGGGCTACATCTACCAGCAGTCCATCAAGGACTCGCTCTACGACTGGCTCGGCTACAAGTACGCCTTCTACGATGCCTACGACCTCGAGGCACGTCAGATCTTCTGGCGTCAGCTCTACGAGAAACTCGGCACCATCGGCATGGATGCCTGGTGGATGGATGCTTCGGAGCCAAACGTGCGCGACTGCACCGACCTGGCCTATCGCAAGCTGCTGTGCGGCCCAACCGCCCTCGGCTCTTCGGACGAGTACTTCAATGCCTACTCCATCGTCAATGCCGAGGCCATCTACGACGGCCAGCGTGGCTACGAGACCGCCTTGGAAAGTGTAAAGGGTAATGTGGAAAGTGTAGAGTCTTCATGGCTTCAGGCCAATGCCAAGTGGAACCAGCAGGGCTACGACAACGACGACAACTTCTCGCCTGAGAACAAGCGCGTCTTCCTGCTCACCCGCAACGGCTTTGCCGGCGAGCAGCGCTTCTCGACCGCTACCTGGTCGGGCGACATCGGCACCCGCTGGGAGGACATGAAGACCCAGATCACCGCCGGCTTGAACTTCTCAATCTCGGGCGTACCATTCTGGAGCCAGGACATCGGCGGTTTCTCGGTCGAGAAGCGTTATGAGTTCGCTCAGCGCATGTTCGATGCCACCGGTCGCGAGAACGAGGACCTCCGTGACTGGCGCGAGCTCAATGCCCGCTGGCACGAGTGGGGCGTGTTCACCCCAATGTACCGCAGCCACGGCCAGTTCCCATACCGCGAGCCATGGAACATCGCTCCTGAGTCGCATCCTGCCTACAAGGTGCTCAAGTCAACCCTTGAGCTGCGCTACCGCATGATGCCATACATCTACTCGCTCACCGCCAAGGTACACTTTGACGACTACACCATGCTCCGTCCGCTCGTGATGGACTTCGGCCAGGACCGCAACGTGCTCAACATCGGCTATCAGTTCATGTTCGGCCCAGCATTCATGGTCAACCCTGTCTATACCTACAAGGCCCGTCAGCGCGAGGTCTATTTCCCTGCCGGCAAGACCTGGTATGACTTCTGGAGCGGCAAGGTGGCATCAAAGGGCAACGAGACCAAGACCGTCGATGCTCCATACGAGCACGTTCCTGTCTTCATCCCAGCAGGCTCGATCATCCCATTCGGCCCTGCCATGGAGTGGAGCACCCAGAAGCCTGCTGACGAGATCCGCCTCTACGTATATCAGGGTGCCGATGGCGAGTTCACCCTCTATGAGGACGAGAACGACAACTACGGCTACGAGGCCGAGCGCTATGCCAACATCCGCTTCACCTACAACGATGCCGCCAAGGAACTCACCATCGGCGAGCGCGAGGGCAACTTCCCCGGCATGCTCACCGAGCGCACCTTCATCGTGGTGCCAGTCAATGCCGACAAGGCTCAGGCCTACGATCCTGAGGCCAAGGGCATCGTGGTCGCATATCGCGGCGAGGCTGTTAGCGTCAAGCTGTAAGCAGTCCGGCCAAGTTTTGGCGAAACCTTGTCAAATGTTTTTGACAAGCTAATGTAAATGTGCAGGGATGCCAACGCGTACGCGTTGGCATCCCCGCCCGTCTGCAAAAGCACTTCGCAGCTTTTTGGCAAGGTTTTGCAGGTTTACAACGCTTTTTCCTGGTTTTGGGGCAAGGAATCCGTGGCCTTGGGTGGCTTGTTGTTGGGTTGTGGCAAGGTATTATGATTTGCAAATTGCGTGTTTGAGGTGCTTTTTGACAGAAAAATGGTGTGCAGGGGCATTATTTTGCTTGGAGATTTGGCAGAGTAAAAGAAAAATAGTATCTTTGCGCCCGGATAATAACTAAAACTAATGACTATAAAACCTAAGAAAACTATGATGAAGGCATTTCAAGCATGTTTTATGAAGAGAAAACTCTTTGCGTTACTGTTTACGATGTTCACCGCCCTCTCGGCCATTGCGCAGAGCAGTGTGGAGGGTTGCGTGATGTTGAATGACTCGGTGCCGGCGGCATACGCCACGATCTATGTGCCCGCTACGGGGCAGGGATGTACGACCGACCTGGACGGACGCTATGTGCTGGACGATTTGGCCACGGGCAATGTGGTGGTGGAGTATTCCTACCTGGGCTATGCCTCAGAGCGACAGACGCTGATGCTGCCTGAGGGAAAGCGCTATGCACATGACGTGCGGCTGAAGGAGCAGCCCATCGCGCTGGGCGACGTCTATGTGACACCTTCGGGCGAGGACCCTGCCGTGTACATCCTGCGCAAGGTGGGCGAACAGGCAGCGGTGAACAAGAAGCGGCTGAGGCAGTACGATGCCGTGGCAACACACACGCTGGAGGCTCGCGACATGGACTTCCTTCGCGCCCTGCTGCCCAAGCCGATATTGTGGGCAGCGCGAATGGCTATGAAGACCATGGGCTTCGGAGCCATCTTCGACTTCTGCACCGAAAACAGCAACGTAAAGGCCAAGCTGCGCATCAACCACCACTTTGCCAAGGGCAAGACCAAATACAGCGGGCAGCAGGTCCTGGAGAGCAGTCCGGACATGCCTGACAATGTGGCGAAGCAGATTTGCAAGATGTCGCAGGAGGATCTGTTTGACGATGTGTATGGCGCGTTCGACCTGAAGACGCAAAAGAAACAGAAGAGGACATGGAAGCTGCAAGGCACCATCGAGGAGGGGGGCAAGATCATCGACATCCTGACCTGCGAGACGCAGGTGACGCAACCGACCGACAGCAACACGGTGACCATCAGCCTGGGCGGAGGCGGTGGCAAACTCACGCTCTATGTGATAGATGGCGAGTGGGGCATCCTGCGCAAGGAGTCTGACTGGGGCTCGATCCACACACGCACCGAATGCCGCGACCTGGGTGGAGGCATCTACATGCCCATCAGCTACCTGGAGGAGCAGAAGCAGAATGCCGAGCAGATCAACCGCCTGATGCACGAGATGATAGCCGAGAGCGAAAAGCCCGAGAAGCAGAAGGAGCTCAGCAAGATGGAGCGCAAGATACTGGAGCGCGTCAAAAAACTGCTGGCCAGCGGCCGAAAGATCGACCCCTGTATGCCGGCTTCCTTTAGCGTGCGTTATAGCAATGTGGTAGTGGATTAGCAGATATTTTGAACAAAAAATAAGCAGAAAGCGAGACTTTCTTGACATTTCGAGGTGTCGCATAACCTTCCAGCCAACGAATAGCGGGAGGTTATGCGTTTTTTTATGCATAAAATTTGGATAATATATATAAAATGTGTACCTTCGCGCCCGAAACAACAGACAAGAATGAAATTTACAGAACTCGACCTTGACGAGAGTGTGCTGGACGCTCTCGACTATATGCATTATGGCGAATGTACTCCTGTGCAGGAGCAGGCCATACCCCCGGTGCTGGTAGGCGATGACGTGATCGCCGTGGCACAGACAGGCACGGGCAAGACGGCAGCCTATCTGCTCCCGATCCTGAGCAACCTGAACCGTTACCGCTATCCGGAGGATGCCATCAACTGCGTGATCATGGCACCGACGCGCGAGCTGGCACAGCAGATCGACCAGCAGATGCAGGGATTCTCCTACTTTGTCGATGCCTCGAGCGTGGCTGTGTATGGCGGCGGCGAGGGCCGTGACTTCGACCTGCAGAAGAAAGGCCTGGTGCAGGGCGCCGATGTGGTGATAGCCACCCCGGGCCGACTGCTGAGCCACCTGAATCTGGGTTACGTGGACCTCTCGGAAGTGGCTTTCTACGTGCTCGTCGAGGCCGACCGCATGCTGGACATGGGCTTCTACGACGACATCATGCAGATAGCCAAGTGTCTGCCTCAGGACTGCCAGAAGATCCTGTATTCGGCCACCATGCCACCCAAGACGCAGAAGCTGGCTGAAGCCATCATGTGGAAGCCCACGATGGTGAAGATCGCCATCTCGAAGCCAGCCGAGAAGATACACCAGCAGGTGTGCGTGTGCTACGAGGCGCAGAAGACACCGATGCTGATACAGTTCCTGAAGGGCTTCTTCATGCGCGACCGCCTGAAAGCTCAAACCCCTCAAACTCCTCAACCCCTTCAAACTCCTCAAACCCCTCAAACCCTTCAAACCCCTCAAACCCTTCAAACTCCTCAAACTCCTCAAACTCCTCAAACCCCTCAACCCCCTCAACCCCTCTACAACGGCTTTGTCAAGGATGAGGTGCTGCAGAACCCCAACAAGCGCGTGGTGGTGTTCGTCTCGAAGAAGGTGAACGTGAAGGATGTGGTGCTGAACCTGAGGAAGAAAGGCTTTGCCGTAGCTTCGATGCACTCAGACCTGGAGCAGCGTGACCGCGAGGAGACGATGAACGCCTTCAAGGCAGGCCGTGTGAACGTGCTGGTGGCCACCGACATCGTGAGCCGTGGCATCGACATCTCGGGCATCGAGCTGGTGATCAACTTCGACATGCCGCACGACCCTGAGGACTACGTGCACCGCATCGGCCGCACCGCCCGTGCCGACCACGACGGCGAATCGCTCCTGCTGGTGAACTGCAACGACGGACGCGAGTTGCGCAAGTTCCGCGACCTGGAGCGCTTCATCGAGAAGCAGATGGACCGCATCGCCGTGCCCGAGGAACTGGGCGGCTGCGATGGCCGACCCTTGAAGGAGGAACGACGCGAACGCTCGTCTCGCGGAGAGCGCAGAGGCCATGGCAATCGGCGGAGTTCATCAGCAAGACAGCAACGCAAATCCTCGGATGCCGCCAAGGACGACCAACCTACAAACGAACAAAACAGTAACAAAAATAACGCACAAAATGAACAAACTGATCAAAAGCCTCGCCGCAGCAGTCATAGGAATGGCCGCCGTGGCAACAAGCCTGCAGGCAGCACCGGCACTGCGCAAGCCAGTGACCATACAACAGCCTAATGGCACGAGCATCACCATCGTACAGCAAGGCGACGAGTGGTGCCACTGGGTGACTGACCTGGAGGGCCAACTGCTCGTACAGGATGCCGAGGGCAACTACCATGTAGCCGACGCCAAGGAGAAGGCTGAGTGGGAAAAGACCAAGGCGCGCAACCTGGAGCGTCGTGACGAAGTGAACAGCAAGCGACTGGAGCAGCTGCGTAACGGCCGCAAGGGCGCCCCTGCCATCACACAGCCAGGTGAGAACCATGCTGCCTCGTTCCCATCGAAGGGACAGATCCACGGCCTGATCGTGCTGGTGGAGTATTCTGACGTTTCGTTTAAGGAAGATAGTCTGACCACATGTCAGCATTATGAGGACATGATCAAGAAAGAGGGCTACAATGAATTCAGCCACCAGGGCTCGGCTCACGACTTCTTCTACCAGAACTCAATGGGTCAGTTCGATCCTCAGTTCGACATCTATGGCCCTATCAAGCTGGAGCACAACCGCAAATACTATGGCGGCAACGGCTACTGGGACAGCGACCAGCGTCCTCATGAGATGATCATTGAAGCCTGCGAGCAACTCGACTCGCTGGTGGATTTCTCGATCTACGACAACAACGGTGATGGCATCATAGACTTCGTGTTTGCCTTCTATGCCGGCCCAGGTGAGCATGCCGACGGTGGCAAGGACTGCATCTGGCCCCATGCCTGGGACGTGAACTACGGCAGCTGGGAGTCGCACTACTTTGACGGCGTGCAGCTGGCCAGCTATGCTTGCTCATGCGAGACGATCTATGGCCAGTATGATGGCGTAGGCACCTTCTGCCATGAGTTTACTCACGTGCTTGGCCTTCCTGACATCTATGACGTTAATTACAGCTACAGCACCTTCACTCCTGGCGATTATGACGTGCTCGATGCGGGCAGCTACAATGGCGCCAGCTCAGGCTCTTGTCCTGCCGGCGTGAACACCTACGAGCGCTACGAGTTGGGCTGGATCGAGCCAGAGCTCCTCACCCCTGGTGCTTCGGACACGCTGGAGTATCTGGGTCAGAGCAACCGTGCATTCATCCTGCCCGTCAAGAGTTCGACCTCCGATCCTCGCGACGGCGAGTACTACCTCTTCGAGAACCGTCAGCAGGTGGGCTGGGACAGCTATATCCCCGGCCACGGCATGCTGGTATGGCACATCGACTATCAGGAGAACGTGTGGAACGCCAACAATGTGAACACCACGGCAAACCACCAGGGTGTGGACATTGTGGAGGCTGACAACAAGCAGAGCAGCTACAATCAGTCGGGTGACCCATTCCCTGGTTCAACACACGTTACAAAATTTGACGCCACGACCAGTCCTGCACTGCTGGGCTGGGATTCGCACAGCAGCGGCAAGATGACCAAGCAGCTGAATGGTGCCGCATTCTCGGGCATCCGTGAGGAGCAGGAAGACGGCTCTGCCGATCCTGCCAAGATCATCTTCTATTATTCAGACCAAAGCGTCGTATTGGGTCCCGACACCACCGAGACAGGCCTTGTGATATTGCTCGACGAGAACTTCTACAGCGTGTCAAACGGTTCGGACAGTTCGGTTCAGGGCCAGACGCTCCCATTCAAGGGCAATGCCAACATCGTGGACTTCACGAACGTATATCAGGCAGGCAATGCCGTGCGTCTGGGCAAGTCGCTCGCACCAGGCAGCATCACAACGCGCGCATTGGGCAACGCCGAAGGCGACTCAATTCGTGTTGAGATTATGGTGAAGGGCTGGTCGAAGCTTGAGGGCACCCTGCTGGTAAGCTCGGTAGATGGTGAGGAGGAGCCTGTGTCGCTGGAATACAGCAACCTCATGGGCGACGGCTACGAGCTGGTGAGCTGCACCCTCTACGACTGCAAGGCCGACACCCAGATCAAAGTGGAGACCAGTGCCAAGCGCTGCTTCATCTCGGGCGTCCGCATCACGACACAGGACGAGTCGGTTGGCATCGGAACCGTCATGATGGACATGGAGCCGCAGCATGTGGCCAACAAGGTGTGGCGCAATGGCCAGTTGCTGATCCAGACAAGTGATGGCCTCTACAACATGCATGGCGTACGCCAGTAATCGATTATCAGACCACAGAAATGAGCCCGGCTGACCGCTGGGCTCATTTTTGGTATGATATAATATTTGCATAACATAATACAAATAAAAACAAATGTGTTAAAAGTGTTAATGCACTATGTTAAACGGGAAGCGGGAGAAATGATAACAATAAAAAAATAAGTATCTTTGCAACGTATAATTTGCAGTTTTGGCAATATTCGGCACACTGATATTGCTTCTTTTCATTGCACAACACACAAGGAAGGCATCTATGCAATCAATTAAAATAATATTAATAAACACATTCGCAATGATGAAGAAAACATTCGACATCAGAGCATTGTTGCTGACCCTCATCATGATGGTCTCGGCAACAGTCTATGCTCAAGTGACAGTGACGGGTGTGGTTACTGAGAATACGGGCGATCCGATCATCGGATGTACCGTACGCGAGAAGGGCACCAATGCCGGTACCGTTACCGACATTGATGGCAACTACTCGATCAAGGTAGCCAGTGCAAACGCCACGCTGATTTTCTCGTACGTCGGCCTTGAGACCCAGGAGGTCAAGTTGGCAGGACGTAAAGTCGTTAACATTGAGATGCGCAGCGATGATGAGCTCCTGGAAGAGGTCGTTGTCGTTGGTTACGGTACGATGAAGAAGTCGGACCTGGCCGGTGCATCGGTATCAATGGATGAGTCCAAGATCAAGGGCCCAGGCATCACCTCGCTCGACCAGTCATTGCAGGGTCGTGCAGCCGGTGTAACCGCCGTTCAGACTTCGGGTGCCCCTGGTTCAGCCTCTTCAATCCGTGTGCGTGGTCAGGCCACCATCAATGCCGGTGCTGAGCCTCTCTACGTTATCGACGGTGTCATCGTGCAGGGCAGCAGCGCTTCGGGTGCAGGCCTCGGCCTTGGTGACGCGCTTGGCAACGGCTCGGTTTCGACCGTATCGCCAATCGCCACCATCAACCCTGCCGATATTCTCACGATGGAGATTCTGAAGGATGCCTCTGCCACCGCCATCTACGGTGCACAGGGTGCCAACGGTGTAGTATTGATCACCACCAAGCGTGGTAAGGCCGGCGAGGCCAAGTTCTCGTACGACGGCACCACCACCTGGTCGCGTCAGGCCACCCGCATCGACATGCTCAACCTGCGTGAGTTCGCCACCTTCTACAACAGCATGGTCGAGATTGGCGAAATCTGGGACGGCGATCCAGCCTATTCGGATCCTTCGCTCCTGGGCCGCGGTACCAACTGGCAGGATGCCATCTTCCGCACAGCCTTCCAGCAGCAGCATCAGGTGAGCGCCCAGGGTGGTACCGACAAGGTACGCTACTATGTGTCAGGCGCATGGATGGATCAGGAGGGTACCATCATCGGTTCGGAGTTCGAGCGCTACTCAATGCGTGCCAACATCGATGCCGAGCTCAAGAAGTGGCTCAAGATGGGCGTCAACGCTTCGTTCGGCAACACCAACGAGGACCTGAAGCTGGCCGACTCTGAGCAGGGCTTGATCCAGTACTCGCTCACCACCCCACCAGACATCCAGATCTACGACATCAACGGTGGCTACTCTTCAGTCAACAAGGAGGGCTTCACCAATCCTAACCCTATCGCTTTGGCCGAGTTGAACATCATCCAGCTGCAGCGCCAGAAGCTGAACGGCAACCTCTTCTTCGACGTTACACCACTCAAGGACTTCACCTGGCACACTGAGTTCGGCTGGGACCTCGGCTGGTCACGTGCCGAGACCTATTCGCCAATGGTGAACCTGGCCAACTGGCATCGCAACAGCAACACCTCGCGCATGCAGAAGAACTCTAATGTATATTGGTCGGTAAAGAACTACCTGACCTATGCACACAAGTTCGGCAAGCACAGCATCAACGCCATGGTGGGTCAGGAGGCATGGGAGTCAAGCTGGGACTACACCTCGGTACAGAACACCGCCCTGCCACTCGACTTCGTACACAACCCAGCCCTGGGTGACGGTACACCAATGATCGGTGCAGGCTTCGGCTCATCAGCCATGGCTTCGTTCTTCACCCGCGAAAACTATAACTACGACGACCGCTACCTCCTCACCTATACCTATCGTTACGATGGTAGTTCGAACTTCGGTCCTGACAGGCGCTGGGCAGGCTTCCATTCGGCAGCTCTTGCATGGCGTTTCACCCAGGAAGAGTTCATGAAGGGCCTCGTGGAGAGCGGCGTGCTCACCAATGGTAAGCTGCGTCTGGGCTGGGGTCAGACTGGTAACTCAAGCATCGGCGGCTACAAGTGGGGCGTTGCCATGTCGCCTATGGCCACCGGCTTCGGCATGAGCTACCGTCCAGCCAACATCGCCAACCGCGAGGTGAAGTGGGAGACTCAGGAGCAGGTCAACATCGGTCTCGACCTCAACTTCCTCAACGACCGCCTGAACCTTGTAGTGGATCTCTACCAGAAGGTTTCGAAGGACATGCTCATGCCACTGAACCTCCCATCATATATGGGTACCCAGGGCAACGGCTCTTCACGTCTTGACGCACCTTGGGGCAATTTCGGTGAGATCGAGAACAAGGGTCTGGAGATCACCCTCAATGCCCGTCCAATCGTAACCAAGACCTTCGATTGGAGCACCGAGTTCCAGATTTCATTCAACCGCAACAAGCTGGTTGACCTTGCCGGTTCGACCGCACTGCCAGGCTATGGCCAGTGGAGCGACGTCGTTGCCCTCTCGACCGAGGGTGAGTCACTCTACAACTTCTATGGCTATGTAGTAGAGGGCGTATATAAGGACTGGGACGACATCCTGTCTTCGCCTGTCAATACCTTGCAGCAGAACAACCCATACACCACCTACTATAAGCAGGATGCCAACGGCGCGTTCATCCTGGACGAGAAGGGCGAGAAGATTGTCGATCACCGTGAGTGGAGCCAGAACCCATCCGACTACGGCCGCACCAATACCATTTACGTAGGTGACCTCAAGTACAAGGACGTCAATGGCGACGGCGAGATCAACGAGAAGGATAAGACCAACATCGGTTCGCCACTGCCTAAGTTTACCTTCGGCTGGAACAACTCATTCCACTACAAGAACTGGGATCTGAACCTCTTCATCAACGGTTCGTATGGCAACAAGGTAGGTAACTACACCGCCATGAAGGTCAGCCACATGTCATCGGCATGGACCAACCAGATCAAGGATGTGCTCAACCATGCCAAGCTCACTGCAATTGATGATTCGCAGGTTGACTGGTACAACCATATCAATAATGTACGCGTATCGAACCCAGATACCAAGCTGCCTCGTCCTACCCTCAACGATCCTAACGACAACGACGCATGGTCAAGCCGTTACATCGAGGATGGCTCGTACATCCGCCTCAAGAGCGCCAGCCTGAGCTACACCCTCGACAAGAAGTATGCCAAGAAGGTTAACCTCGACAACGTTCGCATCACGCTGACCGGCAACAACCTCATCACCCTGACCAAGTATTCCGGTTACGATCCTGAGATCGGTGCCTCGACCACCAGCAGCAACGTATTCGGCCTTGACAACGGCCGCTATCCTTCGCCAATGTCATTCTCAGCCGGCATCAACATTACGTTCTAATTCCAATAAAGTATAATATATGAAAGCAAATATATATCTGAAGTCTCTGGGTCTGGCTACAGTTGTAGCTACTGCCATGGGTCTCACCTCGTGTGAGGACTTCCTGGATCGTCCGACAGAGGATTCATACAATGCAGACAACTATTATGCCAACGATGCTGCTGTCAAGGCCAGCGTCGGATACCTCTACAACTCACCTTGGTATGACTTCCAGCGTGGTTTCATCAAGGTAGGTGAGGTGTTCTCTGGCAATATGTACTGGGGTTCGTCGCCTTACCTCAACTTCTCGGTCAATGGCACGGATGTGGACCTGGTGAACATGTCCTACTCGCTGTGGGCAGAGATCAGCCACTGTACTACCGTCTATGAGTCAATCAAGAAGGCCACCTGCTCTGAGGCTGTGCGCAGCCAGTGCATGGGCGAGGTGCTGACCCTCAAGGCCCTCTCATACTTCTTCCTGGTTCGTTCATTTGGCGACGTGCCCATCATGCACGACCTCTCGAGCATCCTGGCATCGGGCGAGTACAACACCCTTAGCAAGGTGCAGAAGGCTGACGTCTATGACTACATCATCCTCACCCTTGAGAAGGCTCTGGAGCTGCTGCCCAAGCAGAAGCTCAACGACGGCCACATCGACTACTACTGCGCCGAGGGTCTCCTTGCCAAGGTTTACCTGACCAAGGCTGGCGTGAACGGTTCGCTCAACAATGCAGACCTCGCCAAGGCAGCCGAGCTGGCCAAGGACGTGATCGACAACTCAGGCCGTGTGCTCGAGCCAGTATATTCTGACATCTTCCGCGGTTCGCACAACACCGGCGACGAGAGCCTTATCGGCTGGCGCTGGACCGTAGGTGCACAGTGGACCACACAGAACACCCTGCAGTCTGACCTCATCATGGAGAACTTCGGCGACCAGGGTGACCTCTGGGGCGGCTGGGGCGGCCCATCGACCGACCTGATGAAGGCCTTCGGCGTCATCAACGTGGAGTGGTATGAGGGCAAGCCTGTCACCATGGCCGACTCGGCCTATATCGTCAGCTTCCCATCGCCCGAGAACCGTAGTGTAGCCGACCTCGACACCCGTCGTCAGGCCACTATGATGCTGCCAGGCGACAAGTATTCATACTTCTGGCGCGACAAGGGCGGCTTCGACATTCTCCGCTTCTATTACGACAAGGACTACAACCCCGCAGCTACCGAGCAGTGGCAGGGTCCTTGTGGTTGCCAGAACGTGAAGCACCTCTATGGCAACGATGCCGACCACTTTGCTGAGACCGGCATGGCTCCAGCCCGTATGGCCTATGCCTTCGATACCCACATCCTCCGTCTGGCCGACGTCTATCTGATTTATGCCGAGGCCATGACCTTGCAGGGCAAGGGTGGCGATGGTTCAGCCGTGGCAGCCTTCAACGCCGTGCATCAGCGTGCCGTTCCTACTGCCGAGCCAGTTGCAGCGCTCGACTTCGACATGATCTGGAAGGAGCGTCGTCTGGAGTTCGCTGGCGAGGGTGACCGTTGGTACGACTTCGTGCGTCGTTCATACTACGATGCCGATGGCTGCCTCAAGGAACTTGAGAAGCAGTTCCGCAACAACATCTGGGGCCACAGCGAACTCTACAAGGAGTACTTCACCAGTGGTGCCTGGGACCCCAAAGCTTCAGAGACCTTCGTGCAGTACAACAACGACATCCCTGTGATCCACAACCTCACAGCCAATGTGTTCTCGCTGCCATTCCCAACCGAGGACTCTACGCTCAATCCAAATGTGGGCAGCGATGCACCAGCCATCAGTGTTAACGTACGTGAAACCTACTCTTATTGATTCCCTTTATCATTATGAATAAATATTATAGCTTGGCTGCCGTGCTTTGTGGAGTAGTGTCTGTGGGCATGACCTCGTGCGAAGACCAGCCTGACAAGTATAAGATTTCTGATGGTGAGCCTACGATCAAGTACATCCGCATGCAGGACGTTGCTGCCAAGGATTCGCTCATCGAGGCTGCTGCCCTGCGCGAAGGCATCGCCATCATCGGTGAGAACCTCACCAGTGTCACCGAGCTCTGGTTCAATGATGTGCAGGCTGTGCTCAACACCAGCTACATCACCAAGAACGCCATGCTCGTAACCGTGCCAAAGACCATTCCTGGCGAGGTGACCGACAAGATCTACATGCACACCAAGAGCGGTGCCGTAGTGGAGCATCCATTCCACGTCACTGTGCCTGGCCCAGTAGTTTCGTCTATGACCAACGAGTGGGCCAAGGTGGGCGAGGAGGCTACCATCAGTGGTCAGTACTTCCTGAGCGATCCTAACGATCCATTGACTATCACCTTCACCGGCATCCAGAACTCTACCAACATCCAGGTGCCAGCCGAGAACATCACTGCCATCTCGCAGGGTTCGGTTTCGTTCATCGTGCCTGAGGGTGTAGAGCAGGGCCAGATCAAGGTGCACACCATCTATGGCGACGGCATGTCACGTTTCTACTTCCACGACAAGCGCGGCCTGATCACCGACTTCGACGGCACTACTCCCGTTGTGCCACAGGGCTGGAACATCGCCGCCACCTACTCTGACGTGGATGGCATCGACGGCAACTACGTAGAGCTCACCGGCGAGCTCGACGAGGCTGCCAACTGGGTGGAGAGCGTGAAGCTCCCATTCTGGTGCGGTAACTGGAACGGCGATCCAATGTCCATCACCGATGGCGCTGGTATCCCATTGCGCAACCTCATGCCAAAGGGCTATTTTGCCAATCCTGACGAGCTCTCGTTCAAGTTCGAGCTCTGCATCCCAGCCTCTAATCCTTGGAAGGCAGGTGCCATGCAGGTACTCTTCGTCAACTACGAGCAGTGTGCCAACGACTCATGGCAGAACAACACCTACATCCACACCTCGGCCAACGGCGGCCTCGACCTCTCGCGCGGCATGTACCGCCCATGGGCCACTACCGGTTCGTTCGATACCGATGGCAAGTGGATCACCGTCACCATGCCTATCTCTGAGTTCACCTACAACATGGATGGCACTGACCTCAAGCGCGGCCTTACCGAGAGCTGCTTCGACAGCTTCATCATGTGGCCATGTGGCGGCGGTCTGAATGGTGAGGCTTGCACACCAATCTTCCGCTACGACAACCTGCGTGTAGTTCCTAACCTCTAATGACTGAATTAACAATGAAAGCTATAAAATTCATTTCCGCCATCTTCATGGCGATGATGATGCTGGTCAGCTCCATTGCCTTCACCGGTTGCGATGAGGACAATCAGCTCGACACCAACCAGTTCTCTGAGAAGGTCAGCCTGCTCGCTTTCGGCCCATGCCCTGTGGCTCGTGGCGGTGAGCTGCGCATCATCGGTACCGGACTGGATCAGGTCAGCAGCATCTCTATCCCTGGCACCTCTGACATTACCAGCATCGAGCTCGTAAGCAAGGAGGAGATCCGCATCACTGTGCCACAGGATGCCCAGCCTGGCAATATCGTGCTCCACACCTCAGTGGGCGACCTCACCTCAACCACCGTCCTCTCATACACCGAGCCTGTCGGCTTCGACGAGGTAGGTTCGCTCAACCCTGGCACCGTCAAGGCTGGCCAGACCCTCACCATCAAAGGCGAGTATCTCAACCTCGTTCACTCGGTTATCTTTGCCGAGAACGTTGAGGTCGATGAGTTCACCAGCCACAGCCGCAAGGAGATCAGCCTCGTGGTTCCTGCCGAGGCTCAGACCGGCAAGATTGCCATCTCATTCTGTGCCACTGGCGACACCATCCCTAACCTGATCTATTCTCAGGATGTCTTGAACGTCGTTCTCCCTGCTGTCAAGGAGGTGGCCAACCTCTCTGGCAATAAGCCTGGCGACGAGATCAAGCAGGCTGGTACCGACCTCGACCTCGTGGAGCGCGTTACCGTAGCCGGTCAGGAGGTTGACTTTACCGTAGCCGATGGTGCCTTGGTTTACACCCTGCCTGCCAACACCCCTGACCAGGCCGAGGTAGCCATGTATCCAGCATCGGGCGTGAAGGTTGTCATTGCCTTCATCGGCATGACCGTGCCTACCGAACTTGTTGCCACCCCAGCCAATGGCCTGCGCGATGGCAGCACCATCACCATCACCGGCAAGGACCTTGACGTTGTCGCCAGCCTCACCTTCCCTGGCGTGGCCGATGCCGTAGAGCCTACCGAACTGAGCGCTACCAAGCTCGTCGTCAAGGCTCCTGCAGGCTTCGTGAGCGGTGATCTGGTACTCAACTGCCTGAGCGGTGCTACCCAGACCATCGCCATCGAGACCCTCAAGCCTACCTTTGAGTCATACAGTGTCGAGCCAGCTCCTGCCAACAAGGAGCTCACCATCAATGGCCATGACCTCGACCTTGTAGCCAAGGTGCAGTTCAGCGGCACCGATGCCGTGGAGGTTGCCACTTCGGTTGTAGCCATCAACGTTGTCGTGCCTGCCAAGGCCGAGAGCGGTCCAGTGGTGCTCATCATGGGCAATGGCGAGCAGGTGGAGATCAAGGCTCTGGAGGTTTCGAAGCCAGAGTGCGCCTACGTGCCAGACGAGAGCGTGCTCATCAGCACTGATGAGCAGGAGATCCACGCAGGCGACATCGTGATCATGGAGGTAGAGAATGCCGACAAGCTCACTGGTGTGCAGGTTGATGGCCAGGACTGCCAGTACATCCTCAAGGAGAACACACTTTACGTTCTTACTCCTGACAATGCAGGCATGAGCTCAACGCTTACCCTCATCTCTTCGAATGGTGAGATCAGTTACCCACTCTGCGTGCTGCCTAATTCTGAGGTAGTCACCGTATTCTGGGAGGGCGCCGAACTCATGGATTGGGGCAACAACCAGCCATACATTGGTTCGGACATGTCGCCTGAGTTCCTCGCTGCCGGTGGCAAACCTGGCTGCTTCATCCGCGTTTACATCACTCCAACCTCTGACGCATGGCGCTTGCAGATCTTCGAGGGTCACTGGGGTCCACAGCTCTTCGACATCTCTGGTGATGGTAACGAGGGCAGCACCGTGGTTGACCTCTCAGCCGGATACTTCGAGTTCGAGGTAACCCAAGAGATGTACGACATGTTCGTTAAGCAGCAGTGGTGGGGTGGTACCTTCGTCATCCAGGGTCAGTTCTGCATCGTCACCAAGTTCGCTGTGGTCGAGAAGTTCTCGTCCGAGACCGTCCTCTGGGAGGGCGAACTCATTGCCGACGACTGGGGCAACCAGCCATATGCCCTGAGCGATGCTGGTGCTGAGCTCGCTGAGGCTGGTGCCAAGGCTGGTCAGACCATCCGCATGTACATTACTCCACTCGACGACATCTGGCAGCTCGAAATCCTCGAAGGCCACTGGGGCCCATGGTACTGTGCATTTGCCAGCGAGGCTGACGATCCTAAGTTCACCATCTGGGACCTCGCTGAGCACAAGGGTGCCATTGAGTTCAAGCTCACCCAGGAGATGCTTGATGCCGCTTACGTTCAGCAGTGGTGGGGCGGTGTCTTCGTCCTCAACGGCGACAACGTGAAGGTTACCAAGATCACCATCGAGTAATTCCCGTGTCCTATAAGTATAGAGCCTGCACTTCCCTGCGCAGGCTCTATACCTTATTTATAATATTAAGCATTTACAATACAATGATGAAACACTTTTATCAGTTGACCCTTGCCTGCCTCGTGTCGTTGTGTGCGCTTCTCACGCTTGCAGCCTGTGGCGGCAGTGACAGCAAGGAGGACGACCCCATCCTCTCCACACCCCTCGTGCAGCGCTCATGCAGCGTGGTCGAAGGTGCCGAGGTGAAGGCCTCTGACCTGACTGAGATCAAGCTCTCGTACAATGAAAAGGTCGTGGTCGTGCCCGGCAAGATCACCCTCAACGGCAGCAATGTCAATGCACACAATGGCAGTACCAAACTCGAGATCGCCATTCCTGTAGCCCTTGAGGCCGGCACAAGCTACACCCTCGACGTGCCAGCCGGTGCCATCGTCAAGGAGGAGAACAACAGCCAGTCTGCCCCCGCCTTCCGTCTCACCTTCCGCACCAAGGAGCAGGTAGCCCCAGTGGAGAACGAGGCCCTGAAGCTCACCAGGAAGCTGGGCTGGGGCTGGAACCTGGGCAACCACTTCGATTCGTACGACAGCAACAACGCCAAGGACAACTACCGCATCACCTGGAGCAAGGACTGCCCTTACTGGGATGGTGTCAACCCCACGGAGAGCCTCTACCAGAACCTGGCCGCTGCCGGCGTGCAGACCGTGCGCATCCCTGTGACATGGGGTCCCTACGAGGACATGACCGATGGCCACTACACCATCGATGCCAACTACATGGCCACCGTCAAGCAGAATGTGCTCTGGGCCAAGAATGCCGGCCTCAACGTCGTGCTCAACACCCATCACGATGAGTACTGGCAGGATGCCTACACCTGCGCCAGCAATGCCACCGCCAACGCTGAGACCAAGGAGCGCCTCACCGCCACCTGGACACAGATTGCCGAAGCATTCAAGGACGAGGGCGACTACCTGATCCTTGAGTCGTTCAACGAGCTCAACCACAACTGGGCCAGTCCCACTGCAGGCGAATACAAGATCCAGAACGAGTGGAACCAACTCATCGTGGACGTGATCCGCGCCACCGGTGGCAACAACGCCACCCGCTGGATTGCCGTGCCAAGCTATCAGGCCAACATCGGCTACGCGCTTAAGTCGGAGTTCCAGATTCCTACCGATGCCGCCAACCGCATCATCGTGGCTGTGCACTGCTACGATCCCTACGAGTTCACACTCCAGAATCCACTCACCGAGAAGTGGGGCCACAATGCCAACAAGTCGTACGACGAGGAGAATGTCAAGAAGACCCTCAACAAGCTCTACGACGCCTTCATCGCGCAAGGCCAGGCATGCTACCTGGGCGAGTTCGGCTGCTCCACCCACACCACTGAGCTGGGCGAGCGTTGCCGCCTGTACTATCTGGAGTACTTCTGCCGTGCAGCCTACTTCGCCAACCTTTCGCTCTTCCTTTGGGACAACAACGTCACCAAGGCCGGTGCCGAGAGCCACGGCTACTTCAACCACAAGGACGGCTCGTTCCAGGGCAACAGCGAGCAGATCGTCAAGACCATGATCAAGGCCGCCACCAGCGACGATGCTACCTACACGCTGGAGAGCATCTATGAGAAGGCTCCGAAATAAATCGTAATGAAACGCATCTTATCTACACTCCTTTCCGTCATCGCACTCCTCTGCCTCTGCTCATGCGGGGGCAGCGAGGGCGATGACACTGTGCTTGACCCCGTGCTCCAGGAGCTCCTTGTGCTCCGTTCGGCCAGCGTGGCCGATGGCGCTGTGGTCAAAGCCGGCGAGCTCAGCACCATCACCCTGTCCTACAACGAGAAGGTCACGGTCAGCCCCGATGCCCGCATCACCCTCAACGGCACCCTCTGCCAGGCGACACCCGGCCGTGAGACCGTCATGAATGTCGATGTAATCCTGCCCGCGCTCGAAGCCGGACAGCGCTACACGCTCAGCATCCCGTCGGGCTCCATCCTCGGCATGGTCAATCCGCTCGCCACAGCTCCAGCCTTCACGCTCACCTTCACCACCCAGGAGGCTCCGCAGCCCGCTGTGTTCGACGACCTGAGCAACCCCAACGCCACCGCCGAGGCACGCAATGTCTATGCTTTCCTCAAGTCCATCTACGGGCAGCAGCAGCTCTCGGGCGTACAGTCCAGCATGTCCAACACCAACGACTTTGTCGATAATGTTTACAACGCCCTGGGCAAGCACCCCGCATTGGCTGGCTACGACTTCCTCTTCCTGCCCTTCTCGCCCACACCTCCCGGTTGGAGCTGGGTGCAGAACTACGGCGACATCTCGGCCGCCCAGGAGCAGTGGCAGCACAACGGCCTGGTGAGCTACATGTGGCACTGGAACGTGCCCAACAGCGAGGCCGACTTCAACAACTGCGTTGATCACGATGCCACCGACAACATGGGCTTCTACATCTCGGGCGATGGTGCCACCTCGTTCGACATCCGCGAGGCCCTCAAGGAGGGTACCTGGCAGCATCGCTGCATCATGCGCGACATCGAGGAGGTGGCCGGCTACCTCGGCCAGCTGCAGGAGGCAGGCATCCCCGTCATCTTCCGTCCGCTGCATGAGGCCGCTGGCAATTACACCAAGTACAACCCTCAGGGCGGAGCCTGGTTCTGGTGGGGACGTTATGGCGCCGAGCCCTGCAAGCAGCTCTACCGCCTGCTCTACGATCAGTTCACCCGCGTCTATGGCCTCAACAACCTCATCTGGGTCTGGACCATCGACGTTGTTGATGGCATGGAGGAGCAGGCACACGACTGGTACCCTGGCCACGATGTGGTCGATATCGTTGGCGTCGATGTCTATACCGACAAGGTCAAGGCCCCGCTCACCCATCAGTACGAGACCCTTGTCGCCACTGTCGATGGCCGCAAGATGACCACCCTCAGCGAGTGCGGCAACATCCCCGACCCCGAGGTGCAGCATCAGGCCGACCTCAACTGGCTTTGGTTCATGGTCTGGCCATCCGATGCCAACGGCATCACCGGTGCCTACACAGCCAACACCACCGACTACTGGCGGCAGGTCACCACCAGTTCATGCGTCCTTAATCGTGAGGACATGCCCAGCCTGAAATAACTTTACTTTTATATGATGAAGCAGATTCTACTTACCATGGCCGCCCTTCTGCTGGGTTGCCTATTCCAAGTGCAGGCACAGTCCACCATGCGCGTCAGCAAAACCGATGGCACCACCATCGACATTCCGGTGGACGAGATCGAGGAGGTCTCTTTCCCCGATGACAATGCCCTCCTCATCACGCTCCCGTATCACAGTTTCTGGCTTCATCCCGGGCAGTGGCTGCAGCTCAAGGCCGAATGCAGCCGCCAGGGTGTGCCGCAACAGGCATCGGTCAGGTGGCAGAGCACTGACGAGCATGTGGCCACTGTCGATGGTCGAGGCAAGGTCACGGCTGTGGGCGATGGCACCTGCCAGATCATGGCCATGGCCGATGGCAGCGTGGCCAGGATGACCATCAGCGTGGTCACCCAGCAGCAGTTCGACGTCAATGTGTTCGACATCCAGAACCGCTCGTGCCGCTACACCATCGATCCCGTCGATCCCACCGTCACCTACTACTACAACCTGCGCATCCAGAGCGGAGACTACAGCGTTGACTCCATGGATCAGTACGGCAGCGAGGAGCAGAATATCTATCACTTCTCCATCGACTGGTGGGACTATGTGGCCAGCATGTACGGCATCACGTGGCAGGAATATATGGCCGAGACACTCTCCCACGGCCGCATCAACGACGGCAGCAGCTCCACCCACGACGCCCTCGTGCCTGGTGCACAGTATTGCCTCTACGTCTTCGGCATGACCCCCGATGGTGTGCTCTCCACGCCTGTCGAGGTCACCAAGTTCCAGACCACCAGCCCTGAGCAGTCCGACCTGACCTTTGAGGTGACGATGGATGTCATCGAGTCGCAATATGCCAAGTTCAGCATCACGCCATCCAATGACGACGAGAAGTATTTCGTCAACGTGCAGCGAGCCTCCTACGTCAATTGGTTTGTCGAGAATGACAAGCTCGATGTCATGGCCAGCGACCTCACCGGTTCCTTCACGCCCTCTATGTATCCCGAGGCCTACTGCCAGGGGCCTGTGACGCGTGACACCTCCGACTTCCTCGCTTCCGTTCGTGCCAACAACGACTACTATGTCATCGTCTTCGGCTGGGATGAGGGACAGACCACGCCGGTCACCCTTGTGCCGTTCCATACCAAGAAGTAACGGCTGCAAGTGCCTTGAAAACGGATAGTAGAGGAGGCAAAATGTGAGGAAAAGACACAAAAACGTCCAAAATGAGCAAGAAATTGACCCGGATTGTTTGGTTTTTCTCGCTTTTTCCGCTATCTTTGCACACTGTTAACACTTTCGTGCATAGCGGGAGTGCCAAAAGTAATTGAAAAATAAAGATGGGCAGTAATACACGATCCGAGCTTATAGAGGTGGCACGCGTGCTGTTTGCTACTAAGGGTTTTGACAATACGACGATGAACGAGATCGCCGCTCAGTCAGGCAAGGGGCGTCGCACGCTCTATACCTATTTCAAGTCGAAGTCGGACATCTTCATGGCTGTGATCGACAGCGAGATGAACCGCCTGGTGGAGGCCATCGAGGAGATTCTGCCCCTGCGTCTGCCTGCCGATGAGAAGCTGAAGCGCTACATCCTGTGCCGCCTGGACCAGGTGAAGGACACGGTGATTCGCAACGGTTCGCTCAAGGCCGACTTCTTCCGCGACGTGATCCAGCTGGAGCATGCCCGCCGCCGATTGGATGTGCGCGAGCTCACCATCCTGCGCAGCATCCTGCAGCAGGGCATCGACGAGGGTACGTTCGAGATCGACAATGCCTCGGTCGTAGCCGTCACCATCCACTATGCGCTGCGTGGCCTCGACCTGCCGAACATCCGTGGCCAGTTCACGGCCCTCGGCGTCCCCACCATCCGCGTGAGGGAGAGCATCTTCAAGATGATCTTCTACGGCATCGTCCGCGGCCGCCGCTAAGCCACCGTTCCCGACGGTCGCGCCTCTTTCAGCCACCGTTCCCGATGCTTCTCCATCGGGTCCTGACTCCAAAAGAACAAAACAACATAAAAACAAAATAACAAAAAAACTATGAAACTTCTCGAAGGAAAAGTAGCGCTCATCACTGGCGCTGCACGCGGCATTGGCAATGCCATCGCCCACAAGTTCGCCCAGGAGGGCGCTAACGTAGCATTCACCGACCTCGCTTTCAACGACGAGCACGTTGCCAACATCAACCGTGCCGCTGAGGAGATTGCCAACACCTATGGCGTAAAGTGCGTAGGCTATGTATCGGATGCCTCTAACTTCGCTCAGACCGAGGAGGTAGTTGCCAAGGTGAAGGAGGACTTCGGCCGCATCGACATCCTCGTTAACAATGCTGGCATCACCAAGGACGGCCTGATGCTCCGCATGTCTGAGGCTCAGTGGGATGCCGTTATCAACGTCAACCTCAAGTCTGCCTTCAACTTCATCCATGCTGTTACCCCAATCATGATGCGTCAGAAGGGCGGTTCTATCATCAACATGTCTTCAGTCGTTGGTGTTCACGGCAATGCTGGCCAGTGCAACTACTCGGCTTCGAAGGCTGGCATGATCGGCCTTGCTAAGTCTATCGCTCAGGAGATGGGTCCTAAGGGTATCCGTGCCAACGCCGTTGCTCCTGGCTTCATCGAGACCGTCATGACCGCTCAGCTCCCTGAGGACGTTCGCAAGGGCTGGATGGCCAAGATCCCTCTCCGTCGCGGCGGCCAGGTGGAGGACATCGCCAATGTCTGCGTATTCCTCGGCTCTGATATGTCAAGCTACGTTACCGGTCAGGTGATCCAGATCGATGGCGGCATGAATATGTAATTATTGTTGCTTCGGCATCAACAAATTACAAATTACGAATTACTGATTACGGCTTCGCGTCTGATGAATAGTGTAGCCATTAATTCGTCATGGTAGTTAGTAATTTGTAATTAGTAATTTGTAATTAAGATTATGGAGATAATCTTTGAAGATAACCACATCCTGGCCGTCTCGAAGACCTGTCACGAAATCGTGCAGGCCGACAAGACGGGCGACGAACCTCTGTCCGAAACCCTGAAGCGCCTCATCAAGGAGCGCGACCAGAAGCCGGGCAACGTCTTCCTGGGTGTGACTCACCGATTGGACCGCCCTACTACCGGGGTGGTCCTTTTTGCCAAAACCAGCAAGGCACTGGAGCGCCTGAACCGCATGTTCGCTATGGGCGAGGTGCACAAGACCTACTGGTGCATCGTGCCGAATGTGTGGCAAACCCTTCAACCCTCCGCTTTGCGGAATCAAACTCCTCCCCAAGAGGCAGATTTGACCCACTGGCTGGTGCGCAACGAGAAGCAGAACCGCTCGTATGCCTACGACCAGCGCCCCCTCGACCGCCAGGGCAATCCCCTGAAGGATGCCAAGGAGGCACGCCTCCATTACGAGGTAATAGCCACCACCGAGCGCTATGCCCTGCTCGAAGTGAAACTCTACACCGGTCGTCACCACCAGATCCGCTGCCAGCTCTCCTACATCGGCCTTACCATCAAGGGCGACTTGAAGTATGGCGCGCCACGCAGCAACCCCGATGGCGGCATCTCGCTCCACAGCCGTCGCGCCGAGTTCATTCACCCTGTCAGCAAGGAACCTGTCACCATCGTGGCTCCGGTGCCTGCCGATGCACTTTGGCAAGCCATTGCGCCCGTATAACTCATGACCCTCTTCCTCACCAGCAGCCCCTGTTACGGCATGGGCGGACATCTGAATCCGGCCAACGGATTGATCGAGCAGTTGCGGACGCATCTGCCCGAGCCTTTGCAGTGCCTGCTCATCACCTCGGCACCCGATGACCCCGAGATGACCGACCGCATGGCATGGGACATGCGCGAAGCCTTCGATCGTGCCGGCTTGCCCTTCGACCACTACGAGGTGCTGGATCGCCGCACGCAGCGGCAGGCAGCGAGGATGATCAGCGAGGCGAACTTCATCATCCTGTGCGGCGGTCATGTGCCTACGCAGAACAAGTTCTTTCATGAGCTGCGCCTGCGTGCCAGGCTCAAGAAGTTCACGGGTACGATGCTGACCATCAGCGCAGGTTCGATGAATTGTGCCGACACCGTCTATGCACCGCCCGAACTCGACGGCGAGACGCTCGACCCCCGTTACAAGCTGTATCTGCAGGGCCTTGGCCTCACGTGGGTCAACATCCTGCCACACTTCCAGTATCTGCAGGATGCCACCGTGGATGGCCGCAAGATGATTGCCGACATCATCACCGGTCAGAGCTATGGCCAACCCGTCCTCTGCCTCAATGATGGCTCCTATCTCATCATCAACGGCCGTCGCCACGAACTCCGTGGCCAAGCCTATCTGCTGCTCGATGGCCAGCTCCACACCATCTGTCGCGAGGGTGAACAGAAGCGGCTGCAGGCAGACGGAACGCTGGTGGACATTAGTGTCTTTTAAGTAAAAAAAGTTTGAAGCGTTTGAAAAGTTCGAAACGTTTGAAAGGTTCGAAAGGTTCGAAAAGTTTGAAAGGTTCGAAACGTTTGCCCCCCCTCAAACCCCTCAAACTCCTCAAACCCTTCAAGCTTCTCAAACCCTTCAAACCCTCAAACCCTTCAAACCCCTCAAACCCTTCAAACCCCTCAAACTTTCAACCTCTCACTCCCAAAGAACCTATGAACTTTATCTACATTTCTCCCAACTTCCCCGATGCCGCATGGAAGTTCTGCGCCGCCCTCAAGAACAACGGCGTGCGTGTGCTCGGCATTGGCGATGAGGCTTACGACCGCCTGACACCACAGCTCAAGGCGGCACTTACAGAATATTTTAAGGTATCAAGCCTCGAGAACTACAGCGAGGTTTATCGCGGTGTGGCTTACTTCGCGTGGAAGTACGACCGCATCGACTGGATCGAATCGAACAACGAATACTGGCTGCAACTCGATGCCCGTCTGCGCACTGACTTCAACGTCAACACCGGCTTGAAGCTCGATGCCATCGACGCTATCAAGGAGAAGTCGGAAATGAAGAAATACTACGCGCAGGGCGGCATCCGTACCGCTCGCCAGATCAAGGGCTCGGAGGGCTTCGAGGCAGTGAAGCGTTTCGCGTGGGATGCCGGCTATCCGCTCTTTGCCAAACCCGACGTGGGCGTGGGTGCCAATGGCGCGCGTAAGATCGTGGACGAGGGCGACTTGTGGCGTTTCTTCCAGGAGACACCGCAGGCCAATTGCTACGTGATCGAGGAATACGTCACGGGCAACATCTGCGACTACGATGCCATCATCAACTCGCAGGGCGAACCGTTGTTCGAGTCATGGAGCGTATGCCCTCCTTCGATCTCCGACGTGGTGAACTATCGCCTCGACTCCACCTATCATGTGGAGAAGGACATGAACGAGAACCTCCGCTACTGGGGTCGCCAGTGCATCAAGGCGTTCAACGTGCGCAGCCGCTTCGTGCACCTCGAGTTCTTCCGTCTCGACACCCCGCACCGTGGCCTTGGCAACGTGGGCGACTTCGTGGCTTTGGAGGTCAACATGCGCCCGGGTGGCGGCTTCACGCCCGACATGCTCAACTATGCCCATTGCGTCGATGTCTATAAGATCTGGGCAGACATGGTGGCCTTCGACCGCCGCACCACGCCCGACCTGCATGACGACTACTATTGTGTCTTTGCCGGCCGTCGCGATGGCCAGCGCTATCACCTCGACCACAAGCAGATGATGGAGAAATACGCCTACGCCCTCAAGCAGTGGGATCGTGTGCCCGATGCCCTCTCGGCAGCTATGGGCAATCAGTCATACATCGCCCGGTTCAAGACGAGCGAGGAGAAGGATAAGTTCTTGTGGGACGCATGCCAAAGGACATAATAAGTTTGAGGAGTTTGAAAGTTTGAAAGGTTTGAAAGTCGCATTTTGGTCAAACCCCTCAAACCTTTCAAACCCCTCAAACCCCTCAAACTTTCAAACCCCTCAAACCCTTCAAACTCCTCAAACCTTTCACAACCTAAAAAAATGCACGTAGAATATCACAAATGGTACAGTCGCTACCTGAATCGCGACATGGAATATAAGGTGTTTGGCCATGCAGGTCACGCCCTGATCGCCTTCCCCTCGCAGGATGGCCGCTTCTTCGACTTTGCCGACCAGGGCATGATCCATGTGCTCACTCCCTGGATCGAGGCAGGCAAGGTGCGCGTCATCTGCGTGGATGGCATCGACTGGGAGACATGGTCGAACTTCGGCGGCGATGGCCGTTGGCGCATCGAACAGCAGGAACGCTACTACAACTACGTGGTCGAGGAGGTGTTGCCCAACATCCGTCACCACGATGGCGAGACGTTCATGACCACCGGTTGTTCGCTCGGTGCCATGCATGCCGCCAACTTCTTCTTCCGTCGCCCGGATTTGTTCGACACCGTCATAGCTCTCTCTGGCCTCTATCACTCCAACTACGGCTTTGCCTGGTATCATGACGACCTGACATACGCCAATTCGCCACAGGACTTCCTGCGTCAGATGCCCGACGACCACCCCTGGATGCAGCTCTACCGCCAGCGTCGCATCGTGATCTGTGTCGGCCAGGGCCGTTGGGAGGATGAGCTGCTCGCCTCCACCCGTGAGCTCGACACCATCCTCGCCCAACGCGGCATCCCCGCCTGGTTCGACTACTGGGGTCATGACTCCGACCATGACTGGCCGTGGTGGCGCAAGCAGTTGCCTTACTTCATGGGCGTGCTCGAACCATTTTAAGCATGCGCCAGCGTTTGTGGCGAACTTTCTTTTCTTAAGAACGGTGATATAGCTTTTATTGCAGCCTGTTATAAGGAAGAGGCACAAAAGTGATACAAATGATAATAATTTCTTGCAAAAAAGCAAGGAAATTTGTTATTTGTAAATTTCAAACTGAAAAACCGAAAAACTTAAAATGAATTGTTTCATCGACTTTTTGTTCATTTTGATAAAAAAAATTGTATATTTGCATCGTTAAAGTGGGTTTATTTTAAGTTTTTCACCTACTAACATTCTTTATGAAAACTACAAGTCGTTTCCTTATTGGCGCCATCGCCTTGATTGGGGAAGCTGCAGTGTTAGATTCATGCCGAGAATATACACCCGACACCTCTTTTCTCAACAACTACAACTATTCCCAATACGAAAATTTCCGCTCCATCACAGTGAACAATCCCTGTGATGATCATTATTTGTCTATCTACTACGACCAGCCGTTCTCCGAAGAGGGTGGTGTGTGTGCCAAGGAGTATCTGGGCGGTAAGGGACCTTTCTCGATGACGCTTAATGTGCCATCGCATGTCAAGCAATTGTATGTGGTGGACAATGGTGTGCTGACCGTGCATCCGATAGCTGATCTGGAGGTGGGTGCAAAGACCAGAGGAGTGGAATATACTCAGGAAGAACTGGATGAGCTCTACGACCATGTCGTGACAAACTACTTGCCTACAGCAAAGTATAATGTTACGGGCGATGACCTCTTCAAATGTACCGATATAAGATTGGAGCGCGATGGAAATCACAACGATCAGGATCTTACGGCTTTCAACATCAGTCTGATTGACTTGATGAATAAGACTTGGAGTGGTAGTACATATACAGGTGAAAAGAAGAATTTCATTGGCAATCTTTTTGCTTATGTCTATCCCCAGGAAAAGCAGCATCATCTGACTCTCGATGATTGTATCTTCTTTGGTGCAAATCCTGATGGTTATGCTTCTGGCACAACTTTTAGCACCCACATGAATGCTGTGCATAACGAAATGGGGCGTGCAGAGGCGGACAAGATAATCTGCCCACTGAAGAAAATTTCAGCAGTAGAATTATGTGCTCTTGGCGAATATGTGCGCAGTAATAATACAAGCCTTACGGCCGATCAGATCAAAACCAAATCTGGAGTCTGGCCTTTGCTCAATGCCCATGTAATGAACAGAGCTCACATTGTCATCTCGCTCCCTGTTGACCATACAGATTTATTCCCGAATGGTTGTGAGCATTACAATCTTGGCTTTGTCTATCTCGGTGGTCAAAACCTGCGTTTTACTACACCTGCGCTGAATATTAAGTTCCCTGGACCGGCAGATCAGCAATATGGTGATTATCCCGGAGAGGGAGCTGGCAACTACCTCGGCTTCACCTTACAATATGATATTGCGAAAATGAATAATCAGAATCCTGGTTATTCTGGCAACTTCGTCCTTGACCGCCACGTAGCCAACGGCTTCATCTGGCACTTCAAATTTACGCATGAAGGTGTAGAAAAGGAATACGATGTGCTCGGCATGGATAACCAATATCCTTTTAATAAGCAGTCTTTCTACGATGCCGACTATGCCGACTACAAGGTGCTTATTTCTACCGACCCAGAGTATCTGAAGCCTGTAGAAGAGCTTCTAAAGCCTATTCACACACCATTTACTCTCGAAGAGGGCTATTATCTCTTTGAGGATACTTATCCTGATGAGGGCGATTATGATTATAATGACGTCATCGTACAATATGAATGGCGTCACTATCCAGAGGAGAATAAGGACAAAGGTGGCCTTAACCGTGTGAACTGCACCCTCGAAGGCTATGCCTGCGAATACACCAACACCTTCGGTTTTATCAATACGAATGAAGACGCGGCTCAAAAGCATCATCCTCTCTTTACGGGCATCAAGGGCATGATGAATGTAGCGCGAACGTCAGATTATATTGACCTCGAAGCAGATAATACGATTGACATTGAGTATGAGTTTGTGGGAGATAAAAACTGCATCTATCCCTACCTGAGCAATGTGCGAGGCGAGGTATATGAACAACGTGCAGGAAAATATAAAGGTCCCTTTGTCCTGAAAGTTCCAGAGGTTCTTGATGCTGACGAAAATGAGTTCCTTTGGACAATAGAAGGTGCCCGTTTATCTGATGCTTATAACTCAATCACCGGTGACGGCTGGTATCTGCCAAAGAATATTAAGGATGAGAGCAAGCTCATGAAGCGCCACAAAATTACTGGGGATGATTAAATGAATCACTTCGCTTAATTAAGAGGAGATCACGCCGTTGCGGTGAGGTTTCCTCTTTCATTTTTTTTTCTCTTTCGTCTGGAGAACACCGTCAGGAGACTCCTGAAGAGCTCACACCACACATGAATTACGCAATTATTTGCCATATTGCCACACATCCGTGTAATATATTATAGATTAGGAAGTTAAAACAGTGGCAATATAGTATGAAATTGCCATGAATATGCCACAGATGGATTGATGGCGAAAAAAAACGTGGCAAATATGTGGCAATATCACACCATAATGCCACAGAGTAAAGAAGTTGACAATCAAAAAGTTGAAAAGATCTGTGGCAATATGGCAAATAATTGCGTGATGTATGTAAAGAAACCTTCACGCAAGCCTGCGGGAAGCCTCCCTAAGATATAGGATAGCATGCCGCAGCGTTAAGACGTGCTTCCTGAGTTGTAGGATAGCATGCCGCAGCGTTGAGACGTGCTTCCTAAGTTGTAGGATAGCATGCCGCAACGTTGAGCGATGTCTCCCTAAGGTATGGAAAGCTTGCCGCAAGTCTGCGCCGAGCCATTGTAAATTCGCAGGGATGCCAACGCGTACGCGTTGGCATCCCTGCGTCTGCAGGATTCCTTGTCGCGGGTTCGTTTTGTCCTATCCAGGTACCTGGGTAGCACAAAACG
>JAZQPJ010000074.1:0-26559 GCA_045628525.1 Bacteroidales bacterium
GGAAGCCAACGCGTACGCGTTGGCATCCCTGCACGTCAGCAATTGGACGAAAATGATTTAGGACAAGCTTTCAGAGATCTCCAGAGATGCCAACGAGTACGCGTTGGCATCTCTGCACGTCAGCAATGGTTCTCCTAAAACTTTTGGCAACATTCTGTCCAAAAACAAAGACGCCAACGGAAATCCGCTGGCGTCTTTGTAATATTGCGATGATGCTTACTCAGCCTTCTCAGAAGAGAAGTAGTAGCCAACACCTTCGATAAGGCCCTTGTATGAGGTCTTGTAAGCTACGATGGTGAGCTTGTCGCCCCAGGTGAGGTCAAGTTCGCCGAACTGACCCTTCTTGCCACCCCAGCCGGTGTAAACACCGTAGATGTAAACCTCGTCACCAGCCTCGTCCTTGAGGTTGAAGTTACCATACTGGGTTACATCGTTCTTGGTGCCGTCAGCAGTTGCCTCCACGATGGTACCAGAGATCATATAGTAGGCATTGGTATCGTCTGGGAGGTTGTTGAACTCAGCGATAGAGATTGGAGTGGTTGACTTAACTGCCTCGCAAACGGCATTGACCATCTGAGGATCGCCCTTGTAATCGCCACGCTTGCCCACGAGGGTAACGATGTCGCCCTCCTTGAGGCCAAGTGCCTCGAAGTCGCCCTTGGCACCTACGCCATAGACGTAGATCTCGCCAGAGAAGTCGCGGATGTAGCAGTTGCCATACGAAGCGCTCTTCACGCCAGTAAGGATACCGGTAACGCGATACTGGGTATCGCCTACCTCAGCAGCGAGGAAGTCGGCCAGTGAGCACTCGATGATGGCACCCTTCTGAGCGATGGCGAGCTGTGAGGTGTAGTCCTTCTTGCCATCGGTGGTCTTGATAACCACGGTGGTAGTACGGTCGCCACCAAGGTTGGCAGCAGCACGGAACTTCACAGTCTTGCTGTTCACGCCAATGACTGAGAGCCACTCCTGAGCATCCTCTGGGATGTCAACGCTCACGCCATTGCCCTTGCAGGTGATGTAGGCGGTGAGAACGCCACCCTCGAGTGGGAGCACGTCAACATCGGTAGAGTCGCACTTGATGAGCGACTTGTTGTAGCTGATCACGTCAACGTCAACGAGCTCGACGGTGCCGCCATAGGTGGTCTTTGGACCCTCGACGGTAACCTCGTCACCTACTGAGAGGCCGAGCTTCTCGATGGCACCCTGCTTGGTGTTGCCGTTGTACTTGGTACCGTAGATGTAAACCTCGCCGGTGCCGTCGTTGATGTACATATTGCCATAGGTGGCAGACTCGGCGATCTTGGTGATCACACCGCTGACACGGAAGGCAGTGCCGTCGAGACCAGCGAGGACCTGAGCACAGGTTGAGACAGGGAGATCGACCTTCTCGGTCATCTGGAGCACGTTGATGCGCTGGGTCTTGCCCTCGCAAACGAGCAATACGGTGGCCTCGTTGGTAGAGGCAGCCTTTTCGGCCGAGAAGGTAACGCTGGCATCGCCCGTACCAGAGGCAGGGCTTACGGTGAGCCACTCTGGGATGTTGGTGATCTGCCAAGCACCCTTGGCTGAAATCTGGATGGTCTGTGAGCCGCCATCGCCAGGGAGAGCTACGTACGAGCTGTTGACCTGTACCTCGCTGAGGAATGACTTCTCGTCCTCTTCGTCACAGCTTACTGCGGTGAAAGCGAAAGTGGCAGCAGCGATGAAAGCTGCGAGAATATATTTCATTTTCATAATGTAGTGCGAGCTGTTAATTAGTTAAATGAGTACTTTACACCGACTGACATGTACCAGCACTGACCGATAGAACGGTTGGTGGTGAAGGTCTCGGTGTTGCCATTGATAGCACTTGGAGTTGAGAAGGTGGCATAGCCCTCGTTGTCAACGCCCTCATACTTGAGGATACGAGCCTCTGAACCGATAGCTGGGTTGAGCTGCTTGGCAACACCCCATGAATCGTTGAACAGGTTGAGGATGTTCTTCACATCAGCGCTGAGGGTGAGCTTGTGCTTCTTACCCAAAGCGTTGAGCTTGAAGTCGTGACGATAGCTGAAGTCGAGGGTCTGGCGCCATGGGGTATATACGCTGTAAGCCTCAGCATACTTGCCCTGCTGGTTCTTGAGGTACTCGTCCTTGTGAACGAATGCCATGAAGCGGTCGCGATCGTCAGCGCTGACGAAGCGGAACTGGCCGTTCTGAACCTCATCGTCGGTTGGAACATAGACAGCATCGTAGTTGTAGCTGTCGCCATTCATATCGTTGGTGAGCATGTAAGAGTAGTTCAAACCACCGCGCTTAGCCTCGTAGAGGAAGCTATAGTGGTTGCCGCTCTTGTCATGGAGGTCAACACCTGCAACGAAACGTTCAGGGGTGACGTACTGTGAGTTGTGGAGCTTGATGTTGTTTGGACCCTCGTAGCATGGAACATAGTAGAATGCTGAAGAGGCATCCGAACCAGGCATACCAGTGATCTCCCTGTTAACCAACTGGGTATAAGAAGCGGTAAGGTTGATCCACTCAGCTGGACGAGCCTTGACCTCAACGACACCCTGCCAGCCATAGCCCTTGTTGGTGTTGGTGAGCACAAAGCAAGTTGGCATAGAGGTGGTCTTGTTGGTAACTGGTGATACATAGGTACCACGATAGTTGCTTGGGTAGATAGGACGGTCGTCCACGCCATTGAAGCGAGCGAAACCGCCAACCTCAGGTACGCTCCAGTCCTCGAGACAGGTAGCGTTGACGTTCTTAGAGAAGGTACCCTCCACGGTAACAGTGAATGGGAACGAAACAGGGAGCTGGTAGTCAACAGCCAGTACGGTCTTCCAAACCTGTGGCATCACGTAGTCCTTGTCAACAGCGATGATTGATGAAGGAAGTACGCCATCCTCTGGCTTGATGTCGGCTGGGTGACCGAGGGAGATGAACTTCTCGCGGAGGGCATCCATATCGGTAATCAAGCCGCCAGCGAACTGGCTCATGTCGGTCTTGGTACCAGAGCTGGCACCGGTAGCGTTGAGCTTGCCATTGTACTGAACCATAGCGCCATTGGTAGGCATATTGGTGAAGAATACCAATGGGATGCGGCCCTCGAAGAGGCCTGAACCGCCACGGACCTTCAGCTTCTGGTTACCGAGGACATCCCAAGTGAAGCCTACGCGTGGAGAAACGCTGACATGAGTATTAGGCCACTTGCCGGTGTCAATAGTCTTGCCACGGTTGATGGTGTTGACACCATTCACGCTGTAGTCAGCGATGTTGCTATCGTTGAAGTCCTTGATAGCCTTGTTGGTCATCAGGTCGCTGTTGTCGTAGAAGAGACCGTCGAAGCGAATACCACCGGTAAGAGTCAGCCTCTTGCCGACAGTCCAGGTGTCATCGACATAAACACCGACCTTGTTGTACTGAACACGGGCAGCTGGGTTCTTCTCGCCACCGTAACCATAGGTGAGGTTGACGATCTCAGGGGCAGCGCCATTGAGGAAGTCGTCGAGAGTGGCATAGCGATAGTAGCCGGTACCGTTACGCATGTAAGCATTGTCGGCCATCTGGTGCTCGATGAGAAGACCGGCAGCTACCTTGTGGTTGCCTACATAGTAGGTCAGGTCATCCTTGATGTTCCAAGTGGTGTTGTGCACACCGTTGTTCCAGGTGAAGAGCTCGTAACCGAGTGCCATGTAGTTCTGGCCATTGCCATCCTGGATGTCGATGAATGGGAATGGTGAAGAATTGGTGCCACGGATGTCATCCTTCTTAGTATAGGTTGCGAGGAACTGGTTCGAGAGATTGTCAGAGAGACGGCTGTTCAAGTCGATTGAATAAGAGTGTACGATGTGATCCTGCGAATACATCGAATTGGCAAACGACATAGAGTACTGCGACATACGAGCACCGCTGGCACGTGAACCACCGTCCATAGAGGTTGCGTTAGGAGCACTCCAGGCAAGGTTCTTGGTGTAGTTGTAACGTACGGCCAGGTGATGGTTGTCGGTGATGTTCCAGTCGAGCTTAACGAGGAAGCGCTTGGTGTTCTCGTCCGATGGGAATGAGGTCCAAGAGCCGGTGTCATAGCCATACTTCTGCTTTACGAAGTTGCTGACAGCCTCGAGGTCAGAGAGCTTGGTGCGTGAGATGAAGTTGTCTGGATCAGCCTTGCCATCCTCTGAGCCACGCCAACGGGTAGCTACCGATGGAGTCTTCTCGTACTCGAAGTTGGCATAGAAGAAGAGCTTGTCCTTGATGATAGGACCACCGAGCTCAGCACCATAGAGGGTGTTGCGGTCGATGTCGCGAGCACCAGCAACGGCCTGGCCGTCGATAGAGCTACCACGCATGTTCTCGTTCTTGTAATAAACCCATGCCTTGCCCTCGAGGTTGTTGGTACCCGACTTGGTAATGGCATTGAGGCCACCACCGATGAAGCCGGTCTCACGAGCGCTGAATGGCGAAACGACTACCTGCATCTCCTGGATAGCCTCGATAGAGATTGGGTTGCCACCGCCAGGGAGGGCAGATGACAGACCGAAGTCCTGGTTGAAGCTGGCACCATCGACGGTGAAGTTAGAGGTACGGCCGTCAACACCGCCGAAGCTCATGCCGTTGCCGCCGTATGGAGAGAGGCGGGTCATATCGGTGATGCTGCGGCTTACGGTTGGCAGGTTCTCCATCATCGAACGGTTGATGTTGGTAGCAGCACCGGTCTTGATGCTGGTGAACTTAGAGGCAGAGCCAACGACGATGACATTCTCGAGCATGGAGGCATTCTCCTTGAGCTCTACGTTGAGGTTGTAAGTCTCACCGAGCATCAGGGTCACGTCGGTGAACTTCTGGGTGGCTGCACCGATGTACGATACGGTGATCTCATAAGGACCGCCGACACGCATACCACGGATGGCGAATGCACCCTTCTCGTTGGTGATCACACCGTAGTGTGTGCCTGAAGGAACGTGCACTGCCTGCACAGTAGCGCCAATCACCTCGCCATCAGCATCGGTAACGATACCGGCCAAAGACGAAGTAGTGACCTGTGCCATCAACATGACACAAGACACAAGCGCCATTACTAAAGTCAGTAATGATTTCTTCATTTTGTTTTTGTTGTTTGATTTAAATATAATAATGTATTATTTTCGAGTGTGAAAATGCACCTTCAATGCTTTTCAATACCTTAAAACACGGCGCGAAGATAATGAATTATTATGACATTTTCATTTCATTAACGGCAAAAGTTCCTATTTTAACGAAAATGAGCGCTCCGAAGCATAAATTTAACATTTCGACTTTTCATTTATCGTATGTGATATCGGTAAATCGCACAGACATGAGCATCGGGATTACCCGGTTGTAACTGGCCTTGCCCGACGTAATCTGCTTGGAGCGCAGATACACAAGGCGCCAACCTTTCGGATAGCACCAACCACTGGATACAGAAACAGGAAAACACGAGATGGACGGATAAAAAAATGGAACATGCGGCATGCTGCTATTGACGAATAGCATCACTGAACCAAATCTCGTTCGAAATATCCTCAAACGTATTGCGCAAGATATGGAAGCCATATTCGGAAGGATTCCTTGGCGTAGCAATAGCCGACCCTCCGATATCAGAGAAATGGCAACCTGTAATGCTGCTCTGACTGCAACCGGACTGAAAATCAATGGCTGTAGCGCCAATGTGCGAGAACAGGCAATCGGCGAAATCAACATGATGAGCATAGCGCACACACACAGCAGCTTCCTGACGATCTACATGTCCGCCCATGAGCAGATAATCGCCACCTGGCACAGTAACGACGCCACTATGTACCGGATGCAACCAGCCTGAGTATTCGAACTTCACGCCTCGGAAAATGATATGATGTGCGGGAGCATCTGCAGCACCTTGCACCTGCACCAGATTCTCCAACATCGGGACGACAAAAGGCGTCGAAGCATCATTGCGACCTGCAGCACGATCTGCTTCATCCGGATCATACACAATGGAACCGTCTTTGGGATCCTGATACCATGTGCCAGGATAGACCAACGAATAGCCGCCATTCAAATTGAAGAACAGAGGCATTTCACGACGTGAAAACAAGACACGACTCTCTGGATTATGGAAACTGAACTTCACTACGTTCCCGTCGATGCGAAAATTCTTGACACGCAACACCGAGAAGGTGCGTTCTGTACAGGCAATAAACTCCAAGCCACGAATCTCCTCCTCCTTGACAGATCGCATGATACGCTCATCCTCAGCCACGCCAAGTCGCGATCCATAGATAAGGTCAAGGACAGGATCGAAACTATCAACCGGAATCCACAACTCCTGTCGTTCACGTGAGAAACCAGAAATTTCAATCAGGCTATCAAGCGGCACCAAACTGGCATGCGGCACCTTTTCGCCACCGCGCCACAACTGTCGCACCTCCAGCGTGTGGTTACCCACCACTGGTTGCTCCTTCCACCAGCTCAGGCCTACGGTACGCTCTTTCATCTCAAGCTGCTTGCCACTGCTCAAAATGGCCTTTCCGGGATGGTCAGCAACGATGACAAGCGGCGACTCGGACGAACCACTATCCTCTGTACGCAGACGCAATGGTTCGTCGAGCAGATACACGCCATCGGCCAGATGGATAAAGACAGTATCACGCTTATGCATCTGACGTGCCTTGACCAATGCGTGTGCAGGAGTTTTGAGTGGAGCCTTCTTGCCACCATCAGACAGATCACTACCCGTAGGCGACACATAGATATGCGACGTTGCCGCCATGCCGAAAATGACGTTCAACGCAAAAAAAGTGAGTATTGCAATGAGTTTTTTATCGTTTTTCATGCTGCAAAGGTACATTTTTTTTTCGAAATCTGCAAGAAGTTGGCTCAAAAAGAGGTCAAAAACTGCAAAATACCAAAAAGTCGGTATTGCAAGTGCAAGAAAAAAGCCCTACCTTTGCACCGCAAAAACACAAGTTTAAGAAGAAATAGTTGGTACTAAATGAATGAAAGAGCTCGCTTGGGAAAGCGGGCTCTTTCAATATTATTGGTGTGGCGAATATGCCACATTGTGATGTGCAGAGAATCAGGCCTCAATCTTCTTGTACTTTGGAACAAGGGTCTTCATGATAGACCATGCGATAAGATAAGCCACTGCACAGACGCAGAATACGATCATAAAGCCTGCAGGCTTATGTTCAAAGCCTAAAGCCTCCATTGGCATTCTAGTAATTTCGCCACCGAGTCCCTTTGCATACTCGATAAACTGTTGCGATGTCCAACCAATTGTATTGACATCAGTACCAACAATCTCCTTAAATTTATCTGCATTCAATGCATATTCCACACCATTCAGGCTGAATGTTCCACAAGCATAGGTGAAGAGGCCACCAGAACCCCAGTTGATGAGAGCTGAGCCAATACCACCTGCAAGAGTACCAATACCTGTAATAGTAGCAACAGTGCTCTTAGGGAACATGTCACCAATGGTTGAATAGAGGTTAGCCGACCAGGCCTGGTGACCCGCACCTGCCAAACCGATAATTACAGCAGGCCACCACGCAGAATATGCACCGAGTGGCTGTGCGAACAATGCAAAGATTGGGAAGAATGCGAAAATCAACATGGCACGCATACGGCCTGCGTATGGCTCCATACCTTTCTTCTCGACAAAGATTTTTGGCAGATAGCCACCACCAATCGAGATGACGGTAACTATGAGATAGAGGGTGAAGATAAGGGCCTGACCCATAGGTGAAGACGCCTTATAGCCGAACTGATCCTGGAAGTAAGAAGGAGCCCAGAACAGGAAGAACCACCATACACCGTCCGTAAAGAACTTACCAGCCAAAAATGCCCATGTCTGCTTGAAGGTGAAGCACTTGAGCATTGGGATGGTCTTCTCCACAGCAGGAGCTGCATCAACAGACTTGGCAGCTGTCTCAGCAGCCTCGTCCTGATTGATGTAGGCGAGCTCAGCAGCGTTGACATGCTTGCACTTGCCAGGAGTCTCGTACATGAATGCCCAGAAGAACATCCAGATGAAGCCCAGACCACCGATGATGATGAAGGCCATCTCCCAACCGTAAGCTGCAGCGAGTGCAGGGATGGTAAGAGGAGCTGCAAGAGCACCTACTGATGCACCAGCATTGAAAATAGAGGTAGCGAAAGCACGGTCCTTCTTAGGGAAGTACTCAGCTGTCACCTTGATAGCGGCAGGGAAGTTGCCAGCCTCACCGAGAGCTAGAACGGTACGGCAGACGATGAACAGATAAACCGACATGGTGGCAATCATGACAGCGGCATCGCCCGTAGCCTTGATCAAGTCAGCAGAGGTCTCTACGCCTGGGAAGCTGCCGAACTGAACGGTAGCCCAACCGCAGCCTGCATGGAGGCAAGCGCCGAGGCTCCAGATGCCGATGGCCCAGAGATAACCCTTCTTTGTGCCCATCCAGTCAATGAACTTGCCTGCAAAAATCGAGATGCATGCATAGACTACCGAGAAGAATGCTGTGATTTGACCATAGTTCTCATCTGTCCAGTGGAACTCTGGTGCAATGAACTCCTTCCAGGTCATTGAGAGCACCTGGCGGTCCATATAGTTGACGGTGGTAGCGACAAAAAGCAATGCGCAGAGGTACCAGCGCCAGTTGCTCATCACGCCTTTTGTATTACTCATATTTTAATATGATATTGGATTGTGAATAAAACGACATATCATTCCAAAGCATTTTGAGGCATTGGAATGATATGACAATTCCATAAATTTACTTCTTGAAGGTTGCAATAGCGTCGAAGCACTCCTTGCACTTGTTGGTCACGTATGCCCAATCGCCCTCGGCAACCTTGTCCTTAGGGAAGAGCTTAGAGCCCATACCTACGCAGAAAACACCAGCATCGAACCACTTCTTCAGGTTGTCAGCCTCAGGAGCTACGCCACCAGTAACCATGATCTTCGACCAAGGCATTGGAGCCATCAAGCCCTTGATGAGGTTTGGACCAACAACGTCGCCAGGGAATACCTTGGTGAAGTCGCAACCTACCTCCTGAGCCTTGCCGATCTCCGATGGGGTCAAGCAACCTGGGCAGTAAGTTACGCAACGACGATTGCAGACAACAGCTACATCTGGGTTGAACAATGGACCAACAACGAAGTTGGCACCGAGCTGCATGTAGAGAGCAGCGGTAGGAGCATCGACTACAGAACCGATACCAAGAGCCAACTCTGGGCACTCCTTAGCAGCCCACTTTGAGAGCTCGCCGAATACCTCATGAGCGAAGTCACCACGGTTGGTGAACTCAAATGCGCGAACGCCACCTTCGTAGCAAGCCTTGATGACATTCTTACATACCTCAGCGTCCTTGTGATAGAAAACTGGAACCATAGGTGCGGCAGCGATCTTGGCCATCACCTGAAATTTATCGAACTTTGCCATTGATAAGTCAAATTAAAAATTAGCGCTGAACACGGCCGTTTGCCGAACCACCAGCAAGTGCTTCTACTTCTGCTACAGAAACCAAGTTGTAGTCACCATTGATAGTGTGCTTGAGAGCAGATGCAGCAACAGCGAACTCGAGAGCCTCGCCCTGGGTTGGCTTGGTGAGAAGGCCGTGGATCAGGCCACCAGAGAATGAGTCGCCACCACCTACGCGGTCGATGATTGGGTTCACATCGTAGCGCTTTGACTGATAGAACTCCTCGCCGTTGTAAATGAGAGCCTTCCAGCCATTGTGTGTAGCGCTGAACGACTCGCGGAGGGTAGAAACAACATACTTGAAGCCGAACTGCTCCTTCATCTGCTTGAAGATGCCCTCGTAGCCAGCAGCATTGGTCTCGCCGCCCTCTACGTCAGCATCTGGCTTGAAGCCGAGGCAGAGCTCTGCATCCTCCTCGTTGCCAATGCATACGTCAACATACTGCATCAAAGGACGCATGATAGAGATTGCCTTCTCTGAGGTCCACAGCTTCTTGCGGAAGTTGAGGTCAACCGATACGGTAACGCCGTGACGCTTTGCAGCCTCGCAAGCGAGCTTGGTGAGTTCAGCAGCCTTATCAGAGATAGCAGGGGTAATGCCTGACCAGTGGAACCAGTCTGCGCCCTCCATGATTGCATCGAAGTCGAAATCTTCTGGGTTAGCCTCAGCGATGGCAGAGTTAGCGCGATCGTAGATAACCTTTGAAGGACGCATTGAAGCACCAGTCTCACAGTAGTAGAGACCTACACGGTCACCGCCACGGGCGATGTACTGGGTGTTGACGCCATAGCGACGGAGTGAGTTGACAGCGATCTGACCGATCTCGTGCTTTGGCAGCTTGGTTACGAGATAGGCATCGTGGCCATAGTTTGCGCAGCTTACTGCAACGTTAGCCTCACCACCGCCAGGGATGATACGGAACACGTCGGTCTGGATGAAACGATCCTGACCATTTGGAGAAAGGCGAAGCATGATCTCGCCCAAGGTAATAATCTTAGCCATAATATATATAAGATGTAAAGTTAGTTTATTTGTTAATGTGTTAACAAAAATCAGAACTTGAAGAACGAGTTAGCGTTGTTGTAGCAAATGTCCTCGATCATCTGGTTGACGCGCTGCTCCTCATAGCCGGTGTATGGGATGAGGCCGGCCTCGATGTCGTTGCCGACGAGGTTGCAGAGGGTGCGGCGGAAGTACTCGTGACGAGGATATGAGAGGAACGAACGTGAGTCGGTGAGCATACCTACAAAGCGTGAGAGCAGGCCGAGCACTGAGAGGGCGTTCATCTGCTTCTCCATACCGTCCTTCTGATCCAGGAACCACCAGCCTGAACCGAACTGGATCTTGCCAGCAACTGAACCGTCCTGGAAGTTGCCGAGCATGGTGGCGATCACCTCATTGGCACATGGGTTGAGGTTGTAAAGGATGGTCTTGGCCAACTTGCCGTCAGCATTGAGCTCGTCGAGGAAGTGGCTCATGGCCTTGGCTGTGGTGAACTCGCCGATAGAGTCGAAGCCGGTGTCGGCACCGAGCTTGGCAAACATCTTCGAGTTGTTGTTACGGATGGCGCCATAGTGGTACTGCTGGGTCCAGCCTGCGTTGTAGTCCATGATGCCCTGCTCGTGCATGTAGGCATGCTTGTACTTGCGCTGCTCCTCCACGGTTGGAGTCTGGCCTACGAGAGCCTTCTGCATAATAGCGTCGATTTCAGCTGCGGTGTATGGCTCGTCGTAGAACTCCTCGATGCCATGGTCAGACAGGCGGCAGCCCATCTCGGCAAAGAAGTCGTGACGTTTCTGGAGAGCCTCATTGAGGGTGGTAAAGTCCTTGATCTCAATGCCAGCAACCTCCGAGAGCTTCTCGATGTAGCCCTTCCAGGTGGCAGCCTCAATGTTCATACCTGCATCAGGGCGCCAGGTTGGGAGCATACGGGTCTTGGCAGTTGGATCGTCCTTCACTACCTTGTGGTACTCCAGCGAGTCGGCAGGATCGTCGGTGGTACATACCACCTTCACGTTGTAGTGCTCCATCATGCCGCGTGGGCAGAACTTAGGATCGTTGGCGATCATGTCGTTGCACTGGTCGTAGATTTCGCGGGCGGTCTCAGGGTTCAGGCGCTTGTCGATGCCAAAAGCGGTCTTGAGCTCGAGGTGGGTCCAGTGGTACAATGGGTTGCGGAAGGTGTAAGGCACGGTCTCGGCCCACTTCTCGAACTTCTCCCAGTCGGTGGTGTCAGGACCGGTGCAGAAACGCTCGTCCACGCCATTCGAACGCATGGCACGCCACTTATAGTGGTCGCCCATGAGCCAGATCTGTGCGATCGACTCGAAACGCTTGTTCTCGGCAACCATCTTGGGAATAAGGTGACAGTGGTAATCGATGATCGGCATCTTGGCCGCATGCTCGTGGTACAACTTCTGGGCAGTCTCTGTCTGCAACAGGAAGTTTTCATCCATGAAAGGTTTCATTGTAGTAAGAATTTATGTGGTTAGTATAAGATATTTTTTGTGTTTTTGGGATTTTCACGGGGCGAAGATACAATTTTTTTTTATTTCTTGCAAAAAAACTGCTATTTTTTTTTGATTTGAAAATAATATTAGTATCTTTGCACACGAAAAAGCAATAAATCTTTCGACAAAAAACACATTTTTACTAACTTTATTTTATATTTCGATGAAAGCATTAAACAAGCAGACCGCACCTAAGAGTGTGGCTCCCGAGAAGATCATCCAGTTTGGTGAGGGCAACTTCCTCCGTGCATTTGTTGACTGGATCATCTGGAACATGAACAAGAAGACCAACTTCAACGCCTCTGTCGTTGTCGTTCAGCCTATCGACCGCGGTATGGTGGAGTGGCTCAATGGTCAGGACTGTCTCTATCACGTCAATCTCCAGGGCCGTCAGGAGGGCAAGCCAGTCGATCAGCTCGACCGCGTGGATGTCATCAGCCGTGCACTCAATCCTTATTCTCAGAATGCTGCCTTCATGGCTCTGGCCGATCAGCCTGAGATCCGTTTCGTCATTTCGAACACCACCGAGGCCGGCATCACCTTCGATCCAAACTGCAAGTTCTCTGACGCTCCAGCCTCTTCATACCCTGGCAAGCTTACCCAGCTCCTCTATCGTCGCTTCAAGACCTTCAATGGCGATCCTAAGAAGGGCCTCATCATCATGCCTTGCGAGCTGATCTTCCTCAACGGCCATCACCTCAAGGAGTGCATCTTCCAGTACATCGAGCTCTGGAAGGACGACTTCGGCAAGGACTATGAGAAGTTCAAGAACTGGTTCACCAAGTACTGCTACGTTTGCGCCACCCTCGTGGACCGCATCGTTCCTGGTTTCCCACGCAAGGACATCGCCAAGCTCCAGAAGCGTGCCGGCTATGCTGACAACCTGATGGTTCAGGCCGAGATCTTCCACCTCTGGGTGATCGAGAAGCCAACCAATATGTCTATCGCTCAGCTCCGCAAGGAGTTCCCAGCTGATCAGGCTGGTCTCCACGTACTCATCGCTGAGTCTGAGGCTCCTTACCACGAGCGTAAGGTTACCCTCCTCAACGGCCCTCACACCGTGCTTTCTCCAGTCGCTTACCTCTCTGGCATCAACATCGTTCGCGATGCACTCCACGACAAGGTAGTCGGCCAGTACATCAAGAAGGTACAGTTCGATGAGCTCATGCAGACCCTCAACCTCCCAATGGAGGAGCTCAAGCAGTTCGGTGCTGACGTTCTCGAGCGCTTCGACAACCCATACGTTGACCACGCTGTTACCAGCATCATGCTCAACTCATTCCCTAAGTTCGAGACTCGCGACCTCCCAGGTCTCAAGGTTTACCTCGAGCGCAACGGCGAGCTTCCTAAGGGCCTCGTACTCGGCCTCGCTGCTATCATTACTTATTATAAGGGTGGCACACGTGCCGATGGTGCTCCTATCCAGCCAAATGACGCTCAGGAGATCATGGATCGCCTCACCCAGCTCTGGGCTACCGGTGACACCCGCAAGGTGGCTGAGGGTGTCCTCGCTGCTACCGACGTCATCTGGAAGGAGTCAAAGCAGAACCTCAACGAGATCCCTGGCCTCACCGATATGGTTACCGAGTTCCTGAACAGTATTCAGGAGAAGGGTATGAAGGAAACCGTTAAGTCAATTCTGTAAAATTGACTTGAAGTTAAAGAGTTAAACAGTTAAAGAGTTAAACAGTTAGCTCCGCGACGCAACATAAAACGTCCGAAGTTGGGCGAGACCAGCTTCGGACGTTTGTTTCACAACCAACTATTTCCCATGAAAGAGTTTTTGAAAATCAATCCCGCTGATAACGTTTTTGTAGCCATTAGCCCTCTCTCGGCTGGTACTACGCTCAATGTTGACGGCACAGAAGTAACCCTCCTCACCGACGTTCCCGCCGGCCACAAGTGCGCCTTGAAGGACTTCGCCGAGGGCGAGAATATCATCAAGTACGGCTTCCCTATCGGTCATGCACGTCATGCCGTGAAGAAGGGCAGCTATATGGATCACGACGACATCAAGACCAACCTCGCTGGCACCCTCGACTACTCGGACATCCAACTCAAGGGTCTCACCAAGTGCGAGCCAAGCGGCGAGCAGCTCACCTTCGAGGGTTACGAGCGTGCTGATGGTCAGGTCGGCATCCGCAACGAGGTGTGGGTCATCCCTACCGTCGGCTGTGTCAATGGTATCATCAAGCAGATCGTCGAGCAGACCAAGAAGGAGCTCGGCAACGAAATCCCTGGCATCGACGGCATCTTCCACTTCCCACACAACTTCGGCTGCTCACAGCTCTCAGAGGATCACGAGAACACCAAGAAGATCCTCCGCGACATGGTGCACCACCCCAATGCCGGTGCCATCCTTGTCGTTGGTCTCGGTTGCGAGAACAACCAGCCTCGCGTCTTCGAGGAGTTCTGTGGCGAATATAATAAGGATCGCGTGAAGTTCATGATCTGCCAGGAGGTGCAAGGCGATGAGGTGCCATACGGTGTCTCGTTGCTCAAAGAGCTCGTGCAGAAGGCTCAGCAGGACAAGCGCACCACCCAGCCTGCCTCGAAGTTGCGCGTCGGCCTCAAGTGCGGTGGTTCGGACGGCTTCTCGGGCATTACGGCCAATCCGTTGCTCGGTGCTTTCTCTGATTTCCTCTGCGAGACCCAGGGCGGTACCACCATTCTTACCGAGGTACCTGAGATGTTCGGTGCCGAGACCATCCTCATGGAGCGTTGCGGCTCGAAGGAACTGCTCAACCAGACCATCTCGCTCATCAACAACTTCAAGAACTACTTCCTCAGCCATGGCGAGCCTTGTGGCGAGAATCCAAGCCCAGGCAACAAGGCAGGCGGTATCTCGACCCTTGAGGAGAAAGCCCTCGGCTGCACCCAGAAGTCGGGCAAGAGCGTCGTTTGTGGCGTGATGGAGTATGGCGAACGCCTTGAGCACAACGGCCTCAACCTCCTCTCTGCCCCAGGCAACGACCTCGTAGCCGCCACCGCCCTCGCTGCTGCCGGCTGCCAGCTCGTCCTCTTCACCACCGGCCGTGGCACCCCGTTCGGCACCTTCGTCCCCACCATGAAGGTCAGCACCAACTCAGGCCTCGCCCAACGCAAGCCTACCTGGATCGACTTCAACGCCGGTGTCCTGGCCGAAGACAAAACCATGGATGAAACCGTACAGGAATTCACCCAGAAGATCCTCCGTGTAGCCAGCGGCGAACTCACCAACAACGAGAAGGCTGGCATTCACGAGATCTCAATCTTCAAGAATGGAGTGACGCTGTAAACGACACCCTTATAAATCAGATCGCCACGACTCACCTCATGAGCCGTGGCGTGTTTGTTTTCCACACTTTGCGGATGACAATCCCTCGGTGAATGGCATGTCTGCAGCCATGTTTTCTGCACTTAGCACGTTTTTTTTGCATTTCTTTTGGCGGATTGCAAAATAATTGCTATCTTTGCACGTTTGAAAACATAGATTTACAGACTAATAACACAAGTAAAGAATATATGAGTACAATCATACTGGGCATTGAGTCGTCATGCGACGACACTTCGGCCTCCGTGCTTCGCGACGGCGTGATGCTGAGTAACGTCATTGCCAGCCAAGCTGTTCATGAGGCCTACGGTGGCGTGGTTCCAGAACTTGCCAGCCGCGCCCATCAGCAAAATATCGTACCAGTGGTGAGCGAGGCCATCCGTCGTGCAGGACTGAAACCTGAAGATCTCACCGCCATCGCTTTCACCCGCGGTCCAGGCCTGATGGGGTCGCTCCTGGTAGGTCTCAGCTTTGCCAAGGGCCTGGCTTCGGCATTGAACATCCCGATGATTGAGGTGAACCATCTGCAGGGTCACGTGATGGCACACTTTGTACGCGAGGCCACGCCTGAATCCATCGAGGCAGGTGATGAACTGGAGGTTTTGCCCAAGGAGCTGCCTTCGTTCCCTTTCCTGTGCCTGCTCGTCTCGGGCGGCAACTCGCAGATCATCCGCGTAAACAGCTACAAGGACATGGAGGTGATCGGCCAGACCATCGACGATGCGGCTGGCGAGGCGTTCGACAAGTGCGCCAAGGTGATGGGCATGGGCTATCCCGGCGGCCCCGTCATCAACCGTCTGGCCAACGAAGGCGATCCGAAGCGCTTCCAGTTTGCCAAGCCACACATTCCAGGCCTTGACTATTCATTCTCTGGACTCAAGACCTCTTTCCTCTACACACTACGCGATGCGCTGAAGGAGAACCCTAACTTCATCGAGGAAAACAAGGCCGACCTCTGCGCCTCGCTGCAGAAGACCATTGTGGACATCCTGATGGACAAGCTCAAGAAGGCCGTCAAGGAGACGGGCATCAGGCAGGTGGCTGTGTCGGGCGGTGTGTCGGCCAACAGCGGCGTGCGCGACGGCCTCACAGCCCTGGGCGAGAAGTACGGCTGGAAGGTGTTCCTGCCGCCATTCAAGTTCACTACCGACAATGCCGCCATGATCGGAATCGTGGGCCACTACAAGTATCAGGACGGCGAGTTCTGCCCATTCAATGCTCCGGCATTCGCACGTGTGACGGATAAGTTCTAAGTTTTTTTCCTTTGATTTCTGAGATGGAGCCGATATCCAGCCCAAGAAATTTCCCTATGATGCAAAGATTTTTATTTACAATATGTCTCTCCCTGATGGTTCTGACGGCTTTTCCACGTACACAGCATGGCGAAGCCGAAGGCATCGTGCTGACCGACACGGCCTGGACCGACCCAGTGGGCTACATCGACAATCTGGCCGATTCGGTACGTGTCACCGGGCACACATTTGTGGGTCCAGGCCCCTTCGTGGTGCACTTCGAGGCGCAGGTGCTCAATCAGCCCACTTACGTGAGCTGGGAGATTTCGGGCGAGAACACCTTCGCATCGCTCATCGACCAGTTCCATGCGCTGGAACCAGACGGACGCACAGCCACGATCGACTACGAGTTCGACGAAGCGGGCACCTATTATGTGCGCTTTCAGGCCGACGTGCCCTACAGCCCCACGGGCAACAACCTGCTGACCGACACGCTGCACTACTCCACTCATGAACCCTACCAGATACAGGTGACAGAGTCAATGCTCGAGATTCCCAACGTGATCACACCCGACTCGCCATCGGGCAAGAATCGCGTGTTCAAGGTGAAGTACAAGTCGCTCGTTTCGTTCGAGATGCTCGTCTATAACCGCTGGGGGCAGGAGCTTTACCACACCACCGACCCATCGGAGGGCTGGGACGGCACCTATGGCGGCAGTGTGGTGCCTACGGGTGCGTACTATTATATTATTAAGGCCGAAGGCACCGAGGGCCATCGCTACATCGAGCGTGGTGCGGTGAATGTGCTCAAGGCGAAAGAGAACAACAGACAATAATTTTTTATTCTCTTTGATAAGAAATTCTCATTTTAACTTCCTGAGTGGATTTCTCTTGAATCCTATGATGGAAAAAAGTAATCGAAAACAATGCGATATTTCCTCCTCTCAGCTTCTCTCCTACTGGCCGCTTCCGTCGGTTTCATGGCCGCATCACGTAGTGATCATGCCAAGCCCGAACTGCCCATCATGCAGTCATTCTCGGCCACGCCACGCTTCGAAAGCAAGCAACAGATCTTTGGCAAGACCATCGACCTCACCCGTTGGGATCTGCACGAACGTTATGAGCGCGAGCTGACCAACTTCTGCTACACGCACAATAGCACATTGCTCACCCTGAAGCGTGCCAACCGTCTGTTTCCCATCATGATGCCTATCCTCGAGGAGGAGGGCGTGCCAGCCGACTTCATCTATCTGTGCTGCATCGAGTCATCGCTCAACCAGCGAGCCCTCTCGCCTGCCAAGGCTGCGGGTTTGTGGCAGTTCATGTCCGAAACGGGGCGCCAGTACGGCCTGGTGGTGAACGATGAGGTGGACGAGCGCTACCATACCGTCAAGGCCACACGTGCTGCCTGCCGTTACCTCAAGGATGCCTACAATCGCTTTGGTGACTGGATGGCCGTAGCTGCCTCCTACAATGCCGGCATGGGCGGTATCCAGAAGCGCCTCACTGCCCAGCAGGTGTCTGATCCAATGGATCTGTTCCTGCCCGAAGAGACATCGCGCTACATGTTTAGGATCATGGCCATGAAGGAGGTGTTCCGCGATCCATACCGCTATGGCTTCGTGCTCTATGCAGATCAGTTCTATCGTCCAATCCGTACGCGTCAGGTACGCGTCAGCTCGTCGATTGCCGATCTGGCTGCCTGGGCCAAGCTCCAGGGCACAACTTTCTATCAAGTCAAGGAGTTCAATCCCTGGCTGCGCGACAGCAAACTCACCGCCAGGAACGGAAGCCTCAACTACATGATCGACCTGCCACTGGACGAAGACATGAACTATGACGGCCCCTTTGAGCTGTTCGACAAGAACTGGGCAGTGGATTAAACTGTATCATCGACACCTCGGCACCTCGACGACTTGAAAAACAACAGCCAAATAGTAAAAATATAAATACGAAATGTTCGACCTTCTTGACCAATGGGATAAGGCGCTGATGCTCCAGCTCAATTACGATGGCGGTGCGTTCTTCGACCAGCTGTGGTTCCTCTACAGCGGCAAGTGGACGTGGCTGCCCCTCTATCTGCTGCTCGTGGTGCTGATGGTGCTGAAATGCCGCAGGGATGACCGCCATCACGCCTACTGGCATCTGGCATTGCTGATATTGCTCACCGTGCTGCTGATTACGCTGTCTGACCAGATCAGTTCGGGCCTCATCAAGCCCTGGGCAAGCCGCTTGCGTCCAAGTCACACACCGGGTTTCTCTGAGCAGCTGCACTTTGTCAACGGCTATCACGGCGGACGCTTCGGCTTCGTATCGAGCCATGCCTCCAACTCCATCGCCATGGCTCTCTGGATCTCCTACCTTCTGTGGCACAAGGCCAGCCCTGTGGCTCAACGTCTTTTTACCCGACTAAGCTGGTCGCAGGAACGACGTTTTTTCATCATGGCCTCGCTGCTCATAGCATGGGCGCTACTCAACTGCTACAGCCGCATCTATCTGGGCGTACACTATCCTGGCGACATCGTAGGGGGGTTGCTGGTCGGCATCTTCAGTTTCTATGTGATTCGCTGGATTTACGTTCACACCCTACACAGGGTTCCCGTCCGCCCCAGCGTCGATGCTGATTAACAGATTTTACGAACTTTTTGCAAACTTAGTATCGTTTTTTTATGTTGTCCAACATATTTTGAAAAAATATTGCCATCGCGCAACCGATTACATTGCAAAAAACTCATAAAAAAATTTGGAGGTCTCAAATAAAAGCCCTACCTTTGCAGTACCTTAAATAACACAACCAGAAAACACAATACCTTAAATAACGCAACAAAAGTAGTTTCTTTGGGACCTTAAATCTAATACCTGAAAAACTGGATATCTTTGATATCACAACCAAATTCTCATAAAATGGACAGCCCCGCATTTCTGCGGGGCATTTTTTTTGTCTGCAAACTTGTTTTGTTAATCAAGCAATACCCACCGGATGGCAGGATTACGATTGAACCACGTCATCTGTTTCTTGGAATAGACATGTGTATTGTGACAGATACGTTCGCGTGCCTGATCGAGTGAATAGATGCCGGCAAAGTGCAGCAGCATCTCCTTCAGGCCGACGGTGTTGAGTGCCGCTGGCAGCAGATTGGGGATGGGCTGCGCCTGTGTGGGGCCTGGATTGCGCACCACCTGGGCAAGCTGTTCCTCGACGGTGTCGCGATACTGCTGATAGATGCAGCGTGTCTCGTCGATCATGCCCTGTTCGAACATCCTGTCGACACGGCGGTCGATGCGGCGGTAGAGCTCAGCACGCTCACGACGCAAGCCAATGATTTCGATGTCGAAGGGGCGCTCCTTCGGCTGCCCGGTGTGGAACGAGCTGAAAGGCCGTCCCGTGGTGAGGCACATCTCCAGCCCATGCAGCACACGTTGCGTATTGCATCGGTCCACACGCTCGTAATAGAGGGGATCCAGCACACGCAACTGCTCCAGCAACGCCCCGATTCCCTCTGCCTCGAGCTGCTGACGCAGGCGTTGGCGAATCAGCGGATCGGCATCGGGCATGTCATCGATGCCCTTGACTACAGCATCGATATACATCATCGAGCCGCCTGTCATCAGGAAGTTCTGCTCCGGGTGGGCAGCCAGCAGGTCGAGCACGTCGCGCTCATACTGTGCTGCACTGTAGCGCTCCTCCAGCCCGTGCGTGCCCACGAAATAGTGCGTGACGCGCTGCCGCTCGTCCATCGTGGGGGCGGCGGTGCAGATGGGCAGGTCGCGATAGATCTGGCGCGAGTCACAGCTCAGAATGGGGCAATGCATCTCCCCGGCCATCGTGAGGGCCATTTCGGTCTTGCCCACGGCAGTGGGGCCAAGGAGTATGGTGAGTTTCTGCATATTTGAGTGATTACAGATTACGAATTACAGATTACGTATTGGGATGCAAAGATAATAAATAATGTGTAAATGGGCAAAAAAAGAATGCAGGAAAATGACTTTTTGCCACTATTTGTTGCTCATCTCATGCAGAATCATTATCTTTGCACCCGCTTTTTGCGTCATTATTCATCTTTGGTTATTCTCTATCGGTCAATGAACGAAATACTCAACCTACTGAACAGCTACCTCTGGGGATGGCCCATGATCATCCTGCTGGTGGGCACGCATCTCTATCTCACCATCCGTCTGCGCTTTCCGCAGCGGCATCTGGGCAAGGCCATCCGCCTCTCGGTTGAGAAGGATCCTGCCTCGCAGGGCGACGTCTCGCAGTTCTCGGCATTGGCCACGGGCCTGGCTGCCACCATCGGCACAGGCAACATCATCGGCGTGGCCACAGCGGTCACCATGGGCGGCCCGGGTGCCATCCTCTGGTGCTGGATCACCGGCGTGCTGGGCATTGCCACCAAATATGCCGAGGGTCTGCTCTCGATCAAATACCGTGTGCGCATGCCCAACGGCAAGATGCTGGGCGGCCCGATGTACGCCATCGAGCGCGGCATGAAGTGCAAGTGGCTGGCCGTGCTGTTCGCGTTGTTCGCCTTCCTGGCATCGTTCGGCATCGGCTGCACCATCCAGAGCAACGCCATCGCCACCATGGCACAGGAGAGCTTCGGCTGGGACGCCACCTGGGTGGGCATCGTGCTGGCTGTGCTCATCGGCTCGGTGGTGATCTTCGGCGTCAAAGGCATTGCCAAGGTGTGCGAAGTGCTGGTGCCCTTCATGGCCGTGTTCTACATCATCGGCTGCCTCGTGCTGCTGATGCTCAATGCCGAATACCTGCCTGAGGCCTTCAAGGTCATCGTCCAGAGCGCCTTCACCACACAGGCAGCCACGGGCGGTTTCATCGGTTCGACGCTCATGATGGCCATGCGCTTCGGCATCGCACGCGGTCTCTTCTCCAATGAGGCAGGCCTCGGCTCCGCGCCCATCGTCGCTGCTGCTGCCCGCACCAAGAACCCTGTGCGTCAGGCCTTGGTATCGTCCACCTCGGTCTTCTGGGACACTGTGGTGATCTGCGCCATGACCGGCCTTGTGCTCGTCACCACCATCCTGGCCGACAACGGTGTCGATTCCTCGGCATCGGCGGCATTGACCAAGCGTGCCTTCGAACAGATCCCGATCGTCATACAGGGCATCAACCTCGGTTCGGTCATCCTCTCCATCGCCGTGTTCACCTTCGCCTTCAGCACCATCCTGGGCTGGAGCTACTATGGCGAGAAGGCGCTCGAATACCTCTGCGGTCCCTACGGCCGCCTGGGGCGCTACATCTACCGCCTGCTCATCACCATCGGCACCTACTTCGGCGCCACACGCGCCCTGGAGGTGGTCTGGAACTTCGGCGACGCCACCAACGCCCTCATGGCCATCCCCAACCTCATCTGCCTCATCGCCCTCAGCGGCGTGCTGGTGCGCGAAACCCGCCACTATCTGTGGGAAGGACACCTCGACGAGCAGTCGGAGGACTAAGGCATGAAGCCCCCCCCCCCGACCAACGATTCCAATCGAAACCTCGAATCATCGAATCATCGAAATCTCGAATCATCGAATCATCGAATCATCGAAAAAAAATCAATCAGAACAATATGTACTACATCAAGAAGCAAATGGAGATCTCTGGTAGCCACTACCTGCGCCTCTCCCACCAGAGCAAGTGCGAGAACCTGCACGGCCACAACTGGATCATCACCGTATATTGCAAGGCAAAGGAGCTGAACGACGACGGCATGGTGGTCGATTTCACCGAGGTGAAGCAGCTCGTGCACGGCCGCCTCGACCATCAGGACCTCAACCAGGTGCTGCCCTTCAACCCCACGGCCGAGAACATCGCCCACTGGATCGTGGAGACCGTGCCCAACTGCTACAGGGCCGACGTGCAGGAGAGCACCGGCAACATAGCCACCTACGAGCGCGACGAGTAACCTCCTGATTCCTAACACCTCATTGCTTAATCGCCATGCGCGTCAACGAAATCTTCTATTCCCTGCAAGGCGAGGGCCAATACACCGGCGTACCTGCCGTCTTCGTGCGTCTGGCTGGCTGCAACCTCCGCTGCTCGTTCTGCGACACGGAGTTCGACACCTACAGCGAGATGACCGAGGACGAGATCCTGGAGCGCGTCCTCGCCTACCCCACCGAGCACGTCATCCTCACGGGTGGCGAGCCCACCCTGCAGCTCACCACCTCGCTGCTCCAGGCCCTGAGCGACCATCAGCGCCTGGTGCACATCGAGACCAACGGCACCCACCCGCTGCCCGAAGGCCCCATCCACTGGGTCACCTGTTCGCCCAAGCACGCGGCGCTGCACATCCAGCGCATCGACGAGCTGAAGGTGGTCTATCAGGGGCAGGACCTCACGCCGTACGACCACCTCGTGCCGCAGCCCAAGGCCTTCTGCCTCCAGCCCTGCGACACGGGCGATCCTGTGCGCAACCGCCAGATCCTCGACCAGACCATCGACTACATACTGCAGCACCCCAAGTGGCGGCTGTCGCTGCAGACACACAAGATGATAAACGTAAAATAGTGGGTGGAACAACAAGTTCCCACCCACTATTCGTATTGCAACAAGCCCGAAAAAAAGTGCTCGTCGTTTAGCTAAATCCGATCTTCCTGCCCGAGCCCTTGCCCAGCGATTCCGTCTGGCAGCTCTCCACGATGGCATCAAGGTCAAGCTGGTCACGGTCGGCCAGGATGTCGCTCACGATGCGCTTGCGGGCGATATTCTCGATCTGGCCGCCGCTGAAGTCGAAGCGCGAAGCCAGCATCAGGGCATCGGCATCGCTCAGGTCGGGCAGCATGGCCTGCCAGATGTGGCGGCGCTCCTCGGGGCTTGGCTTCTCGAACTCGATCTTGTAGAGGAAGCGGCGCTCGAAGGCGGCATCGAGCGAACCCGTCAGGTTGGTGGTGGCTATCATGATGCCCTCCAGCTGCTCCATCTCCTGCAGGATGATGTTCTGCATGGCGTTCTCCATCTTATCCACGCTGCCCGTGGCGCCCTCGGCACGCCTGTTGAGCAGGGCATCGGCCTCGTTGAAGAGCAGGATCGGCGCCTTCGCGTTGTTGCGCGCCAGCTTGCCATAGCGCTCAAAGACCGCCTTGATGTTCTGCTCCGTCTCGCCCACCCACTTCGAGCGGATGCCGGGCACATCCACCAGCATGATGTCGCGCCCCGTGAGGCGGGCCAGCTGCTGCACGGTCTCGGTCTTGCCCGTGCCAGGGCTGCCGTAGAAGAGGCAGGTGAAGCCGCGACGCATGCCCCTGGCCTTCATACGCTCCATCACACGCTGCATACGCTCGCCTTCGAGCAGGCTCTGCAGCTCGTCCACCTGCCTGGTGACGCGCGCGTTATAAAATAATTTCTTGGGCGCAATGTCCTCGTGGTGAGTCACATTGGCGCGGTTCTCCTTCTTCGTGGCCAGATGCAGGTCCGTCAGCACCTCCTCCTTCGTGTAGTTGGTGATGCACCAGCGGTCGGTCTCCACCTGCCCCTCGTCGTTGGCATACTCCACCAGCTTCTTCTGCATCAGCACATGCGTGCCCTCCTCCAGTTCGTTGGCATGGCGGCGGAAGTGCGGGCGATCGAAGTAGTCGTCGATGTCACAGCGGCCGATGTGGTCATCGTGGTTGCACACATACAGCATGCACATCACCAGATAGAGCACCATGTCCGAATCCTTCAGCATCAGGCCCTTCAGGCGCTGGCAGATGGGCAGATGCTGGTTGCCCTCGATCAGGGCATGGATCTGTGCATAGAGGTCGTCGTCCTCGATCTCATCCTCATCGCGCATATCCAGATACTTGAATATCAGGTCTGTAAATTCCTGCGTCGTGAGGTTGTCGATAGGTTCCTGCTCGGGCAGGGTGTCGCGGCGCAGGTGTTCGAGCACCTTGTTGGGCACGCGGTACGTCACATCGCCATCCCTGTCCTTACGCCGCATCAGGGCGCCGCGCTTTACCAGGGCATCAATCTCGTCAAGCACATTGAGCACCTGGATAGGCCGCACATCGAAGTGATGCGAGATGTCCTGCAGGTTGATGCGCGAGTCGTTGAACTGGTCCACGAACACCGACAGCAGCATGGCCTGCATCGGGGTCAGCCCCAGCTTCTTCGACAACGCGTTGACGTATGGCTTGGCGGCGTTGCTGATCATCAGATTCTCCTGATCGTTGGTAATCTCCACTACTTGCTCCACCAGCTGCAGAGCATTCATTCCTTTCACACTTGTTTTCTTTCCTACTGTACTCATTCGCATATTTTTTAAGATTTGGTTGTGCAAAAATAGTGCCAAGATGTACAAACACATGGCACACCTTGACAAAATATAGTACTTTTATCAGAAAATTTCAAAAAACGGGCAATTTTTTTTTCTTCAAAACCGATTTTTTGTCATAAGAACCCTCTTTTTTGTCATTCCCTCCCAGCGCCGGGTACTTCCAATGGCGTCCCAAGGGTTGGGGAACGATGGCGCAAGCGTGCACGAAGGCTTCCCAACGTGTGGGAAGGGCTGCTGCAACGTGCGCGAAGCTTTCCTGCACGTTGGGCGACCTTGGCGCAAGCGTGCGCGAAGCTTTCCACACGTTGGGGGAACCTTGGCGCAAGCGTGCGCGAGGCTTTCCACACGTTGGGGCGACCTTGCCGCAAGCGTGCGCGAGGCTTTCCTCACATTGGGGCGACCTTGCCGCAAGCGCGCGCGAAGCTTTCCCAACGCTGGGGAGAGAATGTGGCAACTTTTTCCTCAACAGATTCCCATTTTGGAACCCCCATTCCTCAACAGATTCCCATTTTGGAACCCCCCATTCCTCAACAGATTCCCATTTTGGAACCCCAGACAGATTCCCAAAATAGCAAGGGTGCTTTTGGCAAAACACCCATTTCGCTTAACAATTAACAATAACATTTACAGTGCGCCTTGTTGTTAATTTTACCGGAAATTTCTAAGGAGTTTTAAATATACATTATATATAATAGAACAGAATCGTAACATTTTCTAACATTAACCTACACTGTAAATGTTAATGTTAAATGTTACGTTTCGCCGCGAAAGCAAAAGACCGAGGGAGGCAGTGTTTTTTCGACCTGTCCGGTTGAAGCCCATTATGCCGAGAGATCACGGGGCAGCACCTCAAAATTATGCCACACTAATTCGAGCTGCAAAAAATATTATGCCACACTAATTCAAATTATGCCACACTAATTCACACGCCATGGGAAAAGTGTTTGGCGTATGGATTTTTTTCCGTATCTTTGCAAGCGAATTCTGAGTCCTGCAGGCCCTGGAACGAACGAGATCATCAACCTAAATGTTAAACTTCCTATTATTTTATTCACCCCCTGTTTCAACGCTATGGAAAAGCAAATTATCAAAATCGGGTACATGGATACCCACAAGTCAAAAATCATGAAACCGCTGACCTCCGAGTCGCTCGATTCGCTGCTGACTTCGCCCCAGATGTGTGAGACGATGGCGAAGCTCGTGGCCGAAACCGACCCCGAGAAGAAGACGCAGTGGAAGCACCAGCTGCCCGTGGTGATCTACGGCTGCCTGATGCCCGAGAATGGCGTGCGCCCCACCAGGAACAACGGCCTGGCCGTGGCCAGCGGCTTCTGCATGCACGATTGGGACCACATGCCCGTCAGTCCCGGCAGCTTCTACTACAGCCAGATTGCCGGCCGTGAGGAGGAGCTGCGCATCGTCATGGCCCACATCACCCCTCGTGGCGAGGGCCTGCGCCTGGTGACGCTGCTGGCCGATGGCGAAGGGATTGCTGACTGTCAGGCACGCCTGGCCGCCCTGTTCGGCATGGAGCAATATGCCGACCGAAGCGTGAAGGACATCAACCGTGTGTCTTTCCTGCCCGGCAAGGACTATATGCTCTATATCAATAAGGTGGGCCTCTTTGAGCAGCCCTACGTGGAGCGTGCCGCCGTGCCATCGACCCCTCAAACCCCTCAACTCCCTCAAACCCTTCAAACCCCTCAAACCCCTCAACTCCCTCAAACCCCTCAAACCCCTCAAACCCCTCAAACCCCTCAACTCCCACAGAACGTGGCCGAGAGCTTCGC
>JAZQPJ010000075.1:0-34771 GCA_045628525.1 Bacteroidales bacterium
TGCAGGTGCGCAAGGCAGGCTACGTCACTCTTATGATAGACGGGACGCAGGTCGAGGTCGGTCTTCATACAGCGGAAAGAGGATTCCACCTCCTTCAGGATATTGTAGATCTTCCAAATGGTTATGCCATCCTTGCTGCCACTCTCATCGAGGTTGGTCTGCAGAACTCCTTACGTCCGCACTTCTTGCACTCCTCACCTCGCCAGATTCGGTCGAACTCCTCCATCGCTCCATCTACGAGGTGTGGCTCATCAGTGAAGATTCCTGCCTCGAAGTTGCGTTTATGAGGTGACTTCATGCCCATACCAGCACCGGTGAGGTTAGCAGAACCCACATATACCCATTCGCAGTCGATGACGATGATCTTGAAGTGAACCCTGTTGCAGAGTACCCTTTCCAGATTCGCTGCCAGGATCGGGTACTTGTCAAAGTCCTCCCTGAAGTTCGGACCTGGCTCCTTGGCATGGATCAGTCGTATCTCCACACCTTTCTTCAGCAGATCAGACAATGCTCCGAGAAGCGGCTGCGAGCCGTTTCCTTTCTTCACATACAAGTCCTTGATGTCAGCCGTGCCGATCCAGAGGACATGTTGTGCATTGAGTATCTTTTCAAGCACTACGTCATAGTGCTCTTCGTCTGATACGAATGTTGTCATAGATAATAAAAGAGTGTGCAAAGATAGTATAATAATATTATTATTCCAATATAATTGGAACCCAATTTCATATTTATGTTAGTTTTAACAATTATTGTGAACTTTTGTAAGGTAATCATAGGCTTTATAATCTTTATTTCGTCCGATGTTATGCTTCAACTATATTCTTCGCGAAGGTCCTGTCAGGCACTGGCTACGATAAGTTGAATCATTAATCACAACGACCGTAATTCAGAATTCTGAAAGTAGGGAATTGATAAAAATAAAGATATGAGAGCCATATATGACGAGAAATGGGACGGACGAATTTTAGTCCATTACTTCGATTATGTCCCGGCAAGGTTCAAGCACATCAGCCTTAATACCCGTAGAGAAACAAGTCTGACGAGTGCTACTGAGCCAGCGAACTCGAATCATTACATAAGGATGAGCCTTATCAATATATACGCGGATAGAATACTTTGTTTGGTTCATTTGTCAAATGTTATTATCAATTCAAATACATTTTTAAATATGTACTCATTTTTTTTTTATATTATGTTATCAATTATTGGATAAATCAAAAATTCTAATTATTTTTGCAGAGAAATAATAGTAGATCCTTGATAATCCGTGCAAAAGTAATACAAAAAAACGAGGTAAGCAAGTACTCACCTCGTCTTAGATTGTATAAATTAGCAGTTTGATGGAGATATAAAAAGTATAATTATTTATACCTCTGATTTTTAAGTCAAATATTATTCATCAGGCATTAGTGATGCTCTACTAAATGACCCCGTCGAATCACGACCAACTCCGCAAATAGACCTTGCGGAGTTTTTTTGTAGGACAGATTTGCATAACTGAAATGAAATATCTTGTATTGTCGGACATACACGGCTCATTGCCAAGACTCGAACAAGTGCTCAAATTCTACGAAGCCAATCATTATGACATGCTCATCGTGTTGGGCGATCTTCTCAATTACGGACCTCGCAACGGAGTGCCCGAAGGCTTGAATGCCCCAGCCATCGCCGAGACCCTGAACAAATATTCTGACAGAATTGTGTGTGTGCGAGGCAACTGCGATTCCGAAGTCGATCAGATGTTGCTGGATTTCCCTTGCCAAGGAGATTATGCCATGATCGTCATCGAGGGCAAGCGCTTTTTCCTCACGCATGGACACAAGTACAATGAACAGAATCTGCCCAAGGGCATTGACGCCTTCTTCTATGGGCACACCCATCTATGGAAACTCGAAGAACGAGATGGCATCATAATCTGCAACACCGGCAGCATTACCTTCCCAAAGGGCGGCAATGAACCGACCTTCGTGACCATCGATGAAAACATCGTCAGAATGCGCACCCTCAATGGTGACATCATTAAGGAACTATAACACATCTCAATATGATCAGATACCTCTATATTATCGCAGCACTTGCTGCCAGCGTGTTTTTCTTCTCCTCATGCCAGAAGGATGATGAGGGCATGTCGTACGAACAACTCCTGAAGCAAGGACAGGAATACCTCGCAGCCAATGCACAGCGTGAGGGCGTCATCACAACACCATCCGGACTGCAGTTTGAAGTGCTTCGCGAAGGCAACGAGAACGGCAAGAGCCCCACGGTCAACGATATGGTTCGCTGCAAGTATCAGGGCACCTTCATCGATGGCAAGGTATTCGACTCCACCTACCCCACAGGCAATGCCATCGTCTTTCCGCTCAGCGGAGTCATTCCCGGATGGACCGAAGGACTGCAATACATGAAGGAGGGCGCGCAATATCGTTTCGTCATCCCCTATCAACTCGCCTACGGCCCTTCAGGCTACGCCACCATCCCACCCTATTCCACGCTCATCTTCGAGGTGGAGCTCCTTGAAGTGCTGTAAGCTTCCCATAAGTGTACTTTCGACACAAATTATATACATAGACACGAAAATGGAGCATTTGGTCCCATTCGTGTCAACGAATTGCGCGTCAACGGACGAGGATGTCCTACAGAGGTACCTCCATAGCACGTCACAAGACAGTTTTGTGCTAGGAAGGTACCTGGGTAGGACAAAACAGAGTCAGTTTGTGCTAGGGAGGTACCTGGGTAGGACAAAACAGAGCCAGTTTGTGCTAGGGAGGTACCTGGGTAGGACAAAACAGCGCTCGGATGTGCTAGGGAGGTACCTGGATAGGACAAAACTGACTCGTGACGTGCTAGGGAGGTACCTGGGTAGGACAAAACAAGGCGTAGGCAAGGCTCTGCAGATTTACAGAGGAGAATTTGCTGTTTGGTGGGGCAAAAAAATGTTGGAAAACGGTAAGGAATAGGGATTATTGAGGCTTTTGGAGAAAATATGAGAGGAAAAACTTGTTTGGGAGAGAAGAAAGTATTATCTTTGTGGCTCGAAATCAATGATTGCGATGCTAATGCACGAGCTTTGAAGCTCGAAAACAATGATTGCGATGCTAATGCACGAGCTTTGAGACTCGAAAACATTGGCGGCACTACCAATGCACGAGCTTGGTGGAACTAAATACAACGATTGCAATATGTCACTCATCCAACTTTTCCGCAAACTGTGGCCATTCGTGAAGCCGTACAAATGGCTTGTGCTGGCTACGCTGATTCTGACGCTGATCGGTTCGAGCATTGCCCAGGTCAATGCCCTGGTGCTGGACCGCACGGTGGACGCCATCAACGAACTGATCCAGACCGCAGGATTCGAGTGGGCGCATGCGGCCCGCATACTGACGGTCATCACTGTGATACTGCTCTCGAAGGAGGCGCTGTCGGTGGTGATCAATTACGCGCAGAATTATTATGGTGAACGCATGCGCGTACACGTGTCGAAGGATCTGGCTCAGCTGGCCGTGGACAGGATCCTCTCCTATCGCATGGCATTCTTCAGCCGCTCGGGCAACGAGGCGGGCCGACTGCAGACGCGCATCGACCAGGGTGTGAGCTCGCTCTCGACCACGGTGCAGAACACGTTCATCGACCTGCTGCCACTTTTCACCTCTGCCCTGCTGGCCCTGATCCTGATGTTTGCAGCCAATGTGTATGTGGGACTGACAGCCCTCTTCATCGTGCCCATCTACATCTGGATCACGGTGCGCCAGGGTAAGCGCCTGAAGGGCTGGCGACAGCAGATGCGGCAATACAGGGAACAGAAGTCGCACGGCATCGTGGGCATCATCGAGTCGATCAACGTCATCAAGTCGTTCAATCGCGAGAAGATTGAGTCGTCGAAGCAATGGGACATCCAGTCGCACCTCACCGACAACCTGCTCAGCACGCGCAAGCTGATGCTGTATTACGATGGCTGGAAGCGCTTCATCCAGCAAATCGGTACGGTTCTGATCATCATCCTCACCGCCTATCTGGTGCTGATCGAATACCCGGGCATGACCATCGGCAAGATCATGTATCATGTGATGCTCTTTGCCAATGTCACCGCCCCGATCACGCAACTGCAACGCATCTTCGACACGCTCAACGACGCGCTGATCTATGCCGAGGGTTACTTCAGCGTGGTTGAGGCTGAAGATGAGGTGGAGGCCACGGGCAAATATCGTCCTGCCAGGATCGAGGGACGCTTTGACATCGAGCACGTCGATTTCACCTACCCCAACGGCACGAAGGCTCTGCACGACATCTGCATGCACATCGAGCCGAACCAGGTGACAGCCTTTGTGGGACTGTCGGGCGCGGGCAAATCGACCATCGTCAACCTGCTGGACAAGTTCTATGAGCCACAGACGGGCAGCATCAAGCTCGACGGCGTGGACATCCGCGAGTACGACACGCAATACCTGCGCGACAACATCGGACTGGTGCTGCAGAAGAACCACATCTTCGACGGAACCATCGAGGAGAACATACGCTACGGACGCACAGATGCCACCGACGAAGAGGTGCGCGATGCGGCACGAAAGGCCTTCATCCTGGAACAGGTGGAGAAACTGCCGCAGGGATTCAAGTCGCAGGCCACGCAACTGTCGGGCGGACAGCAGCAGCGCATTGCCATTGCACGCATGTTCCTCAAGAATCCGCCCATCATCTTCCTCGACGAGCCCACTGCTTCGCTCGATGCCATCGCCACCGAGCAGATCAAGGCTTCGATTGACGCCATCAAGCGTGATCGCACCGTCATCATCATCTCACACTCCATCTCGCAGATCATTGACTCCGACCTGGTCTATGCCCTGCAGGACGGACGCGTGCAGCAGAGTGGCGATCCCGACGGCCTGTATCACAAGGGCGGCATCTACAAGGACATCGTCGATGCCTCGGCACGCAGCCTGAACATTGACAAGCTGGCCAACACCATCAAGTAGTATTTTATCCATTCTGCGTTGTTTTTATGGATAAAATAGTACTAATGCAATATATTGCGCATGTAATTTTGCAATGCAAAGATAGCAGTGCAATGGATTTCACACAAATTGCGCGATCTTTTTAAAATTAGTTGATACTTTGTTTGGAGAGGTCGAAATAATGTGCTATCTTTGCAGTGCAAAAACAAACAAAAATTCTTATTAGAATACGCAGTTAAAATTAACCACTTCACTAACAAATCTTACACCACACACGTTTTTACTTATGATTGCAGTGATTGCAATACAAAGTAATCAGTTTATGTTGAAAACTTGTTTTTCGACATAAACTGATTGTTTTTTTGTCAGTAAGCTTGACTTTCCTGTTTAGAGATTGTTGGTGAGCTCACCAGCGAGGTTATGCATCATCTCCTCCTCCACCTGCTTATGACCGAGTCCCTGTCCGAGCAGGAACATCAGCTTCACGATGGTTGCCTCGGTGGTCATGTCGCCACTGCTGATCACGCCCGTCTGCTGCAGGCTGTTGCCCGTCTCGTAGATGCCCATTTCGACCGAACCGCCCAGACACTGGGTGACGTTGACAATTACCAAGCCGCGTCCAACGGCATCATGCAGCTCGCGGAGGAACCAATCGTAGGTCATGGCATTGCCGGCACCGAAGGTTTCGAGCACCAAGCCCTTCAGACCCGGCATGTTGAGCATGGCATGGACGGTCTGCTGCGTGATGCCCGGAAAGAGGCGCAGCACGGCAATGTCGCAACACATATTGTAGTTGGGCAGCAGCTCCTGGCTGGAATGGATGGCGTGCATGATGTGGTGATGCGCCCATGTGATGTGCACGCCCACACGCGCCAATGGCGGATAGTTGGGCGAGGTGAAGGCATTGAACTCCTCGCTCGAAAGTTTCTTGCTGCGGTTGCCTCTGAGCAGCAGTCCCTGGAAGTAGATGCAGACCTCGGGCACCATGGGCAGGCCGATGCGGTCCTTGGATGCGGCAATCTCGATCGAAGTGATCAGGTTCTCCTTGCCATCGGTGCGCAACACGCCAATGGGCAGCTGCGAACCGGTCAGCACCACAGGCTTGCCCAGATTCTGCAGCATGTAGCTGAGGGCCGAAGCCGTGTAGGCCATGGTGTCCGTGCCGTGGAGGACGACGAAGCCATCGTACCCGGCATAGTTATCGACAATGATCATGGCCAGCTTGGTCCACAACTCGGGGTTCATGTTGCTCGAATCGAGTGGCGGATCAAACTGATGCGTCGTGTAGTTGATCTTGACCTGCTGAAGTTCGGGCACATGACTGAACAAGTGGCTGAAGTCGAGCGGCTCGTGCGCACCAGTCTCCGGGTTCTGCATCATACCGATGGTACCGCCCGTATAGATGATGAGCACGCGTGGCTGTGGTGAAGAAGAGGGATGAAGGCTTGTCATTAAATATATAATGTGTAGAAGATGGAGATTTGCCAATAAAAAAACAAGGCTCGAAGCCCGTAGAGGAAGCCAATCACTTGGCCACCTCTACACGCTGAGTCTTGGGTTGTGTCGTGTTGCGGATGTGCGTCTGTGTCACCACGGCCTGCGCCAGCGACAGGAACGACTGACCGACCATCGAGTCGTAGTTGAGCACGATAGGCTCGCCGTTGTCGCCACGCTCGCAGATGCCCTGCACCACAGGAATCTGTGCCAGCAGCGGGATGTTGAGCTGCTCGCTGAGCTGCTTCACGCCTTCGCGGCCGAAGAGGTAGTACTTATTCTGCGGCAGTTCGGCAGGGGTGAACCAAGCCATGTTCTCCACGAGGCCGAGCACAGGCACGTTGATCTTCTCGTTCTGGAACATGTCAATGCCCTTGCGGCAGTCAGCCAGTGCCACTTGCTGCGGCGTGCTCACCACCACGGCACCGGTCAGTGCCAGGGTCTGCACGATGGTGAGGTGGATGTCAGAGGTTCCGGGTGGCAGGTCGATGAGGAAGTAGTCAAGCTCGCCCCATGCGGCATCGCCGATGAGCTGCTTGAGGGCACTGCCGGCCATCGAGCCACGCCATACGGTGGCTGAGTTCGGATCGACGAAGAAGCCGACCGAGAGCACCTTGACGCCATACTTCTCGGCAGGAATCAGCAGGTCACGGCCATCGATGTGCTGAGCCATGGCCTGATGGTCTTCGAGGCCGAACATCTTGGGCATCGAGGGACCGAACACATCGGCATCGAGCAAGCCAACCTTATAGCCGAGCATGGCCAGACCGCATGCCAGATTGGCAGCCACGGTGCTCTTGCCCACGCCACCCTTGCCCGAGGCGATGGCGATGATGTTCTTGACCTGAGGCAGCAGCTTGTCGGGCTCAGGACGTGGAGCCTGGCGCGTCTGCACCTTGATTTCGGGTTCCACCTCCTCGCCCATCATCTGGCAATAGTGGCGGAGGTTGGCCTCAGCGGCCTTGAGCACCGACTTCATGAAGGGGTCGGTCTGCTTGTCGAAGATGAGTGAGAAACTGACGTGTTTGCCGTCGATGCGGATGTCATCGGCCACCATCTCGCTCTCCACCAGGTTCTTCTTGGTGCCTGGATAGATGACTTGTGCGAGGGCGTCGGTTATGAGTTTGGGATATAGTGCCATTGTAGGTTTGAGTTTTGAGTGAGTTAGATTGAAATCAACTGGAATCGATTGGAATCGAACAAAATCAATCAGGGAATAGAGGATTATACATGCAGATTCAGCGCCGAGCGCTTGTCGCGACCGAACGAACGGTACGAGTCCAGCTCGATCTCGACCTCGGGCTCCTGCCATGACTCGCGCGGTTGCGGCTCGAAGCAGAGGTACTTGATGTCGAGGCCGCGAGCTATCCATTGCGACTCGTAGTAGGTGCGGATGCCGCGCAGTGCCTCGATGGTGGCAGCAGGGGCAAAATCCTCGTCGGCATAGAGATTGCGCGTGCTGGCTACGACAGGCAGCTGGTTGATGCGTGCCATCTCCTCGGTATAGGTGAAGAGGAAGTTCGAGTCGCTCTTCAGGTGCACCAGGCCGCCGGGCTGCAGTATGTTCAGGTAGCGCTTCATGAAGAGCGTGCAGGTCAGGCGCTTGTTGACCTTCTTCATCTGCGGATCAGCAAAGGTGATCCAGATCTCGGCTACTTCGCCTGGCGCAAAGAAACGCTCTATCAGCTCGATGTGCGTGCGCACAAAGGCCACGTTGCCCATCTGCTGTTCGAGTGCCTGGGTGGCACCGGTCCACATGCGGGCTCCCTTGATGTCGAAGCCGATGAAATTCTTGTCCGGATAGCGCTCGGCCAGGCCAACGGTGTATTCACCTCGACCGCAACCCAGCTCTATCACGATGGGATTCTGATTGTGGAAGTATTGTTCATGCCAACGGCCACGCAGGGGGAAACCCGTAGCTTCGAGCTGCTCGAAGGTGTACTGATACACGTTCGGGTATTCTGCCATGTCGGCAAACTTGGCGAGTTTATTCAATTTTCCCATAACGGAGGGAGTTTTTTATTGTGATTATTAGTTAGCGATCAAAGCCTTGAGCAATGTCCAGAACTGAGTCACGCTCTCCACCTCTACCGATTCCTGAGGCGAGTGCGGATGATGGATGGATGGACCTACCGAGATGATCTGCAAGTCAGGATACTTCTCGCTGATCACGCCGCACTCCAGGCCGCAATGCACTTTGGCAAGCGAAAGAGGCTGATGCAAAGTTGCAGCCACCTGCAGGGCATGCTGCACGAGCGGCGCATCATCGGCAGTGTTCCAGGCGCCATAGGCAGCACTGAACTTGACGCGCGCACCGGCCATCAGGAAGGCTGACTGCAGACTTGAGGCCAGAGCACGTTTGCGCTCCTCTCCCATACTGCGCACCAGCAGGATGGCCTCAGCGGTGCCATCGTCGGTAGTCTTGAGGGTGGCAAGGTTCGATGAAGTGTGTACCTCGCGCTTGTCGATATTGCCCCAGCGCCACACACCATCATGACAGGCCTCTACGGCGTTGAGCAGATCGTCTTGAATTTCCTCGGGCAGCAGGGCTTTGGGCAATGTCACGGGCTCAGCTGTGAAGAGCAGGTCGGACTCGATACCCTGGTATTCATAGCGATAGAGTTCCTGATAGTAACGCACCTCCTCGATGACCTCGTCCACCACCTCGCCTGGCACGGTGATGATGGCCTTGCCCTGGCGTGGGATGGCATTGCGCAACGTGCCGCAGTCGATCGAAGCCACACGTGCCTCGAAATTCACCACGGCATGCTTCAGGAAGCGCACCATGAGCTTGCAGGCATTGGCTCTGCCCAGGTGGATGTCCATGCCGCTGTGACCGCCCAGAAGGCCACTCAACGAGAGGAGAATGGCCGCGTCGCCCTCAGGCACGGCATTGTCCATGCGGTATTTCATCAGGGCCGACATGTTGACTGCACCGGCACATCCGGTCATCAGCACACCGCTCTCTTCTGTGTCGAGGTTTATCATGTGCTGGGCAATCAGCCAATCATCCTTCAAGCCGCGGGCACCGGTCATGCCCGTCTCTTCGTCGGTGGTGAAGAGCAATTCCACGGCGGGACGGTCTCCAGCCTGCATTGCCGAAGCCTCGACCATCAAGGCCAGCATGGCAGCCACGCCGATGCCATTGTCAGCACCCAGCGTCGTGCCTGTAGCCATCACGCAGTTGGCATGGCCGTCGGTGTCAGATGCCACCATACGAAGCTGTAAGGGGTCGCTAGCGAAATCGAAGCTCACGCCATCGGCCACCTGCGGCACCATGTCGAGGTGCGCCTGAAGCACATATTTTGCCTGTTCCACAATGCGGACCAACAGGTTACCGGATCCATCCTCCAGTGCAACGAAACCGCATTCCTGTGCCAGATTCTTGACGTATTGGCTGATGCCGACGAGGTTGCCGCTGGCATGAGGAATGGCCGAGATGGCCTGAAACTGTTGCCAAAGCTGATGGGGCTGTAGTTGTGTCATGAGAATATGTTGTTTATGGATTTTACTATTTTTTCTTCTGCTTCTTCACTGCCACATAGAGCAGGGCATAAAGACCCATCACCAGCACGAAGAACTGCTCGAGAGTCCACGCTACGACCGAGAAGATGCCGGCATCGGACTCACTGATGCCATAGAGCATCAAGGCAAAGATCACCATCACCTGCCAGGCTCCGAGTCCACCCTGAATGGGCAGGATCTGTGCCATGCTACCCATCACGAAGACGGCAAGGCAGGCACTCAGGCCCAGATGCTCAGTGAAGCCGAAGAAATAGAACTGAGTGAGCGTATTGAGGAAATAGAAGAACCAGATGAGCATGGACCAACCCACGTAGCTCCAGATGCTGGGCAGATCCTTGAGCGAACGGAAGCCCACCCACACGTTGCTGAGCACTTCGCGCACATAGCGGTAGGGGCCCCAGTTCTTGAAGAAGCGATCGAGCAACATCCATCCCAGCAGGCAGACCACCAGGCCCACAGCCAACCATAGCCAAAGGGTGTAGCTGGTCTCGACATCTACCTTCGAGCCATCTTCATCGCCCAGGAAAAAGGTAAGCAGAACCTTGCTGTCGAACACCAGACATAACAAGACATAAACCAGCATGCTCAAGATGTCGCACAGACGCTCGCTCAGGATGGTTCCGGCCACAGTGCTGAATGGCTTGCCGTGATTGTTGGCAATATAGTTGCATCGCCACACCTCGCCCAGACGGGGGAAGACCAGATTCATGCCGTAGTTGCCAAAGAAAGAAACGCTCATGTCATGGAGCGAGGGATTGATACCCACCGTGCGTAACTGCTGACGCCAACGAACGCCTCGGAACACATTAGCCAACAGCGCCAATGCCCATGAGATGACAACCCACGTCCACGAGATGCCCGACTGTACGGTATCGACCAACTGCCGCGTGTCCACCTTCTGCAAAATGAACCACACGACACCAATGCCAAAGGCCAATGGCAAAAGCAGTTTGATGAGTTTCTGTAACTTATGCATTTTTAAGAATTGAACAATGTATAGATGCTCTAAAAGCGAATATGTAAAGAGACTATTCTTCTATCCGTTCGCAAAACCCGTCGTAGGTTGCCAATACCTCAGAAATATAATTGATGGTAAAGGCACCATTGAAACGGCCGAGTTTCACCTTGGGATATGAATAGTAATCAGGATCGGACTTCAGTCGCAGGCAATGCTCCACATTATTTGCCCACACATTGGTGTCGTAGCCCAGCGTGTCAGCCAGATAGATGGCATCATACACATGGCCGAGGCCAGCGTTATAGCCTGCCAGAGTGAACTGTATCAAGTCACGGTCACGCACCTCTGGAAGCTTGCGACGCAATGTAACAAGCAACTTGCCTATCAACGAAGCAGCCACGCGCACATTGATTTCCGGATCGATCACCTCCTCCTCGGAATAACCAAAGGAACGCACCGTGGCAGGCATCAGTTGCATCAACCCAATGGGACCATGCTTCGAGATCTGCGTGTGGTCGAGCTTGCTTTCGATGTATCCGATGGCTGCCAATAATCGCCAGTCCCAGCCGATGCTGTCGGCATATTTGCGAAAGATGGCATCGTAGGGCGAAAGGGCTCCTTCCTGCAGCTGATAGTTGAATTTCTTCTTGTGTCGGCCACGTCCCTGCTCATAGAGGCGTTTCAGCGTCACCTCATAGTGCGGCATCTCGTTCCAACTGGCACACAGCGAGTCGATGCGCTGGCGCAGGGTGTCGGCACCGGCTGCAATCATCCAGGCCACGCTGTCTGCACTGTGGGGCAAAGGCTGGCTCAGTCGCAAGGTCGGATAATAATCCTTCATCAGCTGTGCCACATTGCTGCGCAGCATCACCATGTCGGTGCGTCCCTCCAGCAATAGGCTGCACAACTGCTCGGTGGTGAGGCTGTCCGAAGCGATGGTATCGACAGCAAAGGGTGTGAAGTCGTAGTGGGCGCGCACCGAGTCATCATGATAGGCCAGCCATTGACGCGAATGTTCCACGAGCGAGAGCTTGTAATGCGTCACGGTGTCAGTGGGCGCAATGGCCTTGAGGCGACGCGCTGACACCATCACCTGTTCAGCAGACCAGCGCGGGCCGGTGGGCAACAGCCAGGTCAATGTGTCGAACACGCTCTTCGATGCCGGCCACACAGCCACATCGGCGGCACCGAAGAAGAGGCTGTCGCACAGCTCACGCTCGCTCTTCACCAGCATCACCTGCAGCTGCAGTCCCAGTGAGTCGGCCACGCGCAGTGCTTTCTCGATGTCGTTGCCTCGCCATCGGCCACGGTATTCGAAGGCAGTATAGCACGTCTGAATGGTCACTACCTTCAGTGTGTCGCTTGCCACAATCTGGCTCCAGCTGCGAGGTTCGGGCATGAGCAATGGCTCCGGTTCCAGTTTACGGAACTGGCGCAATTGTGTCAGCGCGATGCCGGCCAACAATAAAATAAGCGACAGGAAAAGGTATTTCTTCTTCATGCTCTTGCTTGCCCTCCCTCAGGATCTTTGCTCGGTAACGTTGCAGCAGGACTTGTTAACCGATGACTATCATCGATTATGCCTTCTGGAGCATGATCTGTATAAACTCCTTGAGCACGGTGATGGCCACCGAGTTGCTGCCTCCCTGGGGCACAATGAGGTCAGCATGGGCCTTGGTGGGTTCGATGTGCAGGTTGTGCATGGGCTTGATGATGTTCTGGTAGCGGTTCACCAGGTCCTCCATGGTACGGCCACGTTCCAGCACGTCGCGACGCAACACACGAATCAGGCGCTCATCGCTGTCGGCATCAACAAACACTTTCATGTCCAGAATGGCGCGAATCGAAGGATCCACCAGTGCCATAATGCCTTCCAGGATGATCACAGGACGTGGCTCGATGTGCACGGTCTTGTCCTTGAGGCGCGAGCAGGTGGTGTAGTCGTACACAGGCTCGTCGATGGCCTTGCCCTCACGCAGCAGGGTCAGGTCCTTGAAGAGAAGCTCCCAGTCGAAGGCTCGTGGCTCGTCGAAGTTCTGGGCTCGACGCTCTTCCCATGGCAGATGACTGCTGTCCTTATAATAACTGTCTTGCGACACTACAGCTACGCTGCCCTCTGGCAGACTCTCGATGATCTTGCGCACCACGGTGGTCTTGCCTGATCCCGTGCCGCCGGCGATTCCAATAATCATAGTTTTCTCTAATGATCAATTTATATATAATTGCTGCAAATTTACGCATTTTCTGCAAATTCTCCAATTTTCTCCTCAAAAAATGCATCTTCCTGAGCCAAAACCTTGCCCAAAAGGGATTTTTTTGCTAATTTTGCGCCATAAAAATTCCGCTTATGCTTACTCTCACCAAGAATATCATCAAGGAAATACGCTCGCTGGAACAGCGCAAAGGTCGTCGCGAACAGCAGGCCTGGCTGGTGGAGGGCAACAAGTCGGTGGGCGATCTGCTCGCTGCCCATACCTTCCATTGCCGTCGCCTCGTAGCCACTGCCGAATGGTGGCAGCAGCATGCCGATGCCGTGGCCGACGAGTGCTTCCTGGCCTCGCGTTCCGACATGGAGCGCACCTCGCTCCTACCCTCTCCGCAGGACGTGCTGGCCATATTCTCCCTCCCGAATTCCACACCGCTGAACCCATCAAGCTTTTCATCTCCTTCAAACACTTCAAACTCCACACTCATCATCGCTCTCGACGAAGTGCAGGATCCCGGCAACCTGGGCACCATCATCCGCACGGCCGATTGGTTCGGCATCCGTCACATCATCTGTGCACCAGGCACGGCCGACTGTTTTGCGCCCAAGGTGGTGCAGGCTACAATGAGTGCCTTGGCGCGTGTGCAGGTGCATTATTTCGACTCTCGACAAGCCATGGCTACCTGGATGAAGGACACTGTACTGCCCATCTATGGCACCTTCCTCGAAGGACAGAATATCTACGCTACACCACTCACGCCCAACGGCATCCTCTTAATGGGCAACGAAGGCCGAGGCATCAGCCCCGACCTTGCGCCGTGTGTCACCCATAAGTTGTTGATCCCAGACTTCGCCCCAGATGGCCAGCATGTAGAGTCGCTCAACGTCAGCGTTGCCACCGCCATCTGCATCAGCGAGATAAGGCGTCGATAATAACAATTACTTTCCCAAAGCGCTGAATTTCTTTTTACCTTTCAGATAATATTCCCAGAGGATGCTTAGACCTTCTTCTGGGAATTTCTGTGCTTGACCATAATCCTGCATATCACCAGTCTTCTGGTATTCGGCAAGCTGCATCTGCTGGGCTTCGCGATGGGCATGCCAGATGGCGGTCACATGTCGGAACTTGCCGTGCAGCAGAAAGTTGAGAGCGGCCACGCCGTCGAGCAACTTGCGAACGAATATCTTGCGCGAACGGCTCTTGGCAGACAGGTTCTTCCACATCATCAAGAGGCTGTTGCGGAAATTAAGTTTGGTCTTACGCGGGTCATCCATAGGCAGGCTGGCGCCACCCTTGTGATAGACTACGGACTGTGGCACACAGGCTAACTTGTAGCCCATACGACGCAGACGCCAGCATAGGTCAATCTCCTCCATGTGGGCGAAGAAATGCTTGTCGAGCCCACCAGCTTGCAGATACAGCGACGTGCGCACCATGAGGCAGGCTCCGGTGGCCCACATCACGTCCCATGCCTCGCCATCGGGCAGGTCATATTGTCCTTGGTCTATCTCCACTGTGTCGAAGATGCGACCACGGCAATAGGGATAACACATCGCATCGAGATAACCGCCGCAGGCACCAGCATACTCGAAGGTGGCAGGGTTATCCTCAAGTCCGTCGAAACTCCAATCTTTTAGCAACTTAGGTTGCAGACCTGCGCACTCGGGATGCTTATCCAGATAGGTTAACATAGGGTCGAGCCAATGGGAAGACACTCGAACATCGTCGTTAAGCAGCACCACAACCTCGTAGCCTTCGTCGGTCAACTGAGCGATGGCGCGGTTATAACCCTCGGCAAAACCCAGATTACTGCCCAATGGCAGGGTGCGTACGGAAGGGAAATGTGTGGCCACCCAGGACAGGCTCACGTCCTCTGATCCGTTGTCGGCCACCACCACATCGGCCTGATGTGCAGGCGTATGCTCCACTACCGAGGGCAGATAATGTGGCAGCAGCTTGTGCTGCACGCCATTCCAGTTGAGTATGACTACTGCTGTTTTCATTTGTGATTGGTTTTCGGGGATTCAATAACTCGATGGACACAAGCTTAGAACGCGATTGCTACGGCAATCTGCACACCATGCTTGCTCACGCCTGGATGATTCAGATAGTTCAGGCGACGTATGTACTCCACGCGCAGCACTTTGAAGATGTTGTCCACACCCACTACAGCTTCCATGTAGGGGTCGTGACCTAAGCGATATACGGTACCGTTGGTTGGGAATTCAAACAAGTCGGGATTGCGCTTTTGCAGCACCTGGTTACTGAGTGCATAGTCCTCGTTGGACAACAAGGCATCCGGGTCATTCTTCTCACTCAATTTGCCCCATACGCCACGGAAGCCAACCGTTTCACGGAGTTTAAGATGGCGTATCCACGGCAGGTTGTTAAAGATAAATCCATTCAGTTTCCAGGAGACATCCCATTGCGCATATTCGTCGTAGATGAACTCCATGCTCTGAAGCTGCGAAAAGGCGTTGCGCTGTATGGTATAACCCGTGTTGGCATTGGGCATGGAGAGCAGCGTATAGGGTGACTGTGTCCAGACTTTGCCCAAGTCGATGTTGACGTCAGCATAGCCAGCCACATTGAGCCAGAAGCGCTTAGCGAACTTAAAATCGGTACGCTGATAGTCGAAGTCGGTGCCCAAGACACCCTTCTTGGCGAACTGGTGCTGCAACTCGAACACTGGATGCAGGTCGTCCACACGAATGCGGTTGGTACGCATCTGCACGAAGGTCTCCTTAGGTGCCCAGCGCAGCGACACGGTGCCCAATGCCAGGTCATAGTGATCCTGGTTGAGCCCAGTGCCAACTTGCCGGAATGCGCCAAGTCGCGAACTGTATTCGCTCATCAACTCGCCCTTAATTTTCAGGCTGAAGTGGTTCCAGAGTTCGAGTGTATAGAGGGCTGAATTCGAACGCACATAGGTAAACTTAGGATCGGCATCGCGACGCAGCGAAGTCACAAAATTATCGCGGTTGGTGCTCAATACCAGGCCCAATTCACGCGAGTCGAACGAACTCTCCAGCTTCAGCGAATGGATTGGGAACTCATTGGCGTACATCTTCTTCGGACGGAACGAATACTCCAGCGCTGCGTCATATTTCCATTTATGATCCTCGATGCCATAGGCCGCATAGCCGCTGGCAAAGATATGCGGACTGACGTTAGCTGTAGTAATGCCGCCCACACGCAGACGCAAGTGCTCCAGCTTGTTCCACGAGGCCAGCGAATTGACAGGTCCCAGCATGAAGTGCGAGTGTTCGTCCTGCGGGTCGTCGAGCGGCACAAAACCTTTGAACAGCCAGCCCAGCACCACCTCGCCGTATTTGTAGAAAGGCACCTGGCGCATCCTCGCCATCATAGCCTGCACGGACCGCTCGGGATCGAAGTCGTCACTGGCACGGTGGCGTTGCCAGTAGGTCAGATCAGCGGTCTGCTGCTTCAGCCGTGGGCTCGATACCTTGGGCGCACGCTTGAAAATCACCTCCTCATCGGGTGGTGCGGCAGTATCGAAATCCGAATAACGTATCAGACGATGGGCATAGAAGCCGAGCGACGAAGCCGTGGCATTGATTTCTGAATCAAAACGCTTGCGTACTACCACTTGCGTAGAATCTGGCAGACGCATATTCTCAATCTCAACGTGCAGGTTGCGCACGAAGTTCAGGTTGATATCCGGCGGCATGTTGAGCTCGGCTCTGCGCACAAAGTACGTACTGTCCGTAGCAATGTAGAGATGACCAACGAAGCCGAACGACTGCGGCATCAATGGAGCGAAACCTAAGTCGATGTATCGCTGCCCGTCTTCCAGGCGCAGCGTGTCCAGAATGTAGTATTTGTAGAGTGTGATACCTAAGTCCGACAATGGTGAAACGAACTTCTTGCGATATAGGAAAATGTTGTCATCCAACAGGTCCAGTTCGGGGAACACTTCGGTCTTCAGGATAGCCACCATGTCGTCGGGAAGCATGTCGTCCAGACCAGCATGTTGCTCAGCCTCAGTTACTATTCGGCGAGCATTGCCACGATTGCGATAGTAGTGTGTCTCGATACGCTCGTCGGTCGATACGGGCAGAATCGGGCCACCTGACACCAATGCCGTATCTACAAATTCGTGGATGAAAGGGAACTTGCGCTCCCACCCCTGCACGTATCCCTCATCGAAGTTGTTGAGCGAATAGGTCATGTTGTCGTAACGTGACTGGGTAAAATATTCGTGACTCTCGGGGTGATGGTCACGCTTGTGGGCAATGACGTGGCGCATCAGCTCCACGGCAGGATTGTCCTTACGACGGTAGCGTTCGCGCTTGGGTTTCACAATCACCTCGGCCAGTTCGTGGTCCTGCGGCACCATGCGCACGTTGAGCTGCATACGTCGCGTTCCCACCTTGAACTCATAATCATCGTAGCCCAGATAGCTGATCTTCACCGTGCTTCCGGGCTTTGCCACCATCTGGAAGTGGCCGTTGGCGTCGGTGATTGTACCGTTGGTAGTGCCCAGCTCCAATATGTTGGCAAAGTCAATGACCTCGCCTGTGATGCTGTCCAGCACCTGTCCTTGCACAGTCACGCGGTTCACGGGGCGGTTCTGAACGGATCTGCTCTCGGTATTGCGCTGTCCCAATGCCGTTTGGCTCAAAGCAACAGCAACCATGAACACCAGCCAAAGCAGGCGAAACGGAATATTATATGTCGGATTGTTAAGAATTCTCATAATTGGGTGCAAAGATAATAAATTTCGAACAAATGCGTGCACACACACGAACAAAATTAGATAATTTTCAACCAAAGCATGCATTTCTCCCACCAAATGACATGCATGGAACAAAAAAAGGATCTCGCTTCACAGCGGATCCAACCGAAATAAAATCATTTGCCTTTTGATTTTTTACAAAATCTTGTTTTTATGGTATTAGATTTAAGGTCGATTAAAATAGTGTTTACTTTAAGGTATCGTGTTATGGTTATGTTATTTAAGGTGCTGCAAAGATAGACTCTTTTTCCGTAATGACCAAACATTTCTTCTAATAATTTTTAGCGCAATCTATTGCGCATCGCAAGATTTAACATTCGTTTATACTTTTCATGCCTTATGATGGCAAAAAAACGACAAAATTCACATTACAAATGACAATTACATGTATTATTTGTCAAGAAGAGTTAGCAAAAGGCACGTTGGTAGTGAAAAAGTGTTTAATTATACCTTGCAAGGATAGAAATAAATCAACGACACGTTTGCTCAACTGAAAAAAAATGCGTATTTTTGCACAGCAGATACACATATTTACAACAATAATCAATAACAAACAAAACACAACTATGAAAAAGATCATAAGTCTCATGCTGATTTTAGTGGCATTGGTGATGGTAACCTCTTGTGGCTATAATTCACAAGCCGTCCTGGAAAAGATGGTAAAGGACCTCAAGTTGCAATTGCCACAGAACACGGGCGCAGACGTGACCTGGACCGACATCGAGCTGAAGGATGGCTATCTGGTCTATACCTACACTTCGGGCGAAACGCATGAAACCATCTCGAAGACATTCGAAAGCCCTGAAGAAAAGAAAGCTGAGGTCAAGTATCGTCTGGCTAACTCCTTCAATTCCGGGACCAAAGAATTGACCGAGGCATTGGTCAATACCAATCAAGGCATCATTTTCCGATACAAAGGATTGTCAACCAGTCAGGAAGCAGAACTCAAGCTCTCTCCTGAAGAGGTAAAGAACACGCCATGGAACGATACTGAGACATTAGCAAAGGAGTGCATCACATTGGTGATCAAGAACCTGAATGAGCAAGCACCGATGACGCTTGACGAGGTCACAATCCTTTCGTCGGTAATTTTCTCGGATGGTCTTGTTTCATACAATTATTCTCTGCTCGAGGATAGCGAACTGACCATCTCAGCACTTAACGAGAATCGCGATGCCATGATCGAAGCACTTCTCCCCGATCTGAATGACTCCGAAATCATGGAGTTTGAAAGCATGCTTAAGGCGGCTAAATGCAACCTCCGTTACAAGTACAACGGCAACGTTACCGGCCAGACCTTCTCTTTCACGCTCGAACCGATCTCTCATCGTATCCTCGACTAAGAACCTAGTCAATCAACTAAAATTGAACAATAAATGGCAAATACGCGGCTGTGACACGCTGCCCGCAATTCAGATTGCCGACACCGTAAACGAACGGATCACCACGCACGACTCCGTAGTGGTGACCGCAGCACCCGGTGCCGGCAAATCTACGTTATTGCCGCTGACCATCCTGCAAGGACTATCCGCTGCAGGAAGCGAGGGCAAGATTCTCATGCTCGAGCCACGTCGCCTTGCAGCACGACAGATTGCCGAACGAATGGCCTGGATGCTGGGCGAGCACGTCGGCCAAACCGTGGGCTACCGCGTCCGCTTCGAGAGCAGGGTGTCGGCACAGACGCGTATCGAGGTGCTCACCGAGGGCATCCTGACGCGTATGCTGGTGGACGATCCCACACTCGAAGGCGTCAGCGTAGTGATCTTCGACGAGTTCCATGAGCGCAGCTTGACATCCGACGTCGCCCTTGCCCTGACCCGCGAAGCGCGTCAGATCATCCGTCCCGACCTCCGCATCGTCATCATGTCCGCCACCATCGACGCAGCCAACATCTGCCAAGCCTTAGGCGCAGAACTGGTGGAGAGCGAAGGACGAATGTTCCCAGTGGAGGTGCACAACGTCCCCATCGAGCCACCGATGCAGACCGTACAGGAGGTGGCCGAAGCCGTTGCCCATCAGGTACGCGAAGCCCTCCATAAGCACGATGGTGACATCCTTGCATTCCTGCCCGGCGAGGCCGAAATCCGCCGCTGCCAGGAGCTCCTACAGCCCCTTGCCTTCGCTCCCGACAATCCCCCCCTTGCAGCCACCACTCCCAACCGTTCCTTGGCAGCCATCGTTCCCGACGGTTCTTCGTCAGGCTCCACCACGCCCACTCGCCCCTGCATCACCCGCATCTGCCCCCTCTACGGCATGCTGCCGCCCCAGGAGCAGCGCCTGGCCATCGCGCCCAGCCAGCCCGGCGAGCGCAAGATCGTGCTGGCCACCCCCATCGCCGAAACCTCGCTGACCATCGAAGGTGTGCGCGTTGTGATCGATTCGGGCCTGTGCCGCACCATGGTCTTCGATGCACAAAGCGGCCTGAGCCACCTCAAGACCGTTCGCATCAGCCTGGACATGGCACGCCAACGCAGCGGACGCGCCGGACGCGTGGCTGCCGGCACCTGCTACCGCCTCTGGACCCTGGCCACCGAACACCGCATGGCCGAAAGCCGCACGCCTGAGATTCTGGATGCCGACCTGGCACCGATGCTGCTCGACATCGCAGCATGGGGCGAAGGCGAAGCCGCTCAGTTGCCCTGGCTGACCCCTCCCCCACAGGCACACCTGGCACAAGCCAGCCGTCTGTTGCAGCTGCTTGGCGCCATCGATCCTCAGCAGCGTATCACGCCACACGGACGCAAGCTTGCCGCCCTGCCCTGCCATCCGCGTATGGCGCAGATGCTCGTCATGGCAGAAACAAGCAAATCAAAGACTCAACACAACGCTGCCGACCTCCAGAATCTGGCCGCCGACATCGCCGCCCTGCTCGAGGAAAAGGACCCCATGGCCAACGACCCCACCGCAGGCACCGATCTCAACCGCCGCCTCGATGTCCTACGCAGCATGCGTCAAAGCAAACACTACAGCCGCGGTTGGGAGCGCATTGCACGCATCGCCGAGCAATACGGGCGCATGGCCGCCTCAAAGGCTCAAAGTCTCGACACGTTCGCTACCGGCCGCCTACTTGCCGCCGCCTTCCCAGAGCGCGTGGCCCGCATCGTGAACGAAGGTCAATGTATGTACCGCCTGGCCAGCGGCGAGCAAGCCCTCATCGACAGCACCGATGAGCTGTCGGCCCACGAATGGCTGGCTGTGGCTAGCGTCAGCACTCAGGGCGGCAAGGTCGGCCGCATCTTCCTGGCTTCCCCCCTTGATCCCAGCGACCTAAGCGACTTGGCCAGAACCAAGGAGAACGTCTCGTGGGACAGTCGCAACGGACAGATCGTGGCCCAACGCGAACTGCGCATAGGCTGCCTGCTCATCGAGTCGAAGCCTCTGCACGATGCCCAGCGCGACGAGATTAACCGCGTGATATGCGAGGCTGCTCACAAGGAGGGCACCAGCATGCTCGACTTCAACGATGCCGTGCAGAACCTGCAGCGACGCGTAGCCGCCGTGAGCGAATGGCATCCGGAACTCAATCTGCCTGATCTCAGTACAGATGCCGTCCTGGCACACACCGAGGATTGGCTTCCCTTCTATCTAGGCAAGGCCACTACCACCACTGAACTGAAAAAAATCGACCTGACTACCGCCCTCTGGGGTCTGCTGGACTACGAGCAGCAGCAACAGGTGGAGAGACTCGCGCCAACCCATATTCAAGTACCCACGGGAAGCCGCATCCGCGTGGAATACCGCCAGGGAGCCGAACTGCCCATTCTGCGCGTTCGCCTGCAGGAATGCTTCGGCCTGACCGACACGCCACGTGTCGATAACGGCCATCGCCCCGTGCTGATGGAATTGCTGTCGCCCGGATTCAAACCCGTACAGCTCACGCAAGACCTGCGTAGCTTCTGGCAAGGCACCTACTTCGAAGTGCGCAAGGAACTACGCCGCCGTTATCCCAAGCATTCATGGCCAGACAATCCGCTGGAGGCAGAGGCTGTACGTGGAGTAAAGAGAAACTAACAACGTAGTTATTTGCACATGGAGTCAATGGAGTGAATGGAGTTCAATAGATTGGCCAAATAAGCCTTGACCACAAATACAACAAAAGAAGGCAGGACCGAAATCCTGCCTTCTCATATAATGCATAATAAAGTACTCTGCGGAAATTACTTTGCGAGAGCAGCCTTTACCATATCGTTTGGAACCATCTCCTCCTCGAAGATGTAAGCACCAGTCTTAGGAGACTTTACCATGCGGATTACCTTTGAATAGGTACGACCATCACCCGTCTTAAGGGTTGCAACTACTTTCTTTGCCATTGTAGTAAATTTTTTTTAGTTATTACTTAATCTCCTTGTGGATGGTGTAACGCTTGAGGAATGGGTTGTACTTCTTCAGCTCAAGACGCTCGGTGGTATTCTTGCGGTTCTTAGTGGTGATGTAACGTGACATGCCTGGAACACCGCTATTCTTCTGCTCAGTGCACTCGAGGATAACCTGTACACGGTTGCCCTTAACTTTCTTTGCCATAGCTTATATAATCTTGATCTGAATTATTCAACAACATAACCTGCATCCTTCAGGGCTGCAGTAATACCCTTCTTATTGATGGTACGGATACCAGCGGCTGAAACCTTGAGGTAAACGAAATCATCGAGCTCTGGAACGTAGAACTTCTTAACCTGAAGGTTAACGTTGAAGAGACGCTTAGTGCGGCGCTTAGAGTGTGAAACGTTATTTCCACTACCTGCCTTCTTACCAGTGATCTGACAAATCTTAGACATTGTTGTAAGTTTTAATTTTGTTAGTTTGTTTGCCAACCGCCTATGAAAGGCGGATGGAAGCCACCTTTGCAAAATCGGACTTTGATAATGGAAACCCTGACAGTCGGGCGGTCCGATCTTAATTGGTTGTTCCGTCGGCTCCTTGCGTAGGGGAGCGTCGGGTTGTTAAAATCGTTTTTGTTTTGAGTTTCACCCCTCAAAACGGCTGCAAAGATATAACTTTTCAAGTTACGATGCAAATTTATCTACTTGAATTTAAAGAATAAATATACTTTTCGAAACCAAAACCATCAAAACGTCACCCTTAGATGCCAAAACAAACATTATTTCAAGAGAATATAACCCTCCTGAGCATCTTTTCGGTCAAAAGGCACACATTATATAATTATTATATGTATATTTGCCTGCGAAAACATTACCTCACAAACCAATTCACGAACTCAAGATGAAAGCATTCTTCACCCTTGGAATTACCTCGCTGGCCTGCCTGTGCCTCACAGCCTGCCAGAGCGAAGTCAAGGACACCACCCCTCACCCTCTGATGCAGCATGAGGACGAGATCACCCAGATCATCGCCGGCATGAGCCTCGAAGAGAAAGTCGCCATGCTCCACGGCAAGCACATGTTCTCGTCGGCCGGCATCGAGCGCCTCGGCATCGCCGACATCGAGTATGCCGACGGCCCCTTCGGCATCCGTGAGGAGATGGAGCCTCACTCATGGAACTCCATCAACCTCCAGACCGACTCAGCCACCTTCTTCCCCACCGGTTCGGCCCTCGCTGCCACCTGGAGCAAGGACATCGCCTATCAGTATGGCAAGGGCATGGCCATCGAGGCCCGTCTGCGTGGCAAGGATATGATCCTGGGCCCAGCCATCAACATCCAGCGCATCCCCACCGGCGGCCGCACCTACGAGTACCTGAGCGAGGACCCATTGCTCTCGGCTGAGCTCGCCGTACAGTACACCCTGGGAGTGCAGGACAACGGTGCCGCCGTCTGCCTCAAGCACTACGCCCTCAACAATCAGGAGAACATGCGAGGTTTCGTCAGCGTCGAAGCCTCCGAGCGTGCCATCCGTGAGCTCTACTTGCCACCGTTCCAGGCCGCTGTCGAGGAGGCCAATGCTTACGGCGTGATGGCTGCCTACAATAAGGTCGATGGCATCTGGTGCTCCGAAAACGACCTGCTGCAGAACAAGATCCTGCGCGACGAATGGGGCTTCCGTGGCATCATCATCTCTGACTGGGGCGGCACCCACAGCACCGTCGGCGCAGCCATGGGCGGTCTCGATGTAGAGATGCCTGGCGACACCTATATGGGTCAGGCCCTCATCGATTCGGTCAATGCAGGAGCCGTACCTGTGGAGGTGATCGACGCCAAGGTGCGCAACCTCCTGCGCGTGCGCCTCACCATCCCAGCCGTTCCTGCCGACGAGGCCAACAAGGTGATGACCTCACAGCCCGAGCAGCAGCAGATCGCCTACGAGGTGGCCTCACGCAGCATCGTCCTGCTCAAGAACGACGCCAACCTCCTCCCCATCGACCCAAGCAAGACCAAGCGCATCGCCGTCATCGGCGATAACGCCACCAAGACCATGGCCCTCGGCGGTGTAGGTGCCGGTGTGAAGACCCTCTACGAAGTGACTCCACTCCAAGGCCTGCAGAACGCCCTCAAGGACTCAGACATCGAGCTGCTCTATGCCCCTGGCTACAACGCTGCCATGCCTCGCCGCTGGGGTGGCGCGAAGTTCGATCCTAAGGCCGAAGCCCGCAAGAACGACCAGATGAACCGTGAGGCGATCGCCCTCGCCAAGAAGGCCGACATGGTGATCTTCATCGGCGGCGACAACCGTGAGGTCGAGACCGAGGGTTCGGATCGTAAGGACATCATGCTGCCATTCGGTCAGGACGATCTGCTCCAGAAGCTCGCCGCAGCCAATCCGAACCTCGTCACCGTCATGGTGGCCGGAGCTCCTGTCGATCTCAACGTGGTCAACACCGTATCGAAGAGCCTCCTCTACTCATGGTTCAACGGCTCAGAGGGCGGCAACGCACTGGCCGACATCCTCACCGGCAAGGTAGCACCTTCGGGTCACCTGCCATTCACCCTGCCTGTCAAGCTCGAGGACTCACCAGCCTACGCCATGGGCAACTACCCACAGAAGGAGGAGGATAATGCCGGCGACGTCTTCGTCGATCTCGTCAACAAGGATAACTTCCGTGCCCAGCGCAAGGCCGTAGCACCTTACACCGAAGGCCTGCTCGTTGGCTACCGCTGGTTCACCACCAAGGGCGAGCCCGTGATGTACCCATTCGGCTTCGGCCTTTCGTACGCACGCTTTGCCTACAGCGACCTCACCGCCACCGCTACCAAGGATGCCATCACCGTCAGCTTCAAGCTGACCAACCAGGGCTCGATGCGTGCTGAGGAGGTTGCACAGTGCTACATCGGCCGTCCCGACTCTAAGATCGAGCGCCCACGCTACGAGCTCAAGGGCTTTGAGCGCATCGCTCTCGAGCCAGGCGAGACCCGCGACGTCACCCTCACCATCCCTGTCGCCAAGCTCCGCCATTGGGACGAAGCCACCCACGGCTGGCAGCTCGAACAGGGCGTAGCCGAGGTGATGGTCGGTGCCTCATCTGCCGAGCTGCCCCTCCACGCAAGTGTGGTTCTCTAAAGCAATCAATCAAGTACACAACACACATATGAAGCACACACTCCACTCTCTGCTGCTACCGATGGCGATGATGGCGCTGTCGGCCACCTGCATCCATGCCCAGGCACCTTCACGCACCTGGGATCCCAACCTGTCCAACGGCCGCTACCGCAACCCGGTGATCGATGCCGACTACAGCGACCCCGACGTGTGTCGCGTGGGCAACGACTACTACATGACCTCCTCGTCGTTCAACTGCTTCCCCGGTCTGCAGATTCTGCACAGCACCGACCTGGTGAACTGGGAGCTGATCGGCGCCGCCCTGACCAACGACTACCCGGTGTTGCCCGAATACCAGGGCACCGAGCTGGACTGGCACAACAAGGTGCAGCATGGCAACTACGTGTGGGCGCCCTCGATACGCTACCACGACGGCTGGTTCTACATCTACTGCGGCGACCCCGACCAGGGACTGTTCATGACCCGTACGCAGGATCCGCGCGGCACGTGGGAGGAGCCCGTGTGGGTGATGAAGGGCAAGGGCCTGATAGACTGCTGCCCCTTGTGGGACGACGACGGACGCGCCTACCTGAGCCACGGATGCGCGGGGTCGAGAGCGGGCGTGAAGTCGGTGCTCTTCGTGGCACCCATGTCGGCCGACGGCACCCGCGTCACAGGCCCTTCGCGCATCGTGTATGACGGCCACGAGGAGCAGCCCACGATCGAGGGCACCAAGTTCTACAAGCGCAACGGCTACTACTACATCATGTCGCCCGCCGGCGGCGTGAAGTACGGCTGGCAGGTGGAGCTGCGCTCGCGTTCGCCCTACGGCCCCTACGAGGAATATGTGGGCATGGCGCAGGGCAAGTCGAAGGTGAACGGCCCTCACCAGGGTGCGTGGATCGACACGCAGCAGGGCGAGGACTGGTTCCTGAACTTCCAGGACAAGCATGCCTACGGCCGCGTGGTGCATCTGCAGCCGGCACGCTGGGTGGACGACTGGCTGGTGATAGGCGACGACCGTGACGGCGACGGATGCGGCGACCCCGTGTCGGAGTGGAAGAAGCCCAACCTGCCGGAATCGGGCCGCTTCCAGCCATCGGAGAGCGATGAGTTCGACAGCACCACGCTGGGCCTGCAATGGCAATGGCAAGGCCCGGGTAGCCACTACTGGAGCTTCTGCGACGCGGCACATTCGCGTCTGCGCCTGTACGACGTGCAGCAGCCCGAGGGTGCACGCAACCTGGCCGACCTGCCCAACCTCCTGCTGCAGAAGCTGCCCACCGAGCGCTTCACCGCCACCGCCCGCGTGCGCTTCGTGCCCAATCCCGACTACAAGCCCAAGGACGAGCTGGCGGGCATGATCATGCAGGGACAGGATTATGCCGCCCTGGCCTTCGCTGAGAAGGAGGACGGCATGGTGCTGCAATACGTCACCTGCCACGACGCACTCAAGGGCAAGGCGCACGTCATCGAGCAGGAGGTGCCTGTGCCATCGGCCAAGCTGCCCGAGCCCTACACGGTGAAGTATGCCGTGGACGACATCCCCACTTCGCGCACAGCCACCGAATGGATCTACCTGCGCGTGAAGGTGCACAGCGAGGGCACGGGCAACCAGATCAAGGCCTATGCTGACTGGAGCTACAGCCTGGACGGCAAGCACTTCACCACGCTGGGCAAGGGCTTCCAGCTGCGCGAGGGCCGTTGGATCGGTGCCAAGCTGGGATTCTTCTGCACCCGCCCTGCCGTGAAGAACGACGCTGCCTGGATGGACGTGGACTGGATCAGGTTCGAAAAGTAAGAGGCTGTGGTCAATTGATCTTGACGCGCACGCGGTCAATGCGGCGCTTCTCCATGGAGATGATGGTGAACTCGATGTTGCGGAAGCGGAGCACCTCGTGCACACGGGGGAAGTTCTGCTTCACCTCGAGCAGCAGGCCGCCAATCGATTCGCTGTTGTCGGCCTTGTCGCCCAGGTCGTCGTCGAGGTCGAGGCCCGTAACCTTGCAGAAGTCGGTGAGCGAGGTGCGCGCCTCGAAGATCCACTCCTGCTTGCCCACCTTCTGCCACGTCTGGTCGTCCTCGTCATATTCGTCGTGTATCTCGCCCACGATCTCCTCGAGCACGTCCTCCATGGTGATCAATCCGCTGGTGCCGCCGAACTCATCGACCACGATGGCCATGTGCAGGCGCTTGCGGCGGAAGTCATCGAGCAGGTCGTCGATGGGCTTGTTCTCAGGCACATAGTAAGGATCGCGGATGAGATGCTGCCACTCGAAGCGATCGTCGCGCGAGAGGTAAGGCAGCAGGTCCTTGATGTAGAGGATGCCGCGTATGTGGTCCTCGTTCTGCTCCACCACCGGCATGCGCGAATAGCGCTGGTCCTCCACCATGCTGAGCACCTGGCTGAAAGGCGTCGAGACATCGAGCGTCACCATCTCCGAGCGGGTGGTCATGGCGTCCTTCACCGTCTTGTCGCCAAACTGTATGATGCCCTCCAGCATCTTCTTCTCATCGTTGCGCATCTGGTTGGTGACCTTGAGGGCGTCCGAGAGGTCGTCCATGGTGACGTCCTCGCTCATGCGGTCGGCAAAGTGGCGGTTGAGCGAACCCATGCTCTTGACCAGCAGCAGGATGAAGGGATGGAAGAGGCGCACCATGCCATTGAGCATCGGCGCAGTAAACCGGCTGAACGAGAGTGCCTTGTGCGAAGCATAGACCTTAGGCAGGATTTCGCCGAACAGGAGCAGCAGGAAGGTCAGGACGATGGTCTGCGACACGAAGATGAGCCACGCGGGGTTCTGATCGACGGGCATCACATGCGTGAAGAAATAGGTGAAGAGCATGATGATGGCCACGTTGACAAAGTTGTTGCCGATGAGGATGGCGGCCATCAGGTGCTCGTGCTTGTTGAGCAAGTTGCGTATCAGCACGTCGCGCTCGTTCTCCTCATCTTCCAGGCGGTCAAGGTCCTTGGGCGAAAGGGAGAAGAATGCCACCTCGGAGGCCGAGATGGTGGCCGAAGCCAGCAGGAGCAACACAGCTGCTATCAAGGCTATGGTGGCGGGGATATTGGGGGGAATGAGAATCATTGTTTTAGTGTAAAGTGGAAAGTGTAAAGTGGAAAGTGGAAAGTGTAGAGTGGAGAGTGGAAAGTGTAAAGTGGAAAGTGGAGAGCTACTCCTTCAGCAGCATCTTGTGGAGCTGCAGCACTGAAAGGTCGCGATAGAAGCGGCCGCGCTGGGCAATGGTGATGCCGCCCGTCTCTTCGCTCACGATGATGACGCGCGCGTCGCACATCTCGCTGATGCCGAGCGCACTACGGTGGCGCAAGCCGAGTTCGGGCGGGATGCGCTTGCTGTGGCTCACCGGCAGCACGCAGGCGGCCTGTACCACGCGGCCGTTGTGTATCAGCATGGCACCATCGTGCAGCGGGGTGTTCTTGTAGAATATCTGTTCGATCAATCGGGTCGTCACCACGGCATCGACCTCGCAGCCGCTATTGACCAATGGCGCCACCAGGTCATGACGCTGGATGACGATCAGGGCGCCCACCTTCTGGTCGGCCATGTTCTTGCAGGCCAGCACCAGGGCGTCGATCCACTTCCGGGTGTCCTCCTTCTGCAATTCGGCCTGGCCGAAGAAGCGGAGCACAAAGCCCCACTGGCGGCGCGAACCCATGCGGATGAGGGCCTGGCGTATCTCGTTCTGAAAGAGCACCACGATGATGATCATGGCCACGGACATTACCGAATCCATGATGCCGCCCAGCAGACGCATCTCGAACACCTGGCTCACCAGCAGCCACAGGAACAGCACGGCCACAATGCCCTGGAAAATGACGATGGAGCCATTCTCGCGGGTCTTGCGATAGAGATAATAGAGCAACGTGGCCACCGCCAGTATGTCTATTGCGTCTTTAATGCCAAAGTTCCACATGGTGCATTCAGCTATTTGATAATTGATAATTCATAATTGATGGCCTTGACGATCCTGACCGTCTCCACCGCCTCGCGCACATCATGAACGCGCAGTATATGCGCGCCGCATTGCGCAGCGAAGGTGTTGAGCACGGTGGTGCCGTTGAGGGCATGGGCGGGGTCGGTGCCGAGCAGGCGGTAGATCATCGACTTGCGGCTGATGCCCACCAGCATCGGATAGTCGGGGAAGGCCTCCATCAGTCGGGGCAGGTCGCGCATCAGCTCGTAGTTCTGGTCGAGGGTCTTGGCGAAGCCGAAGCCAGGGTCAAGGATGATCTGGCGATTTATGATTTGACTATTGCCAGCGGACGAGAGGCTGTCCAGCCTGTCGAGCTGCTGGCGGAAGAAGTCGATGACGGATCGGGTGACGCCCTCGGGATAGTCGGTGAGCTGCTGCATGGTCTGCGGAGTGCCGCGCATGTGCATCAGGATGTAGGGGGCGCCGGTCGAGGCCACCACCTGCAGCATTCGCTCGTCGAGCATGCCGCCCGAGATGTCGTTGATGATGTCGGCCTGGAGCTCGCGGATGCACGTCTCGGCCACATCGGCGCGGAAGGTATCCACGCTCACGGGCACCTCGCGCCCCACCTCGTCGCGGATCAGGGCAAGGGCGAAGGCCAGGCGGTCGAGCTCCTCCTGTGGCGACACATCGGGGGCACCTGGGCGTGTGCTGTATGCCCCCACATCGATCATCGTGCCGCCCTCGTCGAGTATCTGGCGCACACGGGCGCGGATCCGTGAGGCATCGCGCGACATGCGGCTCCCCTCCCAGAAGGAGTCGGGGGTCACGTTCACGATGCCCATCACCTGCGTGGTGTCGTAGCTGAGGGTCCGGCCCTGGATATTGAGTTCAAATTTCGACATATTCACGTTGCAAATTTATTGCTTTTTCCGAAGAATAGCAAGTATTATATATTTAAAAATGTGTTTTGGGTGGCAATAATCCGTTTTTTTGTCTTATCTTTACAGCGAAATAAGCAAAATTTATTGACAACGTTACTTTCCGAGACGTTGTTTTTGCCGAAATCACAGCTGACAACATTGTCAAAATAACCGTCATTTCGAAAGAATGCATTACCTTTGCACCAAGAAAAGACAGCATTATTAACACAAAAATCAGAACAACTATGATCGAAACATTCTATGCTATGGAGACTGCCCTGCAGGTCTATTGGATTCTGGCAGGCGTGTCGAGCGTGATCTTCATCATCCAGGCCATCATGACCTTCGTGGGCTTCGATTCGGATGCCGACCTCGACCTGGCCGACGCCCCCGACGAGATCCCGATGAGCGGCGACTCGGACTTCGATGCCGACGGCTTCCACCTCATCTCGGTCAAGACCATCATCTGCTTCATGCTGGGCTTCGGCTGGACGGGCGTCCTCTTCTGGGACAGCATCTCGAGCCCCCTCCTCCTCGGCGGACTGGCTGCCATCGTGGGCCTGCTGTTCATGTCGATCATCGCCTTCCTGCTCTTCCAGATGCGCAAGCTCGACAAGGAGAACACCTTCCGCGTGGAGAACGTCATCGGCATGAACGCCGAAGTCTATCTGCGCATCCCCGGCGGCCGCAAGGACACGGGCAAGGTCAACGTCAGCCTGCATGGTTCGATGCACGAGCTGGAGGCCATGACCGAAGGCGGCGACCTCCCCACCGGCGCCAAGGTAAGGATCACCGGCAAGGTGGATGCCGAGACGGTAATGGTAGAGGCTTTGTAACAGCACCCGGCTTTTTACGAAGCGGACAAATTACCCACAAACAACGTAAACGCTATGAAACGATTCCTCAAGTACTTCCTAATCTATTTCTTCAGTTTCGGCATTGGTATCGTCCTTCTCGACTACCTGCTGCGCGATCCTGCGCAAAGCAACCCATTTCGTCCGGTTAGTACATATCTGATACAATCCTTGGTGTTCGCCGTCATCATGGCCTACATCGCCTACAGGAAGAGCCGCAAGTCGAAGGAGCAGCTCGAAGCCGAGGACAAGGCCGTAGTCGATAGCCTGAAGAAGCAGGTCGAACCCTTCAAAACAAACAATTAACAAAACAACATATTAACAACAATAACCCCTTACAACTATGTTTGAATTACCTATCATTCTCGCAGTCGTGATCGTGGTACTGGTAGCAGCCCTCTTGAAGCGCTACCGTCGTTGTCCATCCGACAAGATCCTCGTAGTCTATGGCTCCACCGGCCGCGGATCGGCCAAGTGCGTTCATGGTGGCGGCGTCTTCGTATGGCCTGTCATCCAGGACTATGCCTACCTCAACCTCACCCCCATCTCGATCGAGGCCAACCTGACCAACGCCCTCTCGCGCCAGAACATCCGCGTCGATGTGCCCTGCCGCTTCACCGTGGGCATCAGCACCGAAGCCGACTCGATGAACAACGCCGCCGAGCGTCTGCTGGGCCTCTCGGCCAACGACATCCAGGAGATGGCGCGCGACATCCTCTTCGGCCAGCTCCGTCTGGTCATCGCATCCATGAGCATCGAGGAGCTCAACCAGGACCGCGACGCCTTCCAGGAGAACATCAAGAAGAACGTCGAGATCGAGCTCAAGAAGATCGGCCTCAAGCTCATCAACGTCAACATCACCGACATCAAGGACGAGAGCGGCTACATCGAAGCCCTCGGCCAGGAGGCTGCCGCCACCGCCATCAACGCCGCCAAGGTCAAGGTGGCCGAGCAGGAGAAGATCGGTGAGATCGGACGAGCCGAGGCCCAGAAGGAGACCCGTATCCGCACCAGCGCCGCCAACGCCATGGCCGTGGCCGGTGAGAACCAGGCCAAGATCGACATCGCCAACTCCGAGGCCAACCGCCGCGAGAAGGAGGCCGAGGCCCAGCGCAAGGCCGTAGCTGCCGAGAAGGTGGCCGAAGCCAAGGCCCTTGAGGAGGCATACGCCGCTCAGAAGGAGGCCGAGCTGGCACGTGCCGAGCGCGAGCGTTCCACCCAGAAGGCCAACATCCTCGTGCCACAGGAGGTCGAGAAGGAGCGCAAGATCATCGAGGCTCAGGCCGAAGCCGAGCAGAAGCGTGTCAACGCCCAGGGCGAGGCCGATGCCATCTTCGCCAAGATGGCTGCCGAGGCTCGCGGTCTCAACGAGATCCTCACCAAGCAGGCCGAGGGTTACGACCAGATGATCAAGGCTGCCGGCGGTGACGCCACCAAGGCCTACACCCTGCTCCTGCTCGAGAAGCTGCCCGAGCTCGTCAAGACCCAGGTCGATGCCATCAAGGGCATCAACATCGACAAGGTTACCGTATGGGACAACGGCTCGGGCGCAGCCGCCGACGGCAAGACCTCTACGGCCAACTTCGTCTCGGGCCTCTACAAGAGCATCCCGCCGCTGCAGGAACTCTTCGAGCAGGCAGGCATGTCGCTGCCTGAGTACCTCGGCCGCAAAAATGCCGACGAGCAGGTGGCCGACGAGCAGTAATCCATCAGCTCAGACCCCCTCTTACCGACAAAAAAAAACGTAATTGACAACTCCACCTACAAAAGTTATCAACACTTTTAAGCAATCGGTAATTTGAAATCATTTTTTCAGAGCCAACACGAGTTATCAACAATCTAAATGGCGGTTTTTCAAGCGCAAAGAAAGTGCAAAACCGCACATGAAAGATTGTTGATAACTTATTTTTCCAAATCCCCGAAACAATCCATAAGCCATTATCGCACACACACTTACACGCCGTTTCCCATTCCCTTTGAGCGCCCCATTTCCGTCGGCAAATAAAAACTGAAAATCAGTCATTTAGACTTTTCCAAGTTTTTTGCACATTTTTTGGGTCTTGCATATTCAAAAAATTCACTTTATCTTTGCACCGCAAATTCGGCAATTCGCCCCATTGGGTCCGGATGCCCCGTTTCGCCACCGAACCAGAACAAACAATCAACTCATTAAATACAATCATCAACGACAATGGCTCAGTTTGAGACCCAGTGGGAACAATGTCTCGGCATTATCAGGGACAATCTTCAGAACGAGGAGGCCTACCACGCCTTCTTCGCCTCCTGTAGTGCAGCCAGCTACGAGGATGGGAAGCTTACGCTCCTCATCCCCTCCCATTTCGTCTATGAGCGTCTGGAGGACGAGTATTTCGACCTGCTGAGCAAGACCCTGCGTCGCGTCTTTGGCCCACAGGTGCGCCTCGGCTACAAGGTGGCTGTCGTGCAGAGCAAGATGGGCGGCCACAAGGAGGAGGACAACACCGTGCAGCTCAACGCACAGAACCACGTGGAGCAGGCCAAGGATCCCGACTTCGAGACGCACCTCAACCCCAGCTGCACCATGGAGAGCTACTGCGCAGGCAAGTCCAACGAGCTGGCCTACAGCGCAGGCATCACCGTGAGCAAGATGCCCGGCCACAACGCCTTCAACCCCTTCTTCATCTTCGGCGCCAGCGGCGTGGGCAAGACACACCTGGCACAGGCCATCGGCCTCAAGATCCTCGAGTCGCACCCCGACCGCCGCGTGCTCTACATCACCGCACATCAGTTCAAGGTGCAATACACCGACGCCGTGCGCCGCAACATGGTCAACGACTTCATCAACTTCTACCAGAACATCGACGTGCTCATCGTCGATGACATCCAGGAGTTTGCCGGCAAGAACCTCATGGCCACGCAGAACACCTTCTTCCACATCTTCAACTACCTGCACCAGTCGGGCAAGCAGCTCATCATGACCTGCGACCGCCCACCCGTGGAGCTCGAAGACCTCGTGCCACGCCTCCTCACCCGCTTCAAGTGGGGCTTCATCGGCGAAATCGAGCACCCCGACTACGACCTGCGCAAGGGCATACTGCGCACCAAGTGCACCAAGGAGGGACTCACCATCAGCGACGAAGTCATCGAATTCATAGCCCGCAACGCCACCGACAACGTGCGCGACCTTGAGGGCATCATCAACTCGCTCCTCGCCCACTCCATCGCCTTCAACCGCCCCATCGACCAGGACCTGGCAGCACGCGTCATGCGCATGATCGTCAAGATCGAAGCCAGGGTCATCACCTGCGAGAACATCCTCAACCTCGTCATCGGCACCTTCGGCGTCGATATGAAGAGCATCAACTCCAAGAGCCGCAAGCGCGAGATCGTACTCGCCCGCCAGGCAGCCATGTATCTGTGCAAGCAGTACACCACGCAGTCCGTCAGCCGCATCGGCACCATCGTGGGCGGCCGCGACCACGCCACCGTGCTCCACGCCATCAAGAACGTGGACGACCTCCTGCAGACCGACCCCGAGTTCAAGCGCAAGTTCGATGCCGTCGAGGCAGAGCTCTCACCCGGCAACTGACCTGCCAAACCGCTGGCACCCAGCAACCAACACGCTAAAAATTTTCAAGCTATAACACAGTTATTTATCACCAACCCACAGTTGGGACAAAGGGCAACAAGCACAAGCTTGCTGCCCTTTGTTTAAAGGTTGTAAGGGTGTTAAGGGTTTTAAGGGGAGTGAAAGGG
>JAZQPJ010000076.1:0-40655 GCA_045628525.1 Bacteroidales bacterium
CTGCAGATCTCCGAAAGCTTGTCCCGACTCATTTTCGTCCGATTGTAAACGTACAGAGATGCCAACGCGTACGCGTTGGCATCTCTGCACATCTGCAAAAGCTTGTCCAAAACCATTTTCGTCTCATTGTAAACGTGCAGGGATGCCAACGCGTACGCGTTGGCATCCCTGCACATCTGCAGAGCATGCTTCTTTGCTTTTTTTCTACTTCTATCAGTTTACAATGGCTTTTCTGCGTTTTATTTGAACAAAGCCATGATTCCATATACCACAACCGGCACCAGCAGCGAGGGAAGGAGATTGACCGTCTTGCAGTCCTTGATGCCCAGGATGCCTAAGCCGGAGCTCAGAATGAGCACACCACCCACGATGCTGAGTTCGACGCGCATCGGCTCGGGCATTCCATCGCCAAAGGTGTAAGCGATGAAGTAGAACAGCCCCTGCCAACAGAGAAGCACGGGAGCGGCGAGCAGCATGATCCAGCCATACGATGCGGCGAGCACGGCGGAAGTTACCAGATCGAGTGTTGCGTTGGTGTAGAGGTAGGTATTGCCCGCCTCTGTGATGTCCCATCCGTGGCTGGGCGAAAGGTACGACAGCACGGGGCCGACGATTGAGAATGTGCCGATGCAGTACAATAAAATTCCTGTTACTAACCCGTTTAGCGCATTATTTTCGTTGCCCTGTCGCTTGTTGAGCTTGTCGTTGAGGCGGTCGATGCGCCCCGCCAGGTCCAGCTTCGTGCCCACTACGCCACCGATGGCGAGGCTGAGGATGAAGAGCACGGGGAACTCGCTCTTGGCCATGTTGGGCAAGGCTGCGTTGATGCCGAGCACCAGACAGCAGAGCCCGAGGGCGTTGAACAGCGCCCGCTTGTACTTGTCCTTGATTCCTTGACGTACTAAGGCACCGAAGGTTCCACCAACAAGAATGGTCGTTGTATTGATAATAGTTCCGAGCATGAGAAAAATGATTTCCATCAAAGAAATCATAGAAAATCAAAGATTGAGTCCTGGGCTTTTTTGATTTCCTTTGATTTCTTTGATGGATGTTCAGAATGTAGGGTATGGGTCGTAGGCAAACTCGACGGCATGGCCGGCTTGGAGTGACTGCTGCACGTCAATGAGGCGCTGGTTCGATGAGCCGCGGAAGAGGAGGTCGAGACTCTTTTGGGCCTCGATGAAGGGGCCATCGACGAGGACTTCGAGCCACGGAAGCATCTGGCGCATGACGGGATCGGCAGCGACCTGTTCGTAGGTGAAGCCGGTGAAGCACCACACGGTGCGATGCAGCTCGGTGACGATGCGTCGGGCCAGTTCGGTGAAGGCTTCGGCCTGATACATGGGGTCGCCGCCGCTGAAGGTGATATTGCCTTCGGTGGCAGCGAGTTGTGACAGAATGTCATCGACGGAGGTAGGGGTGCCGGCCTGGAAGTTCCACGTCTCGGGATTGTGGCACCCGGGGCACGCATGACGGCACCCGGCGCAATAGACGCTGCTGCGCCACCCGGGGCCATCGACCGTGGTATCGACCACTATTCGCATCAGCTGGATTTCCATGGCTTACATCATGTGGAGGCCCTGCTTGATGAGAGCTTGTACGGAGAGTGAAGGATCCTTGCTGAGCAGGGCGGTGACGGCCTTCTGCGCGTTGGCCTGCGGATAGCCGAGGGCCATGAGGGCCTGGATGGCCTCGTCGCCGTTCTGGTTGCTGGCCACGAGGACGCTGGTGGCTGGCGAGGCGGCGAGGATGCCGGTGCTGCCCACCTTGTCGCGCAGATCGACGATGATGCGCTGGGCGGTCTTGGCGCCGATGCCCTTGACGTTCTTGAGCTGGCGGTCGTTGCCCGAGCTGACCACGGCTACCAGTTCGTCGGGAGCGAGTGAGGAGAGGATGCAGCGGGCGGTGTTGGGTCCGACGCCGCTCACCGAGATGAGCAGTTCGAAGAGGGCACGCTCCTGCTTCGAGCCGAATCCGTAGAGCAGGTGGGCATCTTCGCGGATGGCCTCGCTGATGTAGAGCTTGGAGTGGGCGCCCTTCTTGAGCTGGTCGTAGGTATAGACCGAGATGGCACAGGCATAGCCCACGCCGCCGCATTCCACTACGGCCTGGGTGGGGTCGAGTTCGGTGATTTCGCCTTTGAGGTATTCGATCATGATTTTTAATTACAGATTACAAATTACAGATTACGGATAATGGGGGAGAACCTCCATTTTTCGACCCCAAAGGTACGGTTTTTTGCCCAAACCAGCAAATTCTCGTTGCCAAAAACCAACTTTTCGGGCGAGAATTTGTTTTTTATCGGTGAAAATTGTAACTTTGCGCGTTTAATAACAGAATAACAAATTAACAATACAACAACTGGAACGCCCCGAATGGACTACATCGTCTGGCACATCAACGAGAGCGAAGAGGAGTTGCGCGCCGAGCTGCAGCACCCCGAATACTTCGCAGAGAAGGTGGCAAGCCTGAAGCCAGGCAGCCGCCGGATGCTTGAGGTGCTGGCGGTACGCAGGGCGATGAAGGAGCTGTTCTATGGCAAGGAGCAGCGCGTGGGCTATGACGAGGGGGGACGGCCGAGGCTGATTGGCGACCGGCATGATATGCCCTACATCAGCATCAGCCATACGACGGACTATGCGGCGGTGATTGCTTCGGAGCATCCCGTGGGCATCGACATAGAACGCAGGGGCAAGCGTGTGGCGCGCGTGGTGAGCCACTTCCTGAAGCCCGACGAGGTGGCACGGCTCACATTGCTGGCGGGGGAGGACGAGGAACAGCTGTCGCTCTTCCTGCATCTGGCGTGGAGTGCGAAGGAGGCTGCGTTCAAGGTGCTGGGGCGTGCATACTATGACCTGCAACGCCTCACGACAATCAAGATGCTGTCTCTACAGGCCAGGCAGATCACGCTGGCCGTGGAGGGTCGGCAACAGCCGATGACGCTACACTTCGACTATACTGAGGACTATGTGCTGGTATGGTGCGAGGTGAATTAAAAGTTGAAAATAAAAATTGAATGTTTCGGCTAACGAAAACACATTACTTATAAATAATATTTTCATGAAAAAGAGAACTCTCATTCTTCCGCTTGCTCTCATGGCCTCTGTCCTCACGACACATGCACAGGAGTTGCTGCCTTATCAGAACCCCGATTTGAGTGCCGACGAACGTGCTCAGGACCTCTTGGGTCGTCTCACGCTCGCGCAGAAGGCCCAGTTGATGCAGGACATCAGTGAGGCGATCCCAGAACTCGGTATCCAGAAGTATAACTGGTGGAACGAAGCGCTGCATGGTGCTGCCCGCAGCGGCTTGGCCACCGTGTTCCCACAGGCCATCGGCATGGCTGCGTCGTTCGACCCCGATCTGCTCGAGAAGGTGATGAACGTGGCCAGTACCGAACAGCGCATCAAGTACATCCAGGCCCGCAAGAAGGGCAACGTGAAGCGCTACGACGGTCTCACGGTTTGGACACCGAACATCAACATCTTCCGCGACCCACGTTGGGGACGTGGCCAGGAGACATACGGCGAGGACCCATACTTGACCCGCAGGATGGGCTACTCGGTAGTAGTGGGCTTGCAGGGTCAGCCTTACCAGAAGGTATATGAGGGCGTCGGCGGACGTGATGGCGAATGGCGTGAGTACGACAAGCTGCATGCCTGCCTCAAGCACTATGCCGTGCACAGCGGACCGGAGTACGAGCGCCACTTCTTCGATGCCAAGGACATCTCGCAGCGCGACCTCTTCGAGACCTATCTCTACGCCTTCGAGGCCCTGGTGAAGACCACCGACGTGCACGAGGTGATGTGCGCCTACAATGCCTACGAGGGCGAGCCTTGCTGCGGTTCGGACAAGCTGCTGACCCAGATATTGCGCAACGAGTGGGGCTACAAGGGCATCGTGACCTCCGACTGCTGGGCCATCAACGACTTCTATGCCGGTGCTGGTCACCACAATATCTTCCCTAACGATCCAGCCCAGGCATCGGCCAATGCGGTGCTGAGCGGTACCGACATCGAGTGCGGATCGAGCTACAAGGCATTGCCCGAGGCCGTACGACGTGGCGCTATCAGCGAGGATCAGATCGACATTTCGGTGTATCGCCTGTTGCGCGACCGCTTCCGCCTCGGTGAGATGGACGACGATGCCATCGTAAGCTGGAACCATATCCCTGAGACGGAACTCGCCACGGAAGAGAGCTCGCAGCTGGCCCTCCAGATGGCACGCGAGACCATGACCCTGCTGCAGAACCGCAACAACGTGCTGCCACTCAACAAGCCAGGGCTCAAGATCGCGCTCATCGGCCCTAATGCTGCCGACAGTGTGGTAATGTGGGGCAACTATTACGGTACCCCTCGCAACACCGTGACCGTGTATGACGCCATGAAGCAGCATCTGCTGCCAGGTCAGACCTTGCAGTACTATAAGGGTTCGAACATTGTGACACCGGAACTCTTCGAAAGCGTGCTGGCCGACTGCGTGGCACCGAATGGCAAGAAGGGCTTCCAGGTGAAGTACTGGAACAATTCAACCCGTTCGGGCAGACCTGCAGCCGAGGTACAGCTCTCATCGCCCTGGCAACTCACCACGGGTGGCGCCACTGTCTTTGCCCCAGGCGTAAGACTCACGGGCTTTTCGGGCCAGTACGTTGCCAAGTATCATGCCACCCAGGATCTGGAACTGGTGCTCGATGGCTTCGCTTCAGGCGAAGGTGAGTTCCTGGTGAACAACGACACCATTGTCATGTTCCGCACCAATGGCGGCATCCGTCCGGCCAAGGGCTCGCTCAAGGTAGAGGCTGGCAAGGACTATGACATCGTGCTCAACTTCAAGCATCGTATGGGCGATGCGCAGTTCAACTTCAACATGGGCGTGATGGTGCCCGTCGATCTGCCGAAGCTCGTGGTCGACACCAAGGATGCCGATGTTTATGTCTATGTGGGCGGCATCTCTCCATTGCTCGAAGGCGAGGAGATGAAGGTGCCATATGAAGGCTTCAAGGGCGGTGACCGCACCAGCATTCAGTTGCCTAAGATCCAGCGCGAGACCCTTGAGTTGCTTCACAAGACCGGCAAGCCCGTTGTCTTTGTCAATATGTCAGGTTCGGCCATAGGCCTTACTCCAGAGCTCAAGACCTGCGATGCCATCCTGCAGGCTTGGTATGGCGGTCAGGAGGGCGGCAATGCTGTGGCTGAGGTGCTCCTCGGCAAGTATAACCCATCGGGTCGTCTGCCTATCACCTTCTACAGCAGCATCGACGATCTGCCAGACTTCCGCGACTACAACATCACCAACCAGACCTATCGCTACTACAAGGGCAAGCCAGTCTTCGCCTTCGGCCAAGGCTTGAGCTACAGCACGTTCGAATATGGCGATGCACGTTCGCGCAAGGTGACCCGCACACGTACGGCTGATGAGTCGGTAACCAACAATACCAACTACAACAGCTACACCGTATCGACCGATGATGGAGTTGAGACACTCCTTACCGTGCGTGTGCCAGTGACCAACACCAGCAACGTTGATGGCGAGGAGGTCGTACAGGTGTATCTGCGTCGCGATGACGACACCGAAGGCCCACAGCGTTCCCTGCGCGGTTTCCGTCGTGTCTCGATCCCTGCTGGCCACACGGTGAATGTAGAGATCAGCGTCGAGGACCTTCGTACCTACAATCCTGAGACCTGCCGCATGGAGCTCGTGCATGGCGCACATACCCTCTATGTGGGCAGCAGCTCGCGTCTGGAGGATCTGCAGATGATAAATATAAATTTGTAATACATGAATTCCCTTCTTGAAAAGTTAGACGGCCTTCGCAGCCGCTTTGAAGAAGTAGCACTGCTGGTGACCGATCCGAATGTGATCGGTGACCAGCAGCGTTATGTGAAACTGACCCGTGAATATCGCGAACTTGAAAACATCCTGCAGGCACGCAAGGAGTATGTCGATGCGCTCAATGGCATCGATGAAGCCCGAGAACTGATTGCCACCGAATCAGACCCTGAGATGAAGGAGATGGCGCGTGAGCAGCTCAATGAGTGCGAGGCCCTGGTGCCCGAACTGGAGGAGAAGATCAAGCTGCTGCTGATACCGAAAGATCCTGAGGATGTGCGCAATGCCGTGCTCGAGATCCGTGGCGGTACGGGTGGCGATGAGGCTGCGCTCTTTGCCGGAGACCTTTTCAAGATGTACCAGCGCTACTGCGAGTCGAAGGGCTGGCAGGTGAGCATCCAGTCGTTTACCGAAGGTGCCGTGGGTGGCTTCAAGGAGATCATCTGCATGGTGACGGGCGACTCGGTGTATGGCACGCTGAAGTATGAGTCGGGTGTGCATCGCGTGCAGCGTGTGCCTGTCACCGAGACGCAGGGACGCGTGCATACTTCGGCCGCCACGGTGGCGGTATTGCCCGAGGCCGATGAGTTCGAGGTGCACATCAACGAGGGCGAGATCAAGTGGGACACCTTCCGCTCGTCGGGCGCTGGCGGACAGAACGTCAACAAGGTTGAGTCAGGCGTGCGTCTGCGCTATATGTGGAAGAACCCGAATACGGGCGTGGTCGATGAAATTCTCATCGAGTGTACCGAGACGCGTGACCAGCCTAAGAACAAGGAACGCGCCCTGTCGCGCCTGCGTTCTTACATCTACGACAAGGAGCATCAGAAGTACGTGGATGACATTGCCTCGCGCCGCAAGACGCTGGTTTCGACTGGTGACCGGTCGGCCAAGATCCGCACCTACAACTTCCCGCAAGGACGTATCACCGACCATCGCATCAACTACACGATCTACAACCTGGCCGCCTTTATGGCCGGCGACATACAGGATTGCATCGACCACCTGATCGTGGCTGAGAATGCAGAAAGAATGAAGGAGAGCAGCCTGTAAAGCTGCCCTCCTTTTTTTTTTTGATAGTCAAATCAGAATTTCTTGTCGGTACGACGGTGGATGATGTCGAGGGAAAGAAGTTCGTGCAGAATCTTCTTCTCTGTTTCATTCTTTGGACTTGAACCATGAGCCAGTCTGTAGATACGCTTGGGCCACATCTTGTACTTCCATCCTAGCTGGATGTAGTATTTGCGATGACGAGCGAATAGAAACTTGAACATTGTATTTGGAAATTTTAAGGAGTTGATTGTTTCATTTATTTCAGTTCTTTGCCATACTTCTCGACAAGGAGACAGGCCATAACGTAAGGACCTACGCCCTTGGGGTCGTTGTCGCGTATGATCTCGTTGACATAGTAGTCAAATGAACCATCGCGGTAAGGATTGCCGCCCAATCCGGCTACGCCACACACGCGGGTGAGGCTGATGGTGCCGTCCTCGTCCTGACGGATGTAGTTCTGGTTAAGGCTCTCGATGATCTCGTAGCCGCGGGTCCAGTACTCCTTAGGCAGATAGCCGAGCAGGGCGCCCTTCAGGAAAGTGTAGGCGAACATGGCGGTGCATGAGGTCTCGTTGTAGTTGCCTTCGCGGCCGGTCTGGTCGAGCACCTGCTGCCAGGTCTTGTCGTCCTGCTGGAGTGGGAGCAGGTTCTCGCACACAGGGTTGAGGAGGGTCAGGATGCTGTCACGACCTGAATAGTCGGCAGGAAGCCATTCGAGCACATCGACCATGGCCATGGTGTACCAGCCAAGGGCGCGACCCCAGACGTGAGGAGCCTGACCGGTGGGAGAGGGCTGGCTCCAAGGCATCTCGCGGCTCTCGTCGAAGGCGTGGCGATAGAGGCCATTGGCAGGGTCGAAGGTGTGACGGGCACAGGTCACAATCTGGTGCACGGCATCGTCGAAAGCAGCCTGCTGCTCGTCGCTCTCAAGGAACTTGGCTGCATACTCAACATAGAAAGGAGCCTCCATGTAGATGCCGTCGAGCCACATCTGGTGAGGATAGGCCTTCTTGTGCCAGAATCCGCCATCGCTGGTGCGTGGATGGCTCTGGAGCTGCGAATAGAGCGAGTCCATGGCAGTCTTGAGTCGAGGCTGCTGCAGCTTGTCATAAGCCTTGAGCAGCATCTTGCCAGGCTTCACATGGTCGAGGGTGTAGTTGCTCTTCTTGTACTTGTTGATCGATCCGTCGGCATTGATGATGGTGTCGAGGTAGTGGTTGGTATAGTCCCATACCAGCTGCTCGATGGCAGGATTCTGCTCGGCGGTCATAATCATGGATTCGAGCTCGAGGCCGTGTGTGTAATTCCACTTGAGTTGTGTGTTATAGTCGATCATCGATGCATCGGGCATACGGGTGATTTCGGACTTAACCATGCGTACAGAGAATGGCTCAGGCTGTGCTTCGGTTTGGCAACTGGTAATGCCCAGGGCAAGGGCGCCTGCGGCAAGGAAAATTGAGAGTTTCATGATGTGGGTGTGTATTGGGTTAGTGAATTGTTGTTACTCCTTGTTGATCGTCGGGGTCCAGCCATCTGCACCGCGCAGGATGTAGCTGATATTGTAGCGAAGTGCGTCGAGTTCGCTGAGTTTACGGCTCCATGCCACGCGCTGCTCAGGATTGGCACCGGCGCCGTGGCAATTGAATTCTGCATAAAGGGCTGTGCTTGTGCCGTCGCGACCGGTATCCTTGTTCATCCATGCCTGCCATCCTTCAGGTTGTACGGCATCGCAGAGCTCGCTGTTGATAAAGACGGTCTGTGCGTAATTGCGCCAAGGACGTCCAAGGTAGGTCTTGACACCAGGTTCGGCTGTGATGCTGCAGTTGTGGAAGACGAAGCCATAGCTTTGGCTTTCGGGCGTGGAAGCGGCTGTAACATAACCGTTGCCTAAGCAATGAAGTTCGCAACGGTTGAAGACGGCGATGGCCCAGCCGAAGATGTAATCTACTGTGCCTTCGATGTAGCAGTCCTCATAGTACTGGCGACTCTGCAGCATGCTGAAATGCTTCATCAGATGGCTCTCCTGCTGCTCGTCGGTCGTCTTGGGGTCGGACTTGGTGCCGTAGGCATAGAGCGTGTCCTGATGTCCGAGGAAGCGACAGCGGCGGAATACAGCCTTATCGCCGCTGACAAGGGCAGCTACGGCTTGGCCCGATACCTTTTGTTCGTCGTTCCAACTTTGGCGCGATGCTGTGTTCTCAAAGGTCAATCCCTGTGCCTCGAAATAGGGAGCGAAGATGTAGATGGAGGCTGAACCGGAGGTCCCGAGCTTTCGGCCAGTGACAGCCGAAACGGTGTTGGCGCAATCGTCATACGAGATGATGCATTCGCCCTCGGTCTTGGCAACCATGGTGATGTGCGACTTACTCTCGGGCACGACCACCTTCTCGTGATAGACACCAGGCTGGATGAGGATGGTAAGCTCCTCGCCATTGAAGTCTGGCACCGCGTTGATGGCCTCCTGTACGTTGAAGAAGTCGCCAGAACCGTCCTGAGCTACTACCATGTCGTAATGACGGATAAAGGGCTTGAGCGCAGGAACAGCCTCGCCCAAGGCATCGACCGCCAGGCTGCAGATCTTGCGTGCACCGGCAACGCAGAGGTGTGTGTTATCCTCACGGCCCTTTGGGTAGGCTGCGTAGGTGTCGGCTGGGAACCAGCAGAAGAGCTGCTTGGAGGCTTCGTTGCCATAGCTCTCGACCAGTTCCTTGCTGAGCAGATTCATCTCGACGAATGGAACTTTCAACTCTGATGAAATACGCATGGGAGCTGAAAGATAATCATCGATAGTGCCATCCTCGCGTGTGATGACGTGGGTCTCAACGAGCTGTTCACCTTCTTCTTTAAGCGTAATGCCATTGCCAAAGAGATCATCTTCAGCCGCGGCGTTCTCGTTCTCGAAGAATGAGCGGCGAACGATGGGGTCCATCAGCACAGGAATACCGCCACGTTCGCGCGTCTCGTTGACAAAGCGGCGCAGGTTGTCGTCAAAGTCTGCACCAGGTTTTGTGTAGCGCTCAGGGGAAGCGATCTTTTCGTCGTTGTGTCCGAACTGAATAATGACATAATCGCCAGGCGTAATCTGCTCAACGACTTTCTGCCATCGGCCCTCTTCGATAAATGATTTGGTGCTGCGTCCGTTGACTGCATGGTTATCAATGCGGACGTCGTCGGTAAAGAAGCCGCTGAGCATCTGTCCCCAGCCGCGTTCCTGATTGTTGCCGTCAAGTTTCTTATTGGCCATTGTTGAGTCACCGATCATGAAGATGGTGATAGGTTTCTTCTCCTCGGCACTGGTAAGAATCACAACCAATGCAACTGCAAATAGGAGTGAGGCAAGGATTTTCTTGATGTGTTTCATATAATATATAAGATGTATAAACGGTTATCTTTCGATTGGTCTTTTATCGTAATTTGTTTGGATTAGTTGATGCTGACCAAGGCTGCAATGTTGCTGGTAAAAAGCTTGACAGCGATGGCCAGCAGGATGATGCCAAAGAATTTGCGCAGCACGTAGATAGTGCCTTTGCCAAAGATGCGTTCCAGGATGTGTACGTTCTTGAGAACAATAAAAACCACAATGATGTTGAGCACCAAGGCAATGATGATGTTCAGCAGATTGTACTCGGCTCGTAGCGATAGCAAGGCCGTGAAGGTGCCGGCACCTGCGATGAGCGGGAATACGACAGGAACCATCGTGGAGCTTCCCTCAGGGCCATCGTCGTAATGGAATATCTCGACTCCCAGCGTCATTTCAACCGCCATCAGGAAGATGATGATGGCACCCGCTGCTGCGAAGGAGTGTATCTCTACGTTGAACAATGCCAGGATCATCTCGCCGCCCAGCAGGAATACCAGAAGCATGAGCAGCGACATCAGGGCAGCCTGTCCGGCTTTCACTGGCCCTGTTTTTGTCTGCAGATCGAGGACAATCGGTATGGCACCAATGATATCGATCATGGCGAAAATGACTATAAAGGCGGATGCTATTTCTTGTATGTCGAAGTGTAATTCGAGGAATGTCATGTGCATGTCGTTTGGGGATTATATTTAGAAATTAGTGGTTTGCCGATGGCGACAGAAGCGTCATGTAGCGCTTCTCGTCCGATACGAGCTCAAGCGCTGCCTGATAGCCTTTGAGAATCTGATTCATGATTCGTGTGTATGCACCGCTCTCGTACAGGTCATTGGCCAGATAGGCTTTCATCTGCAACCGCAGTACGTCATTGTGCTTCAGCGTCTCAAGGCTATCGCTCTGCACGCTGTCTTTGCGAGCCTGTTCGATGAGTTGGTCAATCATCGCGTCGCTAACCATGTAATCAGAGGCAACAAAGTCATCCAGGGTTGGATATTTCTTCTTCATCTGCGCCTGATTAGCCTTGAAGTGATTTAGGATAAACTTATTGAGCGAGCCTTTGGCAATCACTGCTCGATGCGCCTTGGTCATCTGAGTGGTGTCAAGCGGCACAAACAGGTCGGGCATGATGCCACCGCCACCATATACGATGCGTCCGGAACGGGTGAGATAGCGGAGCGAATCAGAGAAGTGTATGCTGTCAGCCGAAGTGAGCTCACCTGCGTTGAGACGATTCATGACATCCTCATCGTAGCTTTTCTTGTCTCCCTTGGTATAGGGCTTCTGGATGCAGCGGCCCGATGGGGTGAAGTAGTGGGCGATGGTGAGGCGTATCATGCCGCCATTGGGCAGCTCGATGGGGCGTTGCACCAATCCCTTGCCAAAGCTGCGACGACCCACGATGATGCCTCGGTCCAGATCCTGCAGACATCCGGCAAAGATCTCGGCTGCTGATGCACTCTGCTCGTCCATCAGCACTACGACACGTCCGTCGAATGCACGTCGCGAAGAGTGTGTGCGATAGTTGCGACGCGTCTCGGCGCGTCCTTCCGTATAGACTACCACTTCGCCTGCCGGGAGGAAAAGCTCTGCCATCTCAGCCGCTGCATTCAGATAGCCTCCGCCATTGCCTTGCAGGTCGATGATGACATGCTGCATGCCCTGAGCCTCCAGTTTCTTCATGGCCTCATCAACCTCATGGGCTGTCGTCTGCGCAAAGCGGCTCACCTTGATGTATCCGACTGCGGGAGCTGCCATGTAGCTTGCGTCGATGCTATAGACGGGTATCTTGTCGCGTGTCACGTTGAACCACAGCAACTGCTTCTCGCCCTGTCGCATGATTCCCAGATCAACGTGCGAGCCCTTAGGACCACGTAGGCGACGCTGTATTTCGCGCGTGGTGAATTTCATGCCGGCAATCGTCGAGTCACCCACCATGATGATTCGGTCACCGGCCATGATTCCCATCTTCTCTGAGGGACCTCCCTGCACGGTGTTGATCACAAGCAGGGTGTCGTTCTCCATCTGGTAGCGTACTCCGATGCCCTCGAAGTTGCCGCCGAGGTTCTCGTTCATCGCCTTGACCTCATCTGCATTCAGATAGGTGGAGTGGGGGTCAAGCTCCTTGAGCACTGCCTTAATAGCCGTCTCGGTGAGCTCCTGCGTATTGATGGTGTCAACATAGAGCGCATCCAGAGCCATCAGCGTACGTCCGAAAGCCTTGGTGTCGTCATAGATGTCGGCACGGGCAGTGACGATGCCAAGCACCATGAACATCAGAATGGTTATATTTGCGCGAAATGAATGCATAGTATGTCGCTTATACGTTCCTTAGCCTTGTGCTATCTTTTTTCCATCATAGGAATCACATGAAATCAAAGAAATGGTATGTCTATTTCACCTTCAACTCCGGGAACCCCTCAGGAATGAAGTCCGAAACATCCTTGCCGAAGCAAAGCAGCTCGCGTACGGTGGTCGAGGTGATGTGGGCCATGTTCGGCTCGTTGAACAGCAGGATGGTCTCGATGCCGGTGAGGTGGCGGTTCACGTCGGCCAGCTGACGCTCGTATTCGAAGTCGATCACTGTGCGCACGCCTCGCAGGATGTGGGTGCAACCCAGTTCACGGGCGATGTCGGTGGTCAAGGTGTGGTAGGCCATGACCTTGATCTTGGGCTCGTTGGCATAAAACTTCGAGATCATCTCGACGCGAGCTTCTGCACTGAACATGCCTTGTGGACGCTTCTGCGCGTTGTAACCCACGGCAATGATCATTTCATCACACATCTCCAGACCGCGTCGCACCACGCTTTCGTGGCCTTTGGTAAAAGGATCGAATGATCCTGGGAATATCAGTTTCATGCTTCGTCTAATTCAATGACCAGATTGTTGATGATGAACTCCTGTCGTTCCATCGTGTTCTTGCCCATATAGTATTCGAGCATCTCGTGTACGGCATCCTCCTTGCGCAGGTGCACCATGTCGAGGCGCATGTCCTTGCCAATGAAGTGCTTGAACTCGTCGGGCGAAATCTCGCCGAGGCCTTTGAATCGGGTGATCTCGGCGGTCGAGCCACACTCTGCGATGGCAGCAAGGCGTTCCTCCTCGGTGTAACAGTAGCGTGTCACCTTCTTGTTGCGCACACGGAAGAGGGGTGTCTGCAGGATATAGACGTGGCCTGTGCGCACCAGCTCGGGGAAGAACTGCAGGAAGTAGGTCATCAGTAGCAGGCGGATGTGCATGCCATCCACATCGGCATCGGTGGCGATGATTACCTTGTTGTAGCGCAGTCCGTCCAGTCCGTCCTCTATGTTGAGGGCTGCCTGCAAGAGGTTGAACTCCTCGTTCTCGTAGCACACCTTCTTGGTCATGCCGAAGCAGTTGAGCGGCTTGCCGCGTAGCGAGAAGACGGCCTGAGTCTCCACGTTGCGGCTCTTGGTGATTGAGCCAGAGGCCGAATCACCCTCAGTGATGAAGATGCACGAGTCCTCGCGATGGTCGTCCTCCGCGTGCTTGCCCTTGAAGTCGTCGTTGAAGTGCACGTGGCAGTCGCGCAGCTTGCGGTTGTGCAGGTTGACTTTCTTGGCGCGCTCCTTTGCCACCTTCGAGAGGCCGGCCAGCTCCTTGCGCTCCTTCTCGCTCGACTGGATCTTCTGCAACATCACGTCGGCGATCTCCGACTCACGATGCAGGAAGTTGTCGAGCTCGCGCTTCAGAAAGTCGCCCACGAACTTCTGCACGGTCACGTCGTCGGGGTTGGGGCTCATGCGGGTCGAACCGAGCTTGGTCTTGGTCTGTGCCTCGAACACGGGCTCCTGCACCTTGATGGCGATGGCGGCTACCATGCCGTTGCGGATGTCGGAGAATTCGAAGTTCTTCTGCGAGAAGAATTCCTTGATGACGCGTGCCGACGACTCCTTGAAGGCTGCCAGGTGCGTACCGCCCAGCGAGGTGTACTGGCCATTGACGAACGAATAGTACTGCTCACCGTACGAGTTGCCGTGGGTGATCACGACCTCGATGTCATCGCCCAGCAGGTGGATCGGCTCATAGAGCGGCTGTGCATCCATGCGGGCGTTGAGCAGGTCGGCCAGACCATTCTTCGACACATAGCGTCGGCCATTGAGCATGAGCGTGAGGCCGATGTTGAGGTAGGAGTAGTTGTGCAGCATGGTCTCGACGAACTCGGTGCGGAAGCGGTAGTTCTCGAAGATGGTCTTGTCGGGCACAAACTCCACGTAGGTGCCGTTCGGTTCGTCGGTAGGCAGAATGTCCGACTCCTCGATCTTCTTGGCAGCTTGGTAGGTGATCTCTTTCTTCTCACCATTGCGGCAGGCACGGACGAAGAAGTAGCTCGACAGCGCGTTGACAGCCTTGAGGCCGACGCCGTTCAGGCCGACGGACTTCTTGAACACTGAGGTGTCGTACTTGCCGCCCGTGTTGATCTCGCTCACGCAGGCATCGAGCTTGCCCAGTGGGATGCCACGGCCATAATCGCGCACGCTGACGCGCCCCTCTTCGGTCAGCTTCACTTCGATGCGCTTGCCAAAGCCCATGGCGTATTCGTCGATGGAGTTGTCGATCACCTCCTTAAGGAGGATGTAGATGCCGTCATCGTCTTTCGAGCCATCGCCCTGCTTGCCTATGTACATACCGGGACGACGGCGGATGTGCTCCGTCCATTCCAGGTGCTGGATCTTGTCATCGCCATAGTCGGCGATAGCTTGCGCCTGCGCCATCTGTTCTTCGAGGTTCTGCTGTGTTTCTGCCATGAGTTTCCTTGTGTTTTAGGTAACTGTTTATAAGCTATATTTGGGTGCAAATATAATGATTTCTTGGCAAAAAAGCAAATTTTCGGGACGAAAATGCTTTATTTTGGTGTCCTAGGCTGCTTTTGGTTCCAAATATCGTGGTATTCTTGTTTTCGATTACTCTTTATCTGTGCAAAAAATGTGAGAATAGCTTTTCGAGCGCTCGAAATTCTTGCCAGTGATTTTGTCCGCAATTTCGAGATGTCGGATCCGCTGCTTGAAACATCAAAAGTCCTTTTCTATGGCTCGAAAACCTTGCCAGAAGCTTGGGCAGATTTTTCGAGCGCTCGAATTCTTCTTCACAAATCTAAGACAGGAATTTCGAGCGCTCGAAAAGCCCGGCCTGCGATCCAGACAGACTTTTCGAGCGCTCGAAAAGCAAAGACGAGAAAAAAAACAAAAAAAGAAAGGATGACGAAAAAATAACGTCATCCTTTCGTAAATAATATCGAACCGACGGTGAATTAGCCACCGAAGTTATCGAATCGGATCATGTCGTCCTCTACGCCGAGGCTGTGGAGGAGGTCAAGCACGGTCTTGGCCATCATCGGAGGACCGCAGAGGTAGTACTCGCAATCCTCTGGAGCCTCGTGAGCCTTGAGGTAGGTGTCACCCATTACAGGAGCTACGAAGCCTGGGGTATAAGCGATACCTGCTGCATCTGCCTTAGGATCTGGACGGTCGAGAGCGAGGTGGAAGTGGAAGTTAGGGAAGTCCTTCTCAAGCTGGAGGAAGTCGTCGAGGAAAGGAATCTCCTCAAGCGCACGTGCACCATAGAAGTAGTGCATTGGACGCTGACGATCCTCAGGAGCGATACCGTGACCCTTCAACATGTGCATGATCTGTGCACGGAGAGGAGCCATACCGGCACCACCACCTACCCAAATCATCTCACGGCCAGTGCCATACTGTGGACGGAACTCACCATAAGGGCCAGACATGATAACCTTGTCGCCTGGCTTGAGGTTGAAGATGTAAGAAGAAGCAATACCTGGGTTGACATCCATGAAGCCAGGACCCTGATCCTTTGGCTTGAATGGAGGAGTAGCGATACGTACGTTCAAGGTAATGATATCACCCTCGTCTGGGTAGTTAGCCATAGAGTATGCACGTACGGTTGGCTCTGGGTTAGAGCAGTGCAGTGGGAAGAGGCCGAACTTCTCCCAAGCTGGGAGGTAGGTCTCGCCGATGAGATCGCGGTCGAAGTCCTTATAGTCGATCTCAAATGCTGGAATCTTGATCTGTGCGTAAGAACCAGGTTCGAAGTTCATGTGCTCGCCAGCAGGCAGAGCCACCTTGTACTCCTTGATGAAGGTAGCCACGTTCTTGTTGCCAATAACGGTGCACTCCCATTCCTTAACGCCGAATACGTCATCTGGAACGATTACCTTAGCATTCTCCTTAATCTTAGACTGGCAAGCCAGACGATACTTAGCCTTGATCTGCTTACGGTTGAAGAAGCCAACCTCAGTAGGAAGGATGTCGCCAGCGCCTTCTTCGATGATACATTTACACTGGCCGCACTTACCGCCACCGCCACAAGCTGATGACAGGAAGATACCACCCTGCTGGAGAGCAGCGAGGGCAGTGGTGCCGATGCCGGTCTCGATCTGCTTCTTGCCATTAACATCAACAGTAATGTTGCCAGCAGGAACGAGCCATGCCTTGATGCCAAGGAGCAGGGCTACGAGAGCCAGAATTACAATCAAGAAAACTACGATTGCATAAATATAGGTCATTTCCATAATCTTAGTCTCCTTTCATTAACCGAGTTGAATACCGCTGAAGCTCAGGAAGGCGATTGCCATGAGGCCGGTCACGATGAAGGTGATGCCGAGGCCCTTGAGTGGAGCGGGAACGTTAGAATAAGCAAGCTTCTCGCGGATGGCTGCGAGGCAGGCGATGGCGAAGAGCCAGCCGATACCTGAACCAAGAGCGTAAACCACTGGCTCTGCAAAGGTCTCGAACTCCTTCTGCTGCATGAAGAGCGAACCACCGAGGATGGCGCAGTTTACAGCGATCAAAGGAAGGAAGATGCCGAGTGAGCCGTAGAGGGCAGGGAAGAACTTCTCGACAACCATCTCGACGATCTGTACGATAGCAGCGATGACTGCGATGAAGATGATGAAGCTCAGATAGCTCAGGTCAACACCCTCGATGAGAGCATCTGGCTGAAGCACATACTTGTCAAGCAGGTAGTTGACAGGAAGGGTGATGAGCAACACGAAGGTTACTGCTGCACCCAAGCCAACAGAGGTCTTGACAGTCTTTGACACTGCGAGGTAAGAACACATACCCAGGAACAGTGCAAAGATCATATTGTCGATAAAGATCGACTTGATGAAAAGATTTAACAAATCCATAGTCTTTGTTGTTTATGAGTATTAATTACTTGTCCTGCAACTCAGGATTCTTAGCACGGAGGTACCAGATGATGCAGCCGAGGATGATCAGAGCTGCAGATGGCATTACGAAGAAGCCACAGTTCTGATAGCCGTCGAAGCCGCTCTCGTTAACGAAGCGAGCAATGACATCGACTCCGAAGAGGGTGCCAGCGCCAAAGAACTCACGGATGGTAGCTACTACGAAGAGGATAGCAGCATAGCCGAGACCGTTTCCGAGACCGTCGAGGAGGGCTGGCCAAGGCTTGTTGCCAAGGGCGAAAGCCTCAAGACGACCCATGAGGATACAGTTGGTAATGATAAGACCAACATATACCGAGAGAGCCTTGCTGACATCGAAGACGTATGCCTTGAGAATCTGGTTGACAATAATTACAAGCGCAGCAACAACTACCAACTGAACGATAATACGGATACGATTAGGAATGGTGTTGCGGAGCAATGAAATGATCACGTTGGCAAAAGCAAGCACGCAGGTAAGGGCGATACCCATTACGAGAGCTGGCTTCATCTGGGTAGTGACGGCAAGAGCCGAGCAGATACCAAGCACCTGTACTACGACAGGGTTGTTTGTCCAGAGAGGACCGGTGAAAACACCGGGTTTCTTTTCATTAGCCATAGTTCTATTCGAAAATTACTAATTACTTATTACAAATTACTCAGCGTCTTTTGGACACTTGTCACACTTCTCAGCGCCTTCTTCGCACTTGCCGCAGCATTCGCCTTCTGCATTCTCGCCTTCCTGGCACTTACCACAGCACTCACCTTCAGCCTTCTCCTCGCAGCAGCTTGGAGCAGCAGCATTGAGAGAATTCAGGTCCTTGAGAGCGGCAGCATAGCCCTGGAGAGAGTTGCGAACCATGTCAGAAACACAGTCAGAAGTCTTGGTAGCACCAGTGATGGCGTCAACCTTGTTGTCGGCAGCCTTCTTGGTAACTACTACAGGTGCGAAACCACCATTCTGGAAAACCTGCTTGCCGATGAAAGCGGCAGCAAAGGCAGGATCATCCTTGATCTTGGCACCAAGACCTGCGGTCTCACCAGCGTGATCGAAAGATGCACCAGCGATGGTAGAACCATCACCCTCAACAGCGATATAGCCCCAGATAGCATCCCAAAGGCCTGCGCCATACATACACATTATATAATATGGCTTATCGTTGATGTTTGCACAGAAGAAAGGAAGCTGGGCATCCTCCTTGACAACACCCTTAGAGAAGAGGCTCTTAGCCACGGTCTCGAAAGGATTGCCATCGGTGATGAGCTCACCTGCAGGAGTTACACATGCCATGTTGTTATCCATGTCGAGCTTATCCCAGATCTCTGCAGCGTTGTCGAATGTGACCTCGTCGCAGATACCAGCCTGCTGGAGAGGACCAGCAACGGCCATGAGGATCTGCTGCTTCTTCTCGTTGTCGGTGTTAGCCTTCTGCTGATCCTTGAGACCAAGGGCAGCTGCTGAAAGCAAAACAGCTACGAGCGAGCAGAGTACAACAGCGTAAATTACGGTATAAACGTTACTATTGCGATTCATAATCTTATTCAATTTTTATGATTTACTACTAAAATTACAAATCTCAATTAAGCCTTGACACGCTTAGCACGCTTGCTGATGTTGCTCTCAACTACACAGTAGTCGATGAGTGGGGCAACAGCATTACCGAGGAGGACAGCCATCATAGCACCCTCTGGGTAACCGGTGTTGAACATACGGATCACGATAGCCATAGCACCGATGAAGAGACCGTACCAGATCTTACCGCAGTTGGTGCGGCAGCCGGTAACAGGGTCGGTAGCCATGAATACGGCTGCGAAGGCGAAGCCACCGAGGCAGAGCTGCTGAGCAACGGTAGGAGCGTTCTCTGCGAATGCTGCGATGATAGCAGAAACAACTGCACCACCTACGAATACGCCGCCCATGATGCGCCAAGAAGCAACCTTGGTGATAAGGAGGAGTGCTGCACCGAGGAGGATTGCGAGGGTAGAGGTCTCAGCGATAGAGCCTGGGATAGTACCGATGAATGCGTCAAGGGTAGAGAAGGTCTCTGGGTTGAAGCTGTGATCTGCAACCGAAGCAAGAGGAGTAGCGCCTGAGAAACCATCGACTACAGAGGTGCCCTCGATAGGAGCACCGGTGAGCCAGTTGCCAGTGCGTACGAATACCTCGTCGCCAGACATTGCCTTAGGATAGGCGAAGAAGAGGAATGCACGGGTGATGAGTGCTGGGTTGAAGATGTTCATACCAGTACCACCAAAGATCTCCTTAGCGAAGATTACTGAGAATGCGGTAGCTACAGCAATCATCCAGAGTGGAGTCTCGACAGGCACAATCATTGGGATCAGGAGGCCAGAGGCAAGGAAGCCCTCAGCCACCTCTTCGCGCTTCATGCAAGCTACTGCCATCTCGATGCCGAGACCTACGACGTAAGCTACGACAACCTTAGGCAAGAAAGCACCGAAGCCATAAAGGAACTGCATGAACCAGCCATCGTTGATGCCGAGGGCGAGGTCGTGCTGATAACCTACGTTCCAGCAGCCAAAGAGCATGGCAGGAATCAAGGCGAGGATGACCATGATGATCACGCGCTTTGAATCGACTGAGTCATGCACCTGAACACCCTTGCGGGCAGCAGTGTGGCGAGGAACGAAGAGGAAAGTATGGAAGGAGTCGTAAACCGACCACAGCTTCTCATATTTGCCACCCTTTTGGAAAAGGGGGGCAATCTTTTCGTTGATATAATCGTTCAGTTTCATTATTCCATTTCTTTGCGGAGTTTAACAAGGCCATCGGCGAATACCTGCTGCACAGGTGTCTTCGATGAGCATACAAACTCACAGAGTGCAAGATCCTCAGGCAATACCTCGTAGATGCCGAGTGCCTCCATCTGGTCGATGTTGAAGGCGAGTACAGCCTTGTAGAGCTGCTCTGGGTAGATATCCATAGGGAATACCTCCTCCCACTTGCCGCTCTCGATCATGGCACGAGGACCGCCCTTCAGACGGGCATCGAGCTTCCAGGTCTTGCTCTTGATCAGACCGAAGAGGGCCGAGAGGCCTGTGGTGCTGGTCGAATAGCGGTTGAGGCCTGGGGTGATCCAACCGAACAACTCGTCGGTGGTGTCGCCCTCTGGGATGACGGTCACGGTCTGGCCCTTGAAGTTGAGAGAGCCTTCAATGCCGGTAGCCTCACCAGTGAGTACGTTGCCATTGATTACACGCTGCTTGTAGTCGGTGTGCTTCACCTTGCCGTCGAGGATCTCAGCCAATGACTGGCCAGCCTGTACCTTAGCGTAAGCTGGGGCTACGATCTCAGAACCTGCGATGGTGATGATGCGGCTGTAGTCAGCCTTGCCGTTCAATACGCGACCGATGATGATTACATCCTGGGCCTGTACGGTCCAGACTACCTCGCCCTTGTTGATAGGCTTGATGTGGTTGATCTGAACACCTACGTTACCAGCTGGGTGTGGGCCATCGAACTCTACAACCTCAGCACCAGGAGCCTGCAGGTTGCTGCCAGCCTTGGCACCAACATAGAGCTTGCCAGCGGTGAGCTTCTTGAGAGCAGCGAGACCAGTGGCGAAGTCCTGCTCCTGACCCTTGAGGATCATAGCGAAGTCTGGAGCCAATGGAGCCGAGTCCAATGCGGTGACGAAGATGTCACGTGGCTGAACAGCTGGGTTAGCCAGCACGCCGTAAGGACGCTGGGTCAGGTAAGGCCACACGCCGCCCTGAAGCATAGCTGCCTTGATCTCCTCAGCCGAAGCCTTGGCTGGATCAACTACTGGCAGTTCTGCACTGGTACCCTTGCCGTCACTTGCAATGACGATGCCAAGCACTTTGCGTCGATCGCCGCGAACGACCTCCTCGAGGGTGCCGCTCACTGGGCTCACGAACTTAATCTCTGGATACTGCTTGTCGTTGAACAGAACGTCACCGGCCTTCACAGCATCACCGGCCTTAGCAACAATCTTAGGGGTGCACATCACGAAGTCGTCAGGCACGAGGGTGACTTTCTGAGCCTCCTTCACGCTTACAAACTTTGCCTCTGGCGCACCTTCAAGGTTGATGTCTAAGCCTTTCTTGAGCTTAATTACATTTGCCATTAAGAATAACTGTTTGATGAATTAATATATGAATAAATATATTTTACGCGTCGCGAAGATAATGATTATTTCTAATAATGGCAACTCGCACCCCTTATAAAGTCAGATAAAAGGGTGCGAGCAGTAAGTGGTTTCGTGTGTTTGTTACTTTCGGGTGGCAATTTCATCGCTCAAGGTGCTGCGGAATGGCCTCGATTTTTCCAGACTGACGTGACCCGAAAGGCACGTTACCATGGGTGTGAAGAGCTGGAATCGTGGCTTTTCTTTGGTGTGATGGTGCTACTTAGTTGCGTGGCAGCACTAGCCATCCGTTAATCTGGAATGTGCCTTGGTCCCATTGACCTTGGTCGTCGAGCATGAAGGTGAAGGTCCATTCGTTCATGCGGTCCAAAAACTCCTGGTCATTCATATTGATATCGTATTGGCCTTTTACTTGCAGCACATGTTCAATGATGGGGATGCTGAGCATTGGCGTGTCGTCATGCTTGATTTGCAGGTGCATGATCTCGTCTTCCACCATGCGTCCTGTGCTGAAGTCACTCACAGCCATCGGCATGCCCTCGGCAGTGTACTCGATGCGCTTCTCGTACGCACCGTAGGCCACGGCCTTGGTCGAGGTCAGCGTGTTGTCCCAGGCCATCTGGCTGTTGTGGGCGGTCAGAGTGAAGTCGAAATCCATCGGGTCGATCTCTCCGCCGTCCTGTCGCAGCAGCTCCACGCGAATGTGGTTGGTATTGCGTACCAGGGGCATCGTCAGGACGTTCTCCTTGCCGGCTACCAATGTCTGCTCCATCAGTACGCCGTGGTGCAGCACGTCCAGCGGCTTGCTGATGCGGTCGCTGAGGTTGCCGTACAGGCTCACTCCCAGGTCCTCAATGCGGTTCTTTTGTCCGCTGGCTATGATGTCGTTGGTCAGGTCGTACGAGGGCATCGACACCTCATCGTAAGCCCCCACGCCGCACCAAGCCAGCAGGTCGATCTTACCATGTCGGGTCACGGGGTTGCCGTCCACGTCGTATTCGAACAGCGTGCTGGGCAGCTGCATGGCATAGTCGTCGTCGGCTAGCTTCGACAGGTTCTTCTCCTCCAGATCGTAGAGGATGTACTTCGTCTCGCTGTCCAGTATGAAGAGCCGCACCGAGATTACCTCCTCGGCGAAGTCGTTGGTATGCGTCATGTTGTAGCTGTCGTCGAAGCGCAGCTTGCAGCTTCCCGGGGTCAGCTCGGGTTGGGGCGTCGGACGCTCTTCACCTTCTTCAAACACCGAACCACAGCTGTTCAACATCAATAGGGAGGCAAAGGTCCACAGTGTTATTTGGATCGTATTTTTCATTGAGCATCTGTTTCAATTATAGTTTGTCGTATTTATTTTGTGGCAAGTGTCGTTATTTGTTCTGTTGCTCAACAGGTTCTCTTCCTACAGCCTTTAGTAGGGCGTCCAGCTGTGCAATGGCCGTGGCGGCTTCATGAAGTCCCATCTCCTCGGCTTGGTGCAACAGTACAAGGGCGTCATCGTACTTGCCGCTGAGGGCGTGGCTGAGGGCACGTGCATAGATGGCCTCCTTGCCACGTCCGGCACGAGCCAGGTATCGGCGTGCTGGTATCATGTCGCCGATGGCCATGCAGGCGTTGGCAGCGTTGAGGTTGGCGGCTTCATTCTGCGGATATACTTGCACGGCGGTGAGGTAAACCTGGGTGAAGCCCTCAGTTCCTTCTGCATAACCCTGTGCAGCGGTATGAAAATCGGCAAGGTTCAGTTCTGTGGGGTGGATGCTCAGTACATCACGTGCTTCCTCAGGGGAGAGGCGACTGTGAAATGTGGGATATACATACACAAAGCACGGAACGAAATTCATGTATTGTGGCACCGCTGCCTCCGCTTTGGGCTGGTCCTGCTCGATTGCCTCTATGCGCTGCGACCTGGGCTTCACCATCATGTCTATACGGTATGTCACGCTTACTGCTGCCTTGGTTGGACCTGCATAGTTGTGGCTCAGATTTTTGGCGAGCAATTCTTTGGATTCCTTACATGCAAACTTGTCGCCCTTCATCTTGATTAGTCCCATGCCCAGTTCTGCCTCAACACCCCAGTTGCCATCTAACTGCCATGCATAACCAATGCCGAGGCCTACGCCCCAGCAGCTGCCCTGGAAGCGGTACTCGTCGGCATGCTGCAGTTCGCCCTTGAAGAAGGGCATCTGGTGTCTCCAGTTGCCGATGTTGTATTCGCCCATCAAAAGATGAACTCCACCATACAGTCCGGCAAGCGGTTCCTTCCACCAGTAACGTGCTTCGGGCTGCAGCGTCCAATGGCGCCACTTCTGCTGGCCCCAGGCATCCCAATTGTTGTATTCGGTGGTCAAATCCACAGTCCAATGCCCCATCACGGGTACTTCCACGCTTAAGTTTGGCGTCAGTAGCAGAGTGCTTAATGCACTACTCTTTACGGTTAGCAGTGGGGCATAGCGTATTCCCTCCACCTCGCCGCCATTGGCCAGTACGGAGCCCTGTATGCATGCCAGCAGAAGCAATAGTAAGCTGGCCAGTTTATGAAAGATGTGGATCTTGCTCATATAAAAAATCTTTGCAAAAATACACATTATTTATTTAATATACTTTTGTAACCTCTCTTTTCCTTGCCTAAGCCGTGATATTTTCTCTTGTTTGTCCCATTCTGCTAACTCAACGTTGCATCGGCTCGTTGTAAAATGTTTTTGGCATAAAATTTGCTGTATTGTAGTTATCGCTTCTCGCCAACGATTAGCAACATGAATCATTAAAAAAACTGACATTATGGCAAGCTTATTTCACAGAATCCCTCGTCTATCCAGCCAGAAGGCCGCCGGTGCCGTGCTGCTGGCCGTGAGCCTCACTTTGGCATCTGCCGACGTTTGGGCACAGACTGCCGTTTCACACCGTGGTAATCACTACGAGCAACACCAAAGTGATGACGAATACCGCATGACACATCTCGAAGCTTGGACAGGTGACCTCATCGGCCTTACACTGCCTAAGTGGGTTGTTGACACCCAGGTTAAGAATGGCTACTGGGAACCAACCGAATACGGCATGGTCAGCGTGAAGGACTATTCAGGTACTCATGCCAATGTGCGCCTGCTTCTGTCGGGCACCACCGTGGTTAACTATCGCTACCGCTACATCAAGGAGGGACGCGAGGAGACTGGTTACTATCCGTTCACCATCCACATCCGTCGCGTCAATCCCGAGGTCGTTACTTTGCCAAGTACTCTCTACCTTGACTGGGATGAGTCTTTGAAGGTGGGTAATCTGGTTAAAATGCAGCCACAGTACAGCGAGTGTACCATGCAGTTTACAGTGGAAGATCCAACCATGGTCGATGTCGAGTACGATAGCAATGGTAACTGTCGCCTCACTGGTCGACGTGTGGGCGAGACAGGCGTTGCTCTTGAAACCGGCAATGGTCTCACTGCTCATGCGCGTGTCATTGTGCAGATACCTGAACTTCGTAGCATTGACATTAAGGCAGGCGACAAGAATCTGCGCCTGGGAGAGATGATGCAGCTTGAAGCCCGCTTCACACCCCTGCGTGCCCAGGCTTCGCTCATCTGGAGTAGCGATGATCCTAGTATTGTGAGTGTCAATGAATACGGCCGTATTACAGCACATCGTGAAGGAAAGACCACCATCCGTGTTATCTCCGATAATGGCAAGAAGGACTCTATTACCATTAAGGTTAAGAAATAATAATACATCGAGTCGCTTCGCTTTTTTATTCAAGTATGGCAATTCGCAAAGTGGCATCCGGAAGGATGTCACTTTTGCTCTCGTCATCACCCCATCCATTGAGGGTACTCTTCGTCTTCTCCGTAGTTTTATTGTTCAATGACGCAAAGAGGGGAAGGCGTAATTAAGAATTGTCCATTTTTGCTATTTGTCGTATAAAAACATGCATTGAGCGGCTATTTTTGTAAGCATTTTGTCATTTTTATGAATGAAAATTTCTGTTTTGCAGAAATTTTGATTATCTTTGCGGCTGTTACTGATAAACTAATTGACCATGTTGACAAGATACGACATACAGAAGTTGCTGAGATTGCTAAAGCAGGAAGTGGTTCCTGCCGTGGGATGTAATGAACCGTTGGCCATAGCGCTGGCTTGTGCCAAGGCTCGTGAACTGCTGGGTGAGGAACCAGATAAGGTTGTGGCACGGTTGAGCAGCACCATCATCATGAACTCGGTGGGTATTGGCATTCCTGGCTCCGAGGGAATGATTGGTATTGCGCCAGCTATCGCACTAGGCACCGTGACCGGCAGGGCAGATGAAGGATTAGATGTGCTGAGCCACATTACCCATAAGGATGTTGTCGAAGCCAAGCGCTTTATGAACGAAAAGCTGTTTGTGGTGAAACAGACTCCGCAGGTATTTGAGATTCTCTATGTGGAGGTGGAGGTATCGGCGGGCGAGCATTCAGCCAAGGTGATTCTGGCCAAGTCATTCGCCAACTTTGTATATTTGAAGCATGATGACCAGGTGCTGCTTGACGAGCGTCAAACCTTAGCTACTGAGCATGACCGTCGCCATGAGAGCGAGCTGACGATGCAGACAATCTATGATTTCGCCACCAAATGTCCATTGGACGAGCTGCAATTCCTGCTGAAGGGAGCGCGTATGAATAAGGATGTGGCACAGCACGCTTTTACGCCAGAGGCCAACTATGGTTTGAATCTGGGCAAAATGTTGAAGGGCGGCTTCCAGGAGAGGATGGTGGGGCAGAATGCCATGCCACGAATTGTGTGCTACACCTGTGCAGCCTGTGATGTCAGGATGAGCGGTTCTCGCGTGCCGGTGATGACCAATTCGGGCAGCGGCAACCAAGGCATTGCGGTGACGCTGCCAGTGATGATTTTTGCCGAAGAGACCCAATGCACTGAGGCCAAGCTGATGAGGGCTTTGGCAATGAGTCACCTCATCAATATCTACATTCGGCAGATTGTGGGCAAGCTGAGCTCGCACTGCAACTGCGTATTGGCATGTGTCGGCAGCGCCTGCGGCATCGCTTATTTGCTGGGCGGATCGTTTGAGCAGGTGTGCTATGCCTTGAAGAACGACATTGCCAGCAAGACGGGTATGATATGCGATGGCGTGAAACCGTCGTGCACCCTGAAGATGTCGATGGGCGTGAGTTCAGCCTTTCAAAGCGCTATGATGGCCATGGAGGGTATCTGTGTGAGTGTGAATGACGGCATTATTGAGGACGACCCTGATCGTTGCATCGAGAATCTCGCTATCATCGGGCGCGATTCGAAGATTGAGAATGATAACCAGATGCTGAATATCATGAGCGAGAAAATATACGTATAACTATGACCATGTATGATGTGCTGATGCAACTGCCCGTGTTTCAAGGAATCAGTTCAGATCAGCTTACAGATATTCTTGAGAAGATTCCCTTCAATTTCCGTCATTTTGAGATGGGACAAACCATTCTAAAGGAGGGGGATGTGTGTGACTGTGCTACGTTCATTCTCTCTGGCAAGGTACGCATGTTCACCAAGACATTTGGCGGTCGCGTGAACATTGAGCAGGAGTTCGAAGCACCCTATACGTTGCCCTTTTACAACTTGTTCGGTGCTGAGACTCACTTGCATGACACGGTGATGGCAGCCAGTTCGGCTGGCATCATGCAGTTGGATAAACTCAATTTCCTGCGTGTGCTGCAGCAGAATCAGATACTGTTGATCAATGTGCTAAATATGCTCTCGACCCATGCGCAGAAGCAAAACAAGGCAATGGACTTCAGCGGTGAGCCTGATCCTGTACTCAGGTTGGCATCATGGATGCTGGCATTGACCGAACGGTCGGCTTCGGATATCACTCTGTATGCCAGCACTGAGGATTGGTGCAACATGTTGCAGTTGGATGAATCGTCCTTCTGGCGATGTGTGGCCACACTTGAGGGCGAGAAGGTGCTGGAATCGGAAGGTGGCAAGCTCAAATTGATAGACAGATATGGCTTAAGGACATATGTGGGACGTAAAACTGCGCAGAAATCTTAATTTTTGCGCGGTTTTTTTGTTTGTTCCACATTATTTATATATATTTGCGCGAAGAAAATAATTAACAAATCGATATACAATGGTAAATTTTGAATTGAGCGAGCAGGAATTGATCCGCCGCAACTCTCTTGACGAGATGCGCAAGATGGGCATTGAGCCTTATCCTGCAGCAGAATATGTAGTAACAGGTTACAGCGACGAGATTCGTGAGAACTTCGTCGATCTCCCAACGATGAAGAATGAGGCAGGCGAAGAGGTGCCAACTCCAGCCACTGCCGAGAATAGCCGCGTGGTGAGCGTTGCCGGCCGTATCATGATCCGCCGCATCATGGGCAAGGCTGCCTTTATGGAGCTGCAGGATTCGAAGGGCCGTGTGCAGGTATATGTGAGCCGCGATGCCCTTTGCCCGGATTCTGAGCACACCGAGATGTATAATACCGTTTTCAAGAAGTTGCTCGACATCGGCGACTTCGTAGGCGTGAAGGGTTATGTGTTCCGCACCCAGACAGGCGAGATCTCGGTACATTGCCAGGAGCTCACCGTGCTCTCTAAGTCTATCCGTCCATTGCCAATCGTGAAGTACAAGGATGGCGTGGCTTACGATGGCTTCAACGATCCTGAGTTGCGCTACCGTCAGCGTTACCTCGACCTGGTGGTGAACGATGGTGTTCGTTCTGTATTCGAGAAGCGCGCCACCATCCTGCGCACCATGCGTCAGGTGTTCGACGAGGCTGGTTACACCGAGGTGGAGACCCCAATCCTGCAGCAGATTGCAGGCGGTGCATCGGCTCGTCCATTCATCACCCATCACAACGCTTTGGACGTTGACCTCTATCTGCGTATCGCTACCGAGCTTTACCTGAAGCGCTTGATCGTGGGCGGCTTCGAGGGCGTGTATGAGATTGGCCGCAACTTCCGCAACGAGGGCATGGACCGCTCGCACAACCCTGAGTTCACCTGTATGGAGCTCTATGTTTCGTACAAGGACTATAACTGGATGATGACCTTCACCGAGAATCTGCTTGAGAAGATTTGTCTGGCTGTGAACGGCACCACCGAGGTTCAGATCGGCGAGAACGTCGTCAGCTTCAAGGCTCCATTCCGCCGCCTGCCAATCCTCGATGCCATCAAGGAGAAGACCGGCTACGACCTCTCGACCATGACCGAGGAGGAGATGCGCGAGATTGCCAAGAAGGTAGGCGTGGAGGATACCGAGACCATGGGCAAGGGCAAGCTGATCGACGAGATCTTCGGCGAGACATGCGAGGGCTCATTCATCCAGCCAACCTTCATCACCGACTACCCTGTGGAGATGTCGCCACTCACCAAGATGCATCGCTCAAAGCCAGGACTGACCGAGCGTTTCGAGCTGATGGTCAATGGCAAGGAGCTGGCCAACGCTTACTCAGAGCTCAACGACCCAATCGACCAGTACAACCGCTTCGTGGATCAGATGAAGCTGGCTGCCAAGGGCGACGACGAGGCAATGATCATCGACCACGACTTCGTGCGTGCCCTCGAGTACGGTATGCCACCAACCTCGGGCATCGGCATCGGCATCGACCGCCTCTGCATCCTCATGACCGGTCAGCCAACCATCCAGGAGGTGCTTCTGTTCCCAACCATGAAGCCTGAGAAGGTGGAGAAGAAGGACGCTGTAGAGAAGTTCCTTGCCCTGGGCATTCCTTGCGAGGACTGGGTGGCTGTGCTCTACAAGTGCGGTTATCTGACCGTGGAGAGCCTGGCCAACGAGAAGCCAGGCAAGCTCTATCAGCAGATGATCGACGTGAAGAAGAAGTACAAGGCCCTGATTGGCGACTTGCAGAATCCTACGCAGGACGAGGTGAAGGCTTGGATCGAGAGGGCTGGGCTCTAATTACAAATTACTGATTACAAATTGCGGTTTGCGCTGCGAATCTTAATTTGTAATCAGCAAAGGTTGTAATCTGAAATCTGTAATTTGTAATTTTCAAAGCAATGAATATTCCCGGAAAAGTAGCCATTCTCGGCTCGGGCTCGTGGAGCACCGCGGTGGCCAAGATCGTACAGGACAATGGCGCCGAGATGTGGTGGTACTTGCGCAATCCTGCCCGCATCGAGGAGTTCAAGGCGCAGGGGCATAACCCTGCCTACCTCTCGAGCGTGCGTTTTGACGTGAGCCGCATCCACTTCACCAGCGACATCAACGAGGCCATCCGCAATTCGGACACCGTGATCTTCGGTATGCCATCGCCTTATCTGCGCAAGCATGTGGAGATGATCACAGAGTCGATGGAGGGCAAGGTGGTGATCTCGATCATCAAGGGCATCGTGGCAGACTATAACATCACCATCAGCGACTATCTGACCAAGATGCTGTCGCTGAATGATGATCAGTTCTGCACCCTCTCGGGTCCATCGCACGCTGAGGAGGTGGCTTACGAGCGACTGACCTATCTCACCGTGGGCTGTAAGGACATCAAGGTGGCGCAGGAGTATGCCGACTTCTTTGCCAACCACTTTGTGCACACCACTGTATCGCAGGATATCCTCGGTATCCAGTATGCCGGCGTACTGAAGAACATCTACGCCATTGCCGTAGGCATCTGCGACGGACTGAAGTACGGTGACAACTTCCAGGCCGTGCTTGTGGCCAATGCCATCCGCGAGATGAAGCGTTTCATCAATGAGATCGACCCGATGAAGGGCCGTCACGTGGTGGAGAGCGTTTATACGGGCGACCTCTTGGTGACTGCCTATTCGCGTTTCTCGCGCAACCATATGTTCGGCACCATGATCGGCAAGGGCTACTCCGTGAAGAGCGCACAGCTCGAGATGGAGATGGTGGCCGAGGGCTACTACGGCACCAAGTGTATCAAGGAGATCAACCAGAAGTACGGCATCTCCATCCCGATTGTAGATTGCGTGTATAACATATTGTATAAACGAATGTCGCCGTTCGTGGAGATCAAGTTGCTTAGCGATATGTTGAGATAAAAAACAACTAACCAAAAATATTCCAAACAATGACACTTTCTCTTGAAAAAGCACAGAGCTTCGTGCCTGCAGGTTCGCTTGCTGCCGTAGCTGCCAAGACAGCGCCATGCAATGAACTCCTCGAGAGCGGCAAGGGCGCAGGTAACGACTTCCTCGGTTGGGTACACCTCCCATCGAGCATCACTGATGAGTTCCTCGCTGAGGTACAGGCCACTGCCGACCTGCTCCGTTCGAAGGCTGAGATCATCGTAGTAGCCGGTATCGGTGGTTCCTACCTCGGCCCACGTGCCGTGAACGAGGCTCTCGACCACACTTTCGGCCTCAATGGCAACAACCCACGCGTGGTTTACGCTGGCAACAATATCGGTGAGGATTACCTCGCTGACCTCATGGAGTTGCTTGAGGGCAAGACCTTCGCTGTCATCAATATCTCAAAGTCTGGCACCACCACCGAGACTGCCCTCGCTTTCCGTCTCCTCAAGACCAAGCTCGAGGCACAGGTAGGCAAGGAGGCTGCCAAGGACCTTATAGTGGCCGTTACCGACAAGGAGCGTGGCGCTGCCCGCAAGCTCGCTACCAAGGAGGGTTACAAGACTTTCGTCATCCCTGACAACGTAGGCGGTCGCTTCTCTGTATTGACCCCTGTAGGCCTGCTCGCCATCGCTTGTGCCGGTCATGACATCAAGGCACTCGTCAAGGGTGCTCAGGACATGGAGAAGGCTACCGGCGTGGATGTTCCTTACGAGCAGAACCCAGCCGCTCAGTACGCTGCCATCCGCAACTGCCTCTATGAGTATGGCAAGAAGACCGAGATCCTCGTGAACTATCAGCCAAAGCTCCATTACATGATGGAGTGGTGGAAGCAGCTCTTCGGTGAGTCTGAGGGCAAGGACCACAAGGGCATCTATCCAGCCTCGGTTGACTTCACCACCGACCTTCACTCAATGGGTCAGTGGATTCAGGAGGGCGAGCGCACCATCTTCGAGACCGTTGTTTCTGTCGAGAAGGCCAATAAGACCGTACTCTTCCCATTCGATGAGGAGAACCTTGACGGCCTGAACTTCCTCGCTGGCAAGCGTGTGGATGAGGTGAACAAGATGGCTGAGCTCGGTACCCAACTCGCACACGTTGACGGCGGTGTACCTAACATCAAGATTACCATCCCTGTGCTCGATGAGTACAACCTCGGTCAGCTCATCTACTTCTTCGAGCGTGCCTGCGGCATCTCTGGCTACATTCTCGGTGTCAACCCATTCAACCAGCCAGGTGTAGAGGCCTACAAGAAGAATATGTTCGCGCTGCTCGAGAAGCCAGGTTACGAGGAGGCAACTAAGGCAATCAAGGCTCGTCTGGCAGAGTAATTGGTAATTTTTAATTAGTAATTATAAAAGTGCTGAAAGCATTTTTATTCGATATGGATGGCGTGCTCTTCGACAGCATGAAGAATCACGCCGAAGCATGGTATCAGGTCATGGGCGAACACTATGGGTTCGCCTGTGACCGTACTGTATTTTATATGTACGAGGGCTCGACGGGTCAGCAGACCATCGATTCCTTCTTTATGAATCAGCGTGGCCGACACGCCACGGAACAGGAAATCAAGACCATCTATGCCGAGAAATCCGGGATCTTCACGCAGTTGGGACCTGCCCTGCCGATGCCAGGTGCTGCCGAAGTGCTGCGTAAGGTCGGAGAGAAGGGCTTGACGCGTGTGCTCGTCACCGGTAGCGGACAGCCTTCGCTGATCAATCGTCTCGATCTGATCTATCCGGGCGTGTTCGATTGGGATCATATCGTCTCGGGTCTCGACTGCCCGTTGGGCCATGGCAAACCCCATCCCGACCCCTATCTCTTCGGTCTTCGCAAGGCTGCCGGCATCACCGAGCCCCTCGACTGGTCGCAAGTCCCGACCGATCCGAAGCATCTTGGCGGCTTCGACCCAAGCGAAGCCATCGTCATCGAGAATGCCCCCATGGGTGTGCAGGCGGGTCGTGCCGCTGGCATCTTCACTGTGGCTGTCAATACTGGTCCGCTCGATCCGCAGGTGCTCAAGGACGCAGGAGCCAACATCGTGCTCGACTCGATGCAGGAACTCGCCGACCGACTGGACGAAATCGTTGCCTTGCAGAAGAACTACTGATAACGTCAGCTCGGTAACAATTTTACATTATACATTTTAAATTTTACATTTATCACCCGTGGCCAAGAAAGCATTTGTGGCCTCGATGTTCGACAACATCGCGCCAACCTACGACAAACTGAATCACATCCTTTCGCTCAACATCGACAAGTCGTGGCGAAATGATGCCATCAAGCGACTCAGCAAGCGCAACCCTAAAACTGTGCTTGATGAAGCATGTGGCACGGGTGATTTCAGCATCCTGATTGCCCAGAAATGTGCCGATGCGAAGGTTCTGGGCATCGATATCAGCGAGGGAATGATGGAGATTGGTCGCAAGAAGGTAGCAGAAATGGGTCTCAGTGACCGCATCAGCATGCGCGTGGATGATGCCACACAGCTTCAGATGGAGGACAACAGTGTTGATGCCATCACCGTGGCTTTTGGCGTGCGCAACTATGAGCAGTTGCAGTTGGGACTCAACGAGATGTACCGGGTCATCCGTCCTGGTGGTGCAACCTACATCCTTGAACTCTCAGTGCCTCAGAATCCTATCCTCCTGTGGGGCTACAAACTCTATTTCCTCCACATCTTGCCCTTCATCGGTGGCTTGATCAGTGGCAACAAGGGTGCATACAAGTATTTGCCGACATCTGTACTCAATTTTCCCAAGCCGGATGCGTTCCTGAACATGTTGCGAGAGGCCGGATTCAGTCAATGCACGCAAAAAGCCTACACTTTTGGATTGTGCAGGCTTTATATAGGAGAAAAATAAAATACGCGATAAGTATTTGTTGTCAAAATAATCCGTCTTCCCAAGGCCAAGCCATCACGAAGACTGCTGCCCAATGGAATAGGGTGCCGAGGATGACAAAGATGTGCCAGATGCCGTGATAATAGCGATGACGGTGGTCATTGGCAAAGAAATAGACACCCAGCGTATAGGTGATGCCTTCGCTGGCGATAAAGATGAGCGACAGCGGCGTGATACATTGTCGTACCGGTTCGAAGAAGAACAGCAGCGACCAACCTAATACCAGATAGAGGAGGAGTGATACCTTGGGGTATTTCATCCACCAGAAAAGCTTGTAAAAGATTCCCAGAACTGCAAGGAACCAGATGATTCCGAACGAAACCCATCCCGCCACCAGCATGTGATCCTCCACCAATTGCATGCAGATGGGGGTGTAGCTCGATGCTATCAGCACATAGATGGAGATATGATCGAGCTTGCGCAATACGAGTTTCCCCTTTGTGCCAGGCTTCCACCAATGATACAGGAAGGAGGCCAGATACATCAGGAGCATGCCAACGGTGAAGAAGGTGACTCCGAATGCATTCTGCCAGTTCTTCGCATAGCCGAACCATATCAGCACCCACGATATGCACGGCACCAGGCAGAGGCCTACCAGGTGCGTCAGGGAGTTGAACAGTTCGTCTTTGGTGCGGGACATGGTTGTGAAGGGTTGTGAAGGGTTATGAAGGGTTATGAAGGGTTGTGAAAGGGTTGTGAAGGGTTGTGAAAGGGGAGTGAAAGGGTTGTGAAGGGTTGTGAAGGGGGGGTGAAAGGGACAAATGTTTTGGATGTTGAGAAACTATTGAGTGAATTGGGAGATTCGGGACAATCCGATGGTATCGTCCCTTTTACTCCCCTTTCACTACCCTTATAAACTCTTAAAAAGGAACTCTTTGAACTCGGCAAACGTGTTGCCCATCTGGAGCGACTGCTTGGCGCCATCCATGAACTTCTGGAGGGTGGCGGGGATGGCTACCTCCTGGTTGATGATCGGCTCGACGGTGTCCTTGAACTTGGCGGGGTGGGCGGTCTCGAGGAACACACCCACTTCGCCCGGCTGGAGGCCATCGGTGAGTGCCTGATAGCCGCAGGCGCCGTGTGGATCGCACACGTAGCCGTCCTTGCTGAGGGCCAGGCGCATGGCTGCCTTGATCTGCTCGTCGCTGTAGGTGGCGCCGCTGATCTCGGCACAGATGGCGGCATGGGCCTCCTCGGGGGTGATCTTCTCAGCACGCTGCTGGCCGCCACCATAGAGGTTTACGATGCGGGCGAAGTTCGAAGGATCGCCTACGTCCATGGCGTTGGCCAGGGTGGCCAGGGTGGCACGTGGGCAGTAGTGGCCCGAGCCGAGGTACTGGAAGAAGATGTCGTTGGCGTTGTTCGAGGCAATGAAGCGCTTCACAGGCAGGCCCATCTTCATGCCGAAGATGCCGGCGCAGATGTTGCCGAAGTTGCCCGAGGGCACGCAGACGACCATGTTGTCCAATGAGGAATTAGGAGTGAGGAGTGAGGAATTCTTCTTCAGCTGCGCGTAGGCGTAAAAGTAATAGAATGCCTGAGGCAGGAAGCGGGCCACGTTGATGGAGTTGGCCGAGGTGAGGAAGAACTTCTCGTTGAGCTCCTTGTCCATGAATGCCTCCTTGACGAGGCGCTGGCAGTCGTCGAACACGCCATCCACCTCCAGCGCGGTGATGTTCTGGCCGAGGGTGGTGAACTGCTTCTCCTGAATCAGGCTCACCTTGCCCTTTGGGTAGAGCACGGTCACGTCGATGCCCGGCACGCCGAGGAAGCCGTTGGCTACGGCCGAACCGGTATCGCCCGAGGTGGCAACCAAAACGTGCACATTGCCCTTGGTCGAAGGATTCTGCTTCACGAAGTACGACAGCAGACGGGCCATGAAGCGGGCGCCCACGTCCTTGAAGGCGCAGGTAGGGCCGTGGTAGAGCTCAAGGCTGTAGATCGAGTCGTTGACCTTGACCAGCGGGATGTCGAACTGCAGGGTGTCGTACACGATGTGCTTCAGATCGTCGGCAGGGATGTCTTCGCCGAAGAAATTCCTGGCTACCTCGAAGGCGATCTCCTGGAGCGTCATGTCCTGGATGTGGTCGAAGAACTCCTGTGGCAGCGGCTTGATCTGCTCAGGCATGTAGAGGCCCTTGTCAGGAGCCAGACCCTTGATGACAGCCTCGGCGAGCGTTACCTCGGGGGCTTGGCGGTTGGTGCTGTAATATTTCATATTCAATTACAAATTACTAATTACAAATTACTTTTAGCCCAGGAAGAATCGGATGAACTCATCCTCCTTCAGCAATCCCAGTGCGCCCTGCTTGGCGCTCTCCTCGTCGTACTGTTGCACGCCGTCGGCCACGATGTCCTGAGGGTCGCCGGCCTGTGAGGGCTTCGACTGCCAGATCAGGAACGGCACGGGCGACATGGTGTGAGTGCGGTAGCGGATAGGGGTGGGGTGATCGGGCAGCAGGGCGATGCGCACGGGCTCGTCCCAGGTCGCGATCTCTTCGAGGATGGTGCTGAGCACACGTTTGTCGATGTTCTCCACGCACTTGGTCTTGAGGGCAGCCTCGCCGTCGTGGCCGGCCTCGTCGGTGGCCTCCATGTGCAGGAACACGAAGTCCTTCTGCCTGAGTTGCTCAAGGGCGGCTGCGGTCTTGCCTTCGTAGTTGGTGTCCCACAGGCCGGTGGCACCGGGCACCTCGATCTTGTCGAGGCCGCAATAGACGCCGATGCCGAAGATCAGATCGACGGCCGAGATCACGGCACCCGTCCTGATGCGTTCGGGGAAAAGTTCGCGCAATGGCTGCATGGCCGGACGGTAGCCGAGTGACCAGGGCCAGATGCTGTTGGCAGGGTCCTTGCCCTCGGCGATGCGCTTCAGGTTGACAGGATGATCCCTCAGCACCTCCTGGCTGCGGGCTATCATGGCGCGGAGCAGGGCCGAAGTGCGGGCACCGCCGGGCAACTCCACGCAGGGCAGCTCCACCTTCCAGGCCTTGCCGATGCGGTCGTGGGGCGGGGTGCAATGCACATGCTTGTCGCCGCCCTTGATCTTGAGCAGGTGGCGGTAGCTCACGCCGGTGAAGAAGCGCACGGCACCATGCTCGAAGCCATGCTGCACGGCCAGCTCCTGCATCACGGGGTCGGCATTGAGGGCATCGATGAGCTCGGCAGCCTCCTCAGTCGAGATGTTGCCGGCCGAATGGTTCTTGATCACATCCTTGTCGAGGCAGATGATGTTGCAGCGCATGGCCACCTCGCCATCCTCGATGGGCACCTGCATCGATGCCGCTTCGAGCGATCCGCGACCCTCGAACACCTTGGCCACATCGTAGCCGAGCAGCCCTAAATGAGCGATTTCAGAACCTGGATTGTAGCCCTCGGGCACGGTGACCAGACGTCCGTTCACGCCCTCGCGAGCCAGTCGGTCGATGAGAGGTTTCGAGGCAGCCTGCAGGGGGGTGCGGTTGCCAAGGATGTCGATGGGTTCGTCGGCAGCGCCATCGGCCAGAATGATCAGATATTTCATATTCCTGTCTTCATTATTTACAATAATAACGCATCAAGTATGCCTTAAAGCAATGTGTATTGGAGTGCAAATATAATATAATAATGACAAAAATCCAAATTGCGCCTCAAAAAACGCGCAAAAAGTAAAACCACACAGCCACGAAACGTATTTCCGTCACCTTGAGGTTTCATTCGATGGCAGTTTGATGGCGAATGACAAGAAAAACACGGGCGGATGCACGATTGTTCAAATAAAATGATTACCTTTGTCGCCGAATGTAATTACATAGATCAATACCATCATGAATCAACCTCCCAAACGAGCCATTGTCGTAGGCGCCACCTCCGGCATCGGCCTTGAAGTTGTCAGGGAACTTACCGCCCGCGGCTGGCAGGTGGGCATCGCCGGCCGTCGTCAGCCATTGTTGCAGGAGATGCAGCGCACCAATCTCAACATTGTAGCCACCGAGTGCATCGACGTGACGCGTCCCGATGCCGCCGACCACCTCACCACCCTCATCGGCAAGATGGGCGGCATGGACCTCTATTTCCACTCCTCGGGCATCGGCCACCAGAATCCCGCGCTCGACGTGGAGAAGGAGCTCAACACCGTGGCCACCAACGCCATGGGCTTCACGCGCATGGTGCTCGGTGCTTTCCACTACTTCGAGCAGCATCCCGAGCGTCCCGGTCACATCGCCGTGATCAGCAGCATCGCCGGCACCAGAGGTCTGGGTGCGGCTCCTGCCTATTCGTCCACCAAGCGTTATGTGAATCATTACCTGGAATGCCTCTCCCAGTTGCTGCACATCAAGGGCATTCGCCACATCACCATCAGCGACATCCGCCCCGGCTTTGTGCGCACGCCGCTGCTGGCCGACGGGCACGACTATCCCTTCCAGCTCGATGTCACCAAGGTGGCGCGCGAGATCGTCAATGGCCTGGAACGTCGCAAGCAGATCATCACCATCGACTGGAAGTACCGCATCGTCGTCTTCTTCTGGCGCCTCATTCCCCGCTGGCTCTGGGTGCGCCTCAAGGTCGTCTCCGGACACTAAATTTCAGCACATTATTACATCTACAAATTTATGAAGGGTTACTACAAACTCAGCTGGCGCGAAAGGATAGGCTACTGTTCTGGCGATCTGGCGCTCAACCTCATCTATCAGACGGTCACGATCTGGCTCATGTTCTATTACACCAACGTCTTTGGTCTTGATCCGGGTCTGGCTGGCATCCTCTTCCTTGTGGTCCGTATCATCGACGTCATCTGGGATCCGTTTGTCGGCACGTTCGTCGATCGTGCCTTTCCCCGCTGGGGCAAATACCGCTCGTGGATGATCTATGGCGGTGTGCCGCTGGCTGCCTCCGCCATCCTCTGTTTCTGGAACGGCTTCCACGGCTCGCTCACCTACGCCTGTTTCACCTACATAGCGTTGAGCATGTGCTTCACGCTCACCAGCGTGCCCTACGGAGCCCTGGGCGATTCGCTGACGCGCGACACCAACGAGATCACCATCCTCACCAGCACGCGCATGATTCTGGCCAATGTCGCCGGCTTGCTGATCAAGACGTTGCCATTGATTATCTCCATCTTTGCGCCCAGGGTGCTCAATCCCGAGACGGGCGAGATGGAGGCTGCCTACAACATCCCCGAGGCGCAGGACGCCTGGCTCATCACCATGAGCATCTTTGCCATTACGGGCTTGATGATCCTCATCTACAGCTTCAGCCAGAGCCACGAGAAGGTGCTGAGCGATGCCAGCAAGACGGGCAACGTCACCCTCAAGGACCTCTGGATGGAGCTCAGGAACAACCGTCCCCTGCGTGTGCTCTCGGCCTTCTTCATCATCTCGTTCACCACGCTCAATGTCAGCAACGCCTCCGAGTCCTACTTCATGACCTACAATCTGAAGGCCTCTCCGCTGATGACCTCCGTCTTCATGTGGATGGGCACCATTCCCGCCTTCATCTTCCTGCCCCTGGTGCCTGTTGTCAAGCAGAAGATCGGCAAGAAGGGCATGTTCTACCTCTTCATCGGCATTTCCATCGTAGGCATGGTGCTGCTCTACTTCACCGCCATGGTCGAGTCCCTGCGCTCGCATTACGTTTTGCTCTGTACTGTGCTCTGTGCCATGCAGTTCGTCAAGAGTGCCGGCCTGCTGGTGGCCACGGGTTACATGTGGGCGCTGGTGCCTGAGGTCGTCACGTTTGGCGAATACGTCAGCGGCCGCCGTGTAGCCGGCATCGTCACCGCCCTCATCTGCATCTTCATGAAGGCCGGCATGGCCCTCGGCGGCACCGTTCCGGGCCTGGTGCTCGACTGGGTCGGCTTCGACAACAAGCTGCCCGTTCAGTCCGATCTCACCCTGCAGGGCATCGTCTGGCTCATCACCTTCATCCCGGCCCTCCTGATGATCCTCGCCGCCTTCGTCATCAGCCGCTACGAGCTGAGCGACAAGAAGATGGACGAAATCAACGCCGCCATCGTAGCTAAGAAGGATTAACCCCACTATAGGTTCATCTGAACACAGATTAATCCGTGTTCCTTTTTGACATTATGTCAGTTTACTATCAAACTCTTCAAACTCTTCAAACTTTTCAAACTCTTCAAACTCTTCAAACTCTTCAAGCATCCCCCATGTACTCTCCTAACTCCGATAAAATCACCCGCGACTATTTCGACTCCCTCCTCCTCGAAACGCGCTATCTCGATGCCGTGCTCCCCAGCACCCACCTGGAGCTGTTCGGCCACACGTTCGACACCCCCGTCATGACCACCGCCCTCTCGCACCTGCACAGCAGCGTGGTGGTGGGCGACAACTGCGTGAAGGACGGCATGACCATCTACGCCGAGGCCGCCGCCCGCTGCAACACCCTGCATTGGGTGGGCATGGGCACCGACGAGGAGCTGGAATCCATCCTTGCCACCGGCGCCAGGTGCATCAAGATCATCAAGCCCCATGCCGACAACCGCGAGGTGCTCCGCCGCATCCGCCATGCCGTCGATCACGGCTGCGTGGGCGTGGGCATGGACATCGACCATGCCTTCAACGGCCGCGGAGGCTACGACAACGTGTTCGGCCTTGAGATGCGTCCCAAGACGACGCAGGAGATCCGCGAGTTCGTGCAGGCTGCCGGCATCCCGTTCGTGGTCAAGGGCGTGCTGAGTGCCCGCGATGCCGCCAAGTGCGTCGAGGCCGGATGCGCAGGCATCTTTGTGTCGCACCATCACAACATGATGTCATATTCCGTGCCGCCTCTCATGGTGCTCGATGAAATCCTCCGTGCTGTCGATCACCAGATTCCCGTATTCGTTGATTGCGGCATAGAGAGCGGTATGGATGCCTACAAATGCCTTGCCCTGGGCGCAACTGCAGTCGGCGTTGGCCGCCATCTGATGCCTTTGCTCAAGCTGGGAACCGACGCTGTGGCCGAACGCATGCAGCAGATGACGCAGGAGCTGGCCGGCGTCATGTCGCGCACCGGTGTGGCCGATCTGCAGAGCATGGATCCCACCGTTATCCATCGTCGCGACTTCATGTAAACTTTGAATTCCCCGTCTCCAGTCAGTTTTGTCCTACCCGCGTACCTGCCTAGCACATCCGAGCGCTCGTTTGTCCTAGGCAGGTACCTGGGTAGGACAAAC
>JAZQPJ010000077.1:0-124496 GCA_045628525.1 Bacteroidales bacterium
CACGGCAACAATCTGTGGCTGCTCGACCCCGGCTTCTCGCCCATGCGGCCCACCCTGCTGCTCAACGCCCACCTCGACACGGTGGAGCCCGTCGCCTCCTGGCAGCACGACCCCTTCACCCCCACCGAGGGGCTCGTCACCCCGCCCCACGGCACGCAGGAGACGCGCCTCTACGGCCTCGGCTCGAACGACGATGGCGCCTCGCTCGTCTCGCTGCTCCACGTCTGGCTGATGCTCGTGCAGCGGCCGCAGGCCTACAACGTCATCTTCCTGGCTTCGGCCGAAGAGGAGGTGTCGGGCCGCAACGGCATCGAGAGCGTCCTGCCCCTGCTGCCACCCATCCACACCGCCCTGGTGGGCGAACCCACAGGCATGCAGCCCGCCGTGGCCGAGAAGGGACTGGTGGTGCTCGACGGCAAAGCCTTCGGCAAGTCCGGACATGCGGCTCGCAACGAAGGCATCAACGCCCTCTATCGTGCCATCGATGCCATCGACAGGTTGCGCAACTATCAGTTCGAAAAGACATCGCCAACGCTCGGCCCCGTCAAGGTCACAGTCACTGGCATTCAGGCAGGTACGGTGCACAATGTGGTACCCGACGTCTGCACGTTCATGGTCGATTGCCGCACCACCGACGCCTACAGCAACGAGGAGGTAGTCGCCCAGCTGCAGCAGCTCACCGGTGCCTCTGTTTCGGACGAAGATGAGTCGCCCCTCCCCCGCCTCACCCTCACCCCTCGCAGCACACGTCTGCAGCCCTCGGGCATCGCCCCCAGCCACCCGCTACTGCAACGCATCGTGCAGGCCGGACGCCAGCCCTTCGGCTCGCCCACGTTGAGCGACCAGGCGCTGATGCGTTTCCCCAGCCTCAAGATGGGCCCCGGCCAGTCATCACGCAGCCACACGGCCGACGAATACATCCGTCCCGACGAGATCGCCGAAGCCATCGAGCTCTACATGAGCATCCTCGACGGGCTAAACCTAACAAACACACCCCATGGCAAACAATAAGAAGCTAAAAGACTATTTCAACCTCGGAATGCGCAAGCTCAAGCATCGCAAGGGCTTTGGTGTGCATTCGCCCTTTGCCTTCGCCATCATCACGGAGGTCATTGAGGAGAAGCTGCCCTACTATGCCTACCGCACCATGCAGCCGCTCTATGGCAAGCAGTCGCCCGTCTCGTACAAGGTAGCCACCCTGCTGCTGCGTCTGGCCAACCGCTTCAAGTGCCGCACCTGCGCCGAATTGTGTTGCGACGGCGGCTACTCCATGCTCCCGCTGATGCTTGCCGACAGCCGCACCCGCATCTCGACCATCGCCCCCGCCCCCATGCAGAAGGAGGTTGCCGCACGCCTCCGTCTGTTCGAGGTCAACGACACGCGACTTGCGTTCGCCCCAACCATCGACGCCCTGGACGATACCGTCACCTACGACATGCTGGTGATCAACGGCAATCCCTTCGCCAGCAATGGCGCCAGCAACGCCCCCGAACAGCTGCTCGATTGGGTCAAGCGTCACACCCACGACGATTCGCTGATATTCGTCTCCGGCATTCAGCCCCGACAGCCGCTCGAAGCCTTCTGGGACCAGCTCTGTGACGACGACAACGTCACCATCACCATGGATCTCTACAACAACGGCCTCGCCATACTCAAGCCGAGGTTCTTCAAGCAGCACTATATCGTGTCATTCTGAGCCGAAATGCCAACGCAAATGCCCAGAACCGCCCCCAGAAGCATGCAAAAAACATTGCAAACAGGCAGAACCGCCCCGAAAAGCATGCAAAAACCATCGCAAACAGGCAAAATTGCCCCCAGAAGCATGCAAAAACCATTGTAAACGTGCAGAAGCGTCAAAAAACCTTTCGGGGAGCTTTTGCAAATCTGCAGAGATTCCTACGCGTAGACGTTGGCATCCCTGCAAGTTTACAATGGCACGAAAAAAACTTTTGACACGCTTCTGCAGATCCGCAGGGATGCCAACGCGTACGCGCTGGCACCCCTGCAAGTTTACATCGCCTCAGCAAAAGAATTTGCCAAGTATCCGCGCCCACAAGATGGCTAAAAACACACAGCCGACAAGCCGCTGAACGTGCAATATGGCACAAAAACCGCAACCGACAAGCCGTCGCACCTTCTCGACGCTACCGAAAAAGCAAGAAACACCCCTTCCCATATACATTTTGCTACATATCGACATTTTCTCAAAGCATTTTGCTTTATCTTTGTCATTTTTCAAACACATATTACCACAAATACGACTTTCGGACGAGTATTCTTCCATGGATTTGCCACATTTGATTTACATTTTTATAATTTTAATATCCATTTTGAAGAAAAATAAAAGCGCAGAGACATTTTTTCGAGCAGAAATTTGGAAACCGAAAGTTTTTGTCGTACATTTGCACCGTCAAACAAGAGATTTTATGGATATTTTCCATTCAGATCAACATTTGCTTGACAAATGTAAAGAATCAGTAAGTATAAAATAATAAAAGGTATTCTAAAAACTTTGTGTTATGAGTAAGTTAAGATTCGATGCCATTGAGCAGGCATTCAAGAAGCATGCAGTGGAAGTTGAGGCACCCAAGGGTCGCCCATCAGAGTATTTCGGCGAGTTGGTGTTCAACCGCGAGAAGATGCAGAAGTATCTCGACTCGAAGACGCTGAAAGCCCTCCTCGACTGCATTGACAATGGCAAGCACCTGGATCGCAAGATAGCTGACGGCGTGGCTGCAGGCATGAAGCAGTGGGCTATGGAGCATGGTGTGACACATTGCTGCCACTGGTTCCAGCCACTGACCGAGACCACCGCCGAGAAGCACGACTCATTTATGGAGTATGACTGGAAGGGTGGCATGATCGAGGAATTTGAGGGAAAGTCGCTGGTTCAGCAGGAGCCAGATGCATCGAGCTTCCCATCGGGCGGCATCCGCGCTACCTTTGAGGCCCGTGGCTACACAGCCTGGGACCCAACTTCACCTGTATTCATCCTCGACGACTGCCTCTGCATCCCTACCGTATTCATTTCGTACACGGGCGAGGCTCTCGACTACAAGGCACCTTTGAAGAAAGCCCTGAAAGCTGTGAACGATGCAGCCGTTCCTGTCTGCCAGCTGTTTGACCCAGCCGTAAAGCACGTGACCAGCAACTTGGGTTGGGAGCAGGAGTACTTCCTGGTGGATGACGCTCTCTACAGCGCACGTCCTGACCTTATCGCTACGGGCCGCACCCTGATGGGCCACGGTTCGAGCAAGAACCAGCAGATGGACGACCACTACTTCGGCCAGATTCCTACCCGCGTACAGGCATTTATGAAGGATCTGGAGATCCAGGGCCATCGTCTGGGCATCCCAATGAAGACCCGCCACAATGAGGTGGCTCCTAACCAGTTCGAGTTCGCGCCAATCTTCGGCGAGACCAACCTGGCTGTGGATCAGAACATGCTCATCATGGGCGTGATGAAGAAGGTGGCTCGCAAGCACGGCTTCCGCGTGCTTCTCCATGTCAAGCCTTTCGATCGCATCATCGGCTCGGGCAAGCACAACAACTGGTCGCTCTCGACCGACACCGGCGTGATCCTCCTCGCCCCTGGCAAGGATCCGATGTCGAACCTCCAGTTCGTGACTTTCTTCGTGAACATCCTCATGGCTGTGAAGCGCCATGGTGCATTGCTCAAGGCAAGCATCGCTTCGGCCACCAACGCACACCGTCTGGGTGCCAACGAGGCACCACCGGCCATCGTTTCAGCCTTCCTTGGCAAGACCATGACCGACGTGCTCCACAAGCTCGCTACCGTGCCAGATGATACAGATATCGTGATTGCAGGCAAGCAGGCTTACGACCTCGGCTTGGTTGAGATCCCTGAGATCTTCGTCGATAACACCGACCGCAACCGTACCTCGCCATTCGCCTTCACCGGCAACCGCTTCGAGTTCCGTGCCGTAGGTTCCAAGGCCAACTGTTCATCGGCCATGACCACCCTCAACGCCATGGTGGCTGAGCAGCTCATCGACTTCAAGGCAGCTGTCGACAAGGAGATGGCCGCTGGTGCCAGCGTCAAGGTGGCTGTGATGAAGTGCCTCAAGCCAATCATCGCCGAGATCATCGACACCGTCTGCTTCGACGGCAACGGTTACTCTGAGGAGTGGCCAAAGGAGGCGCAGAAGCGCGGCCTGGACATCGAGCGTTGCGTACCAAAGATGTTCCTCGAGAACGTCAAGCCTGAGGCTGTTGAGATGTTCACCAAGCTCGGCATCTTCACCCAGGACGAGCTCCATGCCCGTAACGAGGTGAAGTTCGAGACCTATGTGAAGCTCGTGCAGATCGAGGCTCGCGTACTTGGCGACCTCGCCATCAACCACATCATCCCAGCCGCAACCACCTATCAGTCGATGTTGCTGAAGAACGTGGCCATGATGAAGTCGCTGTTCCCAACCGCATGGGAGGAGTTCTCGGCACCAGAGATCGCCATCATCAAGAAGATCGCTGCCTTCAATGCCGACATCAAGGGCAAGGTAGATGCCATGGTGGAGAAGCGCAAGGTGGCCAACCGTCTGGAGGACGGCTACGAGAAGGCCCTCGCCTACTACGAGATCGCCGAGTCGTTCGCTGCCATCCGTCGCCCAATCGACAAGCTTGAGGAGATCGTCGATGACAACCTCTGGCCAATGCCTAAGTATCGCGAGCTGTTGTGGATACGTTGATTTTGAAGGGCTATGAAAGGGGAGTGTAAGAGGAGTGAAAGGGACGATACCTTCGTCTGTCGAATCCCTTGAACAAAACAAATTGGGAAAGCATAACATTCGTCCCTTTCACTCCTCTTTCACTCCCCTTTAAACACTTAATACACTTAATACACTTAATACACTTAAACATGAAAAAGGTATCGTTAATTATGGGAATGGCCCTGACCGCTATGTGTCTGGGCAATAAGGTAAAGGCCGAGGAGCCTGAGAAAGCAGTGACATTGGAGATTAAGGCCGACGTGGTGAGCAGTTATGTATGGCGCGGCATGGATTGTGCAGGATTCAGCATTCAGCCAGAGGCTACCTTGACATGGCAGAAGCCAGGCCTGAGCTTCGGTGCCTGGGCAAGCGTCGAACTGATGGACAGCCACGACTGGGCCAACATGAGCGAGTTCGACCTGTTCCTGGAGTGGAGCAAAGGCGGCTTTACGGCCGGTTTGACCGACTACAACTTCTGCTCGGGCGGCTATTGGTCAGGATGGAAGTTCAATGCCGATGCGACACACTTCCTTGAGGCTAATCTCGCTTACGATTTCGGTCCTGTAGCGTTGGCATGGAACACGTTGCTGACCGGAGCCGACCATCGCTTTGACGATGGCGAGTGGAAACGCAACTATTCGACCTACGTAGAGCTCACCGCCCCTTGGAAGCTGGGCGGCTTGGAAGGCTCTGCCGCCGTGGGTGCCTGCCTTTGGGACGACACCTTCTCGGCTCCAGGCAACGAAGGCCTGAATGTCTGCAACATCGCCCTCACCGCCACCAAGGAGATCGGAGGCGTTCCGGTTTCGGCCTCGGTGATCACCAATCCGCAGAGCGACAAGACATTCTTTGTCGTGGGCGTAAGTTTCTAATTGCGAAGACCACCTTCACTATCGTATAATAAAAATCAAAACATGGCAGACGTCGGAAGGTCATATATCTGTATTGTATGAAAGATCTTAATTTGTGTCAGTATATCATTCTGTAAGTGCGTCTATTCGCCTTCAGACGTCTGCCTTTTTTTACATTTGCGTTATGAAAAAGATTGAAGCTATTATCCGCCGAACCAAGTTCGAGGAGGTCAAGGAGGCCTTGTTGGAGGCCGACATCGACTGGTTCGAGTACCACGATTGCCACGGCATCGGACAGAGCCGTCAGGAGCGTATCTATCGTGGTGTAGTCTATTCCACCGATATGATCGAACGTATGCACATCACCATCATCTGCCGCGAGCAGTTTGTGGAGAGCACCATCAAGGTATTCCTCGACGTGGCTCACACCGGACAGGTAGGCGACGGCCGTGTATTCGTCAGCGATGTGCTCGACTGCTATTCTATCCGCACGGGCGAGCATGGAGATGTGGTATTGAGGGATAAGAAATAATAAAGGTATTGTGTTATGATTAACGGTATAGATACAATTTGGGTACTTTTGGCTGCGATGCTTGTGTTCTGGATGCAGCCAGGTTTTGCATTGGTCGAAGCGGGCATGACCCGTGCCAAGAATACTGCCAACATCCTGATGAAGAACTTCTGCGACTTCATGGCAGGTTCGGTCATCTTCTGGCTCGTTGGCTTCTCTATGATGTATGGTGCTGACCACGGTCTGCTGGGTTGGAGCGGATTCTGCTTCATCGGCGAGGACTCGAACGTGCCAGCCGAGGCCACCTTCATCTTCCAGACCGTCTTCTGCGCCACCACCGCCACCATCGTGTCGGGTTCGATGGCCGAGCGCACCAAGTTCTCGATGTACCTCATCTATTCGGTACTGATCAGCCTCTTCATCTACCCTATCGAGGGTCACTGGTCATGGGGCGGCGGCTGGCTCTCTGAGATGGGCTTCCACGACTTCGCCGGCTCTACCGTCGTTCACCTCTGTGGCGGTGCCCTGGCTTTGGCAGGTGCCATCGTGCTCGGTCCACGCATCGGTAAGTATGACAAGGACGGCAAGAGCCGCGCTATCCCGGGTCACAACCTCACACTGGCTGCCTTGGGTGTCTTCATCCTCTGGCTCGGCTGGTTCGGCTTCAACCCAGGTTCTACCGTAGCCATCGCTGGCGAGGCTGACGCCATCTCGGCATCGCACGTCTTCGTCACCACCAATATGGCAGCCGCTGTGGGCGGTATCGCAGCCCTCGTTTACACCTGGCTGGTCGATGGCAAGCCATCGCTCTCCATGGTATGCAACGGTGTGCTGGCAGGCCTCGTGGGCATCACAGCCGGTTGCGACTGCGTCGATATCTGGGCAGCAGCCTTGATCGGCCTCATCGTCAGCGTCGTGATGTGCTGGAGCGTCAGCTTCATCGACAAGGTTTGTCACATCGATGATCCTGTCGGTGCCGTCTCGGTTCACGGCGTGGGCGGCTTGCTGGGCACCATCCTCACGGGCGTGTTCTGCAATCCTGAGCTCGACGGTGTCGAGGCATCGCTCGGCGTGCAGACCCTCGGTGCACTCACCGTGGCAGCCTTTGCCTTCGCAGTAGGTTTCGCTATCTTCTATATCATCAAGCATACCCATGGCCTCCGCGTCGAGAAGCGCATCGAGGAGGAAGGATTGGATATCTATGAGCATGGAGAAGCTGCCTATAACTGATAAGGGTATAAAAAGGTAGTGAAAGAGGAGTGAAAAGGTAGTGAAAGGGACAATACCTTTGCCTGCCCAGACACTTCGGGACAGCAGCACATTCGTCCCTTTCACTTCCCTTTCACTCCCTTTTCACTACCCTTAAGAACCTTTTAAAAAGAATAATGGAACAACTGAAACACGAATGCGGCATCGCAATGATCCGATTGCTCAAGCCGCTGGAGTACTACCGTCAGAAGTACGGTACCGATAACTGGGCGTTGGGCAAGCTCTATCTGATGATGGAGAAACAGCACAACCGCGGTCAGGAGGGCGCAGGTATTGCCTGCGTCCGCCTCGACCAAGCGCCTGGTCATGAATACATGTATCGCGAGAAAGCCGAGGGCAAGGATGCCATCGACCGCATCTTCGCCAACGTGCACCAACAATCCACCGCCATCGACCCCGATGACCCTTGTGCCGGCCCCGCCTTCCACGGCGAGCTGTACATGGGTCATCTGCGTTATTCCACCACGGGCAAGGGCGGCTTGAAGTACGTGCACCCTTTCCTGCGTCGCAACAACTGGAGGGCCAAGAACCTCTGTCTGTGCGGCAACTTCAACATGACCAACATTGCTGAGGTCTTCGACTTCCTCACCAGCCAGGGTCAGTCGCCACGCATCTACAGCGACTCGTACATCCTGCTCGAACTGATGGGCCACCGTCTGGATCGTGAGGTGGAACGCTTGTTCGAAGAGGCCAAAGCCCTCGGCCTCGAAGGCTTGGAGGTGACACAGTACATCGACAGTCATGTCGATGTCTCCAACGTGCTCAGCACCACCATGCCGCACTTCGACGGCGGCTACGTGATGTGCGGCCTCACGGGCAGCGGCGAACTCTTCTCGATGCGCGATCCATGGGGCATACGTCCGGCTTTCTATTACGCCGACGACGAGGTGGTGGCCATCGCCTCCGAGCGTCCCGTGTTGCAGACCACCTTTGCCATCGAGTGCGATCAGGTGCACGAACTCCTCCCCGGCCAGGCTCTCATCGTGAATCGTGCCGCCGAATGGAAGTTGCAGCAGATCATCGAGCCACGCCAGAATGCAGCTTGCAGTTTTGAGCGCATCTACTTCAGCCGAGGCAACGACCGCGACATCCATCAGGAGCGCAAGACCCTCGGCCATCAGCTCAAGCCCGCCATCCTGCGTGCCATCGACGGCGACATTCACAACACCGTGTTCAGCTACATCCCCAACACCGCCGAGGTAGCATACATGGGTATGCTCGACGGTATGCGTGAGCTCTCGCCCCGCATCCGTGCCGAGAAGATCGTGGCCAAGGACATCAAGCTCCGCACCTTCATCACCGAGGGTGGTTCGCGCAACGACCTCGCCGCTCACGTCTATGACATCACCTACGGCATCGTGCGTCCGGGTGTGGATAACCTCGTGGTGATCGACGACAGCATTGTGCGCGGCACTACCTTGCGCGAGAGCATTATCAAGATCCTCGACCGTCTGCACCCCAAGCGCATCGTCATCGTGTCGTCCGCCCCTCAGATCCGCTACCCGGACTTCTACGGCATCGACATGAGCCGCATCTCTGACTTCATCGCTTTCCAAGCCACCATCGCGCTGCTGTGGGAACGCGGATTGTCGCACGTTGTCGAAAATGTGGCAAAGCAATGCAAGACCATGCTCTCGGACAAAGAGCCATGGGCCAATGGTCAGATTCCGGACAATCCGCTGCGAGAACTCTACGCGCCCTTCACGCCAGAAGAACTCAACGTCAAGATGGTCGAATTGCTTCGCACTGAGAACACCCAGGCTCCCGTCGAACTCGTCTTCCAGAGCATCGAGGGCTTGCACCAAGCCATCCCAAACCATCCGGGCGACTGGTACTTCACCGGCCGCTACCCCACCCCCGGCGGCTTGCGACTGGCGCTCGAATCATTTCTTAATTGGTACGAAAAGAATTGACGCTACACATAAACAATACAAAAATAACACAAGAACTAAACAATAATCGACATGAAATATATCTTCGTCACCGGCGGCGTAGTGTCGTCACTTGGTAAAGGCATCATCTCGGCCAGCATCGGCAAACTGTTGCAAGCCCGTGGTTACAAGATCACCATCCAGAAGTTCGATCCATACATCAACATCGACCCAGGCACCCTCAACCCATACGAGCATGGCGAGTGCTATGTCACCGACGATGGCATGGAGACCGACCTTGATCTCGGCCACTACGAGCGCTTCACCGGCATCCGCACCACACGCAACAACTCGGTCACCACCGGCCGCATCTACAAGACCGTCATCGACCGTGAACGTCGTGGAGACTATCTGGGCCGCACCATCCAGGTCGTGCCTCACATCACCGACGAGATCAAGCGTCGCATGCTGCGTCGTCCCGTTCCTGGCCTTACCGTGGGCAAGGGCGAGGAGGCGAGCGATGCCGAACAGTACGACTTCATCATCACCGAGGTTGGCGGCACCATTGGCGACATCGAGAGTGCCCCATTCATGGAGGCCATCCGTCAGTTGCGCTGGGAGCTGGGACGCGATGCTGTGTGTGTCCACCTCACCTACGTGCCTTATCTCAAGGCCGCCGACGAGCTCAAGACCAAGCCGACGCAACACTCTGTCAAGGAGATGCAGGGCATGGGCATCCAGCCCGATGTCCTCGTGCTTCGTACCGAGCGTCACCTCTCTGACTCGATGCGTCTCAAGGTAGCATCCTTCTGCAACGTCGATCTGGAATGCGTCGTGCAGAGCGAGGACATGCCAAGCATCTATCAGGTGCCCGTCAACATGCAGCGTCAGGGCCTCGATGCCGCCCTGCTCCGCAAGTTCGGCATCCCTGTGGGCGAGACTCCTGCCATGCAGCCTTGGCACCACTTCCTCGACCTCCAGTCATCAGCCACACGCGAAGTCCACATCGGCCTCGTCGGCAAGTATGACCTGCAGGATGCCTACAAGAGCATCCGCGAGAGCCTCCTCCTGGCCGGTGTCTATAATGGTGTCAAAGTCAAGCTCCACTTCATCAACAGCGAAGAAATCACCGCAGAGAACGTGGCAGAGAAGGTGAAAGAGGTCGCCGGCGTCATCATCTGCCCCGGCTTCGGCACCCGTGGCATCGAAGGCAAGATCATCGCCGCCCAATACACCCGCACCCACGGCATCCCGACCTTCGGCATCTGCCTCGGCATGCAGATGATGGTCATCGAGTTCGCCCGCAACGTGCTCAACTACGCCGATGCCAACAGCCGCGAGATGGACGCAGAGACTCCCCACAACGTCATCGACATCATGGAGAGCCAGAAGAACCTCACCAATCTGGGCGGCACAATGCGACTCGGTGCCTATGCCTGCCAGTTGCGCGAGGGCAGCCACACATATAATATATATAATAAGGAGCAGATCAGCGAGCGTCACCGCCACCGCTACGAGTTCAACGACGAATACCTCGCCCAATACGAGTCAGCTGGTATGCAGTGCGTCGGCAAGAACCCCGACAGCGGTCTCGTGGAGATTGTCGAGATTCCCGAGCACCCCTGGTACATCGGCACCCAGTTCCATCCCGAATACACCAGCACCGTGCTCCATCCGCACCCGCTCTTCCTCGACTTTGTCAAGATGGTGGCAAGCAAAGAATAACACTCTTGCGCTTTTTCTGCCTCAACAAAAGGAATCTAAAAACAATAAAACGGCTTCCCTCGCAGGAAGTCGTTTTATTGTTTTTATCTCTATGTAGGAAAGTACTTTACTTCACCTCCCAGGTATCGCCGCTCAGGAGCAGGTCGCGCAGGGTGCGCTGCTTCTTCTTGCCCTTGACGTCCTCGATCTGCTCAGCTACGGCCTGATCGTAGGTCATGGCCTCCACGTCGCGGATCACGCCGAGAGCGATTGGCAACTCATCGGTGCAGCCAGCATAGCCGTATGGAGAATAACCCATCATGGCGAGCTTCAGGTGGAAGGTTGGATCTACCTTGTGTGCATCGTGAACGAGCAGGTCGGCCTCGGTAATGCCGTTCTCGCCGATAGTGACTGGCTTGATGTCCCAGCCATCGAGGATGAGGCCCTTGTTGCGATCCTTGCCGTAGATCATGGGCTTGCCGTGCTCCAGGGTGATGGTCTTGTCGGCACGAACAGCTGAGTCGGTGACGAGCTTGTGGATGCCGTCAGCGAAGATCACGCAGTTGCAGAGCTCCTCCACTACGGCAGCACCCTTGTGCTTGGCAGCGGCTACCATGCAGGCAACCGAACCCTTGATGTCGGCGTCGATGGCGCGGGCAAAGAAGTTGCCACGGGCACCGAGGCAGAGCTCAGCAGGGCAGAATGGATCCTCCACAGTACCCCAAGGCGATGACTTCGACACGAGGCCACGGTCAGAGGTTGGCGAGTACTGACCCTTGGTCAAGCCGTAGATCTTGTTGTTGAAGAGGATGATGTTGAGGTCGATGTTACGACGCATGGCATGGATGAAGTGGTTGCCGCCGATGGCGAGGCAGTCACCGTCGCCTGAGACGTTCCAGACGGTGAGGTCAGGACGTGCGGTCTTGAGACCAGTGGCGATGGCAAGGCCACGACCATGGATGGTGTGCATGCCATAAGTATTCATATAGTAAGGCATACGGCTTGAGCAGCCGATACCAGAGATCACTGCGGTCTGACTTGGAGCAATGCCTAGCTCGGCCATTGCCTTCTGCATCGAAGCAGCTACAGCGTGGTCACCACAACCAGCACAGAACTTCAAAGGCTGATCAGACTTAAAATCTGCTTGTGTATACATAATATGTTGTTTTGTTATTATGTTTTTTTGTTGTTTTGTTGAAATCACAGCGCCTTGATGGCAGCTTCGATGTCAGAGATCTGGAATGGCTGGCCCTTCACCTCGTTGAACTGCTTGATAGAGATGCCCTCGATCTTCGAGCGCAGATAGCCGGCGAACTGGCCATTGTTGAGCTCGCAGCAGAGGATGTTCTTGTACTTCTTGAGCACCTCCTCGGTGTTCTTTGGCAATGGAGCAATGAAGTTGAAGTGAGCCTGAGCCACCTTCATGCCGGCAGCGCGGCAGTTCTCGACAGCAGCAGAGATGTGGCCGTAGGTGCCACCCCAACCGATGACGAGGGTGTCGGCATCCACGTCGCCCTTCACCTCAAGCGCAGGGATCACGTTGGCGATGTAGTCGATCTTCTTCTGGCGGTTATCCACCATCAACTGGTGCAGGTTCGGATCGGTGGTGATGGCACCTGCAGGAGTCTTCTCCAGACCGCCCAGACGGTGCATCAAGCCCTCGGTGCCAGGCACAGCCTTGAGGCGGACATAGGTCTCAGAGTCGCGCTCGAATGGCTTGTAGTCGATGGTACCCTCAGCAGCCACGGCAGGGTTGATGGCAGGAAGTGCCTCAATGTCCTCGATGCGGAACGATGACGAACCGTTGCCGATAAATGCGTCGGTAAGGAGGATGACAGGGGTGTTGTGCTCCAATGCCACCTTCGATGCCCAGTAGGCCGAGGTGAAGCAGTCAACAGGCGATGATGCAGCCAGAACCACAGCTGGACACTCGCCGTTGCGGCCATAGAGGCACTGCAGGAGGTCCGTCTGCTCGGTCTTGGTTGGCAGACCAGTCGATGGGCCGCCACGCATTACGTCGATCACAACCAATGGCAGCTCAGCCATCACAGCCAAGCCGATAGCCTCGCTCTTGAGGGCAATACCAGGGCCAGAGGTTGAGGTAGCAGCGAGTGCGCCACCGAATGAAGCGCCGATGGCGGTACAGATGCCGGCGATCTCGTCCTCAGCCTGCACGGTGGTTACGCCCAGGAACTTGAGCTTCGACAGCTCGTGGAGCACGTCGGTAGCAGGGGTGATAGGATATGAACCGAGGAAGAGCTTCAAGCCAGCCTTCTCGGCAGCAGCCACGAGACCGTAAGCGGTAGCGGCATTGCCCTTCACGTCGCAGTAGGTGCCAGGGGCAGCCTTCTCGCTCTCTACGCGGTAGGTCGAAACCGAAGCATGGGTATTGGCACCGTAGTTGAAGCCGTCGGTGATCACCTTGATATTGGCCTGGAGGATCTCTGGCTTCTTGCCGAACTTCGAGGTCAGGAACTCGATGGCCTTCTCCAATGGACGGTTGAACAGCCAGAACACGAAGCCGAGCGCAAAGATGTTGCGGCAACGGGCTACTGACTTGGCATCCATGCCGCTGTCAGCCAGCGAAGCCTTGGTGCTCTCGGTCACAGGCACGGCAAGGATCTGCATGGTGTCGGCCAAGCCCATCTCCACGAATGGATCGTCTGTCTTGAACTGAGCCTTGTCCAGACCTGCCTTTACGAAGGTGTCTTGGTCGTAGATGAGTACGCCACCCTTCTTCAGGTACTTGGCATTCTGCTTCAATGCAGCAGGATTCATGGCCACAAGCACGTCGCAGGCATCGCCTGGCGTATAGACCTTCTTGCCCACATGCACCTGGTATGACGACACGCCGCCCAACGAGCCCACAGGGGCACGCATCTCGGCAGGATAGTCGGGGAAGGTGCTGATCTCGTTGCCCAGGATAGCGGCAACGGTAGAGAAAATGGTGCCGGCCAACTGCATGCCGTCGCCTGAGTCGCCTGAGAAGCGTACAACTACCTCAGGGGTCTCAATGATTTTCGGATTCTCCATAACACAATATATAAGTTAATACTAATTACAAATTACAAAACGTCGCAGCACCTGAAACTGCGTACGCAATTACTAATAACGCGATGCAAAGGTAATGAAAATTCCCCAAATATCCAAATCAAAGCACAAAAATCTACGAAAATATGCATTTCGAAAGAAAATTTCCACGAAATATGCAATTCCCCGCTGTCAATTCATCGTTCTGACACCATGTAGCGCTTGCGCACCTCGCTGACCAGACGCAGGCGATCGCTGCTGACACACTGGCTGAGGCGTGCCATCAGCTGGGCATCAGAGGTGAGTGCTCCGACCATCACCGGATTGTAGCGTGTTCCAGCCTCAGCCTGGAACTCCCCGATTACCACGTCAAAGGTTTTGGAGTCGCGATAGTTGCGGCCCAGGAAGTCAGTGGCGGCATCGAGGCAGTCGCAGATGGTGAGCAGGTCGATGAACGGACGCCAGGGCGAAGCCACATTGTCGAACGACGCCGGATAGCCGCCCTGCCCATTGTACCACTTGTGATGTCCCATAGCCACATCTTTATATTTATCGAAGAGCGGGTCGATGTCGAGGTATTTCATGGCCCGGGCCGGATGGCTCTTGAGGATGGCGAACTCATGGTCGGTCAGCCGTCGGTAGTCATTGCTCACAATCTCGGCCATGGCATTCTTTCCCAGGTCATGGAAACGGGCAGCCATGCCCATGTACTGCAGCAGTTCCTGCCGATGTGCCTGCACCTCGGCCACGCTATGGCAGTCCATCATGCCGACGAACTGCTCGGGACAATCGTCAATCAGTCCATCGAGCAGGATGAGGCAGAGGTTCTCGACCATGTTGACATGATTGACCGTGCCGATCTGCGACTTCACGGCCAGCTCGCTCATGAAGGGCTCTTTCTTCTCGGTTGGCAGATAACGGAAGATGATGCCGTCGCACGACAGTTCGGCCAGCATGTGGTCGAAGAAGGTGACGTCATGCTCCACATTGGCACGCTGCACCAGCAGCACAAGCCGATCGACATAATCGATGATGCGCTCCTGCTTGCCATCGAACGTCTGGCTGGAGCGGTTCAGCAGGTCGAGCGTAGCCGTCAGGTTGTTGCTGATCTGCTGGATGTCACGTTCGTTGATGCCCTCCTGCAGACGGTCGCCACGCTCCATCTGCGACAGGAGCAGTCCGTCACATGCCTCAAAGGCGGCATCGACAGGGATCTTCCCGATCAGGCATTGGCAATAATGGTAGAAGACCGAATCCTCCGCCGTGACACACGACGACAGGTCGGCCTCACGGTACGGCGAGGCTTCGAACATCTGCATCAGCGCGGCCGAATCGGCTGGATTGCTCAGATCCACCATATTGGAATAGATGCGGAACGAAGTGGAATGCAGGCGACGCAGATAGCTCTGATACACAGGCAGGCGCTCGCCCATCTGCTCGGCATACTGCTCGATGAAGCCGGCAAAGTCGCGCGTCAGCGACAGCGACTCCTGAACCGGCACACCGCCGATGGCTGCCAGCGAGAAGCAGATGTTCATATAGTCGAGCGCCACGGTATTAACCGCATCCATCGTGAGCTCACTGCATTGGTGGCTCATCTCAATATTGTGACGGAAGTAGCCGACGGCCTGGCTCAATGCCTCACGTTCATACGATCGGGCAATCTCCAGATTATAGTAGCCCGCCATGTGATAGAGGCGGAACAGGCGCACGGTATCGGCCTTTGCCTCGAAGTGCGGCAACAGATAACCGGTGAATTGCTCCAGGAGGAAGGGGTCTTCATACGACCGGCGGAACATGTCGTCGGTCCATGTGTAGAGAGAGTCGTAGGCCGCATCCGGAATCAGCGACTTGTCTTGTTCGAAGTAGACCGAAAGCTGGCCGAGCAGCTGGCTGTTCTGCCCATGGATGTCGTGGAACGTAGCGGCCCTGCGTGTCAGAAAGCCCGTCCACGCATCGTCGCTGAATGCCGTATGAACGCTGTCCTGATAGGTCATGTAGAGCGAACGGTTCTGTCGCAGGATGTCGAATGTCGCAGAGAGCGACGGCATCCCGGCAGTCGTGACCACAGCCTGAGCCGAAGCCTCAGCCATGCAGCCGAAGGCGAGCAACAGGGTGCACAAGAGGGTCGTCAGATGACGCAGATAGGCTGTAATGTTCATGACGGTTATTTGTTAGGGTTCAGATTGCAGGGCATCGATCAGGCGGCGGGCACTGATGCCGATGTCTGCCTTATTCTCGAGGTGCGAAGCCTCGAACACCAGATTGGCCTTCAGGTAGTAGGGCTCGCGCCAGGCCAGCTGTTCGCGAATCACCTGCAGGATCTGGTCATCGCTCTTGTCGGCCAGCAGCGGACGCTTGTGCTTGCCCTTGATCAGGCGCATCAGCAGCACCTCCTCCGAGGGCTTCAGATAGACGCTGACGCCCGACTGGTTGACAATCTCCATGTTGTCGAAGAAACAAGGCGTGCCGCCACCCAGCGAGATGACCACATGCTCGAACTGCGCCACCTCCTCGAGCGAGCTGCGTTCGATTCGGCGGAATCCCTCCTCTCCCACCTCGGCGAAGATCTCCTTCACGCTCTTGCACTGACGGGCCTCGATAAAGTGATCCAGGTCGATGAACTCCATGCCCAGGACTTCAGCCAGCGAACGACCCAGCGTGGTCTTGCCGGCACCCATATAACCGATGAGGAAGATACGATTCATTCGAGTGATAATGTTTTGAGTTAAAAACAAAAGGAAATGAGGAATAAAGCAGCAATATTGTGAGGGCAAAGATACGGTTTTCCTCCCATTACGCCAAATAATTCATGCAAAAATGAGTGATTTGTTGTTCATTTCATATAAAATGCGTATCTTTGCACAGCAATTTTGACTGATAATACACTTGACAATGGCTAAATATTATGTCGTATGGAAGGGCTTCGCTCCCGGCGTCTATGAGTCGTGGGAGGAGGCAGAGATTCAGGTTTCGGGCTTTCCCGATGCCTCCTACCGCTCGTTTTCTTCACTCGAAGCTGCCGTCGAGGCCTTTCGCGAAGGGTTCGACAAGGAGGGCCTGATCCGCGAGGTGCAGCGCGAGGTGGAGCGCATGGCCAAGGAGGGCACGGTCATCACTTTTGACGACCGTCGCCTGACCTCCATAGGCGTACGCGACATGAAGGTGACCAACGACACGATGACCTCCGCCCCCACCGCCCCAGCCGCGCCCAATGCCGCGCCACAATGGATCACGGAGTCGATAGCCGTGGATGCAGCCTGCTCGGGCAACCCTGGCCCCATGGAATACCGCGGCGTGTATGTGCGCACCGGCCAGCAGCTCTTCAAGGTAGGACCGATGGAGGGCGGCACCAACAACATCGGCGAATTCCTGGCCATCGTCCACGGCCTCGCCATGCAGGAGAAGCAGGGCACCCGCCTGCCCCTCTATAGCGACTCGGTCAATGCCCAGAAATGGATTCGCACCGGCATCTGCAAGACCACACTTGAGGAGAACGAGCAGAATGCCCCCATCTTCGACCTCATCCGCCGCGCCGAATCCTGGCTCCGAACCCACACCTTCCGCGTCCCCATCTACAAGTGGGAGACAAAGCTCTGGGGCGAAATCCCCGCCGACTTCGGCAGGAAGTAGGCACCATCGGATTTTCCTGACTGCTCTCACAAGGAGTCAACAAGTCAATGGAGTAAAAAACTTCTATAACTCCATTGACTCCATGAGCAAAAAAAATCGACCCACAAAACATTTGTCCCTTTCATCCCCCCCTTTCACTACTCTAAAAACTCTTAAAACACTTTTAAGAAAATGAAAATCATCTGCGTAGGCATGAACTATGCCGAACACAATAAGGAACTGAACCACTCCATCGGCGAAGTGCAAGGCGTGGACAAGGGCAACCCCACCCTCTTCCTCAAACCCGAAACCGCGCTCAGCCGCTCCGACTGGCCCTTCTTCGTGCCCGACTGGTCGAACGAGGTGGAGTATGAAACCGAACTCGTGGTGCGCATCTGCCGCCTCGGCAAGAGCATCCCCGCCCGCTTCGCACACCGCTACTACGAGGAGGTCACCCTCGGCATCGACTTCACCGCACGCGACTATCAGCGCGCCCTGAAGCAGAAAGGCCTGCCCTGGGAGATCTCCAAGGGCTTCGACGGCGCCGCCTACTGCGGCCAGCGCTGGCTCAAGGTGAGCGACATTCCCGGCATCCACTACCACACCGCCAAAAACGGCGAGCAGGTGCCCGACATGCAGGACCTCCACTTCACCATGCAGCTCAACGGCGAGCTGCGCCAGACGGCATGGACAGGCGACATGCTGCACTCCGTGGACGAGATCATCGCCTATGCCAGCCAGTTCTACCTGCTCAAGACCGGTGACCTCATCTTCACCGGCACCCCCGCCGGCGTGGGCAAAGTGAAAGAGGGCGACCTTATCACTGCCCAGCTCGAAGGCATCCAGCTCCTCGAATGCCGCTGCAAGTAATCGCTATTCCACTCAAATTCAAGCAGATCTCCTTGCCCGCAGCCAAAGAAATCCTTCCCAAGAGTATGGAAAGCCTCGCCCGAACCCGCGGCAAGGCTCCCCAACCTTTAGGAAAGCCTCCCCGAACCTGCGGCAACGTCTCCTAACTCTTAGGAAACCTTCCTGCAAGCCTGCGGCAACGTTTCCCAACCCTTAGGAAACCTTCCTGCAGACCCGCGGCAACGTTTCCCAACCCTTAGGGAGCCAATTCCCGCCGCTGATCCGTACATTCCCTACTTTTAGGGAGCATTTTCACCCTTTTAACCGAAGAAAGCAAAGCATAAAAACGAGATTGCCGCGACCTGGAGAGATCCGAGCCGCGGCAATCTTCTGTATCATCAAAATCATTTTTATCATTTTCATCATTTGCGGGACTTGATCCACGTAGCCAGACGCCACATGGCCTCCTCGCAATCTTCGCGCTCGCCAAAGGCGGTAAGGCGGAAGTAGCCTTCGCCTGAAGGACCAAAACCTACGCCTGGAGTGCCGACGATGTGGGGACCATCGAGCAGGGCATCGAAGAACTCCCACGAGGTCATACCCTCGGGCACCTTGAGCCAAATGTATGGGGCATTGACACCGCCAAACACCTGGAAGCCCATTGCAGAGAGCGACTCGCGCATCAGGCGGGCATTGGCCATATAGTAGTCGATGGTAGCCTTGACCTGCTGCTTGCCCTCGGGGGTGTAGATGGCTTCGGCAGCACGGTGCTGGATGTAGCTGGTGCCGTTGAATTTGGTGCACTGACGACGGTTCCAAAGTGGATTGAGCGCCACGCGACTGCCATCGGCAGCGGTGGCCATCAGCTCCTTAGGCACGATGGTGTAGCCGCAACGCACACCGGTGAAGCCAGCGGTCTTGCTGTAGCTGTGGAACTCGATGGCGCAACGCTTGGCACCCTCGATCTCGTAGATGGAATGTGGAATCTCCTCCTCCTGGATGTATGCCTCGTAGGCGGCATCGTACATGATGATGGAGTCGTTGGCCAGAGCGTAATCGACCCACTTCTTGAGCTCGTCGCGTGTGATGACGGTACCTGTTGGATTGTTGGGGAAACAGAGATAGATGATATCGACCTTACCCTCAGGGAGCGAGGGTACGAACTGATTTTCTGCCGTGCAAGGCATGTACTGGATGCGGCTCCAACGGCCATCGGGCAGGAGGTCGCCGGCACGTCCGCACATGGCGTTGCTATCTACATAGACGGGATAGATCGGGTCGGTCATGCACAACGAGTTGTCGAGGCCGAGGATGTCGCCGATGTTGCCGGTGTCGCTCTTGGCACCATCGTTGATGAAGACCTCTTCGAGTTCGAGCTCAATGCCACGTGGAGCGAAGTCGTTGTCGATGATGGCCTGCTGCAGGAACGAATAGCCGTGCTCAGGGCCATAGCCGCGGAAGGTGTCCTTCGATGCCATCTCATCGACAGCCTTGTGCATCGCCTCGATGACGGCAGGACACAACGGCTGCGTCACATCGCCGATGCCCAGACGGATCACGCTGGCCTCAGGATGCTCAGCCTTGTACTGATTGACCTTGCGGGCAATGGTGGAGAAAAGGTAGCTCACGGGGAGCTTCAGATAATTATCGTTGACTTTTGCCATAATTCTTTTATTCAATAGTTCCTTCAAACGCCGTTGCCGCCGGCCCCGTCATATAAATGTGATTGTCGCTCTCGCGCCACTCGATATGCAGCGTGCCGCCGTCCATCTCGATGTCGCACTCACGGCCGGTGAGGCCATTGAGGCAGGCAGCGACGGCGGTGGCACAGGCACCGGTGCCGCAAGCCAGGGTGATGCCGCTGCCACGTTCCCACACACGCATACGGATGCTGCCGTCGGCGCGAAGAGTAGCAAACTCGATGTTGCAACGCTCAGGGAACATCGGGTCATGCTCCCACTTAGGACCTACAGCAGGCAGGTCGATAGCGCAGGAATCCTCGACGAACTGGATGAAGTGCGGATTGCCCATCGAGACGAACGTACCATCGAGCCCTACCCTACCGCCATCGGCCGTAGCGCATTGGCGTGGGTTCTTGATGATTGGATCGCCCATATCGACAGTGGCTGATGACACTTTGCCATCGGCTCCGAGGTGCAGGTGGATGACCTTGATGCCCGAAAGGGTTTCGAGGGTGACGACGGTCTTGTCGGTCAAGCCGTGATCGTACACGAACTTGCCCACGCAGCGTGTGCCATTACCGCACATCATGGCCTCCGAGCCGTCATTATTATATATATGCATCGAGAAGTCGGCCACCTCGCTCTTGCCTATCAGGATCAAGCCATCGCTTCCGATGCCGAAGTGCGGACGGCTCCATTCGATGGATGCCTTGACAGGATCGGCGATGGGATATTCGGGGGTATAGACATAGATGTAGTCGTTACCGGCACCGTGCATTTTGGTGAAATGGATCATTTCTTTTAATGTAAAATGTATAATGTAAATTTAGTACGCACTTTCATGCACACCCTTGACTGCACGGCCAGAAGGATCATTCATCTTCTTCCAAGCCTCATCCCATTCCAGCGCGATGGCTGTTGAGCAGGCTACGGAGGCCTCATGAGGCACGCTGCGGGCAGCGCTGTCTGATGGGAAGTGCTCCTCGAAGATGGTGCGGTAGTAGTATTCCTCCTTGTTCATAGGGGTGTTGATAGGGAAGCGCTCGGCTGCATGGGCCATCATTTCGTCGGTCACAGCCTCAGAGGTGATCTGCTTGAGGGTGTCGATCCACGAATAGCCTACGCCATCAGAGAACTGCTCCTTCTGGCGCCACGCCACGCTTTCGGGCAGCATGTCGGCAAAGGCCTCTCGCACGATTTTCTTCTCCATCGTGGTGCCTGGACACATCTTGGCGGCAGGGTTCTGGCGCATGGCCACGTCGAGGAATTCCTTGTCGAGGAATGGCACACGACCCTCCACGCCCCATGCCGAGAGGCTCTTGTTGGCACGCAGACAGTCATATTGATAGAGCTTGGCAAGCTTGCGCACAGTCTCCTTGTGGAACTCCTCTGCCGATGGTGCCTTGTGGAAGTAGAGGTAGCCGCCGAATACCTCGTCTGCACCTTCGCCCGAAAGCACCATCTTGATGCCCATCGACTTGATGACACGAGCCAACAGATACATTGGGGTCGAAGCTCGCACGGTAGTCACGTCGTATGTCTCGATGAAGTAGATCACGTCGCGAATGGCATCGATACCCTCCTGGATGGTGTAGTTCACCTCGTGGTGTACGGTGCCGATGTGGTCAGCCACCTCCTTTGCCTTGATCAGATCCGGTGCGCCCTTCAGGCCCACAGCAAAGGAGTGGAGCTGTGGCCACCAGGCGCCCTGCTGATCGTTGGTTTCTACGCGCTTCTGTGAGAACTTCTTGGCGATGGCCGAAGTAACCGAACTGTCGAGACCGCCCGAGAGCAACACGCCGTAAGGCACGTCGCACATCAGCTGACGCTTCACGGCTGCCTCCAGCGCATCGTGTACCTCTTCGACCGAAGCGGAGTTGTCCTTCACAGCCTCATACTCCATCCAGTCGCGGGTGTAGTAGCGATGCAGCTGATGATCCTCTGAGCTATAATAGTGACCGGGCAGGAATGGCTCGTACTCGTCACAGAAGCCCTCCAGTGCCTTGAGCTCAGAGGCGCAATATACCTTGCCATCCTTGTCGTGGCCGATGTAGAGCGGAATGACGCCAATCGGGTCACGGGCAATGACATACTTGTCGAGTTCCTCGTCATAAAGTGCGAAGGCAAAGATACCGTTGAGCTGCTCCAGCATCCACTCGATGTCCTTCAATGGGTCGGCCTTGACCTCCTCGTAGAGGGCGAGGATGCTCTCGCAGTCGCTACCGGTCTTGAAGGCATAATCCGAACGGCGGCGGATCTCCTTGTGGTTATAGATCTCGCCATTGACAGCCAGGATGTGCTTGCCATTGGGCGAAATAAGTGGCTGACCGCCAGAGAGCGGGTCAACGATTGAGAGACGTTCGTGTGCCAGAATGGCGGTCTTGCCGCAGTAGATGCCGCTCCAATCCGGACCGCGGTGGCGCAGCTTCTGCGACATCTTGAGAGCCTTGGTGCGGAGTTCCTGACTCTGCTCGGCTATATCGAATATTCCTACGATGCTACACATAGCAACTATGTTTTATTATTACATTTTTCTTTTCAGCTCTGCAAATATACAGCATTTAGAAACTATTTCAGCCATTCAAGAATCAATAATTCTGATTTAATAAGTATTTTTATCTCATTTTGTTTTATTTGCAATTTACGTTTGTCATTTTTCTATCACAAAATTAGTTATTCTATCATTATGCTCATAATAAATACAAATGTAAAATCATTATGCAATTTATTAAATAGATTCCTATATTATATTGACACATTTTATACTTATTTCCCTATCATTCCCAGGCAACACTAAGGATATTCAAACGCATTTGGATTATGGCAGTCTTGGTGCTGATGCGCCTGGGTAGTTTAGAATGCCATAAGCCAAAGCAATATTATAATAAAGAAGTGAACATTATGCCATTCTTCTAACAAATGTGCCAGAAGATTTGGAAAAATCAATAAATATGCGTATCTTTGCACCGTCTCTTTTATGCAAGACAAACAAGCACAATAACATCCCCCAAAAAACTTTACACATGAAAATACGTCCTTCTCTTTCCGCTCTTGCGCTCGTGGCTCTGACAAATATATTTAATGTACAGGCGCGAGAGGTAACTTCATTCAATCAGAGTTGGGAATACTCCCGCGGCGTGATGATCCCTTGGGGCGTCTACCCGAATATCTACGTCCAAAAAGGCGACACTGTTGTCGATCTGCCACATTCGTTCAATGCCAAGGATCTGATGAACGATGACGGCTACTACCGCGGCGAAGGTTCGTACACCAAGCGTATGATGATTCCTGAGGAATGGAAGGGCAAGCGTATCTTCGTCAAGTTCGAAGGCGCGGCTTAGGTGGCCGACGTGCAGGTCAACTTCGTAGATATCTTCCAGCATAAGGGAGCGTATAACGCCTTTGCCGTCGAGCTCACTGATTATCTGGTGTTTGGCAAGGAAAACTATATCACCGTCACCTGCAACAATGCACATGATTTCAGCGTAGCCACCCAGTCGGGCGACTTCAACGTACCAGGTGGCCTTTATCGCGACGTGTGGCTCGAAATCACTGACGACATCTGCATCTCGCCGCTCTATTACGGTTCGGAGGGTGTATTGCTCCACCAGAAGCGCGTCACCGAGCAGCAGGCAGAGCTTCAAGCCGAGGTGCATCTGCTCAGCAAGGGCGGCAGCTATAACGACTGCGAGGTGAAGTTTGAGTTGCTCGATGCCGAGGGTAACACCGTGGCCACCCAGCGCACCACTACGATATATAACGATGAGGCGACGCTCAACCTCACGCTCGACCATCCTCACCTCTGGAACGGACAGGACGATCCTTATCTCTACACGATGGTCACCACCCTCTATCGCGATGGCAAGGAGATCGACCGCGTCACCGAAAAGACCGGCTTCCGCCATTTCACGATCGATGCAGATAAAGGCTTCTTCCTCAACGGCAAGCACCTGAAACTGCGTGGCATCTCCGCCATCAGGATCGACCAGAGATTGCCTCTGCACTGCGTCGAGAACACCACCTCGAAGACCTCAGCTTCGTAGATGAGATCGGTGCGAATGCCATGCGACTGGCACACTATCCGCAGGCACATTTCATGTTCGAAGAGGCCGATCGTCGCGGCTTGCTCGTATGGGAGGAGATTCCTTTCATCAGCTTCTATTCGGGTCACATCCTCGATGAGAACCTGCGCCTACAGTTGCGCGAGATGATCATCCAGAACTACAACCACCCATCGATCTTCTGTTGGGGAATTTTCAACGAAGTGCCTGGCGATCACATGGCTATCTCAACTGAGCTCAACAGCATCGCACATCAGCTCGACCCAAGCCGACTGACCACCTCTGCCACCTGCTGGGAAGGCGAATTCAACTACATCACCGATCTCTTGGGTTGGAATAAATACTTCGGCTGGTATGATGCTACCGTCGATCAGTTCACCGAGTTCTTCGACCGTTGGCACGCCGAGCATCCACTGGTCAAGATAGGGTTGAGCGAATATGGTGCAGGAGCCGCATTCAGCCAGCACATCAGCCAGTTCAATGACGAGGAGGACAAACGTGCAGGTGCTCGCAGCCGTTGGCACCCAGTGGAGAAGCAAACCAATTACCACCGCGCTCACATCCGCATGATTGCCGAGCGCGACTATATCTGGGGTTCGTTCGTCTGGAATCTCTTCGACTTCAGCTCTGCCATGCGCCGCGAAGGCGACACCAACAACCTCAACGACAAGGGCCTTGTCTCTTTCGACCGCAAGCGCAGAAAAGACGCCTTCTACCTCTTCAAGGCCAACTGGAACAAGCAGGAGAAGACCGTACACCTCTGCTCGAAGGATTATACCGACCGACAAGAAAGCGTGACCGACATCATCGCATTCACCACCGCTCCTAACGCCAAGCTCTACCTTAACGGCAAGCTCATCGGCACACAGAAAACCGATGAATATAAGACGGTAGAATGGAAAAATGTGCAGTTGCGGCCAGGTGTAAACACCGTGGAAATCCGCACTGCACATGGCAATGATTCTGCTGAGTGGACGGTAGATTAAAGTCCCGTCAAATAGCTGCGCAAAGCTTCGACATACTTATTCATGGCCTCACGTCCGGTATCTGTAGTCCTACATAAGGTACGCGGACGTGAGCCTTCTTGTGTCTTCGTGACGCTGATGTATTCGGCCGCAGAGAGCTTATCGAGCTGAATGCTGAGATTGCCCGCAGTAGCCTCCGTCTTCTCTTTCAGATAGACGAAATCCGCCTCATCGACACTCAGGAGTATCGACATAATGGCCAATCGCAACTGGCTGTGCAATAGAGGATCAAGTTCGGTCATCGTCGTCGGTTATTTATTAGCTTTCTTGGCTTTGTAGTTCAAAATGTGGCCAGGGATAACCAGATTGATAATCATACAGACGGACATAATGAGTACCCACTTGATAGAAATAAAAGGACCTCCTGTGCACAATGTTCCAAGAAAAGCTAAAGCACAAGCAAAACCGAGTATAGCGCAATGCTGCAAGCGATTCTCATTGAGAATAGTACCCGTACAATAGGTACCGATAGCAGGAAGTAACAAACCCAGCAAAAACATTCCTGACCAAAGCCTTGGTTCATCGTATTTCATCAGGCAGAAAACAGCATAAATGCCAAAAATAATAGACAGGCAACTCCAGATGCTATTGATACTCTTTGTGGTATAAGTTTTTGGTGATTTGTTCAACTTCTTCATTCTGCGAGCCATAATTCCAGCAGTGATAAAGCCAATGACCGGAATAGCCATAAATAGCCAACCCCAGCCGCTTTCGCGTCTGATAAAGGTCATTGCAGCCACTGCAAGTGAGAAAAACACGTTCAGATATCCCCACATCAGGAACATATTGCCCGATCCGATGGCTGAATCCTTCTTTGTCTGCTGTATCATGCGAGCGATGAGCTCCAGGCTCTCCTGCTCATTGATCTTCTTATCTTCCATAACTTTGTTTGTTGCTCCTCCCCTATAAAGTAATATTTGAGGACGGTTAATAATGCTAGTTAGTTTATTTTGTAAACCAATTCTCGAAAAAGAGAAGCAGCGCTGTCGACTTCCGCTGCTTGCGTCTTGGCCTTTGACTACTCTTTTTCTTTGTCTTTGGTCGGTGCAAAGGTAGGTTAGTTTACAAAATAAACCAAAAGTTTTTCGCTAAAAACCCATAATTTACCCTAAATCAGGCACAAATCCCCTACTTTTGAAACTTTCGGTTTACAAAATAAACTAATTTGGTTTATAATCTAAACTAAAACTCATACTCTACCGGATAAAACACTTAGAACCCTACTAAGAACGTCGTCCCATGCCCCTCCTTCGAGATCACCTGAATCTTTCCTTTGTGCAGCGCGATAATACGCTGTGCAAGCGCCATACCAATACCGTGACCTTCTGAAACCTGATGATTGCCGCGGAAGAAAGGCTTGAAGATGGAGCGTTGCTCGTCCACACTCATCCCAATGCCATTATCGACAAAAGAAAGGGCAATGTGGTTATCCTTGAGCGAGATAGTGATATTGGATGTCTGATTATCAGAATACTTACAGTTATTTTCTATCAGGTTACGTAGCGCCAGCGAGAGCAGATAGTGGTTGGCGCGGAGGGAGAGCGCCTCGTCGGCATCATCGGCCAGGAGCGAATCGTCATAGTTGATATTGATATTATAACGATTGTTGGCACGAAGCAAATTCTCGCGCACCTCCATGAGCAGTTCGTCGATGCGAATGGGCTCCATCTTGATCTGCGACTTATCATACTCAGCACGCGCCATATTAAGCAAACCGACGATGATTCCCGACATGCGATGCGCATCGCTCAAAGCATTAGCGATACGCTGCTGATAATCCTCTGGCGTACGTTGGCGCTGAATGGCCAGATCAAGCTCACCGATGATCGATGCCAGCGGCGTGCGGAGTTCGTGACTGACGTTGCTCACCAGCATCTTCTGCGAATTGAGTGCTCGCTCGATGGGGCGGATGGTCATCGTGGCGAGAATGTAGCCAATGACTAGCATCAGCACGACGGACACTATTAATATTATAAATAATGTGTGGCGCAAAGCCTCCATATTTGCCTCACCGTAGCCGTCGTGAGCAGCGGCGGTGACCACATACTTGCCTTCATATAGGATGCCAATGGCCTGATAACCTGCCTCGACCACCAGATCCATTTCACCTTGCAGGCAGATTTCCGCGATCATCTGCTGTGTCTCTTTCACAATGTCATGCTGTGCGGCATCATGATAAAGCATCTCAAAATCGGGCGTATAGACAGCCACCTCCACTTCATTGATAAACTGCGTGTTGTTGAGATAGATGTGCTGCATTGTCTCGGCATCGACGCGATGTTCGAGGAAGAGGTTAGCCTTGGTGATGGCTTCCGAACGGAGCGTGTGACGGAAGGCGGTGTGACGCGCATGATCGCTCATCAGATAGACGATGATGAGCGACACGATAAGCACGGCCGACATCAGCGCCGTGTATTTGAGTGTCAGAAGAATGCGGTTATTGTTCATGGCTAAGTATGAAGCCAACACCTGGCTTGGTGTGGATGAGTTTCATTGAATAAGCGTTATCGACCTTGCGCCTCAGGTAGTTGATATACACGTCGATGAAGTTGGTTCCCGTGTCGAAATGCGTCCCCCACACGGCACCCTGAATGTCGGCACGCGTCACGATCCGTCCTTTGTTCTCCAGCAGATAGCGGAGCAACGAGAACTCCTTCGGTGTGAGGTGAATATCGACGCCTCCCCTTCGGCAAAGATGTCGGTCAAGGTCGAGCTGCAGATCGGCACAAGACAGGATGTTCGACTCAACGGCAGGCGCTTCCGACGCTTCTGCTTTGCTGTTTCTGCGCAAAAGTACGGCAATTCGCGCCAGCAATTCGCGGAAGTCGAACGGCTTGGTCATATAGTCATCCGCCCCCGCATCGAAGCCATCGAGCTTGTCGTCCGTCGTTCCTAAGGCGGTGAGCATAAGGATCGCAACCCTCGGCTGCTCCGCTCTGATAAGTCGACAGAGATCCAACCCGCTCATCCCTGGCAGCAGGATGTCGCTCAACACGAGGTCTATCTCGCTACTGCTGATGCGGAACAGTCGCAGCGCCATCTCAGCATCATTGGCCAACAGCACCTGATAGCCAGCTTCTTCTACGCCTGCACGGAGGAGTTGCGCCAAGCGCTGATCGTCTTCTATGATCAATATTGTCTTAACATTTACCATGTATTATGTACTATTTATTCAGCGGCAAAGATAACCTCTTTTCCCGAACTTACCAAATTTTTCTCATTAAAATCTCATTAGAAAATCCTTAACGCCAATTCTAATAAAACCTTAATCGTTCTCTAACCGCCTTTCTCGACAAAAGATGCTACCTTTGCGCCGCAATTTCGAGAGAAACAAACCATTTTGTTCAACCATTAATCAAAAGAATGGCAATGAAGAAACTTTTCAATTTCAAGAAGCAACAGCCAACGAGAGCGGTGTACAACAGCGAGTATGCCCGCTTTGTTTCGCGTCAGACGTTAGAGAATGTCTATCACGCCCTCTATGCCCATCATTCTGGTCTTGGCATACACGATGTGGATCGTCGCCAGCGCAAGTTCGGAGCAAACATCGTAGAACACGAAGAGCGCACCAACCCTACCAAGCTCTTCATCACAGCATTCATCAATCCGTTCATCGGAATCCTCACCGCGTTGGTAATTATCTCCTTCATCCTCGATGTGTATCTGGCCGAACCAGGCGAACAGGATTGGACGACGATCATCATCATCACCACGATGGTCATCTTCTCAGCCATCCTGCGTTTTGTGCAGGAGCTCAAAGCTGGCCGAAGCAGCGATGCATTGCTCAAAATGGTAACCAACACCTGCTACGTGGAGCGTTCGACACGTGAAGAGAGTGGTGAGATTCCAGTGGAGAAACTCGTACCTGGCGACCTTGTATTGCTTAGCGCCGGCGATATGATTCCAGCCGACATTCGCATCGTAGAGAGTAAGGATTTCTTCGTCAGTCAGTCATCATTGACGGGCGAGAGTGACAGCATTGAGAAGACTCCTATGACCGATATGCCTACTGATAATGAGGAAGATGCATCTGGTTCGGTCATCGACTTGCAGAACCTTGCCTTCATGGGTTCAAACGTAGTGAGCGGTACGGCCAAGGGCATCGTCTTCGCCACTGGCAATCAGACGTATCTGGGTTCGATCGCCAAATCCATTGCCGGACATCGCGCTGAGACAGCTTTCGACAAAGGTATTTCTAAGGTGTCGATGCTTCTCATCCGCTTCATGCTCATCATGGTGCCATTCGTCTTTTTGGTCAATGGCATTACCAAGGGCGACTGGCTCGACGCCTTCATCTTCGCTGTCTCTGTAGCCGTAGGTCTCACTCCAGAGATGCTGCCAATGATCGTCACTGCCAACCTCGCCAAAGGTGCCGTTCGTATGTCGAAGAAGAAGGTCATCGTCAAGGATCTCAACGCCATTCAGAACTTCGGCGCAATGAACATTCTCTGCACCGACAAGACAGGTACTTTGACTCGCGATAAAGTAGTACTCGTCAAGTACATCAACGCTGATGGTCAGGAAGATAAGACACGCCGCATACTGCGCCACGCCTTCTTTAACAGCTATTACGGAACAGGATTGAAAAACCTGATGGACAAAGCCATTGTAGAGCATGTTAATGAGTCTGGCAAGCCGCTCGATGTAGTGACAAGCGATTATCATAAGGTCGATGAAATACCCTTCGACTTTACCCGTCGCCGTATGTCGGTAGTCGTTGAAGATAAGCAAGGCAAGCGCCAGATCATCACCAAAGGTGCAGTAGAAGAGATGCTTCAGATCTGCTCACACTGCGAGCTCGATGGCAAGGTCATCCCAATGTCGGCCAACATGCACACCATGGCCATGAACCTCGTGCATGACATGAATCGTGACGGTATGCGCGTCCTGGCAGTGGCTCATAAATCATTCATTGAGAAAGATGCTCAATTCTCTGTCGAGGACGAGCGTGAAATGGTACTTATCGGCTATCTTGCCTTCCTCGATCCACCGAAGGAATCTGCCGCTGCAGCCATTCAGCACCTACAGCAGAGTGGCGTAGATGTCAAGGTATTAAGTGGTGATAATGATGCCGTGGTTAGCACCATCTCAGCCAAGGTAGGTCTCTTTACCACCGTAGATGGTCAGCGAGCCAAGCTTCCTTGTGTCACTGGCCCTGAGTTCGAAAAATTGAACGATAAGGACAAGAAGATTGCTGTTCGCGAGAACAAGGTCTTTGCCAAGCTCACCCCACACCAGAAGACCGAAATCATCCAGCTCTTGCAGGAGCAAGGCAACACCGTAGGCTTCCTCGGCGATGGCATCAACGATGCTGCAGCTCTCCGTCAGTCAGACATCGGCATCTCTGTCGATTCGGCCGTAGATATTGCCAAGGAGAGTGCCGACATCATCCTGTTGGAGAAGGATCTGATGGTGCTCGAACAGGGTGTACTCTCGGGTCGTGAGACGTTCGGTAACATTATTAAATATATAAAGATGACCGCTTCGTCGAACTTTGGCAACATGTTCTCTGTGCTTGCTGCTTCGGCCTTCCTGCCATTCTTGCCGATGCTCTCCATCCATCTGCTCATCCAGAATCTGCTCTACGACATTTCGCAGACAGCTATTCCTTTCGACCGCATGGACAAGGAATTCCTGATGAAACCACGCCGTTGGGATAGCTCCGACCTCTCACGCTTCATGATCTTCATAGGCCCTATTTCGAGCATCTTTGATATTACTACCTATCTTGTGATGTGGTTCATATTTGGCTGTCAATCAGAGGAGATGCAGACGCTATTCCAGAGTGGTTGGTTCATCGAAGGCCTGCTCTCGCAGACGCTCATCGTTCACATGATCCGCACACGTCGCATCCCATTCATCCAGAGCAATGCGGCTTGGCCACTCATGCTTATGACCTTTGCCATCATGGCCATCGGTATCGCCATCCCATTCACCACATTCGGCAGCTACATTGGCCTTATGCCTCTGCCAATGAGCTACTTCCCATGGCTCATCGCTACCCTGTTGTGCTACTGTGTACTCACACAGCTTATTAAGATGTGGTACATCCGCCGTTTCGGCAAGTGGTTGTAAATAAATGATGTACGAAAGTAATATTAGAAAATACCAAATTGTAGGTATTGCATATTTCGAAAAAAAGCATTAACTTTGCGCCGCAAAACCGATAAAAAAACCTTTATGACAAAAAGGATCTATTCTATACTATGGATGGTGGCCCTCCTCTGCATGGGGGACTGCCATCGGATTAGAGCACAGCAGGTGGGCGTATGGTATGACTCAGAACTGCAAGTCAATAATAAGGGAAAGAGCAACTACGTGAACATGTTGTACCTCAGTGGCGACTATGCCATCAACCCCTACGTCAGCCTGAGTGCTGCCACTTTGAGCATCGTCAAGACGCGCAATGAGAGCCTGGCTGACGATCTGCAGGGATTCTCGAATATCGAGGCCGACAACGTGCCACTGACCCTGGCTATGGCATGCATCGACTGGACGCCGAACGACAGGCATAGCCTCTCAGTGGGTATTCGCAACGTCAATGAGGATTACTTCGTCAGCGACCTTACTTCGCTCTACATCAACAGTTCGTGCGGAATTTTCCCTACGCTGGCATTGAATATGGATATTGCTAACTATCCGTTGGCTTCGATGGGACTGCACTATGCCTACACCTCTGAGCCGTTTCACCTCTTAGCCTCATTATACAACGGAAGAGGCTATCGGGATCTCACCGGCAGGGAGAACCTCTGGCGCTTTGCCCCAAGCAGCGATGGTGTGTTCCTCATCACCCAGACAGACTACACTCACAGGGGCAACACCTACTACCTCGGAGCCTGTCACCAAAGCAGCAACTCCAGCAACGCCTCTTCGGCCCAGACCGCCATCTGGAGCTACACAGAGCTGACGGTGAACGACAGGGTTGCGCTCATCATGGGCGTCTCGCACGCCTTCGGCAACAACCGCCAGTGTATCGACTTCTTCGGCATTGGCGGCCAATACACCTTGGGCAGCAAGTCCATCCTCGGCTTCTATACAGACTATGCGCGATTCAGCCACGACGAGGAGTGGGCCACCGAGCTCACCTTCAAGTACAACTTCACTCCTTACCTCTCACTCCAGCCGGCCTATCACATCATCAGGCACCAAGACTGGCAATCGGTCGCGCTGATCAGATTATCTTTGCGCCTGTAAGAAAAAAGCATCTCCACCCTTGCGACGACGAAATGCGTAGCAAGGGTGGAGATATTTTTTGGATGCAATGGATTACTTCTTGAAATACTTGTCGATAGCCTCAGCAGTCTTGCGGCCGCTGGCAATGGCACGGACGACGAGCGAAGCGCCTGAAGCAGCGTCACCGGCAACGAAGACGTTGGCTGGGAACTGTGGCTGCTGTGGCTTGATGAAGCCCATAGCGAGGAAGACGATGTCTGCCTTAATGACCTCTACTTCACCAGCTTCGACCATGATAGGACGACCGCCTTCAGGATTTGGTTTCCAGTCGATTGGCTGCACCTTGACGCCAGTGAGTTTGCCATCCTTACCGAGGAACTCAAGGGTGTTGATGTTCCAACGACGGGTACAACCCTCTTCATGGCTTGAGGTGGTCTTGAGGATCACTGGCCAGTTTGGCCAAGGAGTAGCGTCGTTGTGACCTACTGGTGGCTGTGGCATAATCTCGATCTGGGTAACGCTCTTCGCACCCTGACGATGGCTGGTACCGATGCAGTCAGAGCCGGTATCACCGCCACCGATGACCAATACATCCTTACCCTTAGCAGTTACGCGCTGATCCTTCGAGAACTCCATGCCTGCGAGGACACGGTTCTGCTGCGAGAGCAGTTCGAGTGCCAGGTGAACGCCCTTCAGCTCGCGGCCAGGGATGTTGATGTCACGAGCCACTGGAGTGCCGGTCGAAACGACGTAGGCATCAAAACCTGCGAGAACAGCATTCTCCTCAGTAAAGTCCTGAGCTGCGAGCTTCTCAAGCGAGATGGTGGTGTTATAGACGAACTTGACACCCTCCTGCTCCATCACCTTGATGCGGCGGTCGATGATGCTCTTATCGAGTTTGAAGTTAGGAATGCCGTAGCGGAGGAGGCCGCCAGCGGCTTCGTTCTTGTCGAACACAGTCACTTCGTAGCCCTTGTAGTTGAGCTGGTTGGCAGCAGCCAAGCCGGCAGGGCCTGCACCGATCACAGCCACACGCTTGCCGTTGCGCTCAGGGTGCTCGATGGTGACGTAACCCTCGAGAAAGGCACGCTCGGCAATGGCACACTCGTTCTCACGGTTGGTCACAGCCTGACCGGTGGTGAGGTACAGCACGCACGACTTTTCGCACAATGCCGGACAGATGCGGCCGGTGAACTCTGGGAAGTCGTTGGTCTTCTTCAGTATCTTGTAAGCGGTCTCCCACTCACCACGGTAGAGGGCATCGTTCCACTCCGGATCCTTGTTGCCCAGCGGACAAGCCCAGTGGCAGAAAGGCACGCCGCAATCCATACAGCGGCTGGCCTGCTCCTGGCGGTCCTTGGTGTTCAACGTCTGCTCTACCTCGCTGAAGTCCTTTACACGCTCATGTATCGGACGATAACCTGCGTCCTTGCGGGGTACGGTTAGAAATGCTCTTGGATTTCCCATATCTTTTGCTGTAATTTGTTCATTTTTTCTTCTTCAAGCACACGCTTGTACTCAATAGGAATTACCTGTACGAACTCCTCGACGTAACGGTTCCAGTCGTCGAGCATACGGCCTGCCAGTGGCGAACCGGTGTAGAGGTAATGCTTGCGGATCAGCTCCTTCAGCTCCTTGCGGTACGATGCCTCCTCCACGAGGTTGATCTCCACCATATCCATGTTGCAGAAGTAGTCGAAGTTGTGGTTCTTGTCCCAGACGTAAGCCACACCTCCCGACATACCGGCAGCAAAGTTACGGCCTGTCTCGCCCAATACTACCACACGACCGCCGGTCATGTATTCGCAGCAGTGGTCGCCTGCGCCCTCGATGACGGCAATGGCACCCGAGTTACGTACGCCGAAGCGCTCGCCCACACGTCCGTTGACATAGAGCTCGCCCGTGGTGGCACCATAGAGGCCGGTGTTGCCAGCGATGATGTTGTCCTCTGGCACAAAGTCAGCGCTCGAACGTGCTGGTGGCAGGATGGCGATGCGTCCGCCCGACAGGCCCTTGCCGAAGTAGTCGTTGGCCTCGCCCTCAAGCTTCAGGTTCAAGCCCTTGACGGCAAAGGCACCGAATGACTGGCCTGCCGAGCCCTTGAACTTGATATTGATGGTCGAATCGGCCAAGCCCTCCTCGCCGTACTTCTTGGCAATCACGCCCGAAAGCATGGTACCTACGGCACGGTCAGTATTCTTGATGGCGAAGTCGAGGTTAACCTCCTCGCCGCATTCGATGGCCTTCTGTGCGCCACGGATGATCTCCTCGTCCTTCACGCCGGTCACCTTGGTGTATTCGCCGCGATCCCAGTGCAATGGCTTGTCGGTGTCCATCTGGGTGAGCAAGCGGCTGAAGTCGATGGTTCCCTGCTTGGTCGATGGGTCGGCAGCATGAACTTCGATGAGGTCGGTGCGACCGATGATCTCCTTGAATGAACGCACGCCAATCTCAGCCAGATACTCACGCACATGCTCGGCCAGGAAGGTGAAGAAGTTGACTACATAGTCGCTCTTGCCCAGGAAGCGGGCGCGGAGCTTCTCGTCCTGCGTGGCCACACCCACCGGACAGGTATTGGTGTTGCACTTGCGCATCATCACGCAACCCAGCACGATCAGTGGCAGCGTACCGAACGCGAACTCATCGGCACCGAGCATAGCCATGGCCACCACGTCGCGTGCGGTCTTGAGCTGTCCGTCGGTCTGCAGACGCACCTGATTGCGCAGGCCGTTGAGCACCAGCGTCTGCTGTGTCTCGGCCAAACCGATCTCAGGCGAGATGCCTGCGAAGCGCATTGACGAGGCAGGTGAAGCACCTGTACCACCCTCAGAGCCCGAAATCACAATCAGGTCAGCCTTGGCCTTGGCCACACCGGCTGCGATGGTACCTACACCGCTTTCGGCCACCAACTTGACTGAAACAGCGGCAGTCGGGTTGATATTCTTGAGGTCGAAAATCAGCTGTGCCAGGTCCTCGATCGAATAGATGTCATGATGTGGCGGTGGCGAGATGAGCGAGATGCCAGGGATGGCGTTACGGGTCTTGGCGATGATCTTGTTCACCTTGAAGCCCGGCAACTGGCCACCCTCGCCTGGCTTGGCACCCTGAGCCACCTTGATTTGAATCTCCTCTGCATTCACGAGGTATTCGGCAGTCACGCCGAAGCGGCCGGAAGCAATCTGCTTGGTCTTGCTCGACAGGCTTACGCCATCCACATCCGAATGGTAACGGGCATTGTCCTCGCCGCCCTCACCGGTGTTGCTTCGTGCGCCCAATTTGTTCATGGCCAATGCCAAAGCCTCGTGTGCCTCGATGCTGAGGGCACCGAACGACATGGCACCGGTGACGAAATGCTTCACGATGCTCTCTACTGGCTCTACCTCGTCCAGCGGCACAGGGGTAGCGGCCTTCTTGAAACCGAAGAAGTCGCGGATGAAGATTGGCTTCTCCTTGCCATCGACCATCTGCTCCCACTCCTTGAACTTCTTGTACGAGCCCAGGCGGGTAGCGATCTGCAGGTTGGCAATAGTTTCAGGATTCCAGGCATGCAGGATGCCATCCTTGCGGTAGTTGAACTGTCCGTTATTGGGCAAGAACTCGTTGACCTCCACAGGCTTGAAGCCCATATCGTGCAGACGGATAGCGTCGCGAGCCACGTCGCGCAGGCCGATACCGCCGATGGTCGAGATCTCGGTGCCGAAGTAGCGGCGCAACAGATCCTCGCTCAAGCCGATGCTCTCGAAGATCTTGGCACCACGGTATGAACGGATGGTCGAGATACCCATCTTCGACATGATCTTCTTCAGGCCCTTATCGACAGCCTTGATGTAGTTCTTCTCGGCTGTGCTGTATTCCTCCTGGATCTTGTGCTTCTTCACGAGGTCGTCAAGCACGGCAAAGGTCATGTATGGACAGATAGCCGATGCACCGTAGCCCAACAGCAGGGCGGCATGCATCACCTCGCGGATCTCGCCGCTCTCCACGATGAGGGCGGTCTGTACGCGCTTCTGTACGCTGATCAGATAGTGGTGTACAGCACTCACAGCCAGCAGCGATGGGATGGCAGCGTGTGTCTGGTCGATGTCGCGGTCGCTGAGGATGATGTAGTTTACGCCCTCGTCCACGCTCTGCTCGGCTTTCTTGCAGAGATCCTCGATGGCCTGACGCAAGCCGCTGGCACCTTTCTCGATCTCGAAGAGGATAGGCAGCTTGATGGTGTTGAAGCCCTTGTAACGGATGTTGCAAAGGATGTCGAGCTGGGTATTGTTGAGCACTGGCTGTGGCAGGCGCACCATCTTGCAGTTGCTCTCATCAGGAGTCAGGATGCCGCTTCCTACGCGACCGATGTACTCGGTGAGGCTCATCACGAGTTCCTCACGGATTGGGTCGATGGCAGGGTTGGTCACCTGGGCAAACTGCTGACGGAAGTAGTTGAAGAATACCTGTGGCTTGTCCGAAATCACAGCCAATGGCGTATCGTTACCCATGGCAGCGACTGGCTCCTGGCCCTGTGTTGCCATTGGGATGACGGTCTTGTCAATGTCCTCCTGGCCGAAGCCGAAGTTGAGCAGACGACGCTCGAAGTTAGGCACGGTGTTCTCCACCTTGCGGCCGCTGTGCAGCTTCTCCAGCTCGATACGGTTGGTCGAAAGCCACTGGCGATATGGATGCTCGTGTGCGAGCTGCTCCTTGATCTCGCCATCGTAGTAGATCTTGCCCTCCTGGGTGTCGATCAGCAGGATCTTGCCTGGCTGCAGACGGCCCTTGCTCACTACGTCCGATGGCTCGAAGTCCATCACGCCCACCTCGCTGGCTACCACCATCATGCCGCTCTTGGTGGTGGTGTAGCGCGATGGACGCAGACCGTTGCGGTCGAGCATACCACCGGCAAAGCGGCCGTCGGAGAACATCAGGGCAGCAGGGCCGTCCCATGGCTCCATCAGGATCGAATAATACTCGTAGAAGGCCTTGAGGTCCTCCGAGATTGGGTTCTTGTCATTGAATGACTCTGGCACCAGGATGGCCATGGCCTGTGGCAGCGACATGCCGCTCATCACCAGGAACTCGAACACGTTGTCGAGCGATGCCGAGTCGCTCATCTCCTTCTGCAGGATAGGGCGCACCTCCTTCACGTCGCCCAGCAGTGGGCTCGAAAGGACCGATTCGCGGGCCTGCATCCAGCCACGGTTGCCACGCACAGTGTTGATCTCGCCGTTGTGACACAGGTAGCGGAATGGCTGAGCCAGCTTCCACTTCGGGAAGGTGTTGGTCGAGAAGCGCGAATGTACCAAGGCCAGGCCCGAAGTCAGATAGTTGTTGTTCAGGTCTGGGAAGTAGCGGCGCAGCTGGCCCGAGGTCAGCATACCCTTATATATAATGTCGGTGCTTGAGAGCGAACAGATGTAGAAGTCTTCGTCCTCCACGCGACGCTCGATCTTCTTGCGAATGCGGTACAGGGTGCGCTCCAGATTGAAGTCCTCGCCCTCATTGTGACCCTCGCTGGTGATGAACACCTGCTTGATGTCCGGCTCCACCTCGCGGGCACCCACACCGAGCACCTCCGGGCAGGTAGGCACCGTGCGCAGATGCATCAGGTTCAGGCCCACGCGCTCGATCTCCTCAATCATGATCGAGAGGATCTCGCTCTGGCGCTTTGGATCCTTGGGCAAGAACACCAGACCCGTGCCGTAACGGCCCTTCTCGGGTACAGGGATGCCCTGCAACAAAATAAACTCGTGAGGAATCTGTATCAGGATACCGGCACCGTCGCCGGTCTTGTCGCGTGTCTCTGCGCCACGATGCTCCATGTTCTCGAGCACCTTCAGGGCGTTGTCCACCAGGTCGTGGCTCTTGCCACCGTGGATGTTCACCACCATGCCCACACCGCAGGCATCATGCTCATTGGCCGAACTGTAAAGGCCTTGCAACCGAGGTTGCCTCCTTGCTTTCTGTTCCATATTCATTCAATAAAATACGACATTTTGCTTTTCGATGGTGCAAATATACGACTTTTTTACCAAATACAGTCCATATCTACTTACAATACGCAAAACTTATTAGCTTTTTACTTTCAATTTAATAATTTTGCAAAACATGTATGACATTTTGATATTACAAAACAAACAGATTTAATCATTTTGCAACGCCATCAACAGAGAATAGAGCATTATGCAACACAAACAATATATTTCAAAACTTTTATTTAATATTTCACAACGCTCACTGCTTCCCGATTCTCCCTGAATGCCATTCGAGCGCTCGAAATCCCTGCCACGACTTCAGGACAGACCATTCGAGCACTCGAAATCCTTGCCACAACCTCGGGACGAGTCGTTCGAGCGCTCGAATTGCCTGCCACGACTTCCAGACGAACCTTTCGAGCACTCGAATTCCTTGACATACCTGTAGGACAAGCGTTTCGAGCTCTCGAAATCTCTGTCACGACTTCAAAATGAACTTTTCGAGGGGTAAAAATGAAAAAAAGGAGAAAAAACAACCGATTAAGTCACTTTTTATAATATAAATAGGTGTAATATCAAAAAAAAACAGTATATTTGCCCCATTCAAATGAAATAACAACACAACTATGAAGAAACTTATACTCCCATTGCTTGCCGCCATCGCCTGCGGAACGCTGAATGCCGCTCAACGTACACTGAGCGAGGCACAGGACGTGGCCATGCAGTTTCTTGCACAGCAGACGGGCCAAGCCGTACAACTCAGCCACCTGAGCCGTCGTAACATGGCCCCTGGGGTCAGTGCCGATGCTGCCGTTCAGCCTTTCTATGCTTTTAATGACACCGAAAACGATGCCTTTGTCATCGTGTCGGGCTCTGACCTGATGCGTCCCGTCATCGGCTATTCCACCTCCGGCACCTTGCCCGACAATACCGAGGCTTTGCCTGACAACCTGCGCAGTTGGTTCCAGTGGCTGAGCGAAGCAGCTGCCTATCTGGAAAAGCATCCTGAGGCCGCCCTCACCGCCGAACAGCGCAACGCCACCACCCAGGCCATCACTCCATTCATGAATTCCAAATGGGGTCAGGACGATCCGTACGATGACCTTTGCCCTACGGGTTGCCCTGTGGGCTGTGTCAGCACGGCAGCCTCGCAAATCATGCGCTATCATTTTGCCCAGAAAGGTGAGGTGATCCAAGGCACAGGCTCTTATAGCTATACCTGGGGAAACAAGAGATATTCGGTCGATTATTCGCAGAACACTTACGACTACACGCTGATGCCATTGACTTATCGCAACGTCACTACTGCTCAGCGCAACGAGCTCTCGAAGTTCTGCTACCATGTGTCGGTAGGTATGGATATGCAGTTTGCGCGCGACGGAAGTGGCACGGCCTCTTTCTATATCCCACGCATGGCGACCAAGCACTTCGGATTCAACAGCAAGACCTCATACATCATGCGCAAGCTCTTCAGCTACGACGAGTGGGTCAGCATCATCAACAATGAGTTGGAAAGCGGCCGTCCTGTAGCCTACGGAGGTGTGTCGTCAGAGGGCGGACACGAGTTCGTGCTTGAGGGCATCAACAACAGCGGTCTCTATTACGTCAACTGGGGATGGTACGGCTCGTACGATGGTTATTTTGACATCACTGTGCTCAACTCCGAAGGTGCGGGCACTGGTGCTACCGAGTCTGAGGACGGGTTCTGCATGGATCAGGATGCCGTCGTGAACCTCTGTCTCGACGAGGGTGCCGGCCGCTACTATTCGCCTATGCAGATTGCAAATTCAACAATCTCGTGCAGCAAGTCATCGGTCGCCAAGGGTGGGTCGGTCAACCTCACAGCAGCAACTATCAACAATTTCAGCGGTGAGACACAGAAGGGCTACGTGGGTACTATCCTGATGCAGGGCAATCAGGAGATATGCCGCAACGAGAACAGCACGCTGATCACCGTGCAGGGTGCCAGCGGACTGTATTACAACCGTTCCGGCCAAGTGCAGCGCAAGTTCACCTTCCCCGAGGATCTGCCCGACGGCACCTATCAGCTCTGGATGTACTACCAGCCTCAGGGCAAGGACTATTTCGACTTCCTGCGCACTGTACACACACGCCAGCCATATTATGAAGTGGAGGTCAGCGGTAACGATGTGAAGTTGTCGCGTCCGGAGATCGGCATCCCTGTGGTAGCCAGCAACTGGACATGGGAAACCGAGCAGATTGAGACTCGTCCAACCACGATCAGCTGCCAGCTTACCAATCCTACAGATGAGACTTTCGTGGCACAATATTTCCTCACACTCATCGATCCTGACGGCAAGAAGCAGGAGCCTCTCAGCAGTGGTAAGGTAATCAAGGTGGCGCCAGGAGAGACCAAGACCCTCTCGTTCGATTACCATTTCACCAAGGCAGGACATTGGACAAGCCTGATGGACATCATCCGCCAGAACATCAAGGAAGGCAAAGAGGCTTTCGATGAAGCCGACAGTGAATTTGACGTAGTGCTCAACGAAACGATGGGTGCAGCATTCCAAATGACAAAGGCCATTGAATTGGTATCTGACACCGTATTCCTCAACAAGGAAGCTACATTCCGAATTCGTCTCAAGAACACGGGCGCGCCCTACAATGGCCAGATGGGTATTCGTTTCTACCAGAAGGCTTCAAGTTCTACGCCAACCTCTGAGTTCTTCTGCGATGCCAACTTTGAGCAGGACACCGAAGACTCCATCGAACTCACCGGAATGATAAGCGGACTGAAAGAGAAGACTGTCTATTACGCTCGCGCTGCGTATCTCTTCGGTGATGAATACACCACATTTGCCACCAAGTCGGGTGTCACCAACAGCCTCTCGGTTCGCGTCTATCCTGAGCCAGTGGGCATCAAGGATATCGTAATTGACAACGCCGACGATCTCTCGACTGCCACGATCTACAACGTCCTAGGCAAGCAAATCTCGCTCCCTGCCAACGGCCAGCTGCCTCGCGGCATCTACATCATCAACGGCAAGAAGACCATCATCAAGTGATGCCGCGTGCATCACTTGACACCTCACAATAATGGCACCAAACCTGCTACATCCATCTGTAGCGATTTGGTGCCATTTTGTTTTATTACAAACTGCTTGTCAGTCCGGCAGAATGCAGATTAAGCGGATTCCGGGTATATCGCTTTCACATGCCCTTTTTGAACAAGGCGTCCCTCAACGCACGTTAATTTTGATGTCCAGACAGAGGAGAAACAATACAAAAAAGAGGATGTACGGTGTGCACATCCTCTTTTTGTATTTGGAAACATCTGTAATCAGATGAATTACTTCACGAAGATTACCTTGCCATCCTTAACGAAGAGACCATTCTTAGCCTCTGAAGCCTGGCCATTGAGGTTATAGACGCGAGTCTTCTTATTGTTGTCAACTACAACATTGTTGATGCCGTCTGAAACATCGCCCTGGTTGATTACAATCTCAAGCTCAGCTGCCTCCATAGAAACGAGAGTAATATGGATCTGACGACCCTCAACGCCCTCAGGAAGCTTAGCTACAGCGAAGTAGAAGGATCCAGTATAGTCCATATTCTCTGGATCATAGCTATCGAAGTCTGTGTCGTAACCCAGCAAAGCCTCAGGATCATCAACATAGATCTCAATCTGCTCAGGATCGAAGGTGGTCTCTACCATAAAGTCGCTGTACCATGAACCCTCATACTCAAAGCCATAAGCCCAAGTGTACTCGGTGCCATCTTCAGTTGTATTATACTCGGCATCCTCTGGAACAAAGCCATTGATGGTCTTGCTACCAGACATGTACTCACAAAGGCCAACGTGTGTACCATTGAGCCAAGCTACAGCATCATAGTAACGCCATGAGTAGAAATCCTGCTCCATATCCTCAGCAGAACCATCGCTGTACCAGTAAGAACGAATTGGATAGAGTGGCTCACCATTTGAATCCTGCATATCCTCATAAGCAAAGACAATACCATAGTCACAGCCTGGAGTATTCTCGATCAAAACGGTTACGTAGCCACGGAGGACAGGAGAGATCATTGACTCGAAACCATCCTCATCAACGTCCATGAAATAAGCGGTAGCACACTGGCTGGTAGTACCCTCGATATCAGCGCTTGTAATGATACCCTTGTACTCGAAGGTTTCATCACCTACCTCATCAAAGATAGTAACCTGGATGAAGTCATCATCAGTTGCGAAGAACTCAGTATCAGTGGTGACCCACATCTGGAAATTATCAACAATGATCTCACCACCTACCTGGCCGTAATCAAGATATACTGCACCAGAGGTACCATAAGGAGTTACAGAACCGAAACCATAGCCACCGTCAGAGAATCCGCCATAGAAAGCGCCCGACTCCAAAGCATCAAACAGCTGCAATGGGCTTGCGTCCTCCCAAATACCACTAATAATAACCTGATTCTCTGAAGCACTACCGTAAGTGTAAGAAGAGCGCTTGTCGTGGAGAGTTGGCATATAGAAGGCACCGATACCGAGGTCTGAAAGCACCAGGCTGCCATCTTCAGTAACATTTTCGGCCAAAGAAACTTCACCTTTTTCAGTATCCATTCTCCATGAAACGCCACGGGTAGTATTAGGTACGAAGGTAGAAGTGTAAGGATAAGACAAAGCATAGGCATAGTTATAGCTATAGAAACCCTTACCTGAGTTTCCCTCACCCCAAACGAGTGAGCTGTGGTAAGTACCCTCACCAAAGCCATAGAACAAGCTGTACTCAGCCTGAGCAGCCTTGTTGATTCCCATAGGACGGAAGCTCAAATTGTCAGATGGAGCCTTAGTTGCCTGAAGAGAGGTAGCATTCAGCTGACGAGCAGGGACCTGCTGCATGAATGTAGGCTGAGATGAGCGCTGGTAACGCACCAAATTTGCCTGATTAGCACTGATGTGCTGCAAAGGCAGAGCCATAGCTGTAGAAGCCGTTACTGCCAAAGCCGAAAAAAGTAAAGACTTTTTCATAATAAATTATTATTTAATATTGTTATTTGAATTCGTAGGACGAATAAGCTCCATCTGGAAATAGAAGGTTGGATCATTGGTCTTCTTCCAAGTAATCTTCGTTGGATTGAAAGGCTGATCTGCCTCCAATTTGTACGTACCGCTGAGTGCCTGAGCCAAGGCATCGAACAAAGGACCCAAGCCACGCTTGCTATAGGTGGCGTAGTTAGCTGAAGGATCATTCAAATCGACAGCCAATGTGACGGCATCTGGTCCATCGACCGTAATCTGAGTCGTATAAGCCACCTGATAAGTATTACGCGAAGCCTTCATGTTGAAGATGATACCGGTACGGCGGTTGGATAAGCTCTCATTGGATGAACCGAATGAGATGCCAGCGAAATTCTGGCTGCTATAATTCTCCTTAACGCCATCGGCCAAGGCTTGATACAACTGTACGAACTGATCACATGCGCCGTCTTGGGTAATCAATGCCTTATCATTGGTTGTAAGGGCAACCTTAACAGGGCGTACCCACTCTGGCTTAAGTGTTGCGTTGCCACAAACCAAGGCGGTCTTATCTGAGTTGAGCTTAAAAATCTGGACAGAATCACCCTTGAGATTGTATGGGAACTGCATACGGAAGCCATCAGGAGTAAACACGCAAGAATAGGTAGAACTCTGAAGAGGATCGTCCAGACGATCCAAGATATTAAAGTAGCCCTTATTCAAGCCAGAAATATAGACAGTCGTATCGCCATTCGTCAAAGAATACTCAGTCAAGAAGTCACCTGCAACAGCAGACTTGAGACTCTCAATGTCTGCCATATACTGCTCAGGAGAGCGGTCGAGCTTGGAAAAATATACCTTAGCGCCATGACGTTCGCCACGGAACTCCATGTAATCATCGCTGTACGACTGCATCACAAGGCGGTCATCGCCATGCATACCCTCACCATCATTAACGACATTGTTAGGAGCATAGCTTGGAGATACAGGATCGACAAAGACAGTGAGGATGTCATTCCAGGTGTTGAAAGCAAGGACTGAGCCCTCCTCTTTCAGCATCTCGTAGTAGCTGGTATATTCAGTATATTTGCCGGCATTGCCGTTGCGGAGGAAACGGTGATTGCCCGAAAGGGTTACCTTGCCCGTCTCATAGAACTTGCCGAAGAGGTTGAAGCCCTCGAAAGTCATCTCGTCAGTGCCAGCCACAAAATACTGCATCAGCCAGCCATTCGAACTGCCAGCCACGAGCTTTGCCTTAATATCTGCATTGGTGCTCTCGATACGCAGGGCAGCAGGCTCATCAAAGAAGTCCTCCTGCTCGAATTCACAAGAAGTAAGTCCGGCGGCAAGAGCCAGCATCGAGAACGATGCACTTAATATAATGGAATGTTTCATTTTGCTAAACTATTACTGATAATCATAGATGATGCACTCGCTGCTGTGAACATAGTCGTTGACATGCTCCTGACGGTAACGCACCTCACGACGCATGGTGAAGAGGTGCAAGCCCCAGTTCTCAGTGTACCACTTTGTAGCAATGTCAATCTTCTTGAGAATAGCATTGATGCCACCAGTATTGCTGGTCATGTCATACTCAACCCACTCATCGAGGAATTCACGGAACGAGGTGAAAGACTGTACGAACTCGAACTTGAGTGGAGTCTTTGCCTGTCTCTTTGAGTCATCAAGGTGAGCATCGATGACGTAGCGACCAGTTGGCTCATAGACACCTGTCTCCTCATTCTGTGCAGACTCTGAATAGATTGAGAAGTCATTCCAATAGTGCTTTGGATCATCGAAAGTCGAAAGAACTGGATCCTGGATGTTGGCAATCTCCAGGCTATCGAGAAGCTCATAGACAGCCTCCTTGTCGCCATTCTTCACACCGCCGTTCAAGCAAGCGTCGATAATGGTGGTCATCCAACGATGGTCTGAATCGGTGATGGTGCACGAAAGGGTCTCAACGAAGTCCTCAGTCGAAGCAGACGAACCATAGTGAGTCAGATAACCCAGCTGGTGAGTCAAGGTTGAGTCGCGCTCCTGCCAGGTACGAGGATCGTAGGTACCAGGTGTTACAAGAGAATAGGCTGTTGGATACACCTTAGTCTGGTGCATGATGTGCGAGAACTCGTGATGCATGGTGTGGAACTGATAGTGATTCAGCATCTCCATGTCATCAGCAGTGAAGTCCATATCATCAGAAACGGTGCGCATGTTGTTTACACCAATCAGGGTGATCTTCACACCTGCAGAGGCATAACCAAGAGTCTCGGTATTCGTGGTAGGACTGAAAGCGTCCGAACCAATGAAGTGGAAGATACGTGGACCGTACTTCTTCATGAACACCTCGTTGCCGTGAGCATCCTTCTCGCCGTACTTGTTATATACGTCATAGAAGAGGTACTTGATGAAGTGAGCCAGCAGCTGTGACTTCTTGTAGTCGCTTGGCGACAACTGATAGTTGAGGTCAGAAGCAGTGAAGTTGAACTTATACTGAATCTCGGTGTTGTATGGAGCTACGAAATTATCGTAGAGCCACTGATCGAAAGGTGCGGTAGCAGAATTCTGATCTACAGCCGAGATGGTAGTATCGAAGATTGACTCGGTGAAGTCATCGTCTTCCTGACAAGCATTGAATGTCAACATGGCCGAGCAGGCCAGCATAGAAGCAATTATCTTTTTCATCTTTGCAAGTCTGTTTTATTGATTAACGTATGGGAAAGCCGCTGGCTTGTTGGCAGAAGAGACATTGATCTGATAGCCAGCCGAACTGCCACCCCAGGCGCCACCCGTAGGACGGCTGCTTGGATAACCAGCATCGATTACGTTGCGTGGCAACTGGAGCACACGGCGTGGATCGTTCCATACGAGCGAGTCGCTGTGGATCTCATCCTCGTTGGCACCACGGTAATGATGGTAGATGGTGGTACCATAGCGCTTGATGTCGAACCAGCGAAGACCCTCATAGTGAGTCTCAATGCGGCGGAAGTGAAGGATGCAGTCGAGCACAGCCTGGTCGTCGCCAGTCAGGATCTTGCTGAAGCCCATCTCTGCAGGATGCATATCGTCACAGAAGATATTATTAGGCTTGGTACGATCATACTTACGAGTAATGCCCTGAAGGGTCAAAGCATTGGTCACGAGCTTAGAGTTGGTCCAATAGCCGAGGTCCTGGATAGCTGCATCACGGTTGCCAAGATAGAGGTTAGCCTCAGCTCGGCAAAGCAAAGTCTCCTCAGCAGTCAGAGGCTGATAGAGCATGTGTACATAGCCGATACCTGCGATCTTGTCAGTATACTCAAAATACTCATACACGCGGAACAGCCATACACCGAACTGCTGGCCTGCACCCCAAATGAAGATATGACCCGAGTAGGCAGGCAGCATTCCACTCCAGTTAGGACCACCACCCTGATAGAGCAAATCCAAGGTCGATGGGATGGTGTAGGTCTTGCCATTGTTGGTAAAGGTGGTACCATCGTTGATAGCATAGCGTGCAGCCGACAGCATACGGTCCTGAAGCGAGTAGGTGGACTGAATCAGGAAGTTGCAGGCAGCAGTCTCGTCGTTGAAGCTAAGCAGACGCGAGTCAATCGTATTAGGATTGATATTGTTCCAATTGCGAAGCATTGACGAAGGGTTGGCACCGAGAGCCACGTTAGCATACTTCACGCACTTCTCATAGTCGCGCTTGAAGAGATAGAAGCGTGCTGCAAATGCATTGGCTGCATTCTTGTTGAAGTGATAAGCAGGAACTGGATAGTTTGAGTCGTTGATCAATGGAAGACCCTTGAGCATATCCTCCTCGATCAGCTGATAGAACTCAGTGATGTTGCGGGTAAACTCAGAGGTGCTGTAATCCACGTGAACCACATCCTCCACGTCACGAACATAAGGAATGCCCTTTTCCGCACGGCTAAGTTCGTCGTTCTTGTATGACTCAGCAAAGACATTGACCAGTACGAAGTGAAGATAAGCGCGCAGCACATGAGCCTCACCCCATGATGCAGAGATCTCAGGATAGGTTGCCAAGATCTCATCAGCAGACATCTTCTCAATACCTGGGTACATCTCGAGCATAGCAGCCACTGCATGGTTTACAGTTGCAATACCCTGATAGTATGACTCCCATACAGAATATGGAGTGTCCTGCTGGCCCATCTGATAATTGTTGATATCGACCCACTTATAAGCCTCCTCATGGAACTCATTGTAAGGATCGTTATGAGTGGCTGGCACCACGATGTTGTTATCGACGTAGTTATCGCCAGAGAGCTCGCAGATAACGGCAGGAGTATGATCAGGATAAGCCGAAGTGAGCAACTTGGCCACCTTACCAGGAGAGTCGATCTCGGTACGATTGTCCGGCACCTGATCGAGCTTGTCCTCACAAGCCACCATCAGTGCGGCGCAGGCTACCAGAACGATGCTCTTATATATATATTTAAAATGTGTCATCTTTATTCAGTTTTGAACGTTAGACATCAACTATTAGAAGCCGAGACGCAAAGTTGCGGTGAACTGCTTAGACAATGGCGAAGCAACACCACCGGCATTTACGTACTCAGGATCCTGACCATTGAGCTTCTTGTCAGCATAGAGCAGGAAGAGGTTCTGACCAGTAACCTTCAGCGAAGCGCGGCTGATGAACTTAGCCTTAGCCAACAGATCCTGTGGGAAGTCGTAGGTCAAAGAGATTTCCTTCATACGGACAAAGTCACCCTTGGCAACACGAACGTTTGAATAGTTATATGCATTGTAAGCAGTGCTCAGGTCGGTGCCACCATAACGGTAGTACTGACTGCGTGAAGCGATGACAGGAACATTGGTGTACTGCTCGTCGCCGGCATTCATCCAACGGTTCTTGAACTCACGTGGCAAAGAAACGAGGTCGCTATAGCCTGCGCTGAACACACGATCCAAACGTACTGGGTTACCACCCGAGTAGGTGATGTAGAAGTTCAAGCCTACACGGCCACCCTTACCGAAGTCATAGTTGAAGGTGTTACCGAACGATCCGTTCCAGGTAGGGTCGCCAGGACCAGAATATACAAGATAATCGGTCAGGTTTTCTGTAGCCTGGAAGTTCACGTCGCCTACAGTAACCTCATTGTTCTCGTTGACAACCTGAGGAATACCCTCATTGTTCAGACCTGCGAACTCGTAGCTGAAGAGCGAGCGGCAAGCATAGCCCTGAACACCGTAGCTGGCGCCCATTACGAGGGCAGCGGCATTATCAGAGGTCTTGAGGTCGGTAATCTCATTATGAGTATAGGTGTAGTTGAAGTCGAGAGACCAGTTAAAACGACGGGTCCTGACAGGCACGGTCGAGATAGAAACCTCCACACCGTTAGCCTTCATGTCGGCCACGTTGGCCATCTTCGAGATCACACCACCGGCACCCTGGGTATAGGTCTTACCGATGAGGTCGAAGTTGTTACGCCAATATACATCGGTGATCAACGAAATACGATCATCCAGGAAGCCCATGTCGAGACCTACGTTGAACTCGTGCTTCTTCTCGAAGGTCAACTCGCTATTGGCAATATCTGACAGATAGATCATTGACTCGGCAGCCGAGGTGGTAGGACGCCAAACGTTGGCAGTGTGGTAGATAGCAGTAGCATTGGTTACCCAAACCGGTCCGGTATCAGCGGTGAGCGAGTAAGAGAGACGGAGCTTCATAGCCGAAAGCCACTTGTCGTGGATCTCCTTCATCCATGGCTCGCTGGCGATGTCGTAGCTACCAGAGATGTTCCAGGTAGGGAGCCAACGTGACTTGGTTGACTTACCAAGGCGGTTGGTACCCTCGTAACGATAAGTACCAGAGATGGTATAACGCTGATCGTAGCTATAGGTAGCGGTAGCGTAGTATGCCAGCATGTTGGTGTTGGTGAAGCCCTCGCTGAAGTACTCGGTATTCTCCTCGTTCATCTGCTTGAGCCAAAGGTAAGGAGTATAGGTGATGCCACCATTGTTATACTGATAGCCCCAGCCAGTCCAAGTCACAGCCGTACGATGCAGGGTGGTAAGGTCAATACCGCCCATGGCATTGATGGTGTGAACATCCTTGAATACGTTGCGGTAGTCTGCCGAGAAACGATAGCTGTTAGAACGCATCAAGTCGTCATACTGATACTTGATACCACCCACTGGGAGCACGGTCTCAGGAATAGCGAGATCGTTGTCAGGGTCGGTATAAAGCAGTGAGTTGGCATAACGCACAGTAGAGTTATCATCAGTGGCGTCGGTACCAGCGCGATAGGCATTTGCCTGGTTCGAGTCGTCCATGACGTTCTGTACACGACGGCTCGAAGTCATACGGGCAGAAATGAGTCCGTTGAGCGAGAGGCCACGAACAGGCTTCCACTCCAACTCACCACGCACCATCAACTCGTCCTGAGTGATGTCGTTGTAGTTGTTGTCCAACTCGTCGAAGATATTGAAGCGAGTGTAGAAGCGGGTGTAGCTGATATTTGGATCCAAGCAGCGGCTGGTGTTCATAGCGTAGCTGAATGGGTTGATATCGAAGTCACGCTTCACCTCACCGGTTACGACGTCGGTAGTACGGTTCAATGAACCAGGAGCCTCCTGATCACGATGAGTGCCCGAACCGGCGATACGAACGGTCAGGTTCTTGAGAATATCGTACGATACGTTGCCATTGAAGGTGTAACGACGAACCTTTGAACGGTTGATGTACTGACCAGGGTCGTTGAGCAATGACATAGAGAAGTAGCTCTGTGACTTCTCAGTACCGCTCGATACGCTGACAGAGTGCGACTGGCTCACAGCGTTGGTGAAGAGCAAGTCGAACCAGTCGGTATTGCGGAACTCAGCCTCCTGCAGGTAAGCATTGCGGGCCGCCTCGGTATTCTGAAGACCGAACACGCCATTCGACTCGTTGTAGGCACGCAGCTGCTGGAACATGTAACCATACACACCGGTGTTCGATGCATTGGCGAGGTTCTCGAGCTGGAGCCAACCCTTGTCGGACATCTCCTTGTACACACCCATCATCTCCTGCGAGTTCATGATGTTGTAGTCGCGGTAAGAAGGCTTCAGACGTGAGGTGAACTCACCGGTATAGCTCAACTGGGCACGACCCTTCTGACCTTTCTTGGTGGTGATGACAATCACACCGGCCATAGCGCGCGCACCATAGATAGAGGTGGCCGAACCATCCTTAAGGACGGTGAACGACTCAATATCATCAGAGTTCAAACCTGCCACAGCAGAAGAAATCAAAGTCTTGGCATCGCCCGAAGCAAGTTCATCAGAACCTACATCGACGTTATCCTCATAGATTACACCGTCGATAACCCACAGAGGCTTAGAGTTACCATAAATAGATGTGGCGCCGCGGATACGAATCTTAGGAGCAGTACCGAAAGTACCACTGACGTTAGTTACCTGCACACCGGCCACACGACCTTCGAGTGAACGGCTGACATCGGTAGCACCGGCCTGCATCATAGCGTCGGCCTTCAAATTTGTAGAAGAACCGGTAAAGAGTCGCTTATCGACCTTACCCATACCAGTAACCACTACCTCCTCGATCATCTGCTGTTCCGGCTCGAGGGTAATCGAAAGTTTTGGCTTCACAGCCACTTCCTGGGTTCGCATACCGAGATACGAAATTTCCAGGGTCTTGGTTTTTTCAGGCACCTTGAGGCTGAAATTGCCATCAATGTCGGTCACAGTACCCGTCTTGGTTCCCTTGACCACAATGGCAGCACCAATTACGGGCTCTCCGTCCTCGGCTGAGATGACTGTACCCGTCACCTGAACCTGTGCCATCATCATCGTAATGCTCATTACAAGAGCCACAATGAGAGTTAGGAGTTTTCTCATTTCTTATTAATAATTTTTAGTTGATTACAACACAATACCCGCGCTAATACGCAACTATTAGGGCAGAATTTGGGTGCAAAGATAACAAAAAATATCAATTATTCATATTTTTTGGACAAAAAAAAGCATAAAAATCAAAAATAATGGCAACAAATACGCATTTTGGCACATCAAGCAATCTTTTTTGTCAAAGATATGCAAAAGCGGTAGCAGAATGGGCGACGAAAAAAGGGCCAGCTCATCGCTGGTCCTTGATATTGGCTCGACACTCGTTGATGTACTTGAGCAACCGCTCGCTGTCGTGACATTTGATGATGTCCGAGAGCTCGTGCAGACGCTCACAGATCTTGTCGATCTGCGTAGGCGAATGCGGGTTGAACAGGATCTCGGTGAGCAGGTAATCGTCCTCGCTCAGGAGGCCGCGGGCAATGGCCATGTGCTTCTTGAACGTAGTTCCCGGCGCATCCTGTGGCTTCATCACGCCGGTGAAGGCGAGGGTCGAGACGAATGGGATGCTGAGCGAATAGGCGATGGTCTCGTCATGCTCTTCGAAGGTGTAGTCGTAGATGTTGAGCTTCAGGCCGGCATAGACTTCACGGAAGAATGCCTTGCCGAAGGGGTCGGACTCCTTGATGATCACCGTGTAGTTCTGGCTCAGGTCGCTCAGGTTGGCGAAGGTCGGGCCGAACATCGGGTGGGTCGAGACGAACGGGTGACCAGAGGCTGCATAGAACTCGGGCAAACCGGTCTTTACCGAAGCGATGTCCGACAGCATACACTTGGGGCCCAGGTAAGGCAGCACCTGCTCGAAAGCGGGCAGCGTATTCTTGATAGTCACGCAGTTGATGAGCAGATCGGGGTCGAACTCCCGGATCTCCTCCATCGTGGTGAACCGGCGCGTGTTCAAGCAGTAACGCAGCTTCTCGGGGTGGCGGGCGTACACGGCCACGTCATGATCCATACACAAGGTGTCGGCCATGAACATGCCCATCTTGCCTGCGCCAAGTATTACAATTTTCATATCTTTACCTGTTTATGTATTCAATCTGTTTGCGTACCGACTCGGCATGAATGGCCTCGAACACCTCCTTCATGAACTCAGGCGACATGCCCAGCTGTGAGCCCTGTTCGCTGCGCTTGGTCAGAATCTCGTCATAGCGGCCAGCCTGGAGCACCTGCATGCCATGTTCCTTCTTGAACTGTGCCACCTCGCCCGAGATGCGCATGCGCTTGGCCAGGATGGCGATGATCTGGTCGTCAATCTCGTCGATCTGGCGACGCAGGTCGTTCAGGTCCTCGGTGTGGACGGCGTTGTCGCGGATCACCAGGTTGCCGAGAATCTCCTTCAGGGCATCAGGCGTGAGCTGCTGTTTGGCGTCGCTCCACGCGGCGTCAGGGTTGCAGTGGCTCTCGATGATCAAGCCATCGAAGCCCAGGTCCATGGCCTGCTGCGAAAGTGGCTGGATCAGATCGCGACGACCTGCGATGTGCGATGGGTCGCAGAAGATAGGCAACTGTGGCAGACGGCGGCGCAGCTCGATGGGCAAATGCCACTGAGGCACATTGCGATAGATGGTCTTGTCGGCACTTGAGAAGCCACGATGAATCACGCCGATTCTGCGGATTCCGGCGCGATAGATACGCTCGATGCCACCGATCCAGAGCTCCACGTCGGGGTTGACAGGGTTCTTGATCAGCACAGGCACGTCCTTGCCCACCAGCGCGTCGGCGAGCTCCTGCATGGCGAATGGGTTGGCAGTGGTGCGCGCTCCGATCCATAGCAGATCCACGCCGAAAGCCAGCGCAGCATCCACGTGTGCCTTGGTGGCGACTTCTACGCCTACGAGCATGCCGGTCTCCTGCTTGAGCTTCTGCAGCCAGGGCAGGCCGATCACGCCCACGCCCTCGAAGCCTCCTGGCTTGGTACGTGGCTTCCAGATGCCGGCACGGAAGATCTTCACTCCCTGGGCAGCCAGGGCACGGCCGGTAGTCAACACCTGCTCTTCACTCTCTGCACTACAAGGACCTGCGATGATCAGCGGTCGCTTGGTGTCAAGCTGCGGCAGCAGCGGTTCAAATGTCATTTCCATATCTTGTGTTCTTTTTGTTATTTTGTTAATTACAGGCCAGCAGCCTGTATTCGCAATAGAGCCTCCTGCATCTTCTCGAACGGTGCGCAGAGCGAGATGCGGATGAAGCGTTCGCCATTCCGGCCGAAGATGAAGCCCGGCGTGATGAAGACGCGCGCCTTCTGCAGGATCGGCTCGGTGAGCGATTCGGCCGACTCGCAACTGTCAGGGATGCGTCCCCACAGGAAGAGGCCGCGTTGGTCAGGGTCGAACTCACAGCCCAGGTGGTTCATGATCTGCTCGGCGGCGATGCGACGCACGCGGTAAGCCTCGTTGAGCTGGCGGAAGTATTCGGGCGGATTGTTCAGGGCGGCGATGGCAGCCTTCATCATGGGGCGGAACATGCCGCTATCGACGTTCGACTTCACGCGCACAATCCATTCGATAAACTCCTTCTTGCCGCACACGATGCCCTGGCGCCAGCCGGCCATCGAGTGGCTCTTCGACATCGAGTTGAACTCCAGGCAAATATCCTTGGCGCCCTCGATCTGCAGGATCGACAACGGATGATCGTTCAATATGAACGAATACGGGTTGTCGTTGATGATGACGATGTTGTGACGACGGCCGAAGTCCACGATCTTCTTCAGCAGCTCGGGCGAAGCGCAATGGCCCGTAGGCATGTGCGGATAGTTCACCCACATCAGCTTCACCTCGTCGATGTCGGGCAGCGCCTCCAGGGCCTCGAAGTCGGGCTCCCAGTCGTTCTCGTAGGTGAGGTCGTACTTGATGATCTCGGCGCCCACCAGCTTCGACACGCTCGTGTAGGTCGGGTAACCCGGATCGGGCACCAGCACCTTGTCGCCCGGATTGAGGAACGCCATGCTCACGTGCATGATTCCCTCCTTCGAGCCGATCAGGGGCAGCATCTCGGTGGCAGGATCCACCTGCACGTCGTACCAGCGCTGGTAGAACTCGCTCCACGCCTTGCGCAGGGCAGGCAGGCCTACATAGCTCTGGTAGCTGTGGGCATCGGGCTGCATGGCGTCCTGCATCAGGGCCATGATGGTGCCCTGCGAGGGCATGAAGTCGGGGCCGCCGATGCCGAGGCTGATGACGGGCACTCCCCCATCGGCATTCATTCGTGCCACCTCCTTCAGCTTGCGACTGAAGTAGTATTCTTCCACATGGCTGATTCGGTCAGCGGGCTTTATCTCTTTCATACGTCTAAAGGATTTTCGGTGTATTCGCCCATGATCATGAAGTCGGTTGTGAAGGGCATGATGGCGTCCAGGGCTTTGCGGTACTGCAGGTAGTCGGTGAAGGTCATGTCCACGAAAAAGCGGTACTCCCACTCGCGGCCTATGATGGGCATGGACTGGATCTTGGTCAGGTTCATCTCGTAGAACGACAGGATGGTCAGCACCTTGGTCAGCGAGCCCTGCTGGTGGCGCACGCAGAACTCGATGCTTGCCTTGTCGATCTTGCTGCGATCCACCTGCACGATCTCCGCATACTTGTCCTGCAGGATGAGGAAGCGGGTGAAGTTGCGCTTGTTGGTCTCGATGCCGCGTGCCAGGATCTGCATGCCGTACAGGTTGGCGGCAAACTCCGAGCAGATGGCCGCATGGCCCATCAGCTGCTCGTCGCGGATGATCTTGGCCGAACCGGCGGTGTCCGCCATCTCCACCACCTTGGCGTTGGGCAGGGTCGAATCGAGGAACACGCCGCACTGCAGCAAGGCAATCGGGTGGCTGTTCACCTCCACGATGTCCTCCATCGTCTGCCCGGGCAGACAGCACAGCACGTGGCTGATATGCAGACGCTGCTCGCCGATGATCTGGCGCTGCGAGGTGCGCAGCAGCTCGTGGTTGGTGAGGAGGTTGCCCGCAATGGTGTTCTCGATGGCCATCACGCCCATCAGGTTCGAGTCGGCAGCCATGGCGTCGAACTCCCGCTGGAAGTTCTTGCAAGGCACAATCTCCACCTCACGGTCCTTGAAGTATTCGCGAGCTGCCATCTCATGGTAGCATCCCTCCTGGCCCTGAATGGCCACTCTGATCTTGTCCATAATATATTATATAATGTGTAAGGCCCAACATGTTTTTCATGTCGGGCCTCTATCTCAATCTTGTTGATTCTGCTTCGTACTGCACACGTTTACCCGACCTTACAATCTGCAAAGTAATAAAAGTAATAGTAAAATCGACCAAACGTATTCATATTTCTTTCGATTTAGCGCGGCAAAGATACACATTTCCCTCCAAACTGCCAAACTTTTGCACATTTTTTTTGCATTTTGATGTTATTTTTTCACAAATTACCGCGAGATCGGCAACCTCGGCCGACAGGCAGCACGCCGAGGACAGGGACTGCACCTGCTGGAGTACGCTACCAGGAGGCCGTCACGCAGCTCAGCCAATATGCGCAGAGCAACCTCATGCAGTTGCAGGCTCAGCGACGTGGCTGATTTCTCCACATCCCGATGTTTTCCGAAGCCGTTCAGCACCTTCATACGCGCAAAACAACCGCCATTTTCGCAAAAATAATCACGATAACGTCAATTTGAATGAAAAATATTGGTTGAAAGATAATCTTTCCTTATCTTTGCAGCGCACATTAAGCACAAACTGCATTTCAATCAACAAAAAATACCACAATGAAGAAGCAATTATTTTTCTCCGGCCTCTGCCTCAGCGCCCTCTCTTCGCTGATGTGGACTGCGTGCGAGGATTACATCCCCTTTTCGGAAGAAGAGATTTACTTTTCACAAAAAAACAAAGCTTACACCGATGCTTTCGTACAAGCTTTCGGTGATATAGATCCGAACAATGGGTTCGGTATGGATGAACCATTCCAGCGCATGAACTGGGGTGGAATCACAACTCGTGCTGGTGGAAACGGTGGAGACGTTGACGTAAAGCGAAACGAATGGGTGAAACACGAGGACTGGGTTATGAGCAAGCCGTATGACGAGAGTGCCCTTGCCCATGACATCCAAATCCCAGGCTGGCCTAACTTCGACGGTTATTACTATGGAAATTACGGAGGATCTACTCTGCAACATACGTGGAAAGAGGGTGAAGTGCCTAATGGTGGACAGCCTTGTGGTGATGTCACCGAATTTGAGATCCAGTATGTTTCCGCATGGTTCCGCACTCATACCAAAGCACAAATGGCAGAGTATGAGGTGAAGCTTCATCTCTCTGACTTCTTTATTCAGAACGTTTCTTGTGATAATGACCAGAAAACTTATGGTTCTCTTCCAGATAATAATGGCTCAACCGGTTTTAACGGTGATAATGTATTTACTGGCGACGACAACAATCAGGCTGGAACAATTTGGCGCAAAGAAAATAGTCATGAAAAGGTGAATTTCTCTTTGGATCAGCTTGGATTCCAGGCAATGAATGGTGAATGGACACACGTCAATAACTTCAACAACCAGAATTCAAACTTCAATCCAGAGGAAGCTACAACCAATCCAAACCGTGAGATTAAATACATCACGTCATCGGGAACAGAAGATTTCCGTTGCCATCCATCATTCAGCACAGATCCTGAGACGAATTGGATTAAAAACTATGTGCTCGTACGTTTGGAATGGAAGGAAAAAGTTACCAATTCAGCCTCTCCTTATTACAACCAATATGTAGATCGTGTAGGCTATTATCTGGCTTTTGATTTCAAGGCATACAAGGCTGAAACCAAAGTCGATCCTGACGGCTATTATAGCAACTGGATTGTGAAGATTACTCCAGGGCATTTTGCTGCCGAAGGAAAAGCCAAGCGAATCATGTGCGAAGACTTGGGCGGTTCGTTCGACTTCGACTTCAACGATATTGTCGTCGATGTAGCAGTTGACAATAGTGGCATTCCTGTGATAAGTGTACAGGCCGCAGGTGGCACTATGCCTGTTTACGTTGAGCCAGTTATGGAGACTGCAACAAAAGAAGATTCAAGATACGAACTTCATAAACTTCTTGGCGCAGCTTCTTCGCAGCCAATGAATGTGCTGGGCGACTACTCGCATCAGCATGCACCAGCTATCTTCCGTGGCACTCGGTCTATTAGCAAGCCAGAAGACATCAAAATTATTGTTTATGGGAAAGACCAGGATGGCAAAGACAAGAAATATGACATCAATGGCAATCGAGCTAATCTGACTGGTGGAGACACAAATAATGACAATTATCCTGATGGTTATGGTTCGCCTAACACGAAGGATGAGGCAGACAACGACTACGCCCCTCGTGCCTTTGCCTGTCCTACCTCAGTGAAATGGATGAAGGAATTGCAATTCATTGATAAGTCTTATCCTGGCTTTAAGAATTGGGTTAAAGACGAAAACTATGTATATTACACTACCGGTAATGTTCCCTTGAAATGGCATGACCAGTCAAAGGTTCAAAATGACGCGAATCCCACAACCAGTTACTTATATTACCCTGGCTATATCATAGACAATGAAGGACCAGAAGGATACAAGGAGCCACTACCTGAGGGATGGACTACGCTTATCCCAGATGAATCTACTGCTGCCCACTGTACAACTGTAGATGCATTAAGTGCCCTGCTGATCAGAGGCTATACTGGCGATGGTAGCATTATCCAGAAATTAGAGGACTACAACGTTCACTTCGTAACCCTTACCGCAATTGTAAAGAGTAAGATAGAATACCCCGATCCTGAATATACTAATGGATTATTGACAAATGGAGACGAGATACTTCAAGGTATTATGATTCCTGCTGACCCTGTGTCTGGCGATGAAAGTACAAATCATGATAATGCTACCTTGAAGTACAAAGGTTCATATTATACCAAAGACGTTATCCAGAGTTGGCAAGTCGCTCAACGTCAGAACTACGGAGCACAGGATGAAAATTCCGTAGCTGGTTCTGTAGCACATAACTCTTTCTCGGATTATCCTTATACATACGCCATTAAAATGACGTTTGAGCGGTCTCAGCTGTTGCAAGCTACGAGTCCTGAGGAGTTCGTTCAAGACCTCTTCCTCTTCATCAAGGGTCCAAATCCAGATTCCAACGCTGACCAGAAAACTATCTTCATGGATTCAAGTTCTGATGATGTCAAGATCTTCAACTGGCACGTCCACTATTGATCCCAACAACGAAACATTCTAATATTCAGCAAGCTCCGCGCCCCCTCGCGGAGCTTGTTGCTTGTCCCAGCCACAACAAAAGTCAGTCAATCCCGATTAGGGTTAAGCCGTTTTTCGGTCAACTTTTTTCGGGTTAAGTATAAATCCTTCACCGATTTTGCCCCAAAAAACAACAACCGTTGTCATGATTGTCAATTGTCATGATTGTCATTAAGAAAATGAAAAGTGGAAAATCGGCTCATAAGAATAGTAATCTTATGCCTTCATTTTCGCATCCGAAAATCCTTAATGACAATCATGACAATTGACAATATGACAATGGCAATGTCTTTTCCGCAGCAGGTTCGCAGGAAGCCTGCCCAAGCATTGGGAAGCCCTGCCCCACTCTGCGCCAACCCTTCCTAATCCTTAGCCTCCTATTCCCTCATCCCTACCCCCACGTCCCTAACCCTTCGGACACCTTCGCGCATCCATGCGGCAAGCCTTCCCAAGGGTTAGGAAACCTTGCCGCACACCGTGCCGACCCCTTCCTAAAGCTTGGGAAACCCTGCCGCACACCGGGCCGCCCCTTCCTAACCTTTGGGAAACCCTGCCACACCTCCGCGCCAACGTTTCCTAACCCTTACCCACCCATTCCCTCATCCCTAACCCTTCATCCCTAAACATAGCCCCCATTCCCTAACCCCTAACCCCTCATCCCTACCCCCTCCGCCCCGGCAATAAGGCGTGCTAATTGTACGATAAGCGTGCTGAAACAGGGGGCGGGAGGGAAAAAATGCATGTTTTATGAAAAAAAAGGGAGAGGATTCTTGGAAATGTCGGATAAAATGCTTATATTTGCACACGCATTCTTAAAAAGTTTCTAAATGAGGGAAAGGGGTCAGCCACCCGGCTTCCGAATCTAATCACATTATCTTGAATCAATCATGGGTACTCCGACAACTGAAAACTCACGCATCTGCAAGCTGTCAGCATTCATCGCAGACAGTCATTTAACCCTTGACCTGTTCGAGCAGATCGGACGGGAGCGTCAGTCGCGAAGCGTCATGAACTCGGTGCTGATCTGCGTGTCGGACAACAAGGTGATGCAACCCGAGGCAAACGGCCCAGCACAGATGATGGGCCCGGACACGATGGTGCGCTACTGGAGCTACGAGCAATGGCGCGAGGCCGAGGCCGGGCTGCTGGCCAACGACTACGACCTGCGCCGATTCATGCGCAGCACCGAGGTCGAGACCCTGTGCCGCAAGGTGCAGGAGCACAAGCAGTATTCGTTCATTGCCCGCATCAAGGGCGAGGGCGGCGACGGGCTGGACAGCGTGATGAAGTACAGCTTCATGCGCATCACCCCCGATGCCAGCATGATACTGCTCAACCGCCACGACATCACCACAAGCCTGGAGCACGACACGCTGACGGGCGGCCTGAACCGCGAGGGCCTGCTGCGCGAGCTGACGCAGAAGATGACCCACAGCAAGCCCGGCGAGCGACAGAGCCTGCTGTGCTTCAACATCAAGAACTTCCGCATCATCAACGAGATGTACGGCAGCCGCGTGGGCGATGCCGTGCTGAGGCACCTGTACACGGCCATCGTGTATTCGGAGCTGCACCCGGTGTCGTACGCCCGCTATGAGTCGGACAACTTCGTGTGCCTGGTGAACCGCGACACGCTCGACACCGAGGTGGTGACCCGCCTGTGCACGCAGGAGTGCGAGCTGGAGGACATCAAGGTGCCCTACCGCAGCCTGTGCGGCATCTACCACCTGGACGACTGCACGGAGTCGGCCTTCGACGCCTGCTCCCATGCCAAGATGGCCACCTCGTTCATCAAGGACCAGTTCATCACGCCCTGGCAGGTGTTCGACCCCAAGATGAAGCGCGCCGTGATCTCCGACTCGGAGGTGCTGAGCCAGATCGACGAGGCGCTGGCCAACCGCGAGTTCGTGCCCTACTTCCAGCCGGTGGTGAACCTGCAGACGGGACGCGTGGAGATGGCCGAGGCCCTGGTGCGCTGGCAGTCGAAGAAGCACGGCCTGGTGATGCCCAACACGTTCATCCCGGTGCTGGAGCGCCACGGAGGCCTGTCGCGCATCGACAAGCTGATGGAGGAGAGCATCTTCACCCTGCAGCGCCAGCGTGTGGCCCAGGGTCAGCCGGTGGTGCCCATCGACCTGAACCTGTCGTGGACGGACTTTGCCGATGCCAAGCTCATCGACCAGCTGCAGAAGCACATCCTCGACCCCTCGGTGCCTACCGACCTGATGTGCTACGAAATCACCGAATCGGCCTACGAGGAGATTGCCGAGAACCGCCTGGACGTGCTGAACTTCTTCCAGCAGAACAACGTGAAGCTGCTGGTCGATGACTTCGGCCAGGGCTACTCGTTCGGCACGATGAAGAACGTGGACTTCCACATCGTGAAGCTCGACAAGTCGATGATCGACAAGCTGGGACAGAGCCGCAAGATGGACCTGCTGGTGAAGACGATGATCGGCGTGTTCCACAGCCTGAATTCGAAGGTGGTGGCCGAGGGCGTGGAGAACGAGCAGCAGCTGGAGTACCTGCGCCAGGCAGGCTGCGACTTCATCCAGGGCTACTACTATTACAAGCCGATGTGCCAGGAGGACTTCCTGGCGCTGATCGACAAGCAGAACACCACGAGCCCCACGGAAGCCACCGACGAGGCCGGCGAGCTCACCACCGAGGCATTGGCCGAAAGCACCATTCTGGTGGACCGCGACGTGCTGGAGGAGCAGAACGCCCGCCTGCGCCAGTCGGTGGAGGAGGCCAAGTGCCTGCGCATGCTGCTGGACGAGCAGGACATCTACTACTTCGAGTGGGACGTGCGCACGCACGACGACATCGCGTCGGACAAGTTCTGCCGCCTGTACAACCTGCCATCGAACGTGCTGCACAACATGCCCGAGGATGCACCGCTGGTGCACAAGGAGGACCTGGAGCGGTTCCGCAGCCTCTACCACCGCGCCGAGCGTGGCGAGAAGATGGGCTACGACTTCTTCCGCCTGCGCACGCCCGACGGCAAGGGCTACACCTGGTACCGCAAGACTTTCTACACGCTGTTCGACCAGAAGGGAATGCCCTACAAGGCCATCATCACGATGCAGGACTGCTCGGACAAGTACCGCTACCGTGTGCTGCGCACCCGCGACCGCATGCTCATCGAGGAGCAGGAGCTGGTGACCTTCGTCTATACCATCCACAAGGACAAGCTCACCATCAACTACCAGGACCAGGAGGGCAAGGCGGCATCGGGCGCCATCACGCAGTTCCTGGGCAATACCGACCGCCAGCTGCAGCCCGACCAGGAGTTCATCGCCAACACGCTCAGGCAGTGCCTTGCCGAGAAGAAGCGTTCGGGTTACGTCGATTTCCACTTCACCGCCCGCAACCACGACTTCCGCCTGCACTTTGCCATGGTGGACGGCATCTACGGCATTCCGTATGCCATTGTGGGTCAGGCCGAGGACATCGACAAGACGCGCGAATACCTCAACGCCAAGGAGCAGCTGCTGCGCCTGTCGGAGATCGACGGCCTGACGCAGATCTACAACCGCACGGCAGGCGAGCGCCAGATGGCCATCGAGCTGGAGAAACGCCAGCCGGGCGTATTCGTGCTGCTGGATTGCGACAACTTCAAGCGCGTGAACGACACCTTCGGCCACGTGACCGGCGACAAGCTGCTGGTGGAGATTGGCCGCCTGATGAAGGAATTCAACCCCGAGGGCATCAACATGCGCCTGGGCGGCGACGAGTTCGCCATGTTCCTGCCCGGCACATTCACACCCGAGCAGCTGCAGCAGAATGCCGAGCGTTTCTTTGCCCAGGTAGATGACCTGCCCGTGGCGGAGCTCAGGGACTTCCCCCACACGGTATCGGCGGGCGCAGTGGCCATCGACGGCACGGAGCAGGCAGACTTCGGCAGGCTCTACCACCAGGCCGACCAGCTGCTTTACCAGAGCAAACGGCACCCGGGCAACAGGCTCACGACGTGATTGCTGACACCTTATAATTGCAAAATAGGGTTTCCCAAATGGGGAAATCGAGCAGAAAAACGAGCACATTCCGACGAAAAGTGTGCTCGTTTTTTTGTGTTTTCATATTTAATATGTATATTTGCGCGCGATTTTTAGAACAAAATAAAAAAACAAGACATATATGAACATTTCGTACAAGTGGCTGAAAGACTATCTGAAGTTCGACCTCACCCCCGAGCAGACTTCAGCAGCCCTGACTTCGATCGGCCTTGAGACAGAAGGCGTAGAAGAGATTGAGACCATCCGTGGCGGCCTGAAGGGCCTGGTGGTGGGTCAGGTATTGACCTGCGAGGCACACCCTGACTCTGACCACATGCACGTCACCACCGTTGACCTGGGCGATGCCGAGTGGGTGAAGCAGGCCTACGGCACCAACTGCACCATCAGCGAGGAGGGTCATGTGATTGCCGGCATCGTGTGCGGCGCCCCTAACGTGGCTGCCGGCCAGAAGGTGATCGTGGCAACCCTGGGCACCACGCTCTACGACGGCGACCAGAGCTTCACCATCAAGAAGGCCAAGCTGCGCGGCGTGCCATCGAACGGCATGATCTGCGCTGAGGACGAGATCGGCGTGGGCAACGACCACGCAGGCATCATCGTGCTGCCAGCCGAGACCCCAGTGGGCATGTTGGCCGCCGACTACTATCACGTGGAGAGCGAGTACGTCATCGCCGTAGATATTACCCCGAACCGCATCGACGCCGCTTCGCACTACGGCGTGGCTCGCGACCTGAACGCCTACCTCGGCGCTCACGACCTGAAGCACGAGCTGACCAAGCCATGCGTCGGCAAGTTCGACGAGGTGCTGGCAGCCGACAAGGCTGTGGAGACCGGCTACAAGGCCATCGACATCAAGGTGGAGAACCCCGAGGCCTGCCCACGCTATTCGGGCCTCACCATCGCCGGCGTGACCGTGAAGGAGAGCCCTGAGTGGCTGAAGAGCCGCCTCAACGCCATCGGCCTGCGCCCAATCAACAACATCGTTGACATCACCAACTACATCCTGCACGAGACCGCTGTGCCGATGCACACCTTCGATGCAGACAAGATCAAGGGCGGCCAGATCGTGGTGAAGACCTGCGCCGAGGGCACCCCATTCGTGACGCTTGACGGCAACGAGCACAAGCTCTCGGAGCGCGACCTGATGATCTGCAACACCGAGGAGCCCATGTGCATCGCCGGCGTATTCGGCGGCCTGGAGTCAGGCACAACAGAGCAGACCAAGAACGTCTTCCTGGAGTGCGCATATTTCCACCCAACCTGGGTGCGCAAGACCGCACGTCGCCAGCAGCTCTCGACCGATGCCTCGTTCCGCTACGAGCGTGGCGTCGATATCAACAACGTGCCTTACGCCCTGCGTCGCGCTGCCCTGCTCGTCAAGGAGCTGGCCGGCGGCACCATCGTGGGCGACATCGTGGAGGAGTACCCGGTCAAGGCTGAGTCAGCCGTAGTCGATCTGACCTATAAGCGCGTGAACGGCCTCAGCGGCATCGACATCCCTGTGGAGCGCGTGAAGCAGATCCTGGGCTTGCTCGAGATGGAAATCCTCGAGGAGACGGCCGAGGGCGTGAAGATACAGATTCCTAACTACCGCGTGGATGTGACCCGCGACTGCGACGTGATCGAGGACATCCTGCGCATCTACGGCTACGACCGCGTGGAGCTGCCTGGCCAGGTGCGCAGCTGCACCACCGTCAAGACCGCTACCGATGTGAGCAACCAGCTGCAGCAGATCATCAGCGAGCAGCTGACCGGCGCCGGCTTCAACGAGATCATGTGCAACTCGCTGACCTCGGAGTCGTTCTATGCCGAACTGGAGACCTACCCTGCCGCCAACTGCGTGAAGATCATGAATCCGCTGTCGAGCGACCTGAACGTGATGCGCCAGTCGCTGCTCTTCGGCGGCCTGCAGAGCATCATCCGCAACATCAACTTCAAGAATCCTAATTGCCGCTTCTATGAGTTCGGCAACTGCGAGTTCTACAACGCCGCCAAGCAGGAGGCAGTGAACCAGCAGGTGGCCTCGGGCGAGAAGACTTCGCTCCAGGTGCAGCAGGAGGGTCGCGGCATCCTGGGCTACAGCGAGGAGAGCCATCTGGGCATCTGGATGACCGGCAACCGCAACCAGGGCAGCTGGGCATTGGCCGATCAGAAGAACACGGTGTTCGAACTCAAGGCAGCCGTGATGAACATCCTGAAGCGTCTGGGTCTCGATGCTGGCTTGAAGCAGAAGCAGTTCAAGAGCGACATCTATGCCGTCGGCCTCGAAATCGCTTCGGCCAAGGGCAAAGTGCTGGCTACGCTCGGCATCGTATCGAACAAGGTCCTCTCGAAGTTCGACATCGAGCAGGAGGTGTACTACGCTGACCTGAACTGGAAGGCCCTGATGAAGGACGCTGCCAAGGTGAAGGTGGAGCAGCAGGAGATCTCGAAGTTCCCACCTGTGAAGCGTGACCTCGCCCTGCTCGTCGATATCAGCGTGCAGTTTGCCGACATCGAGAAGGTAGCCTTCGACACCGACAAGAAGCTGCTCAAGAGCGTCAGCCTCTTCGACGTATATGAGGGCAAGAACCTGCCTGAGGGCAAGAAGTCGTATGCTGTTTCTTTGATCCTGCAGGATACGGAGAAGACACTCAACGACAAGGCGATCGAGGCTGTGATGAATAAGTTCATCAAGAACTTTGAGTCGAAGCTTGGTGCTTCGCTTCGATAAATGTGGATCCTGGAGCGGTCGAACCGCTCCAAATGGGACTGCCTGTCGATGGACTTCGAATAAAAAAATAAAAAAATAACAGATTAACAAATAACAAAACAAAATAATAACAAAATCCAACAATGGGAAGAGCATTTGAATACCGCAAGGCACGCATTATGGCGCGCAACAGCAAGAACAGTAAGGCATTTTCTAAGTTCAGTAAGGAAATCACCATGTGCGTGAAGTCAAGCGGTGGTGATCCTGACACCAACAGCCGTCTGCGTACACTCATTGCCTCTGCCAAGTCAGCAGGTATGCCAAAGGATACTATCGACCGTGCCATCAAGAAGGCTACCGATAAGGATACAAGCGATTACAAGGAGTTGACCTACGAAGGCTACGGCCCATTCGGCATCGCCATCTTCGTAGAGGCTGCTACCGACAACAACACCCGTACCGTGGCCAACGTGCGTTCATACTTCACCAAGTACGGCGGCACCCTCGGCACCACCGGTTCACTCTCGTTCCTCTTCACCCGCAAGGCCGTCTTCACCGTAGCTGCTAAGGAGGGCGTTGACATGGAGGAGCTCGAGCTGGAGCTTATCGACTTCGGCGTAGAGGAGATCAACTTCGACGAGGAGGAGAACACCATCGTAGTAGAGGGCGATCCTGAGAGCTATGCCGACCTGCAGAAGTACTTTGAGGACAACGGCTTCGAGATCAAGAGCGCCGAGTTCATCCGCATCCCTAACGACTACAAGGAGGTTACCGACGAGCAGCGCGAGACCCTCAACAAACTGCTCGACAAGTTCGATGAGGACGACGACGTAACTGCCGTTTACCACAACATCAAGGAGGATGAGGACGAAGAGTAATCTTCGCAAATAACAAATAGTAAATAATAAATATTATCTGCCGACGCAAGATGCTTGCGCGTACATATAATATTATATAAAGGAAAATAATGTCTATACAGTTAGCAAAAATTCAAGAGCTGATCAAGAACCGCGAGACTGCCCGCATGGGTGGTGGCGAGAAGCGCATCGAGGCTCAGCATGCCAAGGGCAAGCAGACCGCTCGTGAGCGCATCGAGGCCTTGGTTGATCCGGGTTCGTTCGAGGAGACCGATATGTTCCTCATCCACCGCTGTACCAACTTCGGCACCGACAAGAGCCACCCATTCGGCGACGGCATCGTCACCGGTTCGGCTACCATCGGCGGCCGTCTGGTGTTCCTCTTCGCTCAGGACTTTACCGTGTCGGGCGGTTCACTCAGCGTGACCATGGCCGAGAAGATCTGCAAGATCATGGACATGGCTATGCGCGTGGGTGCCCCTGTCATCGGCCTGAACGACTCGGGTGGTGCACGTATTCAGGAGGGCATCGCCTCGATGGCCGGCTTCGGCGAAATCTTCGAGCGTAACATCCTGGCTTCGGGCGTGATTCCACAGATCTCGGCCATCATGGGTCCTTGCGCCGGCGGTTCGGTTTACTCACCAGCCCTCACCGACTTCGTGCTGATGGTCAAGAATACTTCGTACATGTTCCTCACCGGTCCTAAGGTGGTGAAGGAGGTATTGGGCGAGGTCGTTGATCAGGAGTCGCTCGGTGGTGCTTCGGTTCACGCTACCAAGTCGGGCGTTGCCCACTTCGCAGCCGAGAACGAGGAGGAGGCCATCCAGATGATCCGCACCCTTCTCTCATATTTGCCACAGAACAACATGGAGGAGGCTCCACGCGTGGAGTGCACCGACCCCATCGACCGCATGGACGACTCGCTCAACGAGATCATCCCTGAGTCGGCCAACCAGGCATACGACATGTACCAGGTCATCGCTTCGATCGTCGATAACGGCGAGATGTTCGAGGTTCACTCAGGTTGGGCCAAGAACATCATCGTGGGCTTTGCCCGCATGAACGGCCAAAGCGTCGGCGTGGTTGCCAACCAGCCAAAGGTGATGGCAGGCTGCCTAGACTCGAACGCTTCGCGCAAGGCTGCTCGCTTCGTACGTTTCTGCGACGCCTTCAACATCCCATTGGTAACACTTGTGGATGTACCAGGCTTCCTGCCAGGTACCGGCCAGGAGTACAATGGCGTGATCGACCATGGTGCCAAGCTGCTCTATGCTTACGGCGAGAGCACCGTGCCTAAGGTGACCGTAACCCTCCGCAAGTCGTACGGCGGAAGCCACATCGTAATGAGCTGCAAGCAGTTGCGCGGCGACGTGAACTACGCATGGCCATCGGCTGAGATCGCCGTAATGGGTTCGGGCGGTGCCGTGGAGGTGCTCTATGGCAAGGAACTCAAGGCAGCCGAGACCCCAGAGGCCAAGGCTGCTGTCATCGCCGAGAAGAAGGCCGAGTACGAGAAGCTCTTCTGCAACCCATACGACGCTGCTCACAAGGGCTACATCGACGACGTGATCGAGCCACGCAACACCCGTTTCCGCGTGATCCGTGCCCTCGAGAAGCTGCACAACAAGCGCGTGGAGAATCCTGCTAAGAAACATGATAATCTTCCTTTGTAATTAGAGATGAGAAAATTATCAATCATAACCGCACTATTGGCTGGCGCAGCATCGCCTGCGCTGGCCAACAATGCTGACCGCTTCGGCGAGCAGGACCCTATCGGCTGGATGATGGCTATTCTGGCTATGGGCGTTGTGTTCGTGGCGCTGGTGATCCTCTTCTTCTGCTTCAAGTACCTCTATCCGGGCTTTGCCTGGTGCGGCTTGCAGATCATGAAGGCATTCCACCGCAAGAAGCAGTATGAGCAGATCACCGACCGCCGCGCCAACATGAAGGTAGTCGAGAAAGCCACCGGCGCAGAAGTCAACGATGACGAGCTGGCTGCAGCCATCGGCGTAGCCCTCTTTATGCACGAGGATGGCATGCACGACCAGGAGTCGGGCGTACTGACCCTCAACCCTACCCCATCGAGCTGGACGGGTGCCGGCAATAACCAGAAGCGCTCACCACTACGCAAGTTTTAAAAGCAACAAAACAATGAAGACCTATAAAATGAAGATCAACGGCAATAACTACGAGGTTGCCGTGAAGGATGTCAACGGACAGAACGTCGAGGTTGAGGTCAATGGCAAGGCATACAGCGTTGAGCTGGCTGAGCAGCCAAAGGCCGAGAAGCCAAAGCCTGTCGTGGCACGTCCGGCTGCAGCTCCTGCTGCCGCCCCATCTCCTGCCCCATCACGTCCAGCTGCAGGTGCAGCCGGCGCTACCAAGTCTCCACTGCCAGGCACCGTGCTGAGCGTCAACGTTACCGTGGGCCAGGCTGTCAAGGCTGGCGACGTAGCTCTGGTGCTCGAGGCCATGAAGATGGAGAACAACATCAACTGCGGCAAGGATGGCGTCGTCAAGGCCATCTACGTGCAGAAGGGTGACAATGTGCTCGAGGGTGCCGACCTCCTGCTCATTGAGTAATAATCAAGTCTTTTCTCCGACAGAAGAAATCAGATATAATCATTCTTCGCCCTGCAGCTTGATTTCTTTTGATTTCCTTTGATGGAGCAAAAAAAATAACGAATAACAATGAAGAAAATCTTGATGGCAGTGCTTGCCATGGCTGGCATCCTTACAGGCTGCACCACCAAGCAGGCTGCTCCTGATCATAGTATTGAGGCCGACATTGCAGCCCTCGACAGCCTGAACAGATACTGGCAGACTTGCGAGGAACTGATAACCGACAGCGTCATTTATGCCACCTACGAAGAGTACTACAACTATCACAAGAGCGATTCTCTCGGTCTTGACCTCTTCTCTGATCTGGCTTATTACTGGGACCTTGAGACGCTTGACTCCAAACTGGCTGAAGCTGACCCGCTCATAGTCAACAATGGTTTCATCCAGCGTCTCCGCACGGCTAAAGTAGCCTCAGCCAAGGCTGGTGTGGGTTCACCTTACATCGATGTCAAGGGCACTGACGCTATCAACGGCAAGGATCTTGCCATCAGCGACCTGCTGGCCGATGGCAAGCCTCTTATCGTAGACTTCTGGGCATCATGGTGTGGCCCATGCCGCCGTGAGATCAACGAGCACCTCTCGAAGTATGCCGAGCAGTACAAGGGCAAGGTCAACTTCGTAGGCATCGCCGTGTGGGAGAATGGCGTGGAAGATACGCAGAAGGCCATGAGCGAGCTGCCAATCAGCTGGCCAGTAATCTTTGCTGGCGGTCGCACTGACTCTCCTACCGAGCAGTACGGCATCATGGGCATCCCTCACATCATGCTCATTGCCCCTGATGGCACCATTCTGGGTCGCGACCTCCGTGGCCAGGCTATTGCTCAGGCGATTGAGGATGCATTATAATCATCGAAGTATCGAGCAATCGATAAATTCCCACCCCTAATATTCTCACCTTTGGGCATCAAGCGCATATATACATTCATGCTGCAGACTTTCCTGCCGCTCTTCTTCATGACGTTCTTCATCTGCCTCTTCATCGTGATGATGCAGTTTCTGTGGCGTTATGTGGATGAGCTGGTGGGCAAGGGTCTGGATGTAGAGGTCATCGCCGAACTCTTCTTCTACGCAGCGCTGACCTTTGTACCTATGGCCCTGCCTCTGGGCATTCTGCTGGCATCGCTCATGACCTTCGGCAACCTGGGCGAGAGCCTTGAGTTGCTGGCCATGAAGGCTTCGGGCATCTCATTGCTCAAGATCATGCGCCCGCTCACCGCCTTCATGTGCCTGTTGGCCGTCGGCACCTTCTTCTTCCAGGATCGTGTGCTGCCGTATGCCAACACCAAGATGTACTCCATCCTCTTGGGCATCAAGCACAAATCTCCTGAGTTGGAAATCCCTGAGGGAGTCTTCTACAAGGAGATCAACAACTACAACCTCTACGTCGATCGCAAGGATTACGACACTGGCTTGCTCTACGGCGTCACCATCTACATCTTCGATGGCTACAACATCGAGGATGCCACCGTGACCGTGGCCGACAGTGCCCGCGTGGCCATCGCCGAGACGGGACAGCACCTGAAACTCACGTTGTGGAGCGGTCGCCAGGTCGGCACCTTCAAGGACGGAGATGCCAGCACCGGCAATCGTCGCAATGCCAACCAGAAGCAAGCCCAATATCGACGTGAATCGTTTACTGAAAAGGTCGTTTACATACCTTACAGCAACGATTTCGAACGAACTGACGAGGATATGATTGCAGACCGACATGTGGGCAAAAATCTCGAACAGCTCGTCCATTCGGTCGATTCGCTCAACCAACGCATCGACTCCATCAACTATGGCTATGGCAACCGCCTGAAGCAATACATCTATTATACGCAGGTACGTGATGCCTTGCGCAATGATTCTGCCTATTTCGCAGATAACACAGGTGCGGGACTGAAGGTGCCTGCCGCCATCAAGCAGAAGCCGCTGCCCATCAACATCGACAGCGTATATGCCAGCCTGCAGCCTGCCCAGATGGAGCAGGTAATCCGCAAGGCACAAAGCCGCACACAGAACGTAGTGCAGACATTCGCCTTCCAGCAGGAGCTGCAGACATTCGAGCAGAAGAACGTTAACTACCATGCCATCGAGATGCATCGAAAGTTCACGCTTTCAGTGGCCTGTCTACTTTTCTTCTTCATCGGCGCCCCATTGGGTGCCATCATTCGCAAGGGCGGCATGGGTGTACCTATCATCACCGGCGTGCTCTTCTTCATCTTCTACTACATTATCGACAACACCGGCTACAAAATGGCCAAGGACGGAGCGATGGAGCCCTGGTCGGGCACCTGGCTCAGTTCGATGGTACTGCTACCCATAGGACTGTGGCTCACCTGGCGCGCCGTCAACGACTCGCCGCTCTTCGACTGGGATACGTACAAGATACGCTTCACGCAGTATTCGCGCAAAATGATCCACGCGCTGTCACCACTCTACCGAAAGTTCAAGGCCAAGGCTCCGCGCCCTCTGCGCAAGAAGCCAGCCAACTCCATATAACAAACAAAAGAACAAAACAACATAAAACATGGAACAGTTATCAGCACGCCTCATGGCACTTTCTCCATCAGCCACCCTGGCTATGTCGCAGAAGAGCCAGGAGCTCAAGGCCCAGGGCCTCGACATCATCAATCTTTCAGTAGGTGAACCCGACTTCAACACCCCTGACCACATCAAGGAAGCCGCCAAGAAGGCTGTCGATGACAACTTCTCGTTCTATACTCCAGTGCCTGGCTACCTCTCGCTCCGTCAGGCCATCAGCCGCAAGCTCAAGGAGGAGAATGGCGTGGAGTTCGAGCCAACCCAGATCATCGTGGGCAACGGTGCCAAGCAGGAGATCTGCAACGTGATCCTCGCCATCGTTGACAAGGGTGACGAGGTGATCATCCCTACCCCAGCATGGGTGTCATATTTCGAGATGGTAAAGCTCGCCGAGGGTGTCAACGTGCCATTCCTCTGCGGTCAGGACCAAAACTTCAAGATCACTGCCGAGCAGCTTGAAAGCCTCATCACTCCTAAGACCAAAGTCGTGATGCTCTGCTCGCCATCGAACCCAACCGGCGCCATCTACAGCAAGGAGGAGCTCGCTGCCATCGCACAGGTTTTGGCCAAGTATCCTCGCATCGTGGTGATCTCCGACGAGATCTACGAGCACATCTCATACACCGGCAAGCCTCTCACCAGCCTTGCCTCGTTCCCTGCAATGAAGAATCGCGTAGTCATCATCAATGGCGTGTCGAAGGCTTACGCCATGACCGGCTGGCGCATCGGATTCTGCGCTGCTCCTGCCTATATCGCCAAAGCTGTGAACAAGCTGCAGGGTCAGTACACCTCGGGCTGTTCGAGCATCGCCCAGAAGGCCGCCGAGGCTGCCTACACCGGCTCGCAGGAATGCGTCGAGGTGATGCGTCAGGCATTCGAGCGGCGTCGCGACCTGATCTTCGACCTTGTGCAGCAGATTCCTGGCTTCAAGCTCACCAACAAGCCTGAGGGTGCCTTCTACGTATTCCCAGAGGTCAACAGCCTCTATGGCAAGCAGACACCTGCCGGCAAGACCATCGCCAACGGTATGGACCTGGCCATGTATATCCTCGAAGAGGGTCATGTAGCTGGCGTAAGCGGCGATGCCTTCGGTGCCCCTGACTGCATCCGCTTCTCGTACGCCACCTCAGAGGCCAAGATCACCGAGGCTATGCGTCGTGTCAAGGAGGCAGTCGTATTGCTGAAGTAATACCCGTTGTCACATTGTCATGAATGTCATCAACGTTTCTACTATTGAAATTTGACATTTGACATCCAGTACCTGATATTTAAAATTTAAATTATGGTCAAACATATCATCCTCTGGAAGCTCCGCGATGAGCTCACCGATGCCGAGAAAGAGACCGTCAAGGCTGGCATCAAGGAAGGTCTCGAAGCCCTCGTAGGCCAGGTTCCTGGCCTCGTAGAGTGCAAGGTCAACATCAGCGGCCGTCTGGCTTCATCGAATGCCGACGTGATGCTCGACAGCACCCTCGAGTCGCCAGAGGCGCTCAAGGGCTATGCCGTGCATCCTGCACACGTAGCCGTGGCCGACAGCAAGGTTCGTCCCTACACTGCCGTGCGCACCTGCCTCGATTACGAGTTCTAGGCTCTAACGCATCGAATCCCTTCGAAGCCTCGAGACATCGACGCATCGAAACCTCAGCATCTCGAAGCCCCAAACCAATCGATCCCAATCGATTCAAATCGAACCCTAATAACCACATAAAATCATAATGAAAACTTTCTTAACCTTTGCAGCCGCCATTGCGGCATTCTGCCTGGCCAGCACTTCGTGCTCGGGCAACAAGACAACTGACTCTGCCACTGAGCAGACCGAGAACAACTTCAAGATTCGCCGAGGCACCAACCTCAGCCACTGGCTCTCACAGAGCGAGGAGCGCGGCGAGGCTCGCAAGCAGCACATCCAGGAGGATGACTACGAGCGTCTCGCTTCACTCGGTTTCGACTTCGTGCGCATCCCTATCGACGAGGTTCAGTTCTGGGACGAGGAGGGCAACAAGCTCCCTGAGGCTTGGGATCTGCTCACCGAGTCGCTCGACTTCTGCGGCAAGTACAACCTCCGTGCCATCGTCGATCTCCACATCATCCGTTCACACTACTTCAATGCCGTGAACGAGGACGACAAGGCTGCAAACACCCTCTTCACCAGCGAGGAGTCACAGCAGCAGCTCATCGGCATGTGGGAGCAGCTCTCTGAAGTGCTCAAGGGCTACAGCGTTGACAGCGTTGCCTACGAGTTCATGAACGAGCCAGTAGCCGAGGATCCTGAGCAGTGGAACAAGCTCATCGCCAAGGTTCACAAGGCACTCCGCACCCTCGAGCCAGAGCGTACCCTCATCATCGGTTCGAACATGTGGCAGAGCTGCGGCACCTTCAAGGACCTCCGCGTGCCTGAGGGCGACAAGAACATCGTCCTGTCATTCCACTTCTACGACCCATCTATCATCACCCACTACGGCGCATGGTGGACCCCAATCGGCAAATATACCGGCAAGGTCAACTATCCTGGTCAGCTTGTATCGCAGGAGGACTACGATGCCGCTCCTGAGGACTTGAAGCCAGAGCTCGTACAGTACATGACCGAGTGGAACCGTGACGTGCTCCACGACCGCATGGCCGACGCCATCAACGTAGCCGACTCCCTGGGCCTGCAGCTCTTCTGCGGCGAGTGGGGTGTCTATGAGCCAGTCGATCGCGAGCTTGCCTACAAGTGGTACAAGGATATGATCTCGATCTTCAACGAGTTCGGCGTTGCCTGGACCACCTGGTGCTACGATGCCGACTTCGGCTTTTGGGATCAGGCCAAGCATGACTACAAGGACCGTCCACTCGTTGACATCCTGATGTCTGAGGAGAAGTAATCGACTCTTTCACCCGATGGCACAACAGATAACTTGCGCCATTCAACAACAATCGGGTAGGAGGTAAATGCTACACATAAAAGGCATTTGCCTCCTACTTTCGCATTTACCGACCTCCCACACCACCACGCATGCGGATCCGCACGTGGTGGTTCCTTACAACCCCTCCCTTATAGGAATGATACTTTCCGTTCTTTAATTCTGACTATCGTATCGTAAGTCGGCGCTCCTATATATTCTTCAGATTCCGTCTTATCCTTATATAGGTAGCCATTCTATTAGATGAATGTATTCTACTTTCTACCCTACTCAACGTAATCATTCGCGAATTAGTGAACTTCGCAAGGTTCGGTCCTTCCCATCTTTGAATGGTACAACCTCTGCCGACTTCTCACGGCAAGCGTTACTCCGTGGCTCCAAGTGTCGTGTGACTTGTCGGTTCGCCACATCCGTGAGACCTCCCCAGTTAAGAGCATATTCTTTCCATCTTATCTCCGCATGATTTACCTTTGCAAGTTCCGGATAACTATAGGGTTTTGTCTTCTTCGGCAAGCTAACCGCACTTGCACCGGCCTTATATCATGTTCTTATGCATCAGAGCAGATGTTTGCCGCCGACTTCCTTCAGATTCCGCGTCGCTACGGACACTCTTGTTTTTGGCTGTAGCCTTCCCGTTATCAGGGCGGCTTGGGGACTTGCACCCGTTAGAATATGCCCATGCTGGGCGAACCAATAAAAAACTACCTCGCCACAATGAGTGCGAGGTAGTTTTTTATTTGATTGTACCAGATGGTACGTCGCAAAAGCAATTACTTGTTACGAGCCTCAATCTCCTTGTTGATCTGGTCGATGCGCTCGTCAGTGAGTTCATACTTAGAGATAATCCACATAGCCAAACCGAGGAGGATGGCTGGGATGACGCATACGAGCCAGAGGATACCCTCCTGTGCAAGTGGGGTCTGCTCAACACTATCCTTGTTGTACTGCACGTAAGCCAGGACTGCACCAGGAACCACGCCTCCGAGAGCCATACCAGCCTTGTAGAAGATGCCGGTAAGGGCGTTGACGATGCCGGCGATGCGCTTGCCGCTCTTCCACTCGCCGTAAGAGATTACCTCAGGAACGAGTGCCCACATGTAACCGGTAGCTACGATCACACCGGTTGACTTGATGAACTGTGCAATGTAAACCCAGGTCATTGATGGGCTCTCCATCTTGGCAACGGCATAGAGCATAGCCATACCAACGATGGCGATGCTGAGGAATGCGTAGAACATGTTCTTCTTTCCGATGGCCTTCTTGATGGCTGGAACGAGTGGCATGAAGATGAACGATGGGATTGAACCCAAGCCCATGAAGATTGAGAGCTCGGCAGCGGTGCCGTGCATGTTGCTCGACATGAAGTAAGCACCGGCAGCATTACCAACACTCATCATGGCAAAGGCAGTGATGAAGAAGAAAGCAATGACGCGGAGTGGCTTGTTCTTGCCAAACTCCATCCAGAGGTCGCTGACCTTGACGTCGGCAGCATCCTTCTCGTCCATCACGACGCGCTCCCTACACTGCGAGAAGCAGAAGATAAGGAGTGCCAAACCTACGAGAGCATAGATGAGCATGGTGGAGAACCAAGCGTTAGGATCCTTAGGCATGGTAGCCGAACCCTCCTGCACGAACTCAGGAGCAGCCAGGAAAGCTACGAGCAATGGAATGCCCGAACCAACGGCCAAACCACCACAGTTGGCCATGAACATACGGACAGAGGTGAGGATGGTGATCTCGTTGGTATCGCGGGTGAGCGATGAGTTCAAGGCACCGTAAGGCACGTTGATCAGGGTGTAGAGCATCGAGAGGCCTACATAGGTGATGTAGGCATAGACGAGCGAACCTGAGAAGCCATTCCAGAAACAGAGGATTGCCAAGCCGGTGAGTGGAATACCGCCCAAAACAAGGTACGAACGATACTTACCCATCTTAGGATTGTGCTTATCAACGTAGGTACCTACGAGTGGATCCCATGCGACATCGACAAGACGTACGATGAGGAACATCAACGAAGCGGCACCTGGATCAAGGCCGAAGATGTCGGTGTAGAAGAACAGCAAGTACATGCTGATCGTCTGATAGATGAGATTCTGAGCCAAGTCGCCCGAACCGAAGCCGATGCGCTGCATCCAGCTTAGCTTGTAAAAGCCTTTGTTATCTTCCATTTCTTTTAAGAATATTTATTCGAAATCTCAAAGTACCGAAGCATCGTTTTTTTCGAGATTTTGATTTATCGTTTTTTCAATTATTCAAGTCCCTCAATCGTCTTGATCTTGCCATTCTCATCCCACTCGATTGGGCATACCTTCAAGCTGCGGAGCCATGACTTGCCGCCTGAAGGTACCGAGTCGTGGTGGAAGAGGTACCACTTGCCCTCGTACTGGATGATGGCGTGGTGGGTGGTCCAGCCAACGACTGGGGTGAGGATCACGCCCTGATAGGTGAATGGGCCGTAAGGATTGTCACCCACTGCATAGCAGAGGAGGTGGCTGTCACCGGTAGAATATGAGAAGTAGTACTTGCCATCCTTCTTGAAGGTCCACGATGCCTCGAAGAAGCGGTGTGGATCGTCAGCCTTGAGTGGGTTGCCCTCCTCATCGACTACGAGGATTGGACGTGGAGCCTCAGCATAGTTCATACCATCGCGGGTCAGGCGTACGCAACGGCTTGGCAGAGCGTCCTCCTTGCCCTCTGGCAGGTGTGGGGTCTCGAGGTGGATGTTGTCGGCATAGCGCTGGAGCTGTCCGCCCCAGAGGCCACCGAAGTAAACGTAAACCTCATCGTCAGCATCATCGCGGAAAGCGCACATGTCGATGCTGTAGCTGCCAGGGATTGGTGCTGGCTGTGGGATGAACGGACCGGCAGGATTGTCGGCAATGGCGGTGCCCCAGTGGAACACGTCGTTGCGATCCTTGAGTGGGAAGTACATGATATACTTCTTCACCTTCTTGCTGTAGCCCATGCCTGCAGCCTGCTCCTCAGCGTTGGTTGGAACCTCAACCTCGTACTCCTGTACGTCGCAGTCCCAGAGCTGGCGGCCAGCCCAAGGGATGTCCTCCTGACGAAGCACGCAGCCGTGGTCAGTAACGGTGCCGGTCATTGGGTCACCATCGATCGAAAGCACGTGATAATCCTTCATGATGTACTGGTCACCGTTGTCGTTCTCGACATTCGATGCCTCCCAGTCATGACTAGGATAAATGTAAATCTTACCGTTGAACACGTGAACGGAAGGGTCAGCCATGTAGTCGGCTGGGAAAAGATAACGCTTCATAGTACTATTTGTGTTTTGTGTTAGTAAAAGGCAATTCGTGTAGTTCCACAAGCGTGGCATACTATATAAATGCGCGGCAAAGATACAAATAAAATCTTAAATAATGGCAAAAATATGCTACTAATCTCTTCAAAATTGATACATTTCTTAATAATGTAACACTTTTTGGTCCGATTTATTGCTTTTTTTCTTATTTTTGCAGCACGAAAACACATAATAGTATATACGCATGATGCACAATTCAAGCAAATCAAAGCACGTTGTTGCCACGTTCCTGACGCTGGCAGCAGCCACCATGGCAGCAAATGCCGAGGTAAAACTGCCCCGCTTCATCTCAAGCAGCATGGTGCTGCAGCGTGGCGACACCGCCCAGGTATGGGGCAAGGCCGAGCCGGGCGAACTGGTGACTGTGACCTTCCTCAAGAAGCGCTACAACACCCTGGCCGATGCCGAGGGCAAGTGGCAGGTGGGCATCCCCACCACGCAGAAGAAGATGGTAGGCGGCCCTTACAAGCTCACCATCGACGGATCGCAGACCGAATCGACCATCACACTCGACGACATCTGGGTGGGTGATGTGTGGCTCTGCACGGGCCAGTCGAACATGGACCTGCACACCGCGCGCCTGGTCGATCTCTACAAGGATGAGTTCGACAGCGACTCCAACCCTGCCATCCACCTCATGCAGACAGCCCGTCAGCCGATGGTGGGCGATCCGCAGGACGACGTCGATCCGAACGGCTTCTATGCCTGGGAGCCGATGAAGCCCGAGAACGTGGGCCACTGGTCGGGCGTGAGCTACTTCTTTGCCAAGGAGATGTACCAGAAGACCGGCGTGCCACAGGGCATCATGAACGTGAGCATGGGCGGCTGCGACATCATCGCCTACATGCGTCGCGAGGTGGTAGAGCAGATCAATCCGCGTTACATCCAGCAGATCGACCACCTGGCCCAGCCTGGCTACCTGCAGCGCAACGGCCAGCTCAGCGCCGTCATCGGCCGCACCTACAACGAGATTCAGGACAAGAACGATCCTGGCCTCAACGGCAACTGGATGGCCGAGCAGCTGGACGACAGTGACTGGGAGGTGGTCAACCAGTACGACGCCCACATCGGCGACACCGACGGCCGCACCTGGACGGGAACGCTGTGGTTCCGCAAGGAGTTCGACGTGCCAGCCGACCTCGTTGGCCAGGACTCGCTGCTGCGCCTGGGTTGCATGATCGATGCCGACGTGTGCTACGTGAACGGCCAGCGTGTAGGCAACATCACCTATCAGTATCCTCCCCGCAAATACACTCTGCCACAGGGTTTGATCAAGGCCGGCCGCAACGTGGTGTGCATCCGCTTGCAGACCAATGGCAGCGCGGAGAAGTTCGTCAAGGAGAAGCCCTACAAGCTCTTCTTCCACGGCGGCAAGAACATCGATCTGGAGGGCGACTGGAAGATGAAGCGTGGCGTGCTGATGCACCGTCAGCCAGGCGTGGAGGGCGTGAACAACTCATGCGCCGCCTCGCTCTACAACAACACCATCGCACCGTTGAGCAAGACCAGGATCGCCGGTATCATCTGGTACCAGGGCGAATCGAATGCCGGCAAGCCTGAGGAGTATGCCAAGATGCTGCCTGCCATGATCAGCGACTGGCGCGAGACCTTCGGCCAGGTGCCTGCCGTCATCTGCGGCCTGGCCAACTTCATGGAGCGTCACCCCGATGCCAACTACAACGGCGGCTGGGCCAAGCTGCGCGAGTCGCAGCGCAAGTCGGTGAACAAGCTCGACAACGCCGGTCTCGTGGTCACCCTTGACCTGGGCGAGTGGAACGACATCCACCCATTGAATAAGAAGGATGTGGCTCACCGCTGCGCCCTGTGGATGGAGTCGCTGCGCTTCGGCAAGAAGCAGGTGACCGAGGGTCCTGCCTACGAGAGCGTTCGCTTCGAGGCTGGCCGTGCCATCCTCAGCTTCCGCGAGGGGACTAACGACCTCTGCACTGCCCCAGCCGTATTGCCTACCACCATGCACTTCACAAAAGAGGCCCCCGTCAATGCAGACGGAAGCCTCAAGGGATTCAGCGTGGCTGGTGCCGACGGCCGCTGGCATTGGGCAGAAGCCCGCATCGAGGGCAAGCAGGTGATCGTCACCTCGCCCGAAGTCAAGGAGCCCAAGAAGGTGCGTTATGCATGGGACGACGATCCTTTCGTCTCTTTGTTCAATACCTCGGGCTTGCCTGCTGCTTCGTTCTGCACGGAATAAAGTAATTCCTTCAGCCGATCGTCGTCGGGCGCAGCAGCATAGTTGGCAATGAAGTCCTTCGGAGTCATGCCGAAGTACTGCGTAAAATTGCTGGTAAAGTACGACGGGCTGCTGAAGCCTACGCTGTAGGCCACCTCTGAGACGGAGACGTTGTTCTGCACCAACAGATAGGTAGCCTGGCGCAGGCGGATGTTCTTGATCAGGTTGCTCGGCGAAATGTCGAGCATCTCCTGCAGCTTGCGGTTGAGGTGGACGCGGCTGATGCCGACCTCCTTACTGAGCGTCTCCACACAGAAGGAACTGTCGCCCAGATTCTTGTTAATCACCTTCAGGACGCGCTGCAGCAGTTTCTCATCGGCCGATTCCAGCTTAATCTGCGAGTAGTCGATGTTGAGCGAATACTTCTGCACCAGTTTGCGCTCGGCCTCGGCGTCGAACTTCACCGTCTTCAGCTCGTTTTCGTATGGATCGGGCGTCAATTCTTCGGCGGCCTGCACCACAGGCTGCTCTTCGGATGCCGCTGGCGCGACATAGCGTTCTGACTCGCTCAGATGCTGGTCGCCCAGCGGCATTGTTATGGTGAATGCCACGCCATCGCGCTTCTCATCGTTGTGGACGGTAAGCGTGCCGTGCTGCTGCTGTGTGAGCTCGTAGGCTACGTTCAGGCCAATGCCAGATCCCTTGTCATCGGTATTGGTACCCTTGTAGAAGCGCTCGAAAATATGGCGTGCCTCGGTCTCTCCGATGCGCGATCCGCTGTTGAATACCTCAATCTGTACCACCTCAGCCGCCTTGACATCGGGCAGGAGTCCCTCGTTGGCACAAGTACGGGCGCTGATCAGCACCTCGCCCTGGCGGTTCACGAACTTGAAGGCATTGCTCACCAGATTCATCACCACCTTGTCTATCTCGTTGGTGTCGGCCCAGAGCACGATGCCGGTGTCGGACATATTCAGGACAAAACGCACCTTCATAGTGGCTGCCAGGTCGCGATAGTATTGCATCTGCTCGATGAGGAACGGCTGCAGCTCAATAGGTTGCATGCGCAGATGCAGCTGTCCGTTGTCGATCTTACGCAGGTCGAGCTGCTGGTCGATGAGCATCAAGATGCGCATCACGTTGCGGTGCATGATCTCGTAGATGCTGGCGGTGGCATTGTCGGCCCTGTGCTCCATCAGCTTCTTCAAGGTGGCCAGGAGCAAGGCTGCCGGGGTCTGGAACTCGTGGGTCAATGAGGTGAAGAATCGCAGTTTCTCCTCGTTGACACGACGTTTCTGCTCGGCACGCTGCAACACGCGACGCTCATGGGCGCGCTGACGTAGATTCATGAAGATGGACCATGCGATGCCGGCCAATACCAACACATACAGCACGATCATCCACCAGCTAGCATACCAAGGCTTGAGCACCACGATGCGGAGCTCACGGTAGGCATAGTTGCCATTGGCCAAGTCGGCCTCATCACGATAGGCTCGCACCTGCAGCGTGTAGTTGCCGCCTGGCAGATGGTGGTAGTACAGAGTATTGGCATCACCCATCAGCGTCTGCCAGTCCTTGTCGTATCCCTCCAAGTGATAGTCATAGAACATGCCTCGCGGATTGTTGTACTCGCGTACGCTGAATGCCAGCAGGAAGGCTCCGTCATCGGGTTGCAATGTCAGCTGGCCGGCATGCCACAGCGAGGCATCCAGTCGGTTTTCGTTACTCTCGGGGTTGTAGCTCTCAGGCACGTTGTTAACCCACAGCTGCGTGAAATAGAGGTCAGGCATCGGCCCCGAAGCGATCTGACTCATGCCCTCTGGGGCAAAGGCGATGATACCGTTGTCGCCACCGAATGTGATATTTCCATCTGACCACTTAATGACCGATCCGTAGTCGTAGTTGCCTACCTGCCAGACCTCCTCACAGTTGTACGAATGGAAACGCGAAGTGCGCACATCGTACGAGAAGAGACCAGACGTTGAGGTCATCCACAACATGCTATCGCCCGAACAGGCGAGTGCCGCCATCTCCTCGCCCAGGTGCTGGCCGGGACGTTCAATATGCTCCATACGGTCGGTAGTTTCGTTGTAGGTCATCAGGTCCTGATCGGTAGCGAACCACTTGCTGCCGCCACATTCGATAATGTCATACACACGCAAGGCCTGCGAGCCAGGGATCAGTCGGATGACGTTATGGGTGAGGTCGATGAAGCCGAGGCCGTTCTGTGTGCCAACCCACAGGTGATGCTGCTGATCGATGTAGAGCGAGACGATCCATTTGTTGAAGATGCTGACATCGAACTGACTCAGCTGACCCGTAGCCGGGTTGAAACGATAGACGCCCTCGCCGTTGGTGCCGATGAAGAGGTTGCCCGTGTGCTGATCGTACACCAGCACCATCACATATACATCTTTAAATTTATTAAGGGCCTCGACGGGCTCCAGTCGGGGCAATATGCCACGCTCCAGGGCAGCGGCACAATTCTCCAGATGATAGATACCGCCACTATAGGTGGCCACGTATGAGCCATCGGCACCGTCCGAAGCCAAGCCCATCACCGAGTTGGACTCGAGCGCACTGTTCTCCATATTGAGGCAGATGATCTTACCTTGCTTGTTGCGTAACATCAGTCCCGCACCATCCATACCGGTGACGGCTATCTGCCCCGGCTGCTCGGTGAAACAGGCCACGCAACCGAGGTTTGTTCCGTATTCGGTATTGGACACCGGATTGTACGAAATATTCGGATCGCCCGACGGGATGACAAGCAATCCCTTCTGGAAGAGTCCGATCCACAAGTTGCCCTGCTGGTCATAGATCATCTCGTGAACCTTGCATTTGGTCAGATCCACTGGACAGTTGGCGAAACGTTTCGGCGAGATCTGGTTACTGCGAAGGTCGTAGCTGAAGATTCCTTCATTCTCCGTTCCAATCAGCAAATGATTATCTTCATCTAACAACAATGATGCAATCAGCATATTGGCAGGCAAAGGCAATTCACGCACTCGGAAGGTATCCTCGTCGATGCAGAACAGACGACCCTCGATCGATGCCACATACATCAGCTTGTTTTTACAATCCTCTACAGCCGAGTTGAATGCCAGCGAGGCAATCGCATTCAGTTCCTGACTGCTACCCATCAGGGACATGAGTTGGTTTTTGTCCAGATCGACGACCAGAATACCCTTGTCCATGATTGTCCAGAGATGCTTGTTGGCATCAAGGCGCATCTGAGTGATGTGGCTGTAACGGTCTATGATCTTCGATACGCTAGTGGTCATGAGGGTATCCAGACGTGACAGATGGGTATCGAACACATACAGGCCACGTCCGTAGGAACTGATCAGCAGGTGATCGCTGTCGTCGGGCATCTGCAAGATGTCCGACACACTGACACGACCGCCCTCGATCAACGACAGTTCGTGATATGTAAACTTATTCTCTGTTCGGCAGAAATAATAGAATCCATCCATGGCTCCTACCCAGTGCATGCCGTTCTTATCCTCCAGGATGCAGTTCACGTTATTCTCATGCAGCGCATACTCGCTGTTTCGATTGGAAGTGTAGCTCGTAAAGTCAAGGCCATTGAAACGGCATAGGCCACGCTCCGTGGCAAGCCACAGGAACTGATCCGTGTCAAAGGCAAGCTGGGCAATGCGTGTGCTGGGCAGTCCATGCGCCACGGTATAGAAACGTGGCGACTGAGCCAGCAACATGGATTGTGAGAGGAACAGAATCACTAAAATGAGATAGGTGCGCATTGTTCTTTTCATAATAAACTGCAATGAAAACTATGTTTCAAATGTTTCGAAATTACAAATATTATTGTTATGATGGTGCAAAGATAATAATAATTTTGATACATTCGATAAAAAATTATGAAGATTGTTTCAAAAACATCAAACTTATTGCCGTTTTTGTTGGATATTTCATAGAAAAAGCGTATCTTTGTGCCGCTAATAAACAAAACAACATAATAACACAATAACAAAACAACTATCATCACCATGACTTACTTACTTGGATATGACATTGGAACATCGTCAGTGAAGGCTTCACTCGTCGATGCAGCTACCGGCCAGACCGTAGCAAGCGCACAATACCCAGATGCCGAGGCGCCTATCACCTCAAAGCAGGCTGGCTGGGCTGAGCAGGAACCAGAAATGTGGTGGGAGGAGCTCAAGCAGGCTACCGCCCGTGTTGCTGCCAAGGCAGCTGTCGCTGACCCACTGGCCAATGTCAAGGCCATCGGCATCTCATACCAGATGCACGGTCTCGTATGCGTAGATAAAGAGGGCAAGCCACTCCGTCCATCTATCATCTGGTGCGACGGCCGCGCCGTTCCTTACGGCAACGCTGCCTTCGAGGCTATCGGAGGCGAGCAGTGCCTCACCCACTTGCTCAACAGCCCTGGCAACTTCACCGCTGCCAAGCTCGCCTGGGTCAAGGAGAACGAGCCTGAGCTATTCGCCAAGATCGACAAAATCATGCTCCCTGGCGACTACATCGCACTCCGCCTAAGCGGTGGCGACAAGAAGACCACCATCTCTGGCCTTTCTGAGGGCATGTTCTGGGACTTCAAGAACAACGAGGTCAGCAAGGACGTTATGAACTACTTCGGCTTCCCAGAGAGCCTCATCGCTGAAATCGTACCTACCTTCTCGGTTCAGAGCCGCGTTTGCAAGGCTATCGCCGACGAGCTCGGTCTTCCAGAGGGCACTCCTATCTCATACCGTGGCGGTGACCAGCCAAACAATGCCCTTTCGCTCAACGTAATGAAGCCAGGCGAGATTGCTGCCACTGGCGGTACTTCGGGCGTAGTCTATGGCGTGCTTGGCGAGGTGAACTATGACAAGCTCTCACGCGTCAACACCTTCGCTCACGTGAACCACAACCAGCCAGACACCCGTCTGGGCGTGCTCCTCTGTATCAACGGCACCGGCATCCTCAACGCTTGGGTAAAGCGTACCGTGGCTCCAGAGGGCATCGGCTATGGCGAGATGAACGATCTGGCCGAGAGCGTACCTGTAGGTGCTGAGGGTCTCTCGATCATCCCATTCGGCAACGGTGCCGAGCGTGTGCTCCAGAACCAGAACCCAGGTGCCAGCATGCACGGTATCAATTTCAACATCCACAAGAAGGCTCACATCATCCGTGCAGCTCAAGAGGGCATCGCCTTCTCATTCGCTTACGGCATGGAGATCATGGCAGGCATGGGCATGGACATCAAGACCATCAAGGCCGGTCATGCCAACCTCTTCCTCTCTCCTCTCTTCCGTCGTACCCTCGCTGCCGTTACCGGCGCTACCATCGAGCTCTATGAGACCGACGGTTCTGTAGGTGCAGCCTATGGTGCCGGCATCGGTGCTGGCATCTACAAGGACAGCGACGATGCCTTCAAGACCCTCAAGCACATCGCTACCGAGGGGCCTGTTGCCGAAGTTGCTGAGTACAAGAAGGCTTACGAGCTCTGGAAGAAGTGCCTCAACGCCTAATCACGCATGTACCGCAAGAGCGCAGGAAGTTTCACTGACGCAATACTTCGTTCTTCAATACAATAAATCATAGGGACTGCGTCCATATTTTGTGACGCAGCCCCTTTTTTTTGCTGCAAACGCTTTGCCTCGGCCGAGACAAAGCGTTTGCACTTATTTATTATTTATAATGTCGGATTAACGGCCAAATGGCAGATTGAGACCGACCTGAAGGTTAAGTCCACTCTTCTCTAATGGTACCATATCCGAATTAACCTTGCCAGTATATACGTAGTCCGATCCGACAAAGAGGTTGAGACCAGCCAGATGCAGGTTCAGTACGCCACCCAATGAAGTACCCCAGTTGCTCATCGCACCAGAGACAGACATATCGAAGACCTTACCAGGAGCGAAGTTGAGCACAGCGCGACCCTCCTGGAATCCGAACATTTTGTCGAAACGTTGCGTGTAGAGCAAACCGACTGACAAATTACGGTAGAAAGGCATCTCGTATTCTACACCTCCGGTCACAGTGGCGGCAAGGCTCTCGGTCACATCCTTGCGGCTGCCAAGGCGAAGATTGAGCATATTGTCCAGATCATCGCTCAAGGCATCCCATTGGTCGTTCAGGCTGCCAGATCCCTGGTTATCATGCATGGCCAGATTCGTAAATCCGCCAAATTCGAAAGGCGTGCCCTCATTGTAGGCATAGGCACAGTCTTCCCAAGTGATAGAACCCAAGTCGGTCACCGCAGCAGAGAGCTTCAGACCCTCCACGATTTCCTCCATGTCGTATGTGGCACCGAGATCAACACTATAACCCCATCCGGCAATGCCAGAGCCGATGTCGAAGTCTCCAATGCCATCCACATATCCGTCCTTGTTCGTCTCGAACATGGCACCACCGGGTGTTCCCATCGTTATATTGCCATGAAGTTTCATCTGCCATTTATCCTGACCGAAATAAGCCTCTGCGCCATCCAGATTGGCATCAAAATTGACAACACCGACCAGCAATTTCACCTTAGCGCCAATGCGAAGTGCCTCACCAATGGCATGACTATGACCATAAGCAACGTCCACCCAGCCACGGGCGTTCATACGAAGATCGGAGAACTCATACTTCTTGCCAGCCTGCATCTCCTTCATGAATACGAACATATCCTTAGGCAACTGCATGCCAACCTGCTCATGTACACCAAATTCAAGTGTATTATAGCCGCCCAAGCCATTGAAACCGATGCTCAAGATGGTCATATCGAACGACTCCTTCATCTTGAGTTCATCAGGCAGATCGTTGATAAACTCCGGAGCAGACACACTCGGATGAAGCGCGGTCACCAGGGTGCCATTCGGACCTTTCTTAATGAAGTCGCTAACGCCGAACGTCATGCCCAGATCCAGGCTCATATTGCCCAACAATGGGAACGACACGTAGCCATCATCATTGGCCAACGCAGGGTTCATGTTATGTCGATAGATATAGCTATCACTGAAATATGCACTACGAAGAGCCTGTGCTGAAGTTCCCATCGTCATGGCAGCCATCATAGCCACCATTGTTGCATGCTTGATTGTATTCATATTATTTATATGTGTCGAATGTATTACTTGAGGTTAACCGAAACGCCATCGTTCAGTTTGATGACCGACGAGGCGATGCGTACGTATTGATTGGCATTAAGTTCGCAATCCGAACCCTCGCCCTCGAAACGCAGGATGAGGTCGCCAACCTTCGCCACATCATTGAGGCTGACATTCATCGTGATCGACGAGACAGCAGGATTTGCCGTAGTACCAGCAGCGATCTGGCTTGTTGTACAGGTCACCAGTGAAGCATCTTCCTGGCCTGTCTGATAATTAGTAGCCGACACGCCGAGTGTCATCTGCACAGGAATGGCATTCTCAATTTCCAGCTTCAACTCCAAACCGGTCAACGACTTCAACTTGTCAGTGACGCTCTCTCGGTCATCGCCCCAGATGTTCTCCGAAACCTTCTCATACGAGAAACTGAACTTGCGGAATTCCAGTGGGATGTCAACCTCATAGTTACCACCCACATTCACCTGCTCGCCAAACACATAAGTATAGTCGCTGGTAACATCAGCATAAGGATTTACCGAGACTTCGACACGCTTAGGCATTGGCGACAGCAGTGTATGGATATCGCCACTAGTGACTTTCGAGGCATCCAATATGACCTTCACCTTGCCATCTCCATCTACATCATAGCAGTCAACATTGCCGAAGCATACCTCCTGTCCCTTGTCGGTGCACATGGTGATATCAGCCAGAATACCGATCGGGCTGTTATTATTCAAATCAAGCGTGAAGGCTGGATTCTTGAGGTCGATGACAGCGTCATTATCCTCAAAGAAGGACATATCATCGCCCAGATTGATATCTACATTCGATAAGACAGGGTTGATTGATGGATTGAAACGACCCGTTACCTGGGCAAGCGTGATCTTATCCACATTGATTGATGGCTTTACAACAACCTCTTGAGCCAGCACAGCCGTGTACTCGCCATTGATGCTCTCTAAGGTAAAGTCCTCGCAAGAAAGTGCCATTTTCGATGTCTTGGCCGATCCACAGAATGTAACCTCATCCGGACGGCTAATCACACCATTTTCGTTACGGAGCACACCCTTCTGGCTTTTTGCGAAATCAAAGCGTTCCACAACCAGTTCGGTGCTTAGCACAGCCGAAGTCTGTCCTGCAGCCTTCGTGGCTTTCAGATTCCTAACGATTTTGGTAGGATTTGGCTCGCCTGTCACTACCAGATAATCTGGCAGGCCAAGCTGCATATTGTCTATCATCACATCATAGGACTCATTCTTGCCAGGCAAATTGTTCAATTCAAAGGCTACACGTACTGTTACTGGTGCCTGTGGCACAATCTGGCTAGCGGACAGCAACGCCTTGTCCACATTGCTAGTAGCAAGCGTAAGGTCTCCCTTGACCTCGGCGAAGTCCATATTTTCGCACTGGATGTCTGTAGGGAAATCAACATCTGTACCCTGAGGCAACAGCTCATTGATCGGATGTCCCAGATATGGAGTGACATCAATACCGGCTGCCAACAGTTCCATCAGGTGATCCTTCACTGCCTGTGGCAATTCTGGAGCTTCGAACGAGAAGCCAAGCGACTTCACCTCAGGATTGATCTCAATCACTGGAGCCTGAACATTGAAGCTGGTAGGATCAAAACTTCCCGTCTGCGACAGAGAGAACTGGCCGTTGCCACCCACTTGCAGCTGCTCTACCTTTTCAGGATTCATCAGCTCGGTAATCATGATCTTGTCAGTCGAACCGAAAGGAAGCGTCAATCCCTGTCCCAACTGAACGGTAAGGTCGATGGCATCCGACTCCAACAGATTGTCGTAATCAGTGTCCTTCGAGCAACTAGAGAAATAAGGCATTACTGTAAATACACCAATTGCCGTGAAGATTAGATTTCTTGTCTTCATATAAAAAAAGTATTGTTTGTGTTTTCTACGGTGCAAATATACGATATTTTACAATAACTTGTTGTTTTTTGACTGTAAAAAACATATATTTTTGTACAACTAATAAAAAAAATGTAAATTTGTGGCCAAAAACATATAATTTTTCCTTTATGAAACGGTTCCAATCCACACGAATCCTATCATTTCTCCTCCTTATACAGTTTTGTCTGACAGCGTGCCAACTTCAGACACGCAACCGCATCGTACAGTTGATCGTCAGCAACGACAACGATTACGATGTAAATGGCGTAGTCAACGGCATAAGCCTGCAGACGGTCATGGATAGTTTGCTCACACAGGATGCCAGCAACATACAGGCGCTCGACGAACAGGGACGATCCGTCCTGACACAGATCTTCGACAACGGTGAACAGCAGCTGCTGCTCTTCGAATGCTCGGCACTTGCTCATGGCGAGAGCACCTACACCCTCACTGCCAATGCGAATCAGCAATCCGTCACGACCGATATCCTGCCCATTGCCGCAGAGCTCCGTCGCCAGCAGGGCATCCAAGCGCAGGGAGACAGCCTCGTGCATCTGCTCGATGTGTCGATGCTCGGAGGCAGCCTCCTTCCCTATCCCGCCACCACACCACGACATCCGTGGAACCATGTCAAGCTCGACGTCCTAGCCGAGGGACCGCTCATGTGCGCCTACCAGCTGCATTATGACACCTTGTATGCAGTTGGCGACACCCTTGTGGAGCATCGCACCCTCGTGATGCAGCGTGGCAGCAATCTCACCATCGTACGCGCTCTGTTGGAAGAGGCTGCACATCTCGACACCTTGCGTCAACTCTATCAGTTTGCCGTCACACTACCTTGTCATGTCAGCGACAGCCTCATCGTCGATGAGGCGCATGACTATCTGGTCATAGAGCGCAACGACACCACCGCTCTCGGCCTCTTTGTTCCCGATGCTTCGCAGGCTTTTCATCAGCCAGACATGCGGCAAGAAGGTTTCCTGCTTCCCTTCACTCCTGGCGAAACTCTCACCTGGTATGTAGCCTCAGGCCACACACTCACTCTGCCTTCAGCCCAAAAGCAACTGCTACAAATGCACGATGCACCACTCAGCATATGCATCGTGGTGCATCAGTAAAGTTGCTGCCATTATGCAAACAGTGGCCAGCATTATTCTATGTGTTTTCATTTCTTGACAATTTTGTAAGAGGTTGAACCATTCTTGACGATGTAGATGCCTGGAGCCATTTCGCCCAGGACGAGCGATGTCACACCATCTTCATCGGCCTTGACCGCACGCAGCAACTGGCCTTTCACCGAGTAGATGCGTACCATGTCGCTCTCACTGCGATGCGTCACGACCTCAATGTCCGACTTGTCATCATCGAAAGTCAGCTTCAACAGATCCTGAAGCGGATATTCCACAGTTGTGCTCAGCGTTGTCAACACCAGCACATCGTTCAGGTAGGTGATGACAGGCTTCTCAGCAAAGGCGTAACTCACCACATCACCCGACTTGCTGTGTACATTCAGCGTGTTCTGAGCGTGCAGCATCGTCACAGATAGCCCTACCAGGAAAAGCAATGATAGTAGTTTTCTCATAATACTAAAGGTTTAAATTATAGTGCGGTGCAAAGATACGGCACACACAACATCCAAATTTTCAACTCATTTATTTCCAATTTCACATCAAAGGCGGTGAAATTGCAATCTATCGACGGGATAAATCGTCGTAAAGCGTCTGAAGATAGGCTTTGCCCCAACGCTGCGCACGTCCGTCGGAATCGTCAGTACCGGGCTGTAAGCCAACACCGGGTTGCTTGTTGTCCTGCACATAGCTGCAACTGTCGGTAATGAGGCCAAAGCCATCGACAAAACTATAGAAGGCGAAATGCGGAGCCTCGGGATCGAACAGATCTTTGCTGAAGTTAAAATCCTCATGATGGATGCCAAGCTGTCCGAGCAAGGTGGCTGAGAGGTCTGTCTGTTGGCCAATCACATCCACAAGGTGCTGCTCCAGACCGAGCGAATCGACAGGGAAATGCAGGGCGCCACCCGTCCAGAACATAGGGATATGATAGCGTAGTGGTTCATGCTGCTGGATACCTTCAGGCACACGGGCATAGCAATGATCAGGCAATCCGACGATAAGCAGGTTGTTCCAGATGGCGGTGTCGGCCTTCACACGATCGATGAAAGCACCGAAGCAGCTGTCGGTATAGGCCACGGAGTTGAGATATTCGTTATCGAAGTGGTGATAGGGCACATCGAAGGGTTCGTGGCTGCTAAGGGTGAGGAAGACAGTGAAGTGATTTACTATTTGACTATTTGCCTGCGGTTCGATAGGATTTACTATTTGGCTTTTGAGGCTTTCGTAGAGATAGTCGAACATCAAGTGGTCAGGCACGCCCCACTTGGAGAGGCGGTCGGCCAAGGGGAAATCGGTATCGCCCACAATGTCGGTGACATGACCAGCACGCAAGAAGCCTTGCATGTTGGTGAAGTTGACGTCTCCACCATGGATAAACTGCGGATGATAACCCTCCTCAGCCAGACGACGACTGAGGTACTGAAGGTTGTCGCACTTCGACTGATCCTTCATCACCGAGTTGGTGGGCTGACCCGGATAGCTGGCCAAAACGGCAGCCACGCCACGATCGGTACGGAACGAGTTGGCATAAAAACGGGTGAATCCCAAGCCCTCGCGATACATGCGGTTGATGTTGGGCATCCAGGTGGGATCGGCCTCAGGATGCAAGGCATGGCAGACTCCACCGCTGAAACTCTCGAAGAGGATGAGGAGAATGTTGGGACGAGGGGATTGTTGAAGAACCGATTGGAATCGACTGGAATCGACTGGAACCGATTGAGATCGACTGGAACCGACAGCCAGCAACTCCTGCATGGCGGCCTGTGCCTCGTCGTCGGACATAAAGCGATACTGCTTGCTGAAATTATTCTGCCGTCCCAGGGAATAAAGGAAATTGAAGACAGGATTGATGGCGGCATGGTTGAGCGTCATCTCGTTGCTGAAATAGGCGCGACCAGGATTCATGGTCGAAGTGGTGACACCGCCACGGATGGCCAGGAAGTCAAGCACGCAGAGCACCAGGACACCCAGCGAAAGGCCACACCGACGGCGCAGCACGCTTTCCTCTGGTCGCGGCTTGATGCGACGAATCACCGGCTTGGGCGCATAGAGCCACTTCATGGCGCGCACCACCATCCAAACCGCAGCGGCAAGCAACGTGATCAGCACGACAGCAGCCCACCAGGGTGCCGATGTGAGGGCTTCCCTCGGATTATCCTGCAGATAGATCAGCACCGTGCCGTCAAGACAGATGCCCCAGAAGCCATAGAGCACCAAATTGACAAACCAGCCGACAAGTAAGGGCACGGTGATGATGGCCATATAGACGATCATGAAGCGACGGTGCCATGCCCTGGGGACCCATACATGCAGCAGTTCGGCTAGCAAAGGCAACGCCATGACGTAGCCCGCCACCGTGAGATGATGCGGCAGGCTATGCACCAAGACCTTCAACCATGATGCAGCGTCGTAGGCCGCATAAATATCGTGGTGGTAGCAGAGGAACAATAGGGTACCGAGCAGGGAAAGCAGTACCAGACTAAGGTATATAAGTGATAATTTGCGCATAAGAAAGTTTGAGGTTTTATCTCTTCCACCGATTGTGTGTCCAAAGCCAGAGTTCAGGACGCTCGCGCATATCGCGCTCCAGACGACGCATGTATTCGCGGGTATAGGCGAACTCGTCAGCCTCCAGTTCCTCGACCGAGAACTCCATCGGCTCGAACTCCACCTCGTAGTGGCCACGGCTCGGCATGGTGAACTTGGCATAGAAGAAGCTCATGTTGAAACGACGGCCCAGCTTCTCGCTGCCACTGAACACAGCGGTGTCCTGGTTGAGGAAAGGAACGCGCAGGTGGATGTTCTCCTTCTTGGGCAGCTGGTCGGCAATGCAGCCGAAGAAGAAACCTCGGACATCGCGGCCCTCGGGTGTCTTGTACTGATGTTCCTGCAGGCCTTTGCGCAGCTGCAGGAGGCGACGCAGAGTCTCCTTCATCGGGATGTTCTCAGCGCCGAAGCGGCTGCGGTTGCCGGCAAACCATTCGTCGAAGGCTGCATCGCGCAGACGATGGTAGATCTGGCACATGCCGCTCTCTTCGAGCCAGAAAGGCAGGCCCACGCACATCTCCCAGTTGCAGTAGTGCGAGAGGAAGCAGAGCGCGAAGTCGTGTCCATCGCGGATGGACTGCTCCACGATCTCCGGGTTCTTCCACATGACGCGCTGTCGGATCTCCTCGGGCGAGATGCCGTGCACCTTGACCGTCTCCATGGCCAGGTCGCAGAACCAGTGATAGAACTTCCGCTCAATGTCGCGCCGCTCGCCCTCGCTCTTCTCCGGAAAAGCCTTGAGCAGATTACGGCGCACCACCTTGCGACGATAGCAGAGATGCACCAGCGGATAGAGCACATAGTCGCTCACCCCATAGAGCGTGTCCATGGAGAGGCGCGACAGGCCATTGAGCAGACCCACGAGCATGCGACTTGCTAATTTCTTATTGTGTGACATGTGTGCAAAGATAGCACTATTCCCGCTTTTGTGCAAATTTTGGGGCGAATTTCTCATTATCGGCACACATTTTTAGGGTGATTGACAAAAAATCACTATCTTTGCAGCCTCAATCATCCCGATTATGACAATGAATAATAAGAAAATGTGCTGGTGGCTGGCACTGCTGTGCGCAGTGACGCTGCTGCCTTTCCTCGACTACGAATACAACACCAAAGGCGAGCCCCGCGAGGCCATCGTCTCGATGACCATGCTCGACACGGGCAATTGGATCCTGCCCCGCAACAATGGTGGCGAACTGCCCTACAAACCGATGTTCTTCCACTGGTGCATCGCGCTGGTGAGCTGGCTGTGGGGCGCAGTGACCGAGGTGACATCGCGCATCCCATCGACCCTGGCGCTCATCGCCACGGTGCTGGCCACGTTCTGGTTCTATGCCAAGCGCTCGCTGCAGTACCCGGCCATGATCACAGCCCTGCTGCTGTTGACCTGCATGGAGCTGCATCGCGCCGGTGGCAACTGCCGCGTGGATATGGTGCTGACCGCCTGCACCGTCGGAGCCATCAACCTGCTCTATCGCTGGCACGAGCGCGGCATGAAGGGACTGCCCTGGCTGGCGCTGCTGCTGATGAGTCTAGGCACCCTGACCAAGGGTCCCGTGGGCGCGGTGCTGCCCTGCTTCGTAATGGGCTGCTACCTGCTGCTGCAAAGGGTCAATCTGTGGAGGGCCTTCTTCACGATGATCGGCTTCGTACTGCTCTCCTACGTGCTGCCGCTGCTGTGGTACGTGGCTGCGTGGCAACAGGGCGGACAGGAGTTCCTCGACCTGGTGTATGAGGAGAACATCGGCCGCATGTCGGGCACGATGACCTACGAGTCGCACGTGGGTCCCTGGTACTTCAATCTGCTGACGATCACCTACGGCATGGTGCCCTTCACCCTGCTGCTCATCATGGGCCTCTGCACCGAGCGCTTCAGCCGTGCTGGCTTCAAGGCTCCTTTCTCGGGCGGTATCAAGGCGGTGACCATGCGTTTCTGGCGCTGGCTCGACGGCATGGAGCGCGTGGATCAGTTTTCGCTCGTGGCTGCGGTTATGATCCTGTTCTTCTACTGCATCCCAGCCAGCAAGCGCTCGGTCTATCTAATGCCGATGTACCCCTATATGTGCTGGTTCATTGCCCGCTATCTGATCCATCTGGCCGACAGTGGCCGACGTGTGGTGCGCAGCTATGGACACTTCCTGGCCGGACTCAGCATGGCGCTGCTCGTGGCGCTGGTGGTGCTCAAGCTGCAACTGATTCCCGACACCATCTTCCACGGCAAGCGCGCCTACGACAATGCACTGATGCTGCACAACCTGGAGCAGATCGGCGGCTTCCTGCCCACCTTCTGCATCGTGCTCACCACCGTAGCCGCCATCCGCTGGTGGTTCTACACGCGCCAACAGAAGTCGGTGGTTCGTAGCGACCTCTCGATGGTCATGCTCCTCACCGTGGCCATCTACCTCTCCGTAGATGGAGCCTACAAGCCTGCTGCCCTGGCCGCCAAGAGCCAGAAGCAGGTGGCTGCCACGCTCCAAAGCGAGATCTTCCAGCCTGCCAACTCGGGCGTGTACGAATATATAGAGGAGGCCGAGCAGGCATTGGGCAACCCAATCCACTACTTCGAGCTCAACTTCTTCCTGCACGACCGCATCCAGAACTTCAAGAAGCAGCAACCGGAGCACGGCTACCTGCTCATTGGCGAACAGGATGCCGAACTCCGGATCAAGGACTTCGAACAGCAGGGCTACCGTTTCGAGCAGCGCTATGCCACACGTCAGCGCGTATCGAAGCAGCCGCTGAGGGTGTATTATTTTGAGCGCAACGCCTCTGCGCTCTGAATCATCGAGAACACGTAACGTTTCAAATAGCTGAAGCGATCATCTTCGTCGAAGGTGGTCGCTTCGACTTTGTTGGTACCTGTCACACGGTAGCAGAGCTCCAGTTGCTCGTTCGGATTGTAGAGGTAGAGGTGCGAGGAGTCGCGTGCGGCCACGAACTTGTCGCCCGTGTAGAACACGCAGTCACGATGCTGGCGCTGCAAGTCCATGCCGTAGTCGTTCTGCACATATTCGTGACGCAACATGCCCAGCAGCGTCGGTGCCACATCCTCCTGCAGCGCCCATTGCGCATCCTGTCGAGGCTCGATGCCTCGGCCATAAATCATGAGCGGGATGTGGTTGTAGCTCTGTGGCAGCTCGCTCTCAGGGCTCTCCATCAGCTTACCGTGATCGCCCAACAGCACGAAGACCGTGTTGTCGTACCAAGGCTCATGCCGGGCAGCGTCGAAGAACTGTCGGATAGACCAGTCGGCATACTCCACAATCTGCTCCTCGGGTAACTTGCTCCGGGGCTTGAAGTACGACGGAATGACGTAGGGCGGATGGTTGCTGATGCTCAAAAGCACGCTCATGAATGGCTGTCCCGTAGCGGCCTGTGCGGCCAGCTTGGGGATGGCAAAGCTGTAGAGGAAGTCGTCCTGCACGCCAAACGAATTGACCACCTTGTCGGCAGGATAGTTCTCCTGCGCATAGATCTCGTCGAAGCCATTAGTACGGAAGAAGGCGTTCATGTTGTCGTACTGGCTCTCGTGCGTCATGAAGAAGTAGTTGCGATAGCCCAACTTGTGCAGCTCGGTGGGCAGACCGTCGTAGTGCGGAATGACAGTGCCCTTCATCAGATTGCGGAACATGATGGCCGGCCAGCTGTAGAGCGTGGCATACATGCCATGGTTGGTGTGATTGCCAGCCGAATACATGTTGCTGAACGACCACGACTCGGTGTAGAGCGAATCGAGGAAAGACGTGATCGAAGGAGTGTCAGCCCCCGCGATGGCATGGCGGTCGAGCGAGTTCATCAGGGAGGCGGACATCGACTCCATGAGGATGATGACCACGTTAGGACGCGTCCCGAATGAGAAATGGGGAGCGATGCCAGAGGAATCACGTACTGCCGATAATTCCTCACCCCCAATTCCATATCCCTGATTATCCAACGTCTCACCATTCCATTCATCGCCATTCGATGGCGATGCCGCCACCTGCCACGCAATAGGCATCTCCCCCACGCCCTCACGTCCAAGCAGACGCTGCACCTCGCTAATGGCCTCGTCATCGTCCATCAGCGACAGGCGGCGGTTCTCCTTGCGCTGGTCATCGAGGTAGGAGGTCAGGAGGTTGAACACTGGATTGACGCCCAACTGATTGAGGAACGGATCCTGACAGAAGTAGGCCTGCGACACCTTGATGGGATTGTAGCCCAAGCGGCCGCGGATGCCCAGGAAACACAAGCCGCCCACCACAGCACCCACGAGGAGCGCACAGCCGAAACTATCAGAACGGAAGATGACGCGCACACCCATCTTGTCAGGACGATTAGCTCCACGACTGATTCTTCGCCACCAAAGCTGCTCGACCAGCAACAGCCACAGCCACCACACCACAAGCAAGAGAATGATGGCACCGATGACCAGCCAATAAGACTTCTCGCCGAAGAGCATGCCCAGCGTGGTACCCAGGAACTCGAACCACTGGAAGATGCCCGAGTTGAGGTTCTGGAAGAAGTACTGGAAATAAGGGATGTTGGCCCCTGCGATGATGAAGCAGATGCTGTACATCACGCCCAGCCACCATGAGCAGACACGCAGCAGCCTGCGTGTGGAGAGTCCCAGCATCGATGCCACCCACAGCACGAGCAGCGGCAAGGCTGTCACATAGCAGCAGATCACGTTGTCGAACCACAGGCCCTTGACGAAGGCGGTCAGCTTCATCCCCGTGGTGACATCGGCCGCGAACTCGTAAGGCACAGCGCACAGCAATGCCCACCTGAACAGACCGAACAGGAGCAATGCAGACAGATGGATGGTGAGCAGATAGCCCAGATGTTGGAGATAGAGACGGAACAGACTATTTCTTGGCATGCGATGTAAAGACAAAACGTAGGATGAAGAACTGGACGACCATGGCCACCGCCATCACCGCAATGGGTGCCTGCAACTTGCCGATGCCCATCCGCAGGAACAGATTGAGCAGCACGATGTGCAGCACATAGTTCAACCCATGACTGCCCGCAAAGCCCAGGAACTTGCGCCACGAGGGCACGGTGTGGAAGGTGAAGTAGTTGGTGGCAAGGAAATTACCGACGAAGCTGATCACGTAACCCGCCGTGTATGCCAGATTGACCTCCATGCCCAGCCGCATGAGCACATAGTACAGGCCATAATGCACCATCGATGCCAACGCACCGATGATGCAGAATCGCATGAACTGCTGCACCTGGGGGCTTTTGAGCCATTGGTTGAACTTACCTGTCATAACATTTTACAACTGGACATGGAGGAACAGGATCAGCGATTAGAATGAAGAAATCATCGCTTCGAAACGTACTTGTGCAGCGTAGCGCGTACGGCACCAGGACCAGCATAGAGCTCCTTGACCATGCCCTCGATCTGCTCGCCCAAGCCAGCCTCATAGAGGTCGAGACCGAAGACGTCCTTGCGGGTGTAGAGCTGGCGCAGGCATGAGTAGTCCTGGTCGGCCTTGCCGAGCTCGAGTGGTGCCACGATGGCCTGCAGTTCGTCGAGCAATGGGTCGGTCGATGGGGTGAATGGCTTGCCCTCGTCGTCCAGGGCCTTGAGGAAGCGGGCATAGCCTGCCAGTGTCAATGGGATGAGCACGAGGTTCGACATGTCGAGGCCACAGGCCACATACTTCTTGATGGTCTCGCCGAAGCGGATTGGGAGCTTCTGGCTGGTGTCGGTCGAGATACGCTGTGGCGCATCGGGCATGAATGGGTTGGGCAGACGACGGTTGATGACGGTGCCGATGAACTCGTAGGGGTTCAGCACGCCCGGATCGGTCACTACAGGCATGGCCTCGATGTAGCCGATCTTCTGGATGAACGAACGCAGGTCGTCATCAGCCATCTCGGCCGAGATCAGGGTGTAGCCCAGCATCACGCCGTAGATTGACATGGCGGTGTGCAGTGGGTTCAGGCAGGTGGTCACCTTCATGGTCTCTACCTTATCCACTACCTCGCGTGTGGTGTAGAGGGCACCGCCGAGCTCCAGTGGTGGACGTCCGTTGGTGTAGTTGTCCTCCACCACGAGGTACTGCACCTCCTCAGCATTGACGAATGGGGCGGTGAAGGTCTTGCGGTCGGTGATGATGGTCTGGTTGTCCTCGAAGCCATCGGCCTCAAGCATGGCCTGTACCTTCTCGTGTGGACGTGGGGTGATCTTGTCGATCATCGACCAAGGGTAGGTCACCTTCTTGTCATCCTTCAGGTAAGCCACGAACTCGGCAGGTGCCAGGCCGTCGGCTACCCAACGCTCGGCGTAGGCCATGATGCCGTCGCGCACCTTGTCGCCATTATGCGAGCAGTTGTCGGTGCTCTGCACGGTGAGTGGCAGCTGGCCGGCCTTGAAGCGCTCCAGCAGCAGGGCGCACACCTTACCCATAGCAAATACAGGAGCCAGCCCACGGGCCAGATCGGCATCGTTGTAGCTGTAGCCCTTCTCGGTGATGGTGAAGGTGATCATCTGGAGCGATGGTGCGCGGAAGATCTCCTGCAGACGAGCCCAGTCCTCGCCGAACTGTGGATCAGCCTTGAGGCTCTCGGTCACGGAGGCAATCACTTTCTTCTCGATGGTGCCGCTCGACTGGAGGCTCACCAAGAGCGAGAGGTTGTCGTAGGGGCGGTATGCCTTGTCGATGATCTCGTAGTCGAAGCTCTCGGCCACGATCACGCCGCGGTCGTACTTGCCGCTGTTCAATGCGTCGTTCAGAATGGCTGCTGGGAAGGCACGAAAGATGTTGCCGGCACCGAAGTGCAGCCAGGTAGGTTCATCGTGGGTCTTCTTGGCCACGGCGTCGATGTCGAACTTGGGCAGTTCGTAGCCCTTGGCCTCCCACTCGGCGGCGTTAAAGCCGCTCTTGCGAATGTCTGTCAGTTTCATAGGTCTTATGTTGATTTGTTGTTTTGTTAATATGTTGTTTTGTTAATGTGTTAACAAAAAACTATCGCCTCATCGGTCTGCGCATGTCAGTCAGTTTCTGCTTCACCACCAGCGGACTCTCGATGCCCTTGAGGTACTGTGGCTGATAGCCGCCGTAGTCGATGACCACCTTCTCGAGCACCAGACCTGGGTCGAGCGGAGCGATGGTGAGTATCTGGGGATGGCCCTGCACGGCCTTGAATGGCACGTTGGTGACGGTCTCGATGATGCGGGCTGCTGCCACGTCGTACATCTCGTACTGATGCTCCTCGACGAAGCGGTGGTTGTAGTTCACCTCCACGGCCTCAGCGCCGTTGAACTGCAGCGTGTAGCGGTGGCCCTCCTTGCGCAGGAATGGCAATGTACTATTAGTAATAATATGTACGCGCACGCTATCAGGCAGCTGCTGGCCGGCAGGCAGCTCGAAGGCATACTGCAACTGAGCGCCCTCGCCCTGGGCGGTGTGTGGCAACAGGGCCACGGCCGAGAGGGTGCGTCCCAACGTTGGCACGATGGTCCACTGGCCGTCGGCAGGGTTCTCCACCTTATAGTAATGCTCGGCCTCCATGCTCACATAGCCGTTCGATGGCTGGAAGACGAACGAGGTAGCTGGCTCAACCACACGATGCACAAGCGGGCAGATCTGGCGATCGGGCTGCTGCCAGCTGAAGTAGCCGATATGCGTCTGGTCCATCAGATGGTTCCACTTGCCGCCATTGATGCTGTGATAGAAGCGGGTGAGCTCCTCATCGCGTGCAAAGCAGCGCTCCACCTGGTCGGCATACGCATTGGCGCGCACATCGCCAGCACCTGCCAGCTGCAGGTTCATGGCCTGAGCGTAGTACATCTCGTAGAGGTTTGCCATCGACTGGATCGGATAGAGCACCAGCTGCGAGAAGGCCGACTGGGCACCCTGCTGACGGGCATCGCGCTCGGGATGGAAATCGGCACCGAAGAGCTTGTCGCGCAGACGGAGGGCATCGGTCTCGAGTGCCTTATACTGAAGCATGGCACGCTCCCACTCGCCCGAAGCCAGATCGTAGGTACGGTTGGTCAAGAGCTCGGCCGTGCTGCGGGTATTGTACTGGAGGTAAGTCTCCATGAGGCGAGTGAGTTCGTCAATCGTCGCACAATCCTGAGCGGTAGGAACGCGTTGAGCGGCTCCCAACAGTTGAGCACAGAAGTCAATCATGTGATTATGCACAGACGCAACCTCTTGGTAGGCATCGGGGTTCCACGCCATCTTGAGGAAGAGGTCGATGGGTTGCTCCATGGGCTTGAGGTCGCCCACGTTGAGGATCCAGAGGCGGTCGATGCCGTACTCGTACGACAGGCGCATCTGCTCCCACAGGTGGTGTGGATTGGTGACGTTGGCCCACTTCGAGTTGCGTGGCGCGCCCACATAATCCACGTGGTAGTACATGCCCCAGCCGCCCTTGCGGTTCATGAGCGATGCCTTGCTGCGAGTGGCCGAAGCGTTGGCCTCGGGCACGCGGCGAATGTCGCCCCAGTTGTCGTCGCAGAGCATGATGAGCACATCATCAGGCACGTCCAGACCGATGTCGTACAGGTGCTGCACCTCCTTGTAGAGCGCCCACATCTGTGGCACGCGCTCGGCCTTCTTGCCCGTCACCTGCTGGATGATCTTGCGCTGGTTGGTGATGATCTTCTCCATCAGACGCTTGTTGTAGTCGTCCATGCTGACGTATTCGTCGTCGTGACCCTCCTTGCCGCCCATGCCGGTGTCGCCATCGCCACGCATGCCGATGGTGATGAGGTCCTCGGTATTCTTCGAGCGCTCGATACCCTCGCGGAAGAACTGGTCGATATACGCCTGGTTCACAGCATAGTCCCAACGGGCCTCGGCTGGAGCCTCGTCATCGTTCCTGGCACCTGCGGCACGCATCACCCCCTGCTTGTAGCGCACCCACTCCTGGTGGTTGCGTGCCATGGGTTCGTGGTGCGATGTACCCATGATGATGCCCATCTCGTCGGCCAGCGGGCCATTCAGCGGATCGTCGTAGTAGAAGGCGTTGCCCCACATGGCGGGCCACAGGTAGTTGCCCTTCAGACGCAACAGGAGCTCGAACACATGCTCGTAGAAGTTATGGTTGAAGCCGCGGGCATAGGTGTTGCCACGAGGATCGACAGGCAGGTTCTCGCACTGTGAGTCAGGGAACTTCTCATTCACCCAACCCGAGAGGCAGGGAGCCTCATCGTTGAGAAAGAGGCCGCGGTACTGAACGACAGGCTCGCCGTCGGTATAGACGCCGGGCAGGATGCTGATGGTGTCCTGATGCTGCACCGGCATGTCGGCCCACCAGGCCCAGGGCGATACGCCCAGCTGGCGCGAGAGCTCGTAGATGCCGTACATGGTGCCGCGCTTGTCCGAGCCGGCAATCACCACGTTGCCATCCACTACAGTGAGGATGTACTTCTCACGACAGCCCTGCAGCTGCTTCTTGTCGATCTTCTTCTGCTTCACCAGCTGCTGGATGAGCGACGAGCGATCGAGCGAACCCACGATGATACAGGGAGCCTTGCCTTGCGCTTTGAACATCTGGGCAGGCTCACGGCCGATTACGGCCTGCATGTCCTGCTGCAAGGCCGCAAGTGCGCGGGCGATACCGGGGTAGTCGTTAGGATCAGACACGAGAATGGGGGCTTCTCCCTGAGAGTTGGGGAAAAGCATGGTGCCTCCCTGCTCAGCATGGAAGCTTACAAAAGTGTCGGCTGCCTGGACCGAAGCCGAGGTGCCGAGCAACACGGCTGCCATCAGTGTCGTAGCAAGTTTGTTCATGGATTGGCAAGATAGAATGTTGTTAGTTTACTTTCGTGTTGGCGCGAAGCCGCTGCTTCACGCCGCAAAGTTACGAAAAAAAGTCGATACCTCCAAATATAAGCAGCGGAATATGCTATTTTCATCGAACAGAAGCCCGAAATGCCTCCCCAAGGCATAGGAAACGCCACCACGGCATCGCGGCAAGGTGCCCTAAAACTTATGAACCCCGGTGCGAACCTGCGGCCACGTTTCCTAACCTTTAGGAAACCTTGGCGCGGACCTGCGGCAACCTTTCCCAACCCTTAGGAAACCTTGGCGCGAACGTGCGGCGACCTTTCCCAACTATTAGGAAACCTCGCCGCGAACCTGCGGCAAGGCTCCCCGACCCTTAGGAACCCTGCCGCGCACCTGCATGAAGGTTTCAATACTTCTAGGGAGCCTTCCCGCGCGTTCGCGGCAAGGTTTCATAAGAAAAAACAAGGCGCCTGGAGCAAATGCCCCAGACGCCATTTTATTGCTGAAAGGTTCAGATTACTTTACAAGAGCCTTCTTGCCGTTCATGATAACCACGCCGTTAGCGTTGTTAACCTTCTGGCCGAAGATGTTGTAGAGAGCCTGACCGTTGTTTACGGTGATGTTGTTGATTGAAACCTCACCGCCCTCGCCCTTAACTACGGTAAAGGTTACCATAGCGTCGAGCTCAGCACCAGCAAGCATCTCCTCGAAGTCGAGGTCATAGAACTGGATGCCGGTGAGGATGATGGTGTAGGTCTTCTCAACCTCGAGCTGCTCTGGGAAGAGGTAAGCGGAAAGAACGCCACCCTCAACGTTAGCGAAGAAGTACTGTGAGTTAACGCCGAAGCCGAAGTCGTCGTCGTCAGACTCAGCGCCCTCCTCAACGAGGACAGCATAAACAAGAGCGTTGCACTCCTCAGCAACTACGCCGAATGGCAACTGGAGCTCTGGGAAGCTTACAGGTACACCGAGGTTGATCATATCCTCAGAGAACTCGCCACGCTCGATGCCCCAAACTGGCTCGCCAACTACGACAACAGAAGAAGCGCCATTGAATACATACTCCTCAACTGCGATTGGCTCAGCCATGTGCCAGTTCTCGTCCCAGATCTCCTCTACGTCCCAAGCCTTAACGGTGAGCTTGTACTGGAAGCCTGATACGAATACGAGTGGCTCGTCGAATGCTACATAGCCGATGGTGCTGAGTGAGAGAGCGCCGCTTGCTACAGAAACTGCAGACTCGTAACCCTCCTCGTCAACCTCGATCTGGTCGATAGCATAGGTAGCGTACTTAACCATTGGGCCGTTTACGAAGTTAACCTTGAGAGCCTCAGCAGCCTCAACTGATACCCAGTTGTGACCAGAGAGGGTAATCTCCTCCTCGCCATTGATGAATGCTGGCTCAATCTCGAGCTCAGCTGGCTCCTCGTAGCCAACAACCTCGAACTCCTCAGAAGCATAGTAACCCTCCTCGAGCTCAGCGATCATCTCCTCGCCCTGCCATACGGTAACAGCGTTGATGATGATAGCGTAGTGGTTGCCAACCTCAAGCATCTCTGGGAAGAGGTAAGCGGTAACAACACCCTCGGTGTTAGCGTGGAACAGCTCAGCCTCAGCAAGGCAAACTGGACCATCAACGCCCATACCTGGATCAACGTCCTCATCCTCGCTCAGTGGCATTGGCTCGTTGCCAGAAGGGATGCCATAGAGAGAAGCTGAAACTACAACGTCGCAATCCTCTGCTGGGAGCAGGAGGTCTGGGAAGCAAACAGGTACACCAAGGTTGATCATATCCTCCTCGAATACGCCACCCTCGATGCCGAATACTGGAGCACCTACGTAAACCTCAGGAGCAACAGCGGTAACGAAGAAGTCAACTGCATAGTAAGCATCCTCTGGGAGCTCAGCTACGATCTCCTCACCTGAGATAACGGTAACAGCGTCGAGCTGTACAGCATAGTGATTGCCTACCTCGAGGTTCTCGTTCTCAGCGAAGAGGAATGCGGTAACTACACCACCCTCAACGAATGCGTTGTGGAGCACAGCCTCAGCAAGAGCTACTGGACCATCAACACCCATACCTGGGTCGATGTCCTCATCCTCGCTCAGTGGCATTGGCTCGTTGCCCTCAGGAATGCCGAAGAGTGAAGCAGAAACGGTAATCTCGCAGTCCTCAGCAGCTACGCCATAAGGAAGAACAAGCTCAGGGAAGGTTACCTTCACACCGAGGTTGATCATGTCCTCTGGAAGCTCGTGACGATCAACGCCCCATACTGGCTCGCCGATAACGCCGAGAGCGCAAGCACCATTGAATACATACTCCTCAACAGCGTATGGCTCAACCACGGTCAGGTCCTCGCCGATGATCTCAGCAACGTCCCAAGCCTTAACGGTGAGCACGTACTGGTTGCCAGAGAGGAATGAGAGTGGCTGCTCGAAAGCAACATAGCCCTTGGTATTGAGTGAAAGAGCGCCGCTTGCTACTGAAACGAAGCCATCCTCCTCGATCTTGTCGATAGCATAGGTAGCGTTGAGGATCATTGGGCCGTTCTCGAAGTTAACGAGAAGAGCCTCGGCAGACTCTACTGAAACAGCGCTGTGGCTGTTGAGTGCTACAGACTCCTCGCCGCAGAGGAACTCTGGATACATAGCGAACTCTGGCTCTGGCTCGTCAGCAGCAACCTCAACGAACTCCTTAGGAAGGTTCATCCATCCGTTCTCAACGAGAGCCTGCTCCTCCTCGGTGTCGAAAGTGATGCAGAATGCCTCGGTGCCATCAGCTGCAACCATACGAACATTGTCAACATAGATATCGCCAGCGAAGAGTCCAAGGTTGAGAAGAAGACGTGAATATGGGAAGTTACCATCGGTTACGATTGGATTACCATTGCAGTCAAGTACATCCTTTACCCACTCGGTAGTTACGGTGAAGTGCGAAAGGTACTGGAGGTCAGCTGGACCACCCCATTCGTCACGATTGGCAGAATTATTATCCTGTACAATAGGCTGAATAGCCTCTGGACCCCACTGACCCTCACGTGGCTCGAAGTTAACACTACCCATAACATCCATCAAGACGGTGTAGTTTACACCAGCCTCAACAGGAGCTGGGAAATTGATGAATACCTGTGAGTCCCAAGGATTAGCTTTGGCCTCAGCGCAGGTAACCTTCAGCGCATAGTTGCCAGCGAATGCGGAACCAGCAACAAGTGCTAATGCAGAAAGTGCGAAGAATTTCTTCATTGTTAAACAAATAAAAGGTTAAAATAAAAAAGAGAAAGAATTCAAAAATAATCTTAAATTTTCTTGGCTGCAAAGTTAAGTATTATTTTATAATAATTCTTGCTTTTCTCTTTAAAATAAAATAAATGAGAGAAAAAAAAGGAGTAAATATAACAATTTATAGGTAGAGTTAGCAAATAAAAGCCCTAAAACATCCAATTTTGCGACATTTTGGTACTAAAAAATCCAAAATATTTGGTGATATAACATAAATACGTTAACTTTGCAGATGCAAACCAACACATAGATTCAGCTTTTAATATTCAAGAACGTTATGGATCAAACTCGTCGTAGCTATCTCTTGGTAGCCGGTTTTGTTGTCACGGCACTCTCTATCCTGCCCTCTATGGCTCAGGACACTTCATCCTGCCCCATCATGACCATACACACGCACCGCTATGAAACTTCGGGAGGCACAGAGGAGGCTGCACAGATACAATTCAGCCTGACGAGTACAGAAGCAACTCCTGTAAAAGTTGATTTCGGTGACGGATACATCTCTACTTTCACCGTGACACCCGAAGCAGAGATAGGCGAAAACGAGCAAGACGACACCCTGACTGGAGGCACTACCATCATCGGCACAGTGGGTCCCTCGGGCATAGTACGCGTATGGGGCGACGCTTCGAAGTTCGACTACCTCGACTTACACGGTTCTGAGGTCTATCAGCTTGACATAGAACAACTCACCCAACTGGAGATCCTCTCTCTAAGCCATAATCAGATCGAACACCTCGACCTGAGCCAAATGACCCGCCTGCAGTACATCGACGTGGCCGACAACAACTTCGCCCACGGCTTCACGCTGGGCGACAACCACCCTGCCCTGCTGCTGCTCAACATCAACCAGCTGGGTCTGGGTGCCCTGACCTCGGGCACGGTCGATATCGCTAAGTTCCCCATCCTCGACCAGTTCACCGCCTGGGACACCAAGTGTCTGCGCACGCTCGACCCCACACACAACCCCACGTTGCGCCGCATCAGCGTCGATAACTCGGGCGTCACTTCGATTGATGTGTCGGGCAACCCTAACCTGCAGGTGCTCAATGTGAGCGACTGTGGCTTCACGGAGCTCGATGTCACCCACAACCCCTACCTGGTGCAGCTCTACGTGGCCAACGAGTCGTACTCCGACACCGACCTGAAGCTCACCTCGCTTGACCTCACGCAGAACAAGCATCTGGAGTGCGTCTTCCTGGACGGCAACGCCCTCACCGCCATCGACCTCTCGGGCAACCCCGACCTGCAGGTGTTCCATGGCGCCAACAACCGCTTTGACCACCTCGACATCTCGATGCTCCACAAACTCATCGATCTGGACCTGTCGGGCAACTGCTTCGACTTCTGCACCCTGCCTGAGCCTTCACCTCGGTGCGGCCAGAACCTCTATTACTACTACGACCTGCAGCAGCCCTGGCAGGTAGCCACCGAGTTTGCGGTGGGACACTCGCTCGACCTTACCAAGCGTGCGCTGCGTCCAGGCACCGAGACGCTCGGCTTCCTCTTCACCCAGAGCATCGACGGCATCAGCGACCCCGTGATGCTGCAGGAGGGCACTGACTACACCTACAGCGAGGGCTGCATCACCTTCAAGACCGTGCAGACCGACCCCGTCTATGCCCACTTCATCAACTCCGAATACCAGGCCTGCGACATGAAGACCACCACCTTCATGGTGCGTTCGGCCGAGGACTTTGGCAAGCCCGTCACCTTCTTCAGTTTCACCCCTGCCCTCACCTCGGGCGAACCTTTCACATACAGCTACACAAGCAACGGACAGGAGATCACCTGCGAGGGCATCTACGACAGCCAGCGCGTTGATGTGCAGGGCACCATGGGCAGCCATATCACCCGTCTCAGCATGGCCGGCGTGCAGCTGGCCGACATCGACCTCTCGCTGCTCTACGAGCTGGAGCGCCTCGACCTGAGTCATTGCGGACTCACCGACATCGACCTGAGCTGGAACCGCCGCCTCGCCAACCTCGAACTGAGCCACAACCAGCTCACCAGGCTCGACCTCACAGCGGTGAACAATGCCTACAACAAGAACATCCTCACCACCATCAAGGCCAGCCACAACCGACTGAAGGAGTTCATCGCCACCGTGCCAGTCACCATCGAGACGCTCTGGCTCGATGACAACCAGCTCACTGACATCAGTCTGCTCGACATGAGCCGGCTGCGTGACCTCAACCTCGACGGCAACCTGCTCACCGACCTCATCCTGCGCGACTGCGAGAGCCTGACTACAGCGCGACTGAACGACAACCTGTTCACCACCTTCGACCTCAGTACATGCACCAGCCTGCTCACGCTCGACGCCCGTGGCAACTGCCTCCGCTATTCCACCGTACCCGAAGCAGAGGACTACACACAGCTCATCCTCGCTCCACAGCGCCCCATCACCATCGCTGCCACCGCACAGGTAGTGGATCTGATGGCAGAGGCTGAGGTGCGCGGCTGCGTCACCACCTATACCTGGCGCAATGCCCAGACCGGCCAGCCACTCATCGAGGGCGTGGACTACACCCTCACCAAGGGCAAAACCAAGTTCCTGGCTCCCGTGCGTGGCCAGCAGGTCTATTGCGAACTGACCAATGCTGCCTTCCCGGACTTCACGGGCAACGACGTGCTCCGCACCAGCATGACCGTAGCAACTGACGAGCCTCAGTACGTAGTGGCCAGCTTCACCACCCCAGTGGGCGGACAGACAGCCAACCTCTCGCTGGCCGCTGCCGAGCCTAATACCTATATATATATAGATTGGGGCGATGGCGACCTGCAGGAGTTCGCCCTGCAGACCACCTACAAGATATTCACCGGCACCACCGTCAAGGGTGGCAACGTGCGCGTGTTGAGCAACACCCTGGCCGATGGCGGCATCACCGTGTTCAGCATCGGCAATGTCACTATGAGCCAGGTCGATGTTTCGGCCATGGAGCGCCTCTACTGCCTCACAATCGACAATGCAGGCCTCAGCACCATCGACCTCAGCCACAACCCCGACCTGCACGAGCTCAGCCTGGGTGACAACGAGTTCTCGGAGCTCGACCTCAGCCACAACCCATTGCTCGGCATGCTCTATCTGAGCGGCAACCACTTCACGACGCTCGATGCGACCAACTGCAAGAACCTCTACTGGCTGCAGGCCTCGCACAACGAGATGCAGTCGGTCAACGTCACCGGCCTCACCGACCTGCAGGCACTCGACCTGACGCACAACCAGCTCTCGGAGATCGACGTCACCACATGCACCAGCCTCTGGCAGCTCTTCGTGGCCGAGAACCAGCTGCACAGCATCGACCTGAGCCACAACCACACGCTCAACGTGGTCAACCTCAACGACAACTACTTCGACTTCTCCACCCTGCCCATCCCTGAGTGGAACGTCTATTACTACGCCAACCAAGCGCCCCTGAGCGTCAGCTGCGTGGATGGCAAGGTCGATCTGCGCTCGCAGTACCGCGTGGGCAGCAGCCTCTCGGAGTATTACTGGTTCGTAGGCCCCATCGAGTACTACTACGACGAGGAGGGCAACCTGGGCCTCGTCAACCAGGAACTCGTCGAGGGCGAGGACTTCACCGTCGATGCCGGCATCATCACCTTCCGCGAGGATTGGCCAGAGCTCACAGGCCTCGTGTATAACGCGGTCTTCCCCGACATCCTGCTCTTCACCGAAGTCATCCCAGTCACCGCCTCAGGCATCGACACCATCGAGGCCGACCGGCACGAGCACGCTTACTACTCGCTCGATGGCCGACGCTTGACCTCGAAGCCACAAGGCGGCATCTACATTTGCAATGGCAGGAAATTCCTCATCCCTCTCTCCTGACTCCTCATTAAGCAACAAGTGTTCACTAACCATATTTTTTAACCAATTCAATTCAAAGAAAGATGAAAAAGTCTTTACTTTCGCTCATGATGGCCTCTGCAGCCATCGTGGCAAGCGCCCAGAGCTGGAACTTCAGCGAATGGGAGGCTGGCACCTACAGTGCTGACTTGACTGATGGCGCTCTCACCATCACCGCCAGTGCCGACAACTCTGTAACCATCGACGGCAACAAGAAGACCGTGGATGGCATCGAGTACACACAGCGCCTCAAGACCGGCGGTGGCGGCAAGGAGGATGGCCGCGTACTGTGCATCGCCCTCGAGGGCAACACCACCATCCATTTCGTGAGCTGCTCATCAAACAGCAGCGATGAGCGCACCATCAACGTGGCTTATGGCGCATGGGATCAGGTAGCTGATACCTTCACCGCTCCTACCTCGGTTGCCGTACAGACCGTAGAGTACACCGGTGGCGAGCCTACTACCGCTTACTTCTACTCAGCCAACGGTGGCTGGAACATCTACGCCATCTACTGCGAGAGCTCTGCTACTCCTGAGGGCAGCTACTTCGACGTTGAGGACGTCACCAACATGTTCAACGAGGCCGGTTCAGAGGTTGACCAGCTCCTCTATCAGTTCCAGGTTACCCTGCCTGAGGGTTATGAGATCAACTATGACGTTACCCCAGTGCTCTATCATGGCGACGAGGTGATCAACGGCTCTTACATGCCTATCGACGACATCACCGTTGGTGCCCGCTTCATGAACCAGCAGTTCTACACCGATCCAGGTGAGTACTGCCTCGTATTGCCTGATGGCTCATTCAAGCTCGGTCCACAGCTCAGCAACGAGTGGAAGGGCATCTGGACCGTTGTGGCTCCAGCTCCTGCCTTCGAACTCGGCTATCCAGCATTCAATATCGACGACGAGCCATTCTACGGCTATGCACAGTGGGCTGACATGGAGGTGATGGGCCTCTACATTACCTTCCCTGAGGCTGACGAGATGACTCCAGACATGACCATCGAGGTACAGGCTGTGCTCAAGACCGCTGCTTCTGCCGAGGGCGAGGAGGACGACGTTGACCCAGGCTTCGGCATGCCAGAGCTCGTGGAGTGCACCGAGATCACCACCTTCACCGGCGATGCATGGTTCGGCGAGCCAGTGGTTAACCTCACCGACTTCCTCATCTACATCTACGAGACCGGCAAGTCTGCACTCTATGGCATCGATGTCAAGAACATCCGCGTCGTTGATGGCAATGGTGAGACCATCTATGGCTGGTACGCCAATGGCGACGAGCCTGCCATCGGCACCGTATTCTATGTAGAGTTCCCAGAGGATCCAAGCTCAATCAGCAACATCGCTGCTGAGAAGAACGCCACCATCTACAACCTCCAGGGCCAGCGTGTAAACGCTGCCAAGGGTATGGTGATCATGAATGGCAAGAAGGCTTACGTGAAGTAAATTCATCCACCAGGTACCATTTAATGTCTGCCCTATGGGTGCAATGCACAATGATTTTGTAAGTGTATTGTGCAAACATGGTACAAAAAACGCAAAACACGATGGCGCGAGATATTTTCTCGCGCCATTATTTGTTTATATACATTATTATATATATATTTGCCCACGCAATGTGCGGGTTCCTGATTTCGAGCACTCGAAACCACATCCCAAATCTCCGGCGACCATTTCGAGCGCTCGAAAACCTCGTCCCAGACCCGTGGCAGCCATTCCGAGCACTCGAAAATCTCGTCCCAAACCCGTGGCAGCCATTCCGAGCACTCGAAAACCTCGTCCCCAACCCGTGGCAGCCAGTTCGAGCCCTCGAAAGCCTCGTCCCAAACCCGTGGCAGCCAGTTCAAGCTCTCGACAACAAATCAACGAAATAACAAATTAACAAAACAACAAAAAACAACATACAACAATGAGTAGAGTTCTCCTTATCGGCTGCGGCGGCGTAGGTACCGTGGCAGCACACAAGTTGGCACAGAATGCCGACGTGTTTACCGACATCTGCATCGCATCGCGCACCAAGTCGAAGTGCGACGCCACCGCCGATGCCATCCGTGCCCGCAATTATAGCAAGAACGGCGTAGTGGCCAACATCACCACCGCCAGCGTGGATGCTGACGACACCGCAGCCCTCGTCAAGCTGATGAAGGAGTTCAAGCCCGAGCTCTGCATCAACCTGGCCCTCCCCTACCAGGACCTCACCATCATGGATGCCTGTCTGGAAGCTGGCGTCAACTACATGGATACCGCCAACTACGAGCCTAAGGACGAGGCACACTTCGAGTACTCATGGCAGTGGGCCTACCGCGAGCGCTTCGAGAAGGCTGGCCTCTGCGCCATCCTCGGCTGCGGCTTCGATCCAGGTGTAACTTCAATCTTCACAGCCTACGCTGCCAAGCATCACTTCAAGGAGATCCATTACCTCGACATCGTGGACTGCAACGCTGGCAACCACCACAAGGCCTTCGCCACCAACTTCAACCCAGAGATCAACATCCGCGAGATCACCCAGAAGGGCCTCTACTGGGAGAATGGCGAGTACCACGAGACCGAGCCAATGGAGATCCACCAGCCATTGAACTACCCTGGCATCGGCCCTAAGGAGTCGTACCTGCTGCACCACGAGGAGATCGAGTCGCTCGTGATCAACTATCCAACCATCAAGCGTGCCCGCTTCTGGATGACCTTTGGCGAGGCTTACCTCAAGCACCTCGAAGTGATTCAGAACATCGGTATGGACCGTATCGACGAGATCGAGTACAAGGCACCTGCTGCCGACGGTTCGGGTGACGTGGTCGTCAAGATCGTGCCTCTGCAGTTCCTCAAGGCCGTGCTGCCTAATCCTAAGGAGCTGGGCGAGAACTACGATGGCGAAACCTCGATCGGCTGCCGCATCCGTGGCATCGGCAACGATGGCCAGGAGCACACCTATTACGTCTGGAACAACTGCTCGCACAAGGCTGCCTACGAGGAGACAGGCATGCAGGGCGTCTCATACACCACCGGCGTGCCAGCCATGATCGGCGCCATGATGTTCCTCAAGGGCATCTGGTCTAAGCCAGGCGTGCACAACGTCGAGGAGTTCGACCCAGATCCATTCATGGCCGAGCTCAACATCCAGGGCCTGCCTTGGCACGAAGAGCATGACGGCGATCTGGAGCTGTAATCATCGCCACACAACAAAAAATCACCGCGACCCTCGTTGAAGGGAGCCGCGGTGATTTTTTGTTGTGTGTTGTGTCGTTGATGCCAGACGCGTTATCTTCGCTGCTTGCGCATCTGCTCCTCGCGCTGCTTGCGGAGCTGCTCCTGCTGCTGGCGCTGCACCTCCTGGAGGCGGGCGATCCAGCCGTTGGCCTTCTTGGCCTTGGCGGGCTTCTTCATGTGATCCTTCATCTGCTGCAGGATCTTGTCATCGTTCATCGACCAGCGGATGCAGTAGGTGATGAGGATGCCCAGGAGAGTGGAGAGGAAATAGTAGTAAGAGAGACCTGCCGAGTAGTTGTTGAGGAACACGAGGAACATCAAAGGCATGCCGTACATCATGAACTTCATACCAGGCATGGACTGCTGGGCAGGATTCTGCTTCTGCATGAGCCAGGTGTAGAAGAGGTTGGTAACGGTCATGAGCACGCAGAAGAGCGAGAGGTGATGGCCGAAGATCCAGTTGACTACAGGGATGTTGGCATCCCAGGTAAGAATGGCATCGTAGGTCGAAAGGTCATCGGCCCACAGGAATGGCTGATGGCGGAACTCGATGCTCGTAGGGAAGAAGTAGAACAGCGCGAAGAGCACTGGCCACTGGATGAGCATTGGCAGGCAGCCGCCGGCAGGGCTCACGCCGATCTTACTGTAGAAGGCCATGAGGGCCTGCTGCTTCTCCATAGCCTGCTCCTGGTCGGGATAACGCTCGTTGATGGCCTGCACCTCGGGCAGACGCTGAGCAATGCGCATCTTGGCCGATGACTTGTACGACTTGTAGGTCATTGGCAGGGTGATGAGCTTGATGAAGAGGGTCAGGATGAGGATAATGATGCCGTAGTTGCTGATCATCTTCTCCAGCAGGTGGAAGATCGGGATGATGACCCACTGATTGACCTGGCGCACGATAGGCCAGCCCAGGTAGTAGGACTTCTCCATCTTCAGATCCTCGTTCTGCTTGCCTACGAAGGCAGCAGCCTGCTCGTTCATGTCAGAGAGACGCCAGTAGTCCTTGGGGCCGAGGTAGAGGCACATGGGCACGACCTGCTCATTGAGGCGGGTGTCGAGCTCGAACTCGAGGTTCTCGGCATAATACTTCTTGATGGTGGTGGAGTCGGTCTCCTCCTTGACAGGCTCGCTGCGGAGACGGCCGGCGGTGAAGATGTCGTTGGTGACGAGCATCGTTGAGAAGAACTGATTCTGGAAAGCGAACCAGGTGAGGCGGCTGTCGAGTGTCTCATCGTCGGGCGACATGCTCGACATGTTGCTGGTCGATTGACCTGCGTACTTGTAGTAGAGCTCGGAATAGCGGCCCTCAAAGTACTGGCCCTTCTCGGTGCGAGGCAGCGACTGGCGCCAGTTGAGCATCACGGTGCGATCGTTGATCATGCGCTCGGCACCGACAGTGTGGATGCTGTACTCCACGAGGTAACTGTCCGCCTCAGGCAGGCGATACACAAACTCGAGGACGGCATCGTCAGATGTCTTGAGCTGCATGGTAGCCTCGGTGTCGGTCACCTTGACAGGCTTGAAGTAGAACTTATCCGTGCTGAATGAGCCCTTGGGGGTGTTGATGGTGTAATAGAGCTCGTTGTTCTGAGCGTTGAAGAGTTCGAGGTCACGACCCAGATAGTCATCGAAGCTATTGAGTGTGGCACGACTGATCTGACCGCCTTTGGTAGAGAGTTCCAGAGTGAGCACGTCGTTGTGCAGGGTGACGGTCTGAGCCTCGCCACGAGTTGCCTCGGCCAGGTTGCCGTAAGTCTGGATGGCGCGGAGATTGTTGAGGCTGTCGAGGGCAGCTACGGCAGCGCTGTCCATAGCGTTGATCTGGGCATCATCGCCCTTCATGGCAGCGAGCTCGGCTTGTGCCACGCTATCGACCAAAGCCTCACGCTGGGCTTGGGCGAGAGAGTCTTGGTAGCGGCGCTGAGCCTCGATCTGCTCGGGCGATGGCTGGCTGTACCAGGTGTAGCCGAAGAGCAGGACGCAGATCAGCAGCGTACCGATGAGAGTGTTCTTGTTCATTTATGCTATTGTTATTTTTTTCGATAGGACTCGATTGGATTCGATAGGACTCGACGGGAATGGATTACTTGTAATTTCCCTTCTGCAGGTCCTGGCGGCCCACCTTGATGGTCTGGTCCTTGAGGCCGAGGCCGGAGAGGGTGATGCGGATGGAGTCGTTGCCAGGCACGAGAGCAGTGAACTGGTCAAGGCGGAACGAGGTCAAGAAGTCGTAGGCGGTGGCGGTGTAGGCCGAGTTGTCGGTGTGACGGTTGTAGCAGAGCGTCAGGTCGAGGCGGTTAGGCTCCTGCTGCTTCTCGGGATCGAATACAGCGGTGATGGTAGGACGGATGTACACGGTCTCGCCATTCTTGACCACGTACGAATAGTCGCCATTTACGATGACGTTGAGGAAGCCGCGATAAGCCCAGACGCCGGTGAGCTTGCGCATGGAGAAGAGGCTGTCGGTGGACATGACCAGACGGGTGGAGTCGTTGGCCAAAGAGAGGGTCATCGGATTGGACACTGGGATGACCTCGCCACCGTAGAGCTCGGCTGAGTTGATGCTGTTGCCATCCTCCGAGATGTTCTTCTGCTTATACTTGAACTGGAGCAGGTAGCGCTCGTTCTTGAGGAAGTCGGCAGGATTCTTGATGGTGGACACGTCGGGATAGACGGTGCCGCCGCCGTCCTGATGGAGGATGATGCTGCTGGCTGTGCCGTCGGTGGTGAAGTAACCCTGGAAGAGGGCTTCGTTCTCGCCCTCATCGACGTCCTCCAGACATGAAGTTAAGGTAGGTGCTGCACACAAGGCCAGCACAAGGCTAATGGCTGATAAAAATTTCTTGTTCATATCATTAAAAACGGTTATTGATCGATGTACAAAAAAACAAGCATGCCGATAATCGCACACTTAGGAGCGCAAAGATATAAATAAAATATGGTGTGGACAAACTTTTGGTCGTTTTTTTAGCGTTTTTTTGGTTTTCTCGGAAAAGATGCGTATCTTTGCGCCGCAAATATTACAATTTCCCGACGCTAAGAAACATGGTTATCAAGAAAGCCGAATACATGATCAGCAACGCCGACTGGCGCAAGTGCCCCGACACGAAGCTGCCCGAATGGGCCTTCATCGGACGATCGAACGTGGGCAAATCGTCGCTCATCAACATGCTGACACAGCATGGCGGACTGGCCAAGACATCGTCGAAGCCGGGCAAGACGCTGCTCATCAACCACTTCAACATCAACGACGAATGGTACATCGTGGATCTGCCAGGCTACGGCTATGCCCGTCTGGGCAAGGAGGGGCTGGCCAAGCTGGACCGCCTGATCAACGGCTACATCCTGGGCCGCGAGCAGCTGACGTGCGTGATGCTGCTGATCGACAGCCGCCATGCCCCGCAGCGCATCGACCTGGAGTTCATGCAGATGCTGGCCATGAATGGCATCCCCTTCGCCATCATCTTCACCAAACTGGACAAGATCAGCCAGCGACAGTGGCACATGAACTACAAGGCCTACTGCGCCCGCCTGCTGCAGGACTGGGAGGAGCTGCCTCCGATGTTCGCCACCAGTGCCGAAAAGGGCACGGGCAGGGACGAGGTGCTGGGATATATCGAGCAGATAAATTTACAAATTAAAAGTAGTGAAAAAGGAGTGAAAGAGGAGTGAAAAGGTAGTGAAAGGGACGATAGTGCCAGTGGTCCGTCAGCCAAAACATTCGTCCCTTTCACTCCACTTTCACTCCACTTTCACTCCACTTAAAACCCTTTTTAAAACTATGGCAATGACTAATTGGTACGAGTGCAAGATCAAGTATGAGAAGACACTCGAGACAGGCACTCAGAAGAAAGTGACCGAAGCATATCTGGTGGACGCAATGACCTTCACCGAGGCAGAGAACCGCATCATCGAGGAGATGACCCCATTCATCGTGGGCGAGTTCGAGGTGACCGCCGTGAAGAAGGAGCGCATCTCGGAGATGTTCATCGACCCACAGGGCGACAAGTGGTATCGCGCCAAGGTGAACTTCATCACCCTGGACGAGAAGTCGGGCGCCGAGAAGAAGACCGCATCCGTTATGCTGGTACAGGCAAGCGACTTCCAGCGCGCTGTGAAGAACTTGGAGGACGGCATGAAGGGCACCATGAGCGACTGGGAAATCAACACGATCTCTGAGACCGCGCTGATGGATGTGTTCGGCGTGGAGGTGAAGGAGAATGCGCAGGCGGAGTAAAGCTGTTTTAGTTTGAAAGGTTCGAAAAGTTCGAAAGGTTTGAAAGGTTCGAAAGTTCGAAAGGTTCGAAAAGTTTGAAAAGTTCGAAAGTCAACCTCTCCTCAAACCCCTCAAACTCCTCAAACCTATCAAACTGCTCAAACCCTTCAAACAATGATTACTAACAACCTCTTCTTGGTACGCTCCTCCCTGCCCCCGCACGTCACGCTGGTGGCGGTGTCGAAATATCACCCTGTGGAGGCGCTGCAGGAGGCATACGAGGCCGGACAGCGCATCTTCGGCGAGAGTCGCGAGAACGAGCTGAAGGTGAAGGTGGAGGCGTTGCCCCAGGACGTGGAGTGGCACTTCATCGGCCATCTGCAGACCAACAAGGTGAAGTACCTGGCCCCCGTGGTGTCGCTGATCCACAGCATCGACAGCGAGCGGTTGCTCGACGAGGTGGAGCGTCAGGCTGTGCGTTTCCACGAGGAGCGCGTGCAGCGTTTCGCCTCGGTGGCTGACAGTGCAACGCTTGGCACGTTGAGCGACGGACGCATCCCTGTGCTGTTGCAACTGCATGTGGCGCAGGAGGAGACCAAGTCGGGCTTCTCGCCCCAGGAACTCATCGCGCTGCTCTCCAGCAACGACATCCGCAAACGTTGGCCACACGTCAGCCTGCGCGGCCTGATGGGCATGGCATCGTTTGTCGATGACGAGGCGCAGTGGCGACAGGAGTTCCGTCAGATCACAGCCTGTCAACGCGCCCTGCTCGACGGCCCATTGAAGGCTCAGGGTTTCTCGCCGCAGGACTTCCCCGTGCTCAGCTTCGGCATGAGCGACGACTACCCGGTCGCCATCGAGGAGGGTGCGAATATGGTGAGGGTGGGCACTGCCATATTCGGAGCTCGCCAATACTAGGATTTTTATCCATCAAAAAAATCAAAAAAAATAGAATTCGAAGATTGATTTCCTATGATTTCATTGATGGAGCCAAACAATTGAAAATGTTATGAAAATTTCCATACCAAACGTAGAGGCCCTGCCACAGGCAGCACACGACTTCATTGCCGCCATGGACGATCGCACCGTCTTCGCCTTCCGTGGCGAGATGGGAGCTGGCAAGACCACCTTCATCAAGGCCGTGTGCCTGGCACTGGGCGTGGAGGACGAGGTGAACTCGCCCACCTTTGCCATCGTCAACGAATATCGCTCTGAAACCACAGCCGAACTGATCTACCACTTCGACTGCTATCGCATCAAGACGCTCGAAGAGGCCATGGACTTCGGCTTCGAGGACTACATGGAGTCGTCGGCCCTCTGCTTCATCGAGTGGCCTGAGAACGTGGAGGATCTGCTCCCTGGCGACGTGGTCAACGTACACATCACGGTGAACGAGGACGGATCGCGCACCATGGAGTGGGAATAACATTATACATTTCAAACGAATGCTGATCTACAACACCTCTTTCCACGTGGAGGGCGAGCGCACCCTGCAGCCGTTCCTCACCTATATGCGCGACGTGTACCTTCCTGCCTTGCGTCAGGGAGGCCTCCTGCTGCGTCTGCGATTCGTACACCTGCTCACCGACATTGGCGATGAGAAGTTCGGCTACTGCGTGATGGTGGAGGTTCCGGACCTCAAGACATTAAAGAAGTGGAAGCTCGAGGTGGCCAATCCGGCCGACACGAACTTCCACAAGGAGTTTGGCGAAAAGGTGCTCGCCTTCTCTTCGACAATGAAGGAGGTGGAACTGAAGGGAGTCTCAAACTCCTAAAGATCTTTAGAGATCCAAGCTTTCTTGATTCTGACATCCTTCAACGGGCGGTCGAGGCTATCGGTCTTGACCGCCTGAATGTTTCCTACCACGTCGAGGCCCTTGATGACCTCGCCAAAGACGGTGTAGCTGCCATCGAGATGCGGGATGCCGCCATCGATCTCGTAGGCATCGAACAGCTCCTCGGGGAAGACCACCTGCGTGGTGCTGTCTTCGCGCGACAGGACGCGCTCCTGCATCTCGCGCATGTCCTTGGGCTGATAGAACTTGCCCCAGGCCAGATAGAACTCGAAGGGCGAACTGGCACGCGTAGGGTTGACCTCATCGCCCTCACGCGCTGCAGCCAGCACGCCACGACGGTGAAAGAGCTCGGGGAAGCGGAACTCGGCAGGGATGAGCGGGTCCTTCGAGGGGCCGTCGCTGTTCTTGAACTCCTGAGCCGAGACCTCACGACTGATGCTGTCGCCCGTCTGGATCATGAAGCCCTCGATGATGCGATGGAAGAGCAGGCCATCGTAGTAGCCACGACGCACCTGGCGCAGGAAGTTGTCGCGATGCAGCGGCGTCTGGTTGTAGAGCGCCACCACCACCTTGCCCATCGTGGTCTGGATGGTCACCTCGGCACGAGACTCGGACACAGACTTTTTCTTTTGTGCTGCCATGCCAAGCCACACCAGACCCAGCATGAGCAATATAGTCAATACCTTTTTCATTGTTTGCTCTAAAAAGAGTACATATTTTGTTCAAAATCGGCGGCAAAGATACACACTTTCTGTTAAAAAAACAAGCAAATCGAAGATTTTTGCCATCGGATTTGCACATTACACATATAATATCTATATTTGTGCCTCGTATCAATCCTTTTAACGCTATGACACACCTTAACGACAAGCTGACTCTCGGGCTATGCCTCTTACTCGCGTCATCCATAGCCATGGCACAGCAATCCAATGCTCCCGCTACACCTGACATGACTCGCCTGGAGTATGCCGACCGCTACATCGGCATTGAGGAACTCACTGCCACCAAGTATCATCTCTGGCCCGTCGTTGAGGGACATCCCGGTGTAGTCTCATTCTTCCAAGCCATCAGCAACAGCTACTATATCGACCTCTGGTACATGGCCGAAGCCTACGTCTCTGATCCCGAAGAGGCAGCATTGGACGAAGCTACGCCGCAGACATCCATCGTCGATCCTCGCCACGGATATCTGTGTGTCGATTTCCGCAACGATGGCAAGCTGCTGGTAGAGTGCTGTTACTGGCGCAAACTGGATGGCACGCGCATCGTGGCACTCAACTTCAACTACGACAATCCCGTCGAGGACCAATACTTCACCAGCTACCGAGCCAGCGACCTGCTCTTCTATGAATACATGGAAGAGAGCAAGGTGCTTCGCCCCATGCTGCCTCCCATCGTGGGTGTGAGCAGTTACAAGGGCATCCGCTTGCCACGCGAAGGCAAGGACCTCACCCTGGCTGATGGCCGCAAGCTTACATGGGTCGATGGCACCTTCTACCTCAATCCGCCCAAGAAGGCCAAGTCACCGGTCTCTCGGAAGGAGGGCGTGCCCAGCCTGCTGCCCAAATGGACCAAGCCTCTCGATTTCTCGCCCGAAGCCATTGCTGCATTCGATGACGAACTGGCCGAAGACATCTACGACATCGACGGCTATGGCTGCAGTTTCTACTGCGGATGCAACATCGGTGAGCAGATTGCCAGCTCCACGCTCTCACCCATAGGTGGCCAGAACTACGAGCCATCCAATGCTCACGACCTCAGCTACAAGACCGCCTGGGTGGAGGGTGCCAAGGGCCCCGGCATTGGCGAGTGGATCGAATACTCCCTGCCCGCCTACAATCCGCGCATCACCGAAATTCATGTGGTCAACGGCATCGTCCGTACTGAGAAGGCCTGGCGCGAGAACGGGCGTGTCAAGGTGCTCGAAGTGCAGGTCAACGGCAAGAAGCATGCCCTGCTCAACCTCAAGGACGAGCGTTCGGATCAATGGTTCGATGTGCCCACCATCGGCTATGCCGACCGCAAGCACCTGGAGAGCAAGCCGCTCATCCAGATACGCTTCATCATCCGCGAGATCTATCCTGGTTCGAAGTACGAGGACACGGGCATCAGCGACATCTATTTCGACGGCATCGATGTCCACTAACCGCACACTGTACCCCATATTTGAGCAAAACAATGCACAAACACGGCACACTACGTACCCGTTTGTGCATTATTCTTTGTTTTCAATCTTTATTATTCGATTATAAGCAGTACCTTTGCATCGGAAAATCAATAACAACAATCCGATATGAAGAAGATCAACATTACTGCTGTATCTATGCTCGCCACCCTCCCTCTCATGGCTGGCGGATTAGTAACCAACACCAACCAGAATGCTGCCTTCCTGCGCCAGTTGAGCCAGGACGCCATCATCGACATCACCGGCCTCTACATGAACCCTGCCGGTACTGCCTTCCTGACACCAGGTTCGCACTTCAGCTTCAACATCCAGAACGCCAAGCAGTCGCGCGACATCTCGACCACCTTCCCGCTCTTTGCGCTCAACAACGAGAATAGCAACACGACACACGACTTCAAGGGCGATGCCTACGCACCCGTCATCCCAAGCATCCAGTGGAGCCACAACTGGGACCGCTGGAGCATCAACGCCAACTTCGCCCTCGGCGGCGGTGGCGGCAAGTGCGAGTTCGACCAGGGCCTGGGCTCGTTCGAGGCGCTCTATGCCGGACAGCTCTACCAGCTTGTGCCTGCCGTGGTCAATGGAATGGTGAACCAGCAGGTGGGTGCCGTACTGCCTGGCATGGTGCAGGGCCAGGTGACACAGGGTCTTGTTGCTGCAGGCATTCCGCAGCCTTATGCCGAAATGATTGCGGCCACCACCCAGAGCGGCTATGACGTCAGCAGCCAGCTCACCGGCTACTCGCTCAATGCCTACATGAAGGGCCGCCAGTACTACTTCGGCCTCTCGCTCGGCGCCACCTACAAGGTGCTGGACAACCTGGCCGTCTATGCCGGTGTGCGTGGCGTCTATGCCACCAACAACTACAACGGCTATGTGCAGGACATCAAGGCCCAGTACGCATACACGGTTGACTACCAGTACACCGTTCCGGCTCAGGTGACGCTCGGATTCCCCGGCACCCAGGGCACAGGCCAGCTCAGCGACGCGGGCGAACAGGTGCTCGACGACCGCAGCCTCACCCTCAACACCGACCAGTCCGGCTTCGGCCTTACCCCGATGCTCGGCATCGACTGGCGCATCAACGAGCAGTGGAACGTGGCTGCCAAGTACGAGTTCAAGACCCGTCTGCGACTAAAGAACAAGTCAGAGATGAACGACTTCGCCGCACAGCAGGCTGGCAGCAATCCTGTGCTCGGCCAGTTCCAGGACGGCAAGAGCGTGGCTGCTGACATCCCATCGCTCCTCACCCTGGGCGTGCAGTACAGCCCCATCCAGGCACTCCGCCTGCAGGCCGGCTTCCATACCTATGGTGACCAGAACGCCACACAGTTCGGCAACAAGCAGGACAACATCGATGGCGACACCTGGGAGGTGACCGCCGGCATCGAGTACGACCTCTGTCCGCTCATCACCCTCTCATGCGGCTGGCAGACCACCAACTACGACCTCGCTGACGCCTACATGAACGACCTCTCGTTCGTCACCAATTCGCAGAGCTGGGGCGCAGGCCTCCGCGTCAACGTCACCGAAAAGCTCGGCATCGACCTCGGCTTCATGCAGACGCTCTACGAGGATCGCACCGTCGATGTCGTAGCCGGCACCCTGCCCAATGGCAGCCCATTGGTCAAGAGCGACACCTACAGCCGCACCAACCGCGTGTTCGGCATCGGTCTGAACTACGCATTCTAAAAAAAAGCTAAGAGAGCCCCGGTTGCAACATTGAAGCAATCGGGGCTCTTTGTATTCTTACCAAGGGAACGTCTCGGGGTCGTTGTCCTTGTTGGAGCGCAGGTTGATGTTGAGAGCATTCAGCGTCTCCATATCCTCGGGATCTCCATGCCATTGCTTAGTTTCATGTTGTGAGTAAGTTGAGTTAGTTTATTTTTCGTGATTACCAACAAATCGAAATCTCGATATCTCGAGTTCCAGCTACGTCTGGCTATAGTAGTTGTAACACCTTCAGGCTATTCGTCTTCCTGCATCGGTTCCGGCTCGGGCAGCTGCTCCACATCGTCCACGTCCACGAACTTGGCCACGGGGTTCTTCTTGCTGTCCTGAGCGCCCTTCTTGAGCAACTTGGCCGTGGTGGTCAGGATGCTCTGGCCGCCAGGAGTGAGCTTCTCTTCGGCCTTGACATAGGCATCGTGTGCGCTCTTGAGGGCGGTACCGATGGCGGTGTACGACTTCATGAACTGTCCCACGCGGTCTATCATCTCGTTCACCAGCTCGAAGATCTCCTTCTGGTTACTTACCTGCGCAATCTGCGTCCACGTCAGCTTGATGATGCGCAAGGCTGCAAAGAGGGTCTGTTCGTCGGCGATATAGACGTTGTTCTCCATCGCCTCGCGCCACAGGCTGGGCTTGTGTCGCATGGCCTCCCACCAGGCAGCCGAGATAGGCACGAACATGATCACGTAGTCCATGCGTAAGTTGGTATTCTTGTGGTACTTGAAGTAGTTCTTCTGCGACAGCAGCTGCACCTGCTTCTCGATGCTGCGCACATGGCGTTCCAGATGCATCTTGCGTTCGTCGGGCGTGGTGGCATTGGCAAAGTTGATGAAGTCGGTGAGGTTGATCTTCGAGTCGATGATCACGTCACGCTTCGTGTCGATGTGGAACAGCACATCCGGACGCAGGCCCACGCCCTCCTCGTCGCGCAGGGCACGTCCCTCGTCGTCCTTCATCACATACTGCAGCTCGTAGTGGATGCCCTCGGTGAAGCCCTGGCGGCTCAGTATCTCGTCGAGGATGGCCTCGCCATAGTCACCCTGCACCTTCGAGTCGTGCTTCAGGGCCGTGGTCAGCTCCACCGCACTCTGACGTGCCGTCTCGGTCTGCTTGATGATAGTGTCCAGATTGGTCTTCATCGTGCCGCTGAACTCACTCTGCTCCTTCGAGTAGCCCTCCATGGCCTCCTTCATCTTGGCGATGGTCTCATTCAGCGGATCCACGATGCCCTTGATGTTGCGCTGGCTCAGCGTCGAGAACTCCTCCTGGCGTGTCTTGAGCATGTCCTCGGTGGCAGCCTTCATGTTGGCCTTCAGGTTCTCGATGGTCTGGCCAAACGCTGCCTTCATGCTCTCCACAGCCTCATCGTGACGCTTCTCCTGAGCTGCAATGGCATTCTTATGCTCCTCGACCTTGGCAGCCATGGCATTGCGATGTTCTTCGTCCTTGGCCGTAACGACATTCTTGTATTCCTCTTCCTTGGCGGCAAGGATACGCTGATAATGAGTCTCTGTGGCCTCCTGCATCTGCTGCTTAGTCTCCAGCAGTGTTTGCTTTTCCGACAGCCAGTTCGCCTTCGCAGCCTCAAGCTCACGCTGATAGTATTCCTGCTGCTGCTTCAGTTGCCGGGCCATGTCATCCTTTACCTCCTGCAGGTCCTCCTTAGCCTTCGCCTCAACATGCTCCTTATTGGCCTGAAGCACCGCAAACGCAGTCTCCAGCTTGCTCCGCTGGCTCCTGGCCACAAGGAATCCGATAAGCGCACCAACGATCAATCCCGCAATGATATAGATAGCAATTTCCATGTGTTTATTCTCATTGAAGTTTAACTTCTTTTCTTTCGGGTGCAAAGATAATAAGAAAAACGCATTATTACAACTTTTTTTTCAGAAATCCCTAGTTTTTTCGAACAAGAACCAAAATTCTGTCCGATCCCTTGTATTTTATTCATTAGAAACTCATGGACCTTGAGTTCCAGCCATACACGCCATCGTCCATCATCGACAACAGCCTTCAGTCGTCGCATAGTTTCATGACACTCGACACTCATGACACTCATGACACTCGGCCTTTATTACTTGCTAATCGGTTAGGCAAGCAGGGCGATGCACGAGGTGGTGCCAAGCGAGGTGGCAACGGCCGAGAGGATGCTGATCAGGATCTGGATGATCCAGCGGAGGGTTTCTTTCTTCATAAGGGTTTTAAGGTTAAGGGTTTTAAGGGTATTAAGGGGAGTGAAAGGGGAGGGAAAGGGACTTTAGCCTCATTTTTGGGGTTAAGGGTTAGGAAGGGTTGGCGCGAACGTGCGGCGAGGTTTCCCAAGGGTTGGGAG